>JBELHN010000004.1:134986-148173 GCA_042091395.1 Colwellia sp.
ACAGCGGCGGTGGTGACGACAGCGGCGGCGGTATACCTGCCTGGGACAGTAACGCCACTTATTCAGCCAATGACGAGGTAATTTATCAAGGCAAAACCTATATCGCTAAATGGTGGAATACCAACCAACAACCAAATAACAGTAGTGCTTGGCAACTGCAGTCAAATACAGATGACGACATACCGGTTTGGCAAGCCAACAATGCTTACACCCAAGGCACTATTGTTAGCTACCAACAAAACCTTTATCAAGCCAAGTGGTGGACCCGAGGTGAGCAACCAGACAGCAGCGCTGTATGGCAAAAACAATAGCTCAAGACAAAAAATCCCTGAAACGAAAACCCGAAAATAAGCTGAAATAATCGGCAATATTATAACAAGAGGAAATTATGAAAAGAAAATTACTTACCGCATGTGCAATAAGTGCAGCACTGTCATCATACTATGTTAGTGCCGCACCTTCAGCACCAAGTCTTGATTGGAAACCGCAAAACTACTCATTTGTTGAAGTTGACCTTGAAGGTAATGGCTCTTATAAACAGCTCGTTACTGCCAAGCAAGAGGTTGAAATTAGTATTAAGTGGAATTCATGGAGCGGCTCTGGTGGCGACAATTACAAAGTTTACTTTGATGATGAGCTAGTCAATGAAGGGACCTTATCTGCTGGCACAAAATCTGGTGTGATAACTTTCCCTTATCAAAAATCGGGGCGGCACCAACTTACTGTGGCGTTATGTGAAGGCACCGCCTGTGCAACCAGTGCCCAAAAAGAAATTATTATTGCTGACACTGATGGTGGCCATTTAGCCCCATTAGCGATGAATATTGATGCCAACAATAAAACCTACCCAACACAAACAGATAATGTTGTTGGCGCATATTTTGTTGAGTGGGGAATTTATGGTCGCGATTATGATGTTAGTCAAATACCTGTAGATAATTTAACTCATTTACTTTACGGCTTTATTCCCATTTGTGGTGACAATACCTCACTAAAAGAGATTGAAAATGGTAATAGTTGGCGCGCATTAGAAAAAGCCTGTGCTGGCTCTAGTGATTATGAAGTAGTGATTCATGACCCATGGGCTGCTGTCCAAAAAGCCTTACCTGGTATTGATGCAAAAGACCCAATCCGTGGTACTTATGCGCAGTTAATGGCATTAAAACAACGCAACCCAGACTTAAAAATACTGCCTTCAGTGGGTGGTTGGACATTATCTGATCCCTTCTATGGCTTTACTGAAAAAGCTAACCGTGACGTCTTTGTTGCTTCAATGAAAGAGTTTTTACAAACATGGAAGTTTTATGACGGCGTTGATATTGATTGGGAATTTCCAGGTGGTGATGGTGCAGCTGGGCCAAACTTAGGTGACCCCATTAACGATGGTCCTGCCTACATAGCCCTAATGGCAGAGTTGCGTGCCATGCTTGACGAGTTGGAAGCTGATACGGGTCGCACCTACGAACTTAGCTCTGCCATTGGTTCAGGTTATGACAAAATTGAAGACGTTGACTACGCTGCAGCGGCTCAGTACATGGATTATATTTTTGCCATGACCTACGATTTTTATGGTGGTTGGAGTAATGTTACCGGCCATCAAACCGCATTAAATTGTGGTAGCCATTTTAGTACTGATGAGTGTAATGGCACTGGCCTTGATGCTGACGGTAACCCACGTAAGGGCCCTGCGTACACGGTATCAAATGCAGTAGATTTATTATTAGCGCAAGGCGTTAACCCCAAACAAATCGTCGTAGGTACGGCAATGTATGGTCGTGGATGGGAAGGCGTTATGCCAGAAAACACCACCATAGCTGACAACCCTATGACAGCAATGGGCTCTGGTAAACTCACCGGGTCAACTGCACAAGGTGTTTGGGAGGCTGGTATTATTGATTACAAAGGTCTTGCAAAAAATATGGTTGGCGCTGCAGGTAATGGAGTGAATGGCTTTGAAGTTGGCTACGATGAAATGGCTGATGCAGCCTACGTATGGAATAGACAATCAGGCACATTAATTACATACGACAGTCCACGATCTGTCATTGCTAAAGGCCAATACGTACAGGCCAACGGGCTAGGTGGTTTATTTGCTTGGGAGATTGATGCAGACAATGGTGATATCTTAAATGCTATGCATGAAGGTTTGGCTGATGGTGGACCCGTTGGACCAACTCCAAACAAAAAACCGGTTATTAACTTAGCCAATAACTTCTCTGTTGATTCAGGCCAAACGTTAACCATTAATGCTTCTGCAACAGACGCTGATAACCAAGTATTAACCTATAGCTGGTCTATTGATAGTGCCTTAACTGCCAATACTACTGATAGCGCAAGTATCGAAATCACCGCGAATACAGTGACTGAGAATACTGCTTACACTTTAACGTTAAGTGTTTCAGATGGTGAAGCGACTGTTAGCAAATCAACAACCTTAACTGTTATTGCGCAAGCAACAGATGAAAACCAAGCACCTGTGGTAAATGCATTGCCGGATTTAACCATTGAAGAATCAACACAAGCTGACGTAGTTGTTGCGGCGAGCGATGCAAACGGCGATACACTGACCTTCACATGGCAAGTGCCTGCAGGTTTAACGCAAGTAGGTAGTGGTGCTAATATTAGCCTTATTGCTGGCGAAGTCACTGCCGATACTAGCTATACGGTCAGTGTTGCAGTAAGCGATGGCCAAGCGACAACAACACAAAGCTTCTTGCTTACGGTCACAGATGCTAGTACCACAACACCACCAACGGATACTTGGGATAGTAATATTATTTATACATCAGGCGATACTGTTGTCTTTAATGGTATAACTTATAAAGCTAACTGGTGGGTGCAAGGTCAAAGACCTGACCAAAGTGGTGCATGGTCGGAAGTCATTCCTGATGACGGTACAATCAGAGCATGGCGTGCAGACTTAGTGTACAACAGTGGTGATCTTGTTTCTTACCAAGGTGTAAACTACAGCGCAGCCTGGTGGACTAAAGGTGAACAACCTGGATCTGCCGCTGTGTGGAAACAACAATAATTCATGTGTAAATACATGGATTGGCGGTATTTATTTAAGGTATTAATTTAAGGTATTAATTTAAGGTATTATCTTAACGTATTTACCGACATGATAAATAAAACCGCTTACTCTCGGCGCCTAGTTTACTCTAGGCGCTTTTTTATATAATACATAACAGAAACTGCGTACTTATTTGCCAAAACACTCACCTTATGACAAATTATCAAGGTAAAGACACTATTAATCAACGACAAGTATCAATTCAAGTAGCGCCAGCAGTACAAGAAAAATGATGAAGGCAAGCAACTTCATAATATTTCAAGATAACACTCTGTTATTCTGATTACACGCTGCTCAGCTAAGCAAAAAAAGCTATAGTGGTCGTAACGTAATCAATTTACCCTGATAAAAATAAATCGTGGAGCCTAATTATGTGGCGTATTACCTTGTGCATTTTGCTGTTATGTTCCCTCGCCATCAATGTCTATTTATTCCTACAATTAAATATACAGGTCATTAATAACAAGATTTCACCTTACCAATCTGCAGTGTCAAATACCGAATCATCGCCACAACCCATCAATTCAACCGTTAAGTATAATGAGCAACCGCTTTCAGTAAAAGTTAAACGTGCTCTTCAAGAAAGTGATTATTTTCTCGCAAGTTTTTTAATCAAGTCATTGCCCAATAAAAAACAATTACCCGAATTAAAAGCCTACTGGCTAAAAAAAACTAAGACACTAATCAATACTGAACAATTAATAGAGGCAGAAAAAGCTATTACCGCCTATTTGGAGTTTGATCGTGACGACCTAGACTTTTTATATCTGCAAGTCGATAAAACCCTCAAAGAACAACTGGTGTTAACAGCCATTGAATATGCCTATAACATTCAATACCACGTATTTATTGAAAATCAAAAACGCGAGGTCATAGACCACGCCCGACAAATGGTATATCAATATGCTGATGTTTTTATTCGAAATAACCAGTGGCTAGAATTACAAAGTTTTATTGAACAAGTCATGGTTATTGATGTAGAAAACCTGCATTTACAGTGGCTTTATACTCGCACTCTGTTCCAATTGGGTGAATTTGAGCTCGCCAAAAATAGCATCGAGCCGTTACTAACCGCACCCAATTATCAAGTCAAAGCCAATGCTTTATTAACAAAAATACAAAGGGCATTAAGGCAACCAGAAGGCATTCAATTAACCAAGCAAGGTGAACATTTTATTGTACAAGCCAGTATAAACCAGGCATTTACTGTCGCCTTAATGATAGACACGGGAGCGAGCATTTCTTTATTGTCTGAGCAGGCGTTTAATCAGGTAAATCAATACACCCAGGTAAATTATGTCAAAGACCTCACGCTAAGCACCGCAGGTGGTTTAGTTACCGCCAGTATTTACCAAGCTCAGAGCTTGTCAATACAAGGGTATTTAGTCAAAGATTTTTTGTTTGCCGTTAGCCCACATGTTGGAGCAAACAATGACGGGCTGTTAGGCATGAACTATTTACGTGCTTTTGAATTTACTATTGATCAAAGTAATAACCTGCTTATATTAAACAATAAATAACATCAACCTTTAACCGCCTTTCAACTTTTCTGCCTTATCCCATAGGTTTTAACTATCGACTTATTAGATACAATCGATTTTAATTATAGTCACTCTTCTCTTATTATTGTCTTGTCTCCAACGAAACACATTATTAATGTCTTTCATTGTAGACAGACAACTAACTTATAAAAAGACGGGAGTTTACTATGAGCAGCACAGTTTCGAATCAATCTATTATCAACACCAAAATATTACCATTTAACGCTACTGCATTTCATCAAGGCGAATTTGTTGAGCTAAGTGAAAAAGATGTCGCTGATAAGTGGTCAGTATTTTTCTTTTATCCAGCTGATTTTACTTTTGTTTGCCCTACCGAGTTAGGTGACATGGCAGATCATTACGCAGAGCTACAAAAAATGGGTGTAGAAGTTTATTCAGTCTCAACTGATACCCACTTCACTCATAAAGCCTGGCATGATGCTTCAGAGACTATTAACAAAATTCAATACCCAATGATTGGTGACCCAACAGGTGCAATTACTCGCAATTTTGGTGTCATGATCGAAGAAGACGGCTTGGCGTTACGTGGGACATTTGTGGTTAACCCTGAAGGCGAAATTAAAATTGCCGAAGTTCATGATTTAGGTATTGGCCGCAGTGCTTCTGAGCTACTTCGCAAAATTAAAGCTGCGCAATATGTTGCTGAGCATGACGGTGAAGTTTGTCCGGCCGCGTGGCAGCCAGGTGCTGAAACGCTTGCGCCTTCATTAGACCTAGTAGGCAAAATCTAAATCTTGAATTGTTAAGTTTTCCTTATCTTTGATTAAATAGTGCTTACTCTTTGTTGCTCTGCAATCACATAGACAAGCTATGCTCATGCTTCACGCCTCGAGTAAACGCTATTTAATTCAAAGCTAGAGTCTAACTTGAAGAGCATAAACACGACTAAATTGCTTGTTGTGCTCTCTTTAATAAAAGTTTCTTTTCCTTAGTACTTTCCAGCTCTCAACAACTTATCGCAGAGGTCATTATGTTAGATTCCAATTTACAAGCACAGTTAAAAAGCTATTTAGAAAATTTAAAAACACCCGTTGAGTTAGTTACTTTTACTGATGAAAGCCCTAAAGGAAAAGAGCTTACCCAATTGGTAGCAGAAATTGTTGCCTTATCACCATTAGTGAGTTCACTCGATGGTAATAACAGTGAGCAGGCAACAAAAGAACGTTTGCCATCCATGGTGGTTCGCTCCGTGGAAACAGGCAGTGAAATGCGTTTTGCGGGTTTGCCTATGGGGCATGAGTTCACTTCGTTGGTGATGGCGTTATTACATAGTGGCTCACACCCACTGAAAATTGAACAAGAACAAATAGAGCAAGTTCGACACCTTGAAGGCTCATTTGAATTTGAGACCTATATTTCATTGAGCTGTCAAAATTGTCCTGATGTAGTGCAAGCACTGAACATGATGGCAGCAATCAATCCTAATATTAAACACACCATGATAGACGGGGCATTATTTCAAACCGAAGTGTTTGATCGCGACGTTATGGCGGTACCCAATGTGTTTTTAAATGGTGAGTCGTTTGCACAAGGCAGGATCTCACTAACTGATATTTTAAATAAAGTGGATAGTAATGCTGGCGCTCGCCAAGCTAAGGTATTAGCAGAAAAAGATGATTACGATTTTCTTGTTGTTGGTGGTGGCCCCGCTGGTGCAGCAGCAGCCATTTATGCTGCACGAAAAGGCATTAATACTGGCTTAGTCGCTGAGAGATTTGGTGGTCAAGTGAGTGATACCATGGGGATTGAAAATTTTATCTCAGTTAAAGCGACTCAAGGGCCGAAATTGGTTGCAAGCCTTGAAGAGCATGTGCGTGATTATGATGTCGATATCATGAACAGTAATAAAGCTCGAAAAGTACAGCGCAATGAAGCAACAGGGCTAGTCGAAGTCAGCTTAGAGAATGGTGCGGTATTAAAGAGCAAGTCAGTAGTGTTAGCTACAGGGGCAAGGTGGCGAGAAATGAATGTGCCAGGTGAGCATGAATATCGCGGTAAAGGCGTCGCCTATTGTCCTCATTGCGATGGACCTTTATTCAAAGGAAAGCCAGTTGCGGTGATTGGTGGCGGTAACTCGGGTATTGAAGCGGCTATAGATTTAGCGGGTTTAGTTGAACATGTAACCGTATTAGAGTTTGCTGATACCCTGCGTGCTGATGACGTACTTGTCAAAAAAGCCAATTCCCTTGCTAACGTCACTATCATTACCAATGCACAAACCACCGAAGTGATTGGTGACGGTAAACGCGTTACAGGTTTACATTATACAGATCGCGATAGTGGTGATAATCACCAAGTGAATTTAGCTGGTATATTTGTGCAAATAGGCTTAATACCCAACAGTGAATTTTTACGTGGCGATATTGAATTAACCAATCATGGTGAGGTGATTGCTGGCGCACGCGGTGAAACCTCAGTTGCGGGCGTTTTTGCTGCGGGTGATGTAACTGATAATCCGTATAAACAAATCATCATTGCGATGGGCAATGGTGCAAATGCCGCGCTGGGTGCGTTCGATTATTTAATTCGCCAAGATGGCTAATCAAGGCACGTTAACGATAAAAGGCTACAATAATAAAAAGCCACATTGAGTTATGCTGAATGTGGCTTTCTTGGCTTATGTTACTGAGAAAGTGTGTGCAGCCCTTAGAGCAAAATGAACACCTAATAAATCACTAACCCGTTATTGTGTGCTAAAGCACCATCAAACATGTTTTAGAACGCTTTGCCCATGGTTAAACGCGTATCTGGCGCTTCATTATATCTACGCGATTTTATTTTCAATATACAAACGACTGTCTACTCAAACGCCGCAGAATAAACCTTGCAAGCGACCTTTCTTTAAATTTTTATGCAATAAATAAGGTTTACGCAAGTAGCAAAAATCCTCGGTAAATTAGTTAATTTAAGTTAGCCACTAACTCATCTTTTTCCTTACGGCTATAACGTACTTTGGCGCCACTTTGTAAACGCTCACCGCCACGAACCACCACACTATCGTTATCAGATAAAGCACCCGTAACAGAAACCCAACGGTCTACCCCTTGCCCAATCAATACCGTTATTTTTTGTGCCTGTTGCTCTTCATCAATAATCAACACATAGGTTTCATTTTCACGCAACACTAAAGCATCGCGCGGCACTAAAACCGCTTCAGTAGCTTCACCTTTAGGCAGTGACACCATGACAGCTGAACCCGCCAAAAGATCAAGATCATCTGCAGCAAGGCGAACGTCAAACGTACGTGATAATTGGTCCCCCGCTTGACTCCAAGTACGTATTGGCAGTTCAATTAAACTTTTATTGACTTTAACCATGACTTTACTGTCTCGTTTTAAAAAAGGAGCAATATCAATAGGCGCGGCTATTTTTATATCTAAATTTTTGGTGTCAATAAGTTGCACTAGCGGCCGACCCACAGTAATAAGTTCGCCAACATGCACATAACGTTCACTGATATTACCCGTAAAAGGCGCTTTAATACTGGTTTTTTCTAATGCCAACAAAGTTTGCTCAACAGATATACTTAAAGCAGTCACTTCATTTACAGCAATAATTAAATCTTTAGTCACTCGATCATATTCACTTACCGCTGAATTATTTTTTGCTCTTAGTTTTTCAAAACGTAATTTTTGCCCTGTCAGGTAATCAACATCCGCTTGACTTTGTTTAACCTGTGCTTGTTGACGGGCCAACTGTAATTTCAAATGTCGATCATCAATTTGTGCTAATAATTGACCTTTTTTAACTTGCCTACCAACCTCTTCAACCCATAATAATTGCCCAGTTTGCTCAGCAGAAATTGGCGCATTTTTGCGGCTAATAACATTAGCAGGTAGCCAAATACTCGGATTAACGTGTTCTTTTATAACCGGCTCTATGCTGACTAATTGTGCTGGCTTTTCATTACCAGCGGCATAAGCACCTTGATGTAAACTGAAGGCTAAAATAGCCAACAGAATTGTAAAAGAAAAGCATTTAACAATGACGCTGACTTTTTTAGATAATACATTGTTCGATTTACTATATTTCATAATGATGTCCTTAATCAGTTAAGCTATTTATATTGCTTTAATACCAGTTTCAAGTAACTCCTGCTGAACGTGGCTTTTGTTTTTTCCAAAAAAATCGCGCTGAGTTAATCGTAATAAACAAGGCAATAGCACGATAGTAAACAGGGTGCTAAAGGCTAAGCCACCAACAATAACTGCGGCCAAGCCGCGATAGATAACACTGCCCGCGCCCGGCATTAATAACAGCGGTAACATGCCAAAGAAGCTGGTAGCCGTACTCATAAATATTGGCCTCAAGCGTAAACTTAGGGCTTGTTCAATAGCGACTACCCTTGCTAGGCCTTCTTGTTGACCAAGCCGAGTTTGATGCACTAATAAAATGGCATTATTAACCACTAAACCGAGCAAGATAATGAAACCAATCATGGTTAATAAATCCAATGGTTGGAAAACACTTAAGTTCAGTAATTGCAGGGCTAAAATGCCTCCCACAGTCGCCAACGGTATGGTAATAACCACCAATAAGCTGTCTTTAATTGATTTGAATAACGCTGCCATCAATAAAAATAAGATGACTAAAGCAAAAGCAAAGTTTTCTGCCATCACGTTAATCGCTTTTGCTAACTGGTCGGCACTACCACCATATTGAATGTTGCCGTCTTCTGGCATGATACCGCGAAGTTTAGGCTCAACTTGTGACTTCAAGGCAGAAATAGTTTCTTCTAACGACCAGCCTTTGGGCGGACTAACATTAAGGGTAATAGTCCGCTGAGCATCAATGCGAGTTAAACTGCTAGGGCCAACGGTACGCTGAATATCAACTAAATTGGCGAGCTGAGTAACACCACCATTACTGGTAACGACAGGCACATCGCCTAAATTATCGGGATCATCCCAGCCCTCTGCTCGTAAAATCATATTTAAACGTTTACTGCCGTTAAAATATTCTCCAACATAAAGCCCATCACCTAAGGTTCTGACCACGCGACCAACATCACGACGATTCCAGCCTTGTTCTAAAATACTGCGATCATTGGGTGTTAAGTTAATTTCTGGCTCAGACATTGATAATCCTGGGTTAGCGCTAGCACTCGCTCCTTCGATAGCTTGCTTAACCCAATCAATACCCTGCTCCGCGACCTTTTGTAATGCCTTGGTGTCTTTAGACTGCAAATGAATTTGTACTTGCCTACCACCACCAAAGCCACCGAATAGGTTACCTTGCCTAGCAAAGACTTGGGTGTCGGGTAAGTCTATAAGGATTTCATTTTTTACTATCGCTAATAACTCATCAACTCTATCTTGGTCTTTAACACGTACACCTAAATTACCGCCAAAAGAGCCGCCAAAAATATAGTAATTTTTCAGCGCCGGCTCCTTGGTGCCATCCATGTAAGGTTTTAAACGTTCAACAATAGGTTGAATCACCTCTTTTTCAATAGTTTTTACATTTGAGCCCGGCGGAAATTGCAAGTTTGCGTCAATCGCATCACGCTTAACCGGTGGTAGGTAATCCAATTTAGGCATAGCAACCACAGTCACTATAATAGGTAAGGTTAATAAACTGGTCGCAAGTAATAATCGTTTGCTACGGCTATTGGTTAACTGCATCACCCAGCCTGTTATACGCCGCCATAACCTTGCGTTGGGGTCAATAACGGTTTGTTCTTTCAAGTAATATTTGGACAATACCGGCAGTAAGACCACAGCGACAATAAGCGAAATTGACACAGCAATAGCAATGGTTAATGCTAAATCACCAAACAACTGCCCTTCAATATCTTTTAGGAAAAATACCGGTAAAAATATAGCCACAGTGGTTGCTGTAGAGGCAAGGAGTGCACCCCAAACTTGACTAGCCCCTTGTTCAGCACTGTCGTGCGCACCAAGTCCCTTATCTCGCATCCGTAAAATATTTTCAAGCACCACAATAGCGGCATCAAGCACCATGCCTACCGCAAAAGCTAAACCGGCTAACGAAATAACATTAAGCGAACGACCCGTTATTTCTAAAACAATGAAGGTGCTCAACAAACTCACTGGAATAGCCGTGGCAATAATCAAAGTTGCGCGCATACGACGAATAAAAAACCATAAAACAGACAACGCCAAAACAACCCCAGCAAATAAATTGCTGGTAACTAAATTAATAGCCCGATAAATAAATACAGACGCATCAAAGGACTGCACCATCACTAAATCTTTCTGTGCCAATAATTCACTATTAAGTAAGGTTACTTCCGCTTTAACTCGATTTAACGTTTCTAAAACATTAGCACCATTAGCCCTATTGATTCGCATCGAAAAAGCTGGGTTACCATTTTGCAGCGCCAGACCTTGCCTGTCGGTTTGACGCACATCAACAGTTGCTATATCGCTCAAACGAATATTTCGACCACCTCGAGACTCCAGCATTAACTGAGACAACTCATCGACACTGTATTTTCCACTATAACGTAAAGTATATTGACGGCGACCAACATCAATAAAACCACCAGAGACATCATCACTAGTAGAGACTAATGAAATAAGCCGCGGGATTTCAATACCATATTCTGCCGCTTTAATAGGGTCATAACGTATTTGAAGTTCTTCGCGATTTCTCTCAGAAAATGTTTCTACATTCGCAACACCTTCAACAGCCTCAAGCCGAGGTCTTATGACATCATTGGTAAAATCCATATATTGGCTAATATCTTGTTTATTTCCGGGTAGTGCCTGCAAAAAGAAATAAGTTAATGCCGGTGTGTTGCCTCGGCCACCACCAAGCATAACCCTTGGTGACCTTGCATCCCTGGGGAGGTTGGCAACGCGGGTCATTCGACTAATCACTTCAATTAAGGTTTGTTCCATATTGGTTCCAACGCCAAATGACAAATTAATGTAAGCACCGCCTCTATCGGCATATGCTCGCATCGATTCAAGGCCAGGAATACCTCGTAAAACTTGTTCTTGAGGCTCAATGATTTCTGATTCTACTTCCTTCGGGGATGCTGCACGCCAGGTGGTTTGAATTGCTATTTGAGGTCTTTCAATGTCAGGGAATAACTGTACAGGTAATTTAAATAAACTGAGCATGCCCACTAATAATGTTAAGGCAACAACAACAGCAACTGCTGCCGGGCTGGTTAAGGCGATCTTGGTAAGTTTCATTATTTTTCCGTCACTGGATTACATAATTGAACAATTAAGATACAAGTTGCCGTTAATAAAAGTAGTTTGCTTGCGGTTAATCGAAACAAAAATACGACCAATAACCTAAGAGAAATGCTCTGCAATCAGCTGACATAAATCGACACATGTCTTACATCATTCATTAGCAACTTTTAACGATTAACAGATAGTGAGTAGACATCACTGCATCGGCAACAACATCAACAGAAAAACCGCAGTTAACAAACAAATTCGGGCGACCACCCCTTGTTTGTGATGTGCAACGTTTACTGGCTATGATCAGCTTCACCGCAGCGATTGGCGTGATAAACGCAACGCAATATTAAGGCTACTAGAGGTGACACTTTTGTTAAGCGTAAGGGGAACTAAATATTTAGGAAACCTTTTAAGCACAGGTTTCTTTTGTTAAAGAGGCCCTGCCTTTCTCTTCTTATGGAAATATCGAAATATCGAAATATCGAAATATCGATATTAAAATTCCTTCAGGTTCCAAACTCAACTCCAAAGATACTGCTAACACCCGCATAAATTGCGGATAATGATTGGCTACAGTAAGTGAAGAATGAGCGTCAGGCAAGGGTTTAACGTCAAACTTTTGTTACGTGCATTTACTAGTTAGTGAATAAGTCGAAAACATTACCCAGTGTACTCGTTTTACTACGATAAAATTCTGTATAAGTACAATTAGAGCAAATTACCGCAGTAAACTTTCGATTTTGCATATCGAATATTTTAGACCAACCACTACCAGTAGTTGCTATTGTATCGGTATCAAAATCTCTGCAATCACATTTTGGACATTTCCAATTTTTAGACATATTAACTCCATGTTTTATGATAATTCGAATACACACACCGCCCCTAGCCAGCAAAAAATTATTGGCTAACATAATGAAGGCAGTGACCAAAAGCCAACTGTTTTTTGTCAGTTGTTTAAAACCTTTTTATATGTACATTATTCTTTAAAATTAAGTTTCTTATCAGCAACTGAACTTTTGTAACTGTGAAGTAATGAAGCAAAGGCAAAATTACCAAGCAATAAAACAAGACAAAGAACTTTAATACCGATAGTTTCATTTTCAATAAACATATTTAACAATGCTGCACAAAAAATAAATCCTACTAAATAATAATTTTGTATACGCCCCATATAAGTACCTTTATATATCGCCACGCTAATTGGCAAAAAGTTGTTGGCTAAAATAAGCGATGCAGGAGCAAAAGCCAACTATTTTTAGCCCTGATTGATTTCCTTGTTAGTTTTGTTTTAGGGAATAGACAGAACAAATTTATATTAAATAGATAGTGAGCATTCCGATTATTAACCCTAATTTCGGGCCAATAATTGCGGCTATTAACTCTACT
>JBELHN010000005.1:0-29586 GCA_042091395.1 Colwellia sp.
ATTTTCCCCCACAAGATAATGCCTACAAAACCTAAACCCAGTAAAGAGTAATATTTGAGATCACTTATCCCATCACTATATATAAAGATAACAAAGCTATATCCGAATAATAATATTGCAAACAGTGGGATAGTAATTATTGCAGCAATGATTTTGAATTTACGCGACTGACGATCCATTGTAGATATTCTCCTTTACACATAACAGTTTATTCAAAGGAACAATTCCTTGTTTCTACAAACGGAATTTTACCTTTAAAATCTTATGAATTTACTTATCGTAACGTATTCCATTAATTGAATCAATTACTTAAAAAACACCAGCGAACTGGTTGATGTGTGAAAGGAGGAATTATTCCTCCTTTCTTGTAGAAAGAAGGAAAATAGAAAATCTGTATATAAAAACAGTTAACGTAAAAAATAAATTATATTTTTTATCTAGGAAAAGTAAATTTAAATACCTTTTAGCTATAAAAATCAGCCTTGAGTCTGTTTTTTAAATAGATTTTTTTAAAAAAGCTAACCAGCCAATACATTAAATACAGTTTATTTAAATGAGAAATTGAAATACATTGATATTAACAGTGATTTATTAGTCGTTTAAAAAACACTTATTTATACCCGGTATGTGAGACTAGGCCATTAGAATTTGGGCTAAACTTCAATGTAATCAATGTATAAATTGCTAGCATTCATAAAAATCTGGCAGTACTAGTTATGAAATTTAATGATTAATCACGCAATAGGCAGCCAACTTTAATCACATAATCTAAATCAGCTATCAAATTCAAGTGTTTTTAATATCTCAATAAGCTCATTCAATTCATCAATTACGTGTTTTTTTTGCATGTCGTTAAGGCTATTCATCATAACGTGAAAGAGACTCACGTAGATTTCCGTATTACTAGCCGACAAAATACGGTACTCTTCTGATTTCAAGGCATTAGCGTTAATAATAATTTCAGTAAACAAAGTCTCATATTCAGCCTTACTTTTAGTCATTAAAAATGCGGATTCAATAGTTGCAAACCACGTTTGGCTGTATTCAAAACGAAGCTCGGCAAGCGGGCTTGTCGCTTTGATGTAATGGCAAATTTTTTGTTTTTGTGAATGAGTTAAACGCCCTAACCATTTTTTATAAAAACCTTGTTGCATCTCACAGCGATCCTGATGCCAAGATTCAAGACTTTCTGGTTTATTGTCGTTATATCGTGCTTCGTTGTTTTCTTTAATTGATTTAAGGAGAGTATTACGTTGGGCTTTATCAAGGCTATAAGTGAGCTCGAAAAGTTGTGGTTCAGCGCGAGTTAATAGGTTAGTCCAGTGTGTTTGCACAAGCGCTCGGTGAGATTTAATTTGGTCTTCACTAATTCCTTTAATGATTTGTCGTTTCAACAGTTCAAGCTGCTGGTAATAAAGAGCTAATTGAGTCGTTCGGTGCCAGTATTGAAAGGCTTTAAACTCCTCATCGAATTGCTGCTGTTGTTTAACCGATAAGCTCACATAGTCATCAAGATACCATGAACTTAACCACGACAAGTTATTGTAAATAAAACTAATGCTGCAACCAGATAAACAAAAACAACTCATCAAAACACATAACATTGATTGAATATTTTGTCGCATATAACCTACTGTTTATAAAAAAGAACAGGGTTGCACCTTAGAGTGTTGTTAACTAAAAGTGACAGGCTAACAAGATTCAAAGGTTAAATACCTTGTTGCAAAGCAACTTCCCTGCCCTAAATAAATTGAATAGTCCAAAATGAACGGTACCAATGTGGCATAAATATGTGCCAACCTGAAATAGTATATACAATATCAGATTGGCACATAGGCTTATTTTAGAATCAATTAACTGAGTAAAAACAAAATTATTTCGTATTTGCTTTTAATTTTCCAACACCTTTGTTGAGCAACCAGCGCATATCATTTTTGTAACGAACACCATAAGCTTTAAAGTCTTCCATGATGAGGTAATTAACTGGTACTAAAAATAATGTAATAACGGTGGCAAATAAAATACCAAAACCTAAGCTTACAGCCATGGGAATAAGAAATTGCGCTTGTGTACTTTTTTCAAAAAGTAATGGCATTAAACCAACAAAGGTAGTTAACGAGGTTAACAAAACGGGTCTAAAGCGCCTTCCGCCAGCAGCAAACACCGCATCGAATAATGCCATTCCTTGACTACGTTTTTTATTGACGAAATCGACCAATACTAGTGAATCATTCACCACAACACCTGAAAGAGCTAGAACTCCCATTAAGCTCAGTAAAGTTAGGTTCATCCCCATGATCCAATGACCTATCACAGCACCAACAATACCAAACGGAATAACCATCATAACCACAAGTGGTTGCGCATAGCTCTTAAATGGAACCGCTAACAGTATGTAAATAACCAAAAGTAAACCGTACATTCCGTACATTAGCTCTTGAGTAGATTCTTTTTGGTCTCTTGCTTCACCTGCCATTTCATAACTTAAGCCAGGGTAGCTGGTAATATTTTGCTGTAAAAATTCAGCTAACTCTGTTTGTACCGCAGATAAGTTACCTTGCTCTTTATCAAAGTCAGCGGTTACCGATAATGTACGTTGTCGGTTGATTCTTAAAATGGTGGAGGGACTTAAGCCAGGCACAATATCAGCTATTTGCCAAAGCGGAACTTCCTGCCTAGGGCCTACTTTAATCATCATTTGTTCAAGGGTTTCTATCGACTGTCTCGCTGCAATAGGATAACGTACCATCACCCGAACTTCTTCTCGCCCACGTTGAATTCGTTGCACTTCAAAACCAAACACTGCTTGGCGAACTTGTCTAGCAACTAAATTTAAATCAAGCCCTAACAAGGTAGCCTCAGGTTTAAGTTGCAGTTGCAGCTCCTCTTTACCGTCTGACATTGAATCTTCAACATCAGAAACCGACGCATATTCGGCTAATTTTTCTTTAAAGGCAGTACTTAAGCTATTTAAATCTTCTGTATTCTTACCTCGTAGTTCAACATTAATAGCAGGCCTGTTCCAACCAATTTCAGCACGATAATTTAGCTGTTCAGCGCCAGCTACTTGGCCAACCATTTTGCGCCATTCAGCAACCAATTGTTGAGTTGTTATATCTAAGCTACGTGATTCAGGCGGTATTGTTTCAACACGCACACGACCAGTGCTTGAATTTCGCCCTCCACTAATAGAGTAAATATTTTTGATGATTGACTTTTCTGTCTCTGGATCTATGTATTTAGCTTGTAGCAATTGAGCCTGCTTGGTCATGTGCTCAATAATACTGTCGGTACTGGCAAATGCGGTACCTGTTGGCATGGTTAGGGTTGCCGTAGCCACTTCACTTTGCACACGAGGAAAAAATACAAATTTAGTTTGACCACTGGCTAACGAGCCAATAACAACAAACAACGATGACAGCATAATTGCAAGGGCTGCATAGCGCCAGCGTAATGCAATGATTAATGCCGGTTGATAAACATTGGCAATAAAACGCTCAAGTGAGGCAGATATCGCCATTTGTACTCGCGTTAATCGACTTGGGCTACCTATACGTGGCTTAACATGCTTGAGGTGGGCCGGTAAAACCAATTTTGATTCGATTAAAGAAAACAACAATACCGGTACAATAACGTAAGGAATGCTTTGGTACCAACTACCGCGACCTTCCAATAATGCCAATGGAACAAAGGCGGCTACTGTAGTTAAAATACCAAATGTAACCGGTACAGCAACTTCTTGTGTGCCTTTAATTGCAGCATTAAGTGGATCTGCGCCTTGTTGCATGTGTGCGTATACGTTTTCACCAGTAACAATGGCGTCGTCCACAACAATGCCTAAAACAAGTATAAAGGCAAATAAGCTCATTAAATTTAACGAAATACCAAAAACAGGCATTAATAAAAAAGCGCCCATAAATGACATTGGAATACCAATACACACCCACAAGGCTACCGCAGGTCTTAAAAATAAAGCCAGTAACATAATAACGAGTAACGCGCCCTGCCATGCACTTCTACTTAAGGTTGCTAAACGTGCTTTAATTGAACTACTGCGATCGCGCCAATAGGTCATAGTTAATCCATCTGGCAAAGCAGATTGCTTGTTATCTATGTAATTTTTAACGGCATCAGTTACCTCTATTATGCTTTGATCGCCAATGCGAAAAATTTCTACCTCAACTGCTGGAATACCGTTAAAGCGAGTTCTTAACGGAGTTTCTTCGAATTCATCGCGTAAAATAGCAATATCACCTAACCGTATTAAGGTACCATCTTTGTCGGTTAATATAGGAAGCTCACTGAAATCGCTAGCTTGGTAGGCTTGGCCAACACTGCGAATAAATATCTCGCCACCAGCTGTTTTTAAGTTACCCGCAGACACATCAGTTGAGTTTTTTCGCAGTGTGTTCGAAACCTCTTCAAGGGTGATATCATATTTTCTTAAAACCCATTCTGGTATTTCTATAGAAATCTCAAAGCGTAATGAATTATCCAAGCTAACTTGCGACACCTCGGGTAAAGCAGCTATTTCGTCACGAACGTCTTCAGCAAAACGACGTAATGTTAGGCTGTCATAATCACCGTACATAACTACGCCAATGGCATCACGTGTTCTAGTAGGAACAGTAACTAATGGGCGCTCAGCTTCTATTGGAAAATTATTGATTGCGTCAACTCGGATTTTAACTTCATCAAGCATTTCTCTTACATCAAAACCATCTTCAACTTCAACGGTAACTGTTGAACTGCCTTCGTTTGAACGAGAAGATATTTCTCGAATTCCGGGAATATCTTGAATAGCCTCTTCAATTTTTATCGTAAGACCTTTTTCGACTTCTTGCGGTGAAGCACCCGGTAAAACCGAACTAACTCTTACCGTATTTACAGCAAATTCAGGAAATAAATCAACGGGGATTTTATTTGATAAACTGAATAGACCAGCGATAACAATCACAACCATCAATAAGTTAGCGGCAACGTCATTACGTGCAAACCAAGCAATTAAACCATGCATAATTAAATCCTAAAGAGTAGTCGACGCAGTTGTTTTTAACGACGAATTTTTAATATCATCGCCAGCGTTTTGTGTAGAAGAAGTAACAGATTTATTCGCAGCTTTCTCATCACTAACCGCAAATTGAGTTTTTAATTTATTTTTATTATCAGATTCGTCTACTTGGTTTAAGGATTTAACACGTGTGCCTGAGGCTAAATTAGATGTCGGGGTTAATATTAATTTATCAGCAGAGTTAATTACCGCAACGGTAGTCGATAAATTGTTGTTAGCAGAGTCCGCCGCTATAATTACTGAATTAGCGTCAGTCCAAAGTGGGTTAATTTTATGTTTTTTTAATAAACCCTTTTCAGCAACGGCAATCATGTTGTTTTGGCTAACAGCACTTCTGGGAATAGCATAAACATTATTTAATGCCTTGCCTTGAATTTTAGCTCTTAAAAATTGCCCTACTCTTAATGCAGGTAATTGATTAGTACTGACAAAGGGGTTATCCAATTTTGCGACCAAATATAACATACGCGTTGAGGCGTCAAAGGCACCTTCACTTCTGACCAACTTTCCTTGCCAGGTATAGGTTGTTCCACCCAACTCGCCTTCAAAAGTTACATTAGGTAAATTGGTTTGATTAATATCATCAAGGTTAGTTATGTCCGCAGGTAAATTAATGTGTGCTAAATCTTGTGCTTTTACAGGCAATCTTACTTCGATGTAATCTGTTGAATAGATATCAGCGATTGTTTGCGACGGATTGAGTACTTGCCCAAGGTCAACCATTTGTTTCAATACTTTGCCATCAAACGGTGCTTTAACTTCAGTGCGTTCTAAATTTAACTCCGCTTTGGCTAAACGTGCTTTAGCTGCATCGTAACCAGCTAAAGCTGCTGCAACCTGAGGTTTGCGAAGTGCTAGTTCACGCCCCTCAACAGTACCAGGCTTTACATTCCAATCATGTTCGGCAATGTCAGCTTGCGCGAGCTCTTGTTTATATTTCACCCAAGCATCAGCAACTAATGATTTGGCAACATCAACTTCAATTTCAAAATCTCTCGGGTCAATTGTTAAAAGAGTTTCACCTGCTTTAAAGGAAGCACCAGCACGAATATTGTTTGAAACAGATATTACCCTACCACTAACATCAGACACCAATTGTGTTCTTGTTAATGGATCGGCAGAGCCATAGGATTCTATCCATACAGGGTAGCTTGATGCCTCTAAATTGATTGTTTCAACGCCAACAGATGCTGGTGGCCTACTGCCCCACTTTTTAACATTGGGTTTGCTAGAAAACATAGCGGCAATAATTGCAAACGTACACATAAAAATAATGGCAGTAACGAGTAAATGAATACCCCAGACGACAGGTTTTTTTGAAACATTTAAAGGCTTAGCTTCATTGTTTTGTGAATTAATATCACTCATTACAAACTCTCTTACATTGATGGATATAATAATAGTTGCGCTGGCAACGTAATTAGTTGTTTGGTTGTACGTATAAAAATGCTGTTTAGTTTAGTTTAATAATTAAATGATATATCTAATAATTACATTTCTTTACTTATCACTATAAATGTACCTAAATCACAGTCAAGAATTACCAAACACACGGCTTTGTCGTCTGTGAAAAACAGTTATACAACCGACTCTATATCAGTATATCTTCTTGTATTTATAATAAAGGAGGTGATTTATAGAATAAGCAAATCTTAAGGAGTATTGAGGTTTAGTAACGCATCACCGATTCACAAAGCAATCAATGATAATGACTTAAATAGGTTTTACTAATTGATTATTTATTGCCAGTTAGTAGGGTCAACTCGGTAATAAGCTGACATTTGTTGGTAAAACATAGGGTATTGTATTGATAATAACTTCGCTTGTTCAAAAAAGACCTCACTGGCAACAGCAAAAAATTCTGCGGGGTTGGTTGCTCCATACTTGTCAAACAATGATGATTGCCCCAAACTTACTTGCTGTTGTAGCAAACTAAATTGCTTGTTGAAGACCTCCGACCAAGTTTTATAATCTTGATTTTTGCCTAAAATAGGTGCGCCATTGGCAACCCCATTTTCTTGATCTAACTGGTGAGCAAATTCATGAATAACAAGGTTTTGGCCATCATTGGGTTGCTCTGCTCCAGCGAGACTATCTTGCCAAGACAACACTATTCGCCCAAATTCCCAAGATTCACCTGCCAGTGTAATAGTATTTACTGACTGAGTACCATCAAGGTTATGTTGCTGTTGCTTTTTCACAAAAGCTCTTGGATAAACTAAAATAGTACGTAGCTTGGGGTAAAAATTAGTGTTTTTGTTTAATAAGAGCAAACAGGCTTGAGCAGCTATTGTTACTTTTATTTCATCGGTTATGTGAATACCATTACAGCCTATGAATTTTTTTTCATTGATAAAGATTTGAATGTGTTGCTTTAATTGTAACTGCAAATCAGCAGGCATTTGATTGAAATATGGCATTCTTCGCTGAATTATTTTGCGCCATGTTTTTTTAAAAGGCGTTTTTTTAATGGAGTTTCGCCGCAAAGCCCGCAGGTAAGGCTTGCTAAAAATAAAACCAGTAATAGCAAGGGCAAAAGTAATCGTCAATAATATGGCCAAAATGAACCTTACCGCATAATAATTTTTAATGGATAAGTTAGATTTTGGTACAGGTCGTCAAAATTTCAAGGGATGTCAGCCCAGTAGCACGCTATTGAGGTTTGAAGAGCTCCGGTTCCTTGTTGTATAGGTTTAATTTTGCAATGTATTGCTGAGTGCTCTGTTGTGTTGAACTTAAAGCAAGGGCTTTTTCCATGGCTTGATACGACAACAACACATTATTTTGTTGATAATAAGCAACAGCCAAACCAAAATAAAATTCATGCTGTTTTTTATCTAGTCTAATCGCATTACGATAATGTTTAATAGCAGATTGATATTGTTTCATAAACATTGCGTCATTTGCCAATAATGCATGATAATAAGGGTTCTTTTTGCGTATTTTATAAACATGTTCCTCTAGCACTAAGGCTTCTTCGACCCGTTCTTGTTTGTGAAATAACCGGGCTAAATTATTTAATGCGGTTAGGTTATCAGGGTCGATCCGAACTGCCTCAGTATAGGCCATTTCTGCCATTTGTTGGTGACCTGTCATCTTATATAAAATACCAAGGTTGCCCCAAGCTGCTGAAAAGGTTGAATCTGCTAATGTTGCTCCCTTAAAGTATTGATAGGCAAGACTGTAATTATGGTTAATTAGTGCCTGCGAGCCTTTGTTGTTGTAGAACATTGCTAATAACGTTTTTTTGCTAATAGCTTTAGCTGGAAATTTTTTTTGGGCAATGTAGGGATCAAAATCAATAACCGTATTTCTCCCTCCCCAAACAATATCTTTACCTAGGCGAGATTGGCTTTTAATTATTAAATTAACATGGCCAGTTAATACACTAAAATTTTTATCGTAAGTCCAGTATTCGGGCACTTGCACTGCTTGTACTTTAACCTTCAAATCAGCAGCAACGGCAAGAGAATAGGCTAAAATAGTCAATGACATACAATTAGCAGATTGACTTTGATAGGTTTGATTGGCGGTAAAATTCGCACTCCCATCGTAATTGATTGATATAGCTTCCTCGTCAAAAAGGTGCTTTAAAATAATTTGTGATTTTTCGTAGGCCGTTTGTTGATGATTCGTTTTGCTGCGAAGCATCGCCAATATATCATCATTCAGCTTAAATACCTCTTCCTCGGACTCTAACACATAACTGACATTACTATTAAATGCACCATCAAGATACAAACTTTGTGCGGGTATTGATAAGTTAGAAACAATCGGAGAAGTGTTTTGACAGCCTAATAAAAAAAGTATCGAAAATATTAAGCTACATTTGATATTAATCATAAATACACCCAACAATACAAACTAAGTTGATAGTAAGTATAGTGTATTGCTGAGTATTTTTTTTAAACCCTGAAATAGTGTAACGGCAATATCCTGGTCTGATGAAGCGAGTGATTGCTTTACCGTTCTCCTTCACCTAGTCGATATATTAAGCGCAGGCTGGTATTTTGATCTTGAGTGTTGGCATTACCACTATGGTAGTAACGCCAATCTAGTTGCACTGCAATATTACTATTGAGTTGATAATGAGCACCTAAACCTGCATTAATTTGAAACCGCTTACTCTCTATTTCCTTACGCCACAAGGTTTCACCAAACCCCGCGGTTAAATAAGGTCTAAAATTGTGTTGAGTATTAAAGTAATATTGGCTATCTACACTGTAGTTTTCATAATTATTCTCAGTTTGACTAGCATTATTAAAAAGGTTGGCTTTTGAGTAAGTGAGTCGGCTTGAAAATTTACGACTAAAGTAAAGGCCTAAACTCACTTCAGTAGTCGAGCCACCCTTTACATTCCATAAGTCATCTAATTCAACATTACCAACTCCATAAGTGATACCTATAATGCCTGTGTCGACAGGATCACGTTGGTGAGCACTCTTTATGCTTTTTGTGGATGAATAATTACTGCCATCACCGAGTGCTAAAGATATATTAAAATTAACTTGGTTGTCTGTCTTACCTGCATCGCCATAAGGAACTTCTTTCAGACCAACATAGCCTGTTCCAGACCTTATGAGCTCTCTGCCAAACATATTATTCAAACCAGCACTCATATAATCGACAGGATCAAGAAAAAACAACGCAGTGCTGCCTAGCATACTGGAACCTAGCACAGTATTACCCCCTTTTCTGATCTCCATTTCGGTGTTAAAAGCCCATTCTCCGTATGCCCAGCCCAAAACAGGAGTAATCACTAGATCCTGAATGGAGGGCGTTTCAGCAAAAGCTTCGACACCATATTCCCAGTAAAACGTTGACATAACTGCTGAATAAACAAAGGCATCCCATTGACGGTAACCTGATTTTCGAGCAATTTGATAATAAGCACCACCAAAAAAAGGATGGCCTATATAATTTAATGCCATCGTGTCTCTATCCCACACCGGCCCAGCTTTGACATTATCAGTCCATTTGTTAAAAACACCCTCTTCCTTATCCCAATTTGAAACGTCTTCCGGAAGCAAATAAATTAAACCAATAATACCGAAGCCGTATCCAAAAATAGATTTAGTTTGGGACCACAAGCGCTCTTTGTCTTCCCCATTTTTATTTGTAAAAATGGAAAGTTGATAAGGGTCTTCATTGAAGTCATTAGCCGGTCTGATATTTTCCCAACGGCTGTTAGTTGCCATTTCACGGTAAATACCTTCTAGGTTATCGGTTGTAATATCAGCACTGAGCTCTGTGTGTTTTGTTGGATTAGATAAATGATTTTCACTTTGAGGGGAGGCATTAACAGCATTGAACTCTTCAGCCACAGCATAATTTAACGTAACCAACAACGAACAAATTAACACAAAAGAAACAATGTTGACTGGTTGAGAGAATTGATAATGCCTTTTTAATGCAATGCATCTAGTTAAGTGTTGATATATCACAAAAACTCCTAAATCGAATTAGTCCTGATCGATTAAAACGAAAAAAGCTGCTAACTTTTCAATTAGCAGCTTTTTTGTATATGGCGGTGAGATAGGGATTCGAACCCTAGAAGGGCTACAAACCCTTGCCGGTTTTCAAGACCGGTGCTTTCGACCACTCAGCCATCTCACCATTACTCATCAAAATGATTTATCATATCTTTTGAGTTGGCGCATTCTAATAACTGCTGGGTTTTTTGTAAAGCAATAATTAGTGATTACCTTAAATAAATCATTAGTTACCAATATGCTTGCTGTAGTTAACAACGAGAAATAATGTGTATTAATAAGGTATTTTTAATTACACATTTCCATTTTGGTAAGAAAGTAAAAGTTCTGTAAAAACTTAATCAAGGTGGTCAACGATAGTCGCTTTTTGATTTGCATTGATTCATACTAATAACATGATGTTACTCGCCTAAATAAGGATGAAAGCAGCAGGTGTCTATAAAATTACCAGACGGTTTATGGCAACAAACTTAATGGCCTGTTTAAAGTTTGTTAGCCCGCTTTTAATGCTACTGTTTTTTACAAGTCATATGGTTAGTGCAAGTAACCTTATCGTTAACATTAATGGTGAATTAAGTAAATTAGCTGCTGAAAATATTACAGCGCATCTTGGCCCTCTACCAAACAGTGCTTTAGAACGATCTGCTTTTATTTATAGTGTCAATAATAAAACCAATAACGCACTTAAGGCTCTTGGCTTTTATCAGGCTAGTATCAGCTTTAAAATCGATAAAAATATTGGTAAGCCTTGGCAATTAAACCTGCAAGTAGATACTAATGAGCCTGTTTTAATTAGGATAGTTGATATTCAATTATCGGGTGAAGCGTCACATGATAAGGTATTTAAACAGTTCTTAAACCAGCATCAGATCAATTCTGGCGAGCCACTTAATCATGGTAAATATGAAAAAATTAAGACAGGAATTTTATCACTAGCCCTACAACGTGGCTTCTTTGACAGTGAATTAACGAAAAGTGTTATCAATATTAATAAAAGTTTTCAAACCGCTGACATACACCTACATTTTAATAGTGGCCCTCGTTATCAATTTGGTGAAATAAGTTTTAATCAATATCCAATAAAGCCAGAACTCTTAGAACGTTTGATTCCGTTTCCAGCGAATACAGCGTATAGCACGACACAGTTTCATCATTTGCAACAACAACTGCAAGCGAGTGAATATTTCAATAGTGTCACCGCAATTAGAACAGCGCTAATCACTGACGACGCCAAAAAATTATATAAGCAGCCAATTACCGTGACACTAACACCTGCCAAACGTCACAAATTTAACCTCGGATTAGGTTATGCCACTGACACAAAATTTCGCGTATCGGCCAGTTGGCGAACGCCGTTAATCAACCAATATGGGCACTTTCAAGAAACAAAGTTAGAGTATTCAAAAATCAATCCTACGGGTAAATTTGTTTACAGTATTCCTTTGAGCCATCCACGCAACGATTTAATGCAATGGCAATTACAAGTTGAAAATGATAAATATTCTGATTTAGAAACAAAGTTTTATTCTGCGCAATTAGCTCGACTGGTAAACAAAAACAATTGGCAAAGGCAAGTTTACATTCGCCTTCATAAGGAGGCATGGCGCTATGATAACGGAGCATCGACAGCAAACATGGCATGGTCGAATGATACCGCTGATTATTTAATACCGGGAGTTTCATGGTCAAAAACAACGCGTCGCGGAAACCCTATTGATCCCAGTCAAGGTTTCCGTCAAACCTATAATGTAGAAGGTGCGCACCTCGAAGCTGGTTCAGATGACAGCTTTTTTAGACTAGACGCTAAATGGAAGTACATCCATACGCTAACAACCAACCAGCGATTAGTAACCCGAGCTGAATTAGGCGCTATTTACGTTGATCGAGACGCTGATTTAGCCCCTTCGTTACTCTTTTATGCTGGTGGTGATGACAGCATACGTGGTTTTCCTTATCAATCTATAGGTAAAAAAGTTAAATCGCTAACAGAACAACAAGGTAATCAACAAAATGATGATTTAGTGGTAGGTGGCACCCGATTAGTCATTGCCAGTATAGAATACCAATATTACCTTTCAGATAAGTGGCGAATGTCACTTTTTTCAGATGGTGGCAGTGTTGCCAACAAAGGTGAATTTGAACCCGTGTATTCTTTGGGCACAGGCCTTCATTACCTTTCTCCTATTGGAGCGATTAAATTTGAATTAGCACACGGTGTTGATGAGGACAGTAGTCAATGGCGCTTACACTTTAATTTAGGTGCTGAATTATGATAGCCAGGCCTATACGTTTAACCCTATTGTGCATTACTTTTTTATGCCTTTTGTGTAGCCTACTCTTGTTAACTTCTTCATGGGGCAACAAGAGCATCATCAAGTTAGTGAATCAAATAGACGGTATAAACCTCAAATATAAAGAAGGTTCTCTGTTAACAACATTAGCGTTTAGTGAAATACAAGTCACATTAGGTAAGGGAGAATTAACACTAAATGAGGTTAATACTAATTTAGATTTTTGGTGTAGTTTGAAAGGTAAGCTCTGTTTAAATGCTATTTTTATTCACTCACTAACACTTGATTTAGCTTCTATTGATAATAAAACAACTAAAAATAATGGCAGCAACGATAATGCAGTAACAACGCCGCTAAATAACTCTTCAAGCTTCAATACACCTATTAGTGTTGAAGTGAAAAATACTGCAATAAACACCAGTACGTTAAATATCAATAACGTATCAATGGCAATAGATAAAGTTAGCGCCCATGTAACTCTAGCAAAAAACCAATTATCACTCATCAGTGGGAGTGTTAGTGACATAAAAATAACGACTAACTCTGACTCTACCTCTAGCTATCCCTCTGAATTTAACTCTAACTCAAACGCTAAAAGTGTATATGATTACACGTCACCAACAAAGGCTGTAAATCACCTCACCTCAACCAATGAAAAAATCGTTGATAATAAAGGTTATCAACAAGCCATTAAACAAGTTCAACAAGCTATTTTAGAAAAGCCGCCACAGATTAAGTTACCAATCGAACTCGCAATAAAGCGATTATCTATTGCCAATGTTTCATACCAGCACGCTGGTTTTAAAGATAAGACTAAGCTGGAGAATAACTGGTATGCTCATAACACTGAATTGAGTGCTGCTTGGCTTGAGGATCAGCTAATCATTGAGCAGTTTTCAACGGTAACACCTCACCTGACTATTCCATCATTAACACTGCAGGCAAGTTTGGTACCACCCTATGATATAGAGGCCCGGGTAGGCCTTTCGTCAATTAACACGAATCACTGGCCAGCGATTAAAAATTCACGAGTACAATTATCACTACGAGGAAATGTCAACGACTTAACAGCTGACTTGAGCAGTGCGAGTGATGTAAGCTTTAATGGCAATGCCCGTATTGCGCTCAGTGACGAAAAATTGCCGTTTAATCTCCAGTTTAACGCCAATAATATAATGCTACCGCCTGCATTAACTATAAATCCCTTTGTACATAAGGCGACAGTATCCGCATTGTTTTCCGGTGATATTGATCAGCAGTCATTAGATTTAACAAGCCAACTCATCGACTACAGTGCCAACGAAACCAGTATCAATATAAAAGCTAAACAAGCAGCTAGGGTTATTGAGTTAACTGAGTTGCAAATAGCCGACGTAACGACTAACAGTGCACTAAAAATGCAAGGCCAAATCAATTTGACAGATAACAGCCTAGAATGGCAGTTATTTGCTGAATCACTGGGCTACACAGTGCCTATCAAGAATTTCAAAGCATTCATGGCTACTAAAAGCAATGCACCAGACAATCTTTTAGCCAATCAAACAAATAATTTTAAGGTTAGCCAACTGACTAACCATCCTAGTGATCAAGCTGATAAGCAGGTGAACCCTCATACCCAAGCTAGTAGCACAGCTATAGCCAAAACTAGTGCCAAAGCTAATTCAGTAAAACACACTTCAACAGAGGGTTTAACGCCTAATTTGCTTAATGTGATTGAAGGTCGTTTGGCTGGAAATATAACAAGTCATGGTAGCTGGGGGCCGAATAAATGGGCTATTGCAGTAGACGATATCAAACTAAATGGCACATTAAATAACAAACCGTTACACATTTTTGGCAATATCAAAACCAACCAATACGGACTTTTGTCGGCAATGCCAGGAAACTCAGGTGAGTTGGCGATTAAGCTAGCTGAGGATTACATTAAATTACAGCCAAAAAATGCTAATCATGAGCACTTGAATGTGTCCTTTGCCATTGAAGAAATGAATCATTGGTTGCCACTTGTTAAAGGAAGTCTTGCGGGGAGTTTGGCAATCAAGGGGGATACACAGTCCCCCATTTTTTTAATCAATACAGAAGTTAACCATGTTAACTGGCAACATATTTATAGTCCTAAAATTAATATTTCAGGCCAATATCAACCATTGAATAACCATGAAACACTCATAGATTTAAATGCTGTTGACCTTATTATTAATCAGGGTGAAGAAGACCAAGCAACTAATAACATCACAGTAAATTCGCTTGATGCTGTTTTATCTGGAAATTTGACTGAACAGCAAATCGATATGCATTGGCAAGGCGATATTGGCGGCGCTTTACTTATATCCGGTCAAAACAAGCATAAAAACAATACACCTCAAATCACTAAACCAGAAAAATCATTGGTGAAAAATAAGCACCTTAAAGATTCCCTAGCTAACAGTAAGCCAGCTAAACGAAATAAAAGTAACCTAGCTGAACAAGGATGGTTTGGCACCATTCAACGTGCTCGTTTACAATACAAAAACGCCCAATGGAACATTAAAGAACCTGTCCATTTTGAGGTAAACACCAGAAAACAACAACTGCAGTTAACTTCTCACTGCTGGCTTGGCAGTGGGTTATCTCTTTGTTTGCCAAGCAATGCTGTTTTTAATGAATGGGGAAAATCAGGCGAATTAGCACTGCATATTCGTCAAGATTTATCAAAGTTAAACCAGTTTGCCCTGCCTCAAACATTATTTGTTAATGGTATTTTAACTGGTGACATAGATACAAAATGGTCATCTCAACAAAACCCTACTGCTGAAGTAAACCTATCACTGTCATCAGGCAACTTGGTCTATAACAATGACTATCAAAACAATGTGATGAGTCAATGGCAGCGAGGCGCTTTTAACTTATCGCTCAATAATAAACAATTAACCAGTTCATTACGCCTAGATAAAGACAATAATCGACCGCTGATTAAGGCTAACGCATCCATTAATTTATCAGAATCATTACCGCTTAGTGCTAACATTGAATTAAATCAATTACGCTTGCACCCTCTACAGGCCGTTATTGATCAAGTAGTTAACCTTGAGGGGCATCTCAGTAGCAAGCTTAATATTGCAGGCAGCCTCAATAAACCAGTAATCAATGGTTCGCTATCCTTGGATGAAGGAAGCATACTTCTTAATCAATCACCCAACCAACTCACACAAATAAGCTCAACGATTGAAATTAACCAAAACCAAGCACGTATTGAGGGTGGCTTTCAAATAGAGAGTGAACCAGCTCATTTCACTGGTGAAATAAGCTGGCAAGATAGCTTATCAGCTAACATTGATTTACACGCAGCGTCATTACCTTTAATTTTTCCACCACAATTGGTTGCTGAAGTGTCACCCACCTTAAATTTGTCATTAGTGAATGATCACATCATGCTTAGTGGCAACATTGATGTATTGTCAGGCAGTTATAACATTGAAAAACTCCCGCCAGGAAGTATAAACCTTAGCGATGATGTGGTATTTGTTGATAATCAAGGTGAAAAGCTTCTAACGCCTAAATCACACCTAACACTAACCACAGATATACAAGTCAACATCAATAATGCCTATAAGGTTTATGGCCAGGGTCTGCAAACAGAGTTGCAAGGTCAATTAACGTTAAAACAAAAAGCACAGCAACCTCTACAAGTGTTTGGGAAAATACAATCACAACAAGGCACTTATAAAGCCTATGGGCAAAAGTTAACTATTGAACAAGGTGCGTTAAGTTTTAATGGCGCTGTAACTAATCCTTATATCACTTTAAAGGCCAGTCGTTATATTAATGCTGATGATTTAACTGTTGGTATCGACATCACCGGCTTGGCTAACGCCTTAAACATGCAATTATTTTCAAAACCAACGCTTGAAAATGCTGAAATACTCTCGTTCTTAACAAGAGGAAGAGGCTTAGATGGTGAAAATAGCAATGCAAATGCTGCGGCTAGCATGCTTATTGGCATTGGTTTAAGTAACAGTACCGAGATTTTTAAGCAACTAGAAAAGATACCGCTTATTAATAATATAACCCTTGATACTGAAGGCAGTGACGATAGTACGCAAGCAGTTATAAGTGGTTATGTGGGTGATAGAGTGTATTTGAAATACGGTATTGGTGTGTTTGAACCAATCAATGAACTTACTGTCAGGTTATATTTATTAAACCGGCTGTGGATCGAAGTAGTAAGTGGTTTAGAGCAATCAGGTGATATTTATTACTCTTTTGATATTGAATAAACAGCTACCATTAAAGAAGTTAGTCAACTGCCACCTTTTATATAGTAATATAACCAGTAAATATTCTTTTATGTTCCTTTAAACACTTTTATTATTTGGATCTCACTTTATATGCGTGTTGCCGTTACTCAGTTTGCTACTAGCCCTAGCACCGAAGAAAACATCTCAAACTGTCTAAAAATCACCGTAAAAACAGCCTCTTGTAAGCCCGATATTATCGTACTACCAGAATTTTTTTATCGTACAGACGAGTCTAGTCATCAAGAAACTAGTACAAAAATTAATGTTAAACGGTGTAAATTTCTAGCACAACTAGGGCAATTAGCACTTAAGCACCAATGTTACATTTTCATGAGCTTAAAAGAGCAAAATGAACGAGATAAATTAGCTGGTAATACGTTATCTGGTAAAGCAAGTGATAGTAACGATGAGGCTTTTCACCAGCATAAAACTGTTAGCCCTACAATAGATAGTTCCTTATGTATTATTACTCCTCAGGGAAAGTTGCTTTCTAAAAAGAATGGCAAGCAAGGTGCTGATAAAGTAGGTGTTGAGCAACCACTGAATACAGTATTTGGTCAACTGGGCTTTTTATCAGCAAACGATACTCTAACATTTAACGCTTCTCGACAGTTAGCTAAAGCAGGCGCACAGTTGATTTGTAATTCAATTGCAACACCATATTCTGATCAATCAGCCTATCATGATCCAACACGGGCGCTTGAAAATAACCTGTTTATGGCAACTGCCAATAGCATAGCTTATCAATCTTCACTGGGAAACGACTTAGCCGTAAATGAATTACTTAATGAGCGTAATAACAATGAAAAATCTAGCAATGTCAGTGCTAACAATGTGTTAAATGCGTGTGGGCAAAGTAGAATAATATCCCCTCAGGGTGAGATATTGGCGAGTTTAAACGACAATGAAGCAGGTTTTGTTTATGCTGATATCGATTTAACACCGCAAACACATAACCTTGACACTTTACAAAACGCCCCTGCTGATCAAAAAATTGGCGATAGCCAGCTTATTGGGCTTATCCATAAAACTCGTCCTGATGGCACAACTTATAAAGCCCAAGTAAGATCAAAGCCAGCCTCAAACTTGCAAGTCGCTAACCACCAAGTGATCGAGCACATTCACAGTAATCCGCCAAAACAATTACCGCCCACGGTAAATGTGGCAATTTTCGCTACCTACAAAGTCAATGAACAAGCCATTGATGATGTTTGTCATTATATCGAGAATAATCTGACAGATATTATTCAACTACCTGAGTTCTTTTTTGTGGACGATAAATCAATAATGGCTAATGCCTCACTACGATCTGATATCTCATTACTCAGTCAGTTGTGTATAAAAAAAATAAGCAATGTTCTCAGACCTTACCAATATGTCTGTACGAGTTTAGTTATTGAAGGTAAACATCAAGCTGTACTGATAAGCAATAATGGCTTAATTGCCTCACAAAACCAATTACACCCTTGCAACCGATATGCATGGACCGAATGTGGTACCCATTTAAAAACTATTAGCCTTCAGTTAGAGCAAGGGACTATTAAGCTTGCCATGCTAACCGCTGATGATGCTACTTTCCCTGAAACAATTAACAGCTCAGTTGTGCAAGGTATTCAGCTATTATTGCTCCCTATTGATATTCAAGAAGCAGGAGATGTTGCCTATAGCTTGATGTCTCGCGCTGCTGAATTTAATGTGTGTATTATTGCTGCTAGTAAAGAAAAAAACTTCACGCTTGAGCAACCAAAAAAACAAACGATTTACAGCAAAAACAAACAAAAAACACAAAAATCAACAGGCTTAATCGCCAACGTTAAATTACAAACTGGATCGTTACCGCATTGGCAAGTAAGGGAAAATGTAGATTTTTATTCGCAACCTTCCATTAAGTGGCAATTTGGTAAAATTACCAAAGCCATCATTCATCCCATTTTTGCTGGTCAATGAAAGTTACTTAATCAAGCAGTTAACATGCACTTTAATGAAGGTTTAGGCTGATGACAAATAGTATAACAACACATTTTATTGATAGTTTTGCGCAAATCCCCTGCCATGATTGGCAACGTCTTAACCAAGATACTTGTCCGCTCGTCGATTACACCTTTTTTGATGCATTAGAAAAAAGTGAATCTGTTCACCAGCAACAAGGTTGGCAACCTTACCACCTAATAGTGAATAATGAACATGAGGTAAGTGCAATTTTACCTATGTACTTAAAAAATCATTCTTGGGGTGAATATGTCTTTGACTGGGATTGGGCTGATGCTTATCAGCGACATGGCCTAGAGTATTACCCTAAACTCGTCGCAACCATTCCTTTTACGCCTGTAACAAGCAATAAAATGCATGCAGACTCATTAACAATGTGTGATATTTTCCCCACACTTACAGCGCATTGCCAAGAAAACAATATCAATAGTTGGCATATCCTGTATTGTGATAAAATAACAACACCACTACCAGAGGGTGTATATGAGCGAAATACGGTTCAGTTTCATTGGCATAATAAAAACTATCAAAGCTTTGATGACTTCTTAAACACCTTTAACGCCCGCAAAAGAAAAAACACCCGTAAAGAGCGTCGTTCTATCAGTGACCAAGGATTAAGCATAAGGCAGTTGCGCGGTGATCAAATTAGCCAAGAAGATATCGACTTTTTTTATTTAACCTACCAACTAACCTATTTTAAACGCGGACATCAACCGCATTTATCCGCTACTTTTTTCAAGCAAATAATGACCGACATGGCAGATAAGGTATTGTTAGTCGTTGCCAGTGATGAACATGAAGATGTAGCCTGCGCCCTGTTTTTCTATGATGAAAACACTTTATATGGTCGCTATTGGGGCTGTACTAAATCGTACAATAATTTGCATTTTGAGTTGTGCTATTACCAAGGTATTGCCTTTTGTATTAGCCAAAAATTACACACTTTTAACCCAGGGACACAAGGCGAACATAAAATTAAACGAGGTTTTGAGCCGGTATTAACTTATTCTTACCATTGGATAAAACACCCTAGTTTTAAACCTGCGATTAAAGACTTTTGTCAACAAGAGCAACAACATATGCTAGCATATCGAGCAGAATGCCAGCAATTACTTCCTTTTAGAAAAGACGATTAACAACAAATGAACAAACCTTATTCACAAGCGTGTGAAAATAATAAACATGCTATTTTATCTAAATTAAGCCCGCATTTTTCTGAGCTCAACAACGTTATTGAGATAGGAACAGGTACAGCACAACACGCGACATTTTTTGCTCAACATTTACCGCACTTAAACTGGCAAACAACTGATTTAGCCATCAACCATCAAGGTATAAACGCTTGGTTAAATGAAGCTAACCTAACTAACCTTAAAGCGCCTATTACCTTGGACTTAAATGCGCCTTGGCCAGCCTTTGAGCACACATTTGATGGTTTATTTACTGCCAATACCTTACACATTATTGCTTGGCCACTCGTGGTAAAGTTTTTTGCTGGTATAGCCGATACTATCGCAAAAAAGGGTGTTGTGTGTATTTATGGCCCCTTCAATTACCAAGGAAAATACACCAGTGCCAGTAACGCCGAATTTGATCTTTGGTTAAAAGAGCGTGATCCATTAAGTGGGATAAGGGACATAGAAGCTATTGAAGAGTTAGCAATCAATGCGGGGTTAACGTTACAAACCGATTATGCTATGCCTGCAAATAATCGATTGTTGGTGTTTAGAAAGTGACTTACAACTAAAGGCGGCAAGTCACTGCTTCAATTTATAATAAAGATTAGTCAAAAACCTTTGACGGCTAAAACTAAATAGATCTGAAAAACTTATAGCGTTATTGCCAGCTCTAAACCTTGTTTAATGGCGCGTTTTGCATCAAGCTCTGCGGCGACATCTGCACCACCAATTAAATGGTAAGGTTTTGTTAAACCATCAACAAGCGCTCGTGCCGGATCTTGGCCAGCACACACAATGACATTATCAACCGCTAATAATTGTTTCTCACCGGCAATGCTCACATGCAGTCCTGCATCATCTATCTTATGATACTCACAAGAGGCTAGCATTTTTACTTGCTTATTTTTCAAACCTGTTCTGTGGATCCAGCCAGTTGTTTTACCTAAGCCTGAGCCAACCTTACTGGCTTTTCGCTGCAATAAATACACTTGTCGAGCTGGTGGTGTAATTTGTGGTTTAACACCTTCGATGCCAGATCGCGCTTGCAACGACATATCAACCCCCCACTCTTTCATGTAAGCTGAAATATTTTGACTTGTTGCTGTACCTGAGTGCACTAAATATTCTGAAACATCAAAACCAATACCACCAGCGCCAATAACAGCAACGCGTTCTCCTACGGGCTTCTTATGTTTTAACACATCAATATAATTAAGCACTTTGGCATGGTTTATACCGTCTATAGGCGGTGTTCTGGGAGTAATACCCGTGGCAAGTACTACCTCGTCAAAGGCACTGTTGTTAAGTTCATTTGTTGAAATACGGGTATTTAACTTTACTGTTACCCCTGTTAACGTCAATTGGCGCGAGAAATACCGGATCGTCTCATCAAACTCTTCTTTACCAGGTACTTGTTTAGCAATGTTAAATTGGCCGCCAATTTCGTTAGCACTGTCAAATAAAGTCACCTCATGTCCTGCCTTAGCAAGGGTTGTTGACGCTGATAATCCCGCAGGGCCAGCCCCCACAACAGCTATTTTTTTAATGGTTTTAGTGGGCACAATATTCAGCTCAGTTTCAAAACAAGCGCGAGGATTTACCAGACAACTCGCCATTTCATTATTGAACACATGATCGAGACAGGCCTGATTACAGCCTATACAGGTATTAATTTCATCGCTACGCCCTTGCGCGGCTTTATTAACAAATTCAGGATCGGCAAGAAAAGGTCTCGCCATGGACACCATATCAGCATCACCACGTTGCAATACCTGCTCTGCAACTTCAGGGGTATTAATTCTGTTAGAGGTAATCACTGGTATTGAAAAGTGTTGACGGTATTTAGCGGTTACCCAAGTAAAAGCTGCGCGTGGTACTTTAGTTTGTATGGTAGGAATACGCGCTTCATGCCAACCGATCCCAGTATTGATAATGCTTGCTCCTGCTTTTTCGATGGCCTTACCAAAATGCACAACTTCGTCAAAACTACTGCCGCCTTCAACCAGGTCCATCATGGAAAGACGAAATATAATAATAAACTGCTCGCCAACTGCTTGCCTTATTCGACGCACCACATCAACACCAAAGCGAATTCTATTATCATAATCACCGCCCCATTCATCTTGGCGATGGTTAGTTCTTAGAGCGGTAAACTGATTAATAAAGTAGCCTTCTGAGCCCATAATCTCAACACCATCGTAATTAGCTGCTTGCGCATTTAGTGCTAAATCAATGAATGATTGAATTTCTTCTTCAATCATTTCAGCCGTAACCGCTTGTGGTTTAAATGGATTTATAGGTGCTTGAATAGCAGACGGAGCAATGAGCTCATGATTAAATGCATAACGCCCAGTATGTAATATTTGCAAGCAGATTTTACTATCGTATTGATGCACCGCATCTGTAATAACCCGGTGTTTATCAATGTCTTCAGAACTTGATAATATTTGTGTATGGGGGTGGGTAGCACCACGTTTACTTGGACCATAACCGCCCGTAACCATTAACGCACATCCACCTTTCGCTCGCTCAGCAAAATAAGCAGCCATACGTCTTGTACCGTCAGGATGCTCTTCTAATCCAGTGTGCATCGATCCCATTAAAATACGATTTTTTAACGTAGTAAACCCTAAGTCAAGGGGGGCTAATAACTTAGCGTACTGGCTGTTGTGTGGTTGCTGACTATCAGTTTGGTTCAGCTCAATAACATCGGACATAACTTGCTCTCTTTCTAATCAGGTTGCTTGCAGTATTTTCTGCCTTTTTAGTTTTTCTGCTTTTTAATCAGGTTAAAACAGTTGAAATAACGATATGGACACCGTCAAGTTTCATGTAACGTTAAAATACGCGCTAATTAAGACAGTGTCAAGATTGATTTTTAAGCAATCACTTGTTAAGTTAATGTTATGAAAAATGAGTCCGAAAAATTAAGTTATCACCACGGTGATTTGCGCACGACATTATTGAATGTGGCCGCTGAAATGCTTCATGAAACTGGCATTGAAACCCTCTCACTTCGTAAGTTAGCCGCACGCGTTGGTGTATCAAGAACAGCCCCTTATCATCATTTTAAGGATAAAAATGCCTTACTTTGCGGTATTGCTGAATCTGGCTTTGAAAAATTACACACCATGAATAGCTTGAGCTTTAATGCCATTGAACTCAGCACTAAGCAAAAATTTTCAAAATTTATTCATGATTATGTCAATTTTGCTAAGACTAACCCTGAACTCTATGAATTAATGTTTGGTCGTACTATTTGGAAACAAGAAAATAGTACTGAAGAATTGCGAGATGCTGCCTACCCTTGTTTTCAATATCAGGTCAATATGACCAGAGTATGGCAACAGCAAAAACTGCTTAATCATAGCGGCAAAGACAACGCTCTGCGTGCCTCCCAAGTATTGTGGGGAACAGTTCATGGCATAGCAAAATTATTCATCGATGGTATTTATACTGACTTGTCACATGTAGAAGAAATATGTGACCACGCTGTGGATATGTTCCTTAATCACCCGTAACTGATTTGCTACGATATAACGAATTTAAAACAGCCTGAAAACGGCTGTTTTTTGTATATAGAGTGAGAGAGTGAATGTAATACAGTAATTAGATAGTTGAGAGGCTCTTTCGCAAAATTCATGAAACCAATTCATTTATAATTTTATTCGGGACTTAAATCATATTATTGCAGAGCAAGATAATTTATTTTTTGCCACTGTCCGTCGCTGTACTTCATTTCAAAAAATGGCCAATAGTGATTATCTACTCGCAACGTGATCACTTTAGCGTTATTTTGGAAATCAAGCGTTTTAATTAACACGGTAGACTGATGTTTTTTGCCTTTTACCGCATTGACAAAGTCAGAGGTGGTATCAATTGCTTTTCCGTCAATAGCAACAATACGTTGCATAGCAAACACACCATAACGAGTCGCCGGTGAGCCATAGCTGTAACTGGCTACATAAACCCCTTCATTGCCAACATTCCCTTGCTGCTGAGCGGCTCGATGTGGGCTATGCAAGAATAACCCCGACCAGTAAAAAACCTGATCAATATCTTGGCCATGCAGCTTAGCCGTATTAACCTCTGCCGTGTGCAATTTACCTTCACTAAAATAGGTTACAGTTACATTAGCTGATTGCGATAACAGTTCTGCTTGTCTAAAGTCAGAAACAGGCACGTCATTTATGGCTAAAATAATGTCACCGCGCTTAAAAACCTCGGCACTTGCTGCACTCTTAGCAACATTGTATACCGCCAGTAACTTGCCTGTGTTTGGCTTTTGTTTAGCTAACTTAGTTAACCACTCAGCCGGAAGGCCCATTTGTATAGCATCAACAGGAGCAATTTTAGTGAGGTTAAGTTCTAATGAATATAAGGGGGTTTTATCTCGATAAAGCGCTAATAACTCAGCAATATACTCAGCAGGTAAGCCAATAAGTGTGGTATTTACATTATTACCTTTACTTTCTTCAAAAAGTGTCCAAAAAGCAACGACTTCGTTGGCAGTATCTACCAATATACCATCAATAGCCATATTAGGATTAACCAAACTGATTGCATCAATATTTTTATCAATAAACTGCGGTATTTTAAACTGTCTGAGCCATAACTCATCTATTGTATCTATCTCGGTTTCCCTGTATTCAACTTCACCATCATAATTTAAGCCAATTTGTTTTATTACCTGACCTTGCTTAACAGACTTGGTACTGATGTTTATTTGAGCTACCGTTATATCTGACAACAATTGCGGGTCATAAGACACTAATGCTAAATTATGCAAAGGATGAAGGTATTCGACCTTACCATTGATCTCTTCACGGTTATCAAAAACTAACTTTACGTCACCTAACGAACTAAACACTACCGTTCGTGGTACAACCACTAAGCCTTGTTTACTATCAACCACAACTCCGGTGCCTGAGGCAAAATTCTTTCTTGTTCGGCCTTGAATTGAGTAAGGGCTAGTAAACTTAATACTGACTAGTGCATCTTCTGGTTTAGTGCTAATCAAATCAGGTTTTGTAATAACTTTTTTGTTGGCAACGTTATTTTTGTTAATGGGTAATTTAGAGGTTATACAGGGCCAGTAGCCAAGTTCTAAATCTTTACGACAATAACTGTGTTCAAACCAGGTACGATCAATTTCTACTAACCCATAGTCACTATTATTAGGGGTATTCAACGTATAATAACGAAGGTTTACTTTCGTGCCGTCAGTAATAAGGCTTAACTGTTGATCAAATTCTTCAAGAGTATTAACAACAACGCCATTGAACTGAGTAATAACGCTTCTATCAGGAATACCTGCCTGTGCAAACCCTCCAGAAGAACTAGCGAGGTAGACGCCTTTAATTGGCTTATTAAAGTGTCGGGCTTGCTGGTAGGACAAATTATGAAACACTCCACCGTCAAACTTCACATAAGCAGAAGGCGTAATTGTATCAAGGTCGTTAACCGCTACCGACACCAAAACAACTTCGCCATGCCGTAATACTGATAAGTTGACTTCGTTATTAATCTGGGTATTTAACGCTAACTCTAAACTAGAAAAATCGGCAATAGCTTGATCATTTAACGATAATAAAATATCACCTACTTCAAGTACTTGTGAGGCCGAACTTTCAGGGATCATAGCATTAACGACAAGTAAGCCTAAAACATCCGGAAATTGTTGGCGATAGTGCGCTTCTATTTTCTCATTCAGTCCGAGTCGTTTTAATTCTGCATAATGTTTTACTAGGAAAGTTGTTTGTATGGTTCCGCGATTAATATTTTGGTTGCTTTGTAATTTCTTTAACGCCAATATTATTTTTTCTAGAGGAAGATAAAAAGCATTTGCTGACTTAGCCTGACCACCGGCATTTAATGCCACTACTTCACCGTTAATATCAATAACAGGCGAACCAGATGAGCCACCCGTTGACGCCGTTGCCGCTTGAATGTAGTTAATATTAAAATCATTATATCTTCCGAGTCCATAGCGGGGTGCTTCACGATCTATACGGGCAATGGTACCGTCTAAAATTGATATTTTTTGGCCGTCGTCATTGCCAATGATCCGGATTTCTTGACCTACGATAGGCTTGGTTGGGCTTAGCTTAAATTGATGCGGTTTTAAGTGTTTTATTTGGCTGGGATCATACTGATAAAAACCAAAATCGTGCACTGGATCAATATAAAGTGGAGTTAAATCAACTTCTTCATTATTAATAAAAATAGCTTTAGCAGTCACAGGTCCGGGAGTCACAATGTGACGATTGGTTAGAATAATGCCGCGCTCGGCATCAACAACGAAACCTGTTCCAAAGCCACTACTATTCCATTTACCATCAAAGCTTACAGGCACATCAATATGAATACTGACCACACCATTTGACACCTGCTTTACGGTATCATTCCAATTTCCTTTGTTAGCGCTTAGCAAATAATTTGTTGCCGCTAAAATTAACATGAGAAGTGCTAACGCAAGCAAGATTGTTGCTACTTTTAAGGTTTTACCGTACATCCATTTATGCCTTATTAATATTTTTATAGTAATACAGAAAGTAAATTTTTATTTTTTATGTGCATTTTTACTAGGTTAGCGGAAAGTTATCAGCAAAGAAACACATAAACTGCCTTAATTTTCGATTTCTTACCTTGTGAAAAGTAAAGGTTCATGCCCAAATAAATGTTTAAAACATTAACTCGGTAATCTGTTAAAGTAATTAACTGAGTGCGTTTTTCCTGAGTCATTAATACGCAACAATTAATCAGTAATCATTAACCAGAAACAGTTAAGACTTTTCATTTATACAGGAGCACTTCGTGCCAACATCTTTAGATGCACTACACAACAAAATTAGCCCACCAATAGCCAAAAAAATTCCACACTCTATGGAAATTCACAACCATAAACGCATTGATAATTACTACTGGATGCGAGATGACCATCGAACTGCCCCTGAAGTAATGGCTCATCTTAATAGTGAAAATAACTACACAGAAAAAATGTTAGCCCAACAAAAGCCGTTACAAGAAACTTTATTTGAAGAGCTTAAAGCACGCATTGTTAAAGACGATAACACAGTCCCGTCTAAAGATGGTGATTATTGGTATCATAGTGAAATAAGTGGCGAGCAAGAATATGCTAACTATTATCGCGCTACAACTTTCAACGGCGACAATAAAACACTCTTGTTAGATGTTAATAAACGTGCGCAAGGACATGATTTTTATGACTTGGGTGATTTATCAATTAGCCCTAATGATCAACTGATGTCAGTATCTGAAGACACTGACAGTCGTCGAATATATACTATTCAGTTTAAAGATCTTACTAATTCAACAGCGCAACAAGAAACTTATTTAACCGATACTCTGCTTGAAACTGAAGGCCAAGTTGTTTGGGCTAACGATAATAAAACGGTATTTTATGTAAAAAAAGATCTCACTACTTTACTAGGTACCCAAGTATTTCGTCATAAATTAGGCACCAAGCAAACAGAGGATGTATTAGTATATCAAGAAAATGACCACAGCTTTTACATGAGTCTTGATAAAAGCCGCGATGACAGTCAAATTTTTATTTGTTTGCATGCCACTGAGTCCTCTCATTATTTAGTGTTAAATGCTAATGATGCAAATGGTAGCTTTCAACCCCTATTCCCATATCAATCCGAGCACGAGTTCCATGCCGATAAAATGGGTAATAGTTATTATATTGTCAGTAATTATCAAGCAAAAAATTTCAAAGTAATGAAGGTTGCCACCGAATTGGTTGATGATATGGCTCAATGGCAAGTGCTTATTCCCCATAGAGAAGATGTGCTCGTTGAAGGAATAGAACTATTTCATCAGTATATGGTAGTAACTGAGCGTCAGCATGGGCAAATTCGTTTTATTGTCCATGCCATTGCCGGAGAAAATATAGGCCAGCAATACCCCTTAGTATTTGATGATCCTTGTTACTTTGCTTGCCTTGGTGACAATCCAGAGCCTAAAAGCACAAAAGCTAGGTTATATTACTCGAGTTTGACAACACCTGGTTCTTTGTTTGAGTTTGATCTGGCAACGGGTCAGCGGGCGTTGTTAAAAGAGCAAAAAGTATTAGGCGAATTTAAAAAAAGTAATTATCAATCAGAGCGAATTTTTGTTAAAGCTCGAGATGGTGCTGAAGTTCCAGTTTCACTGGTTTACCGAAAGAATTTATTTAATAAAGACGCAACAAATCCAATATTGCAATATGGCTATGGTGCTTACGGTATTACTATAGACCCTGATTTTTCTAGTCAAACTTTAAGCTTACTTGATAGAGGCTTTGTATATGTTATTGCTCATATTCGAGGCTCAGAAATGCTTGGTAGACATTGGTACGAACAAGGTAAAAAAGCTAATAAACAAAATACTTTCAATGACTTTATTGATGTTACTAAAGCGTTGGTTGAACAAGGCTATGGCGCTAAAAACAAAGTATTTGCATCGGGTGGCAGTGCCGGTGGTTTATTAATGGGAGCAATTGCCAACCAAGCACCTGAACTTTATTTAGGCATTGGTGCACATGTGCCATTTTTAGACGTATTAACCACCATGCTTGATGAAACGATTCCTCTCACTACCAATGAATATGACGAATGGGGCAACCCAAATGAAGTAACAGCTTATGAAAATATTTTAGCTTATTCACCCATTGATAACATTTGTGCACAACAATACCCACATATTTTAGTGACAACCGGCCTGCATGATTCGCAAGTTCAATATTTTGAGCCCATGAAGTGGGTCGCTAAGATGCGAGAATTTAAAACAGATGACAACTTATTAGTGTTTAAAACAGATATGGATGCTGGCCATGGCGGTGCTTCTGGTCGTTTCAAAAGCTTGCATGATAAAGCCTTAGAGATGAGCTTTTTTATAAGTTTACTTAATTAGAATTAGTATAGCCTAAATTCGTTTTAACTTACCTCAAGGCTAAAGTTAAAATAAACAATCTGTAAAAAGTAATAAGTAATACAAACCAGTAGTCACTTTGCTCATTTGTATTACTCACATTCGTTGCCAGCAAAGCTAACCCAGCACTCACTACTAGAAAGGTTTGATAAGGTAAATTTTATTTATGAAACCTTCTTAGATAAATGTTAACGGTGAGCTAATGCAATCGACTAAGTTAAATACTTCCTTACAAAAGCTATTCAAACGTGCTATTCGGTCGATTTTTGAGCTAACATCCTAAGGTTTGGGAGTATGAGCTTTGAATATTTACCCAAGACAATTAAAAACAATAAATATTTAAAATCAATT
>JBELHN010000005.1:29686-35172 GCA_042091395.1 Colwellia sp.
GCAATCGCAGTCTTAATCTTAGGAATAAGCTCGGTTGCTTTTTTACCTTTTATAGACAGCAATAATTTTGGTTCTGAGCCAAACCAATATCTATCAGGAGTAGTTGTTTGGTATTGCCTTATTGCCGGTAACCCCTGTTTTACTTGCCAACCAGTAACCTCATAAACCTCGTATTCTGGCGCATATTCAGGTTTTATTGCAACCCATGGGTGCACAGCAAACCAACCACGCCAACTGAACGCGTCAGCCGCATAAAATTCCACAATAGCCCTACTCTCCTCGTCTGGCGCACTAGCAATACCAGCCGGTGCCCTACTTGCTGTTCGCCAATCATTGTTAGCACAGGCACCAAGTAAGCATAATAAAACGATAACAGTTAAATACTTCATTATTTGTTTAACCTTTAATACATTTTAGCCAAAACTCGGTTATCAAAACTTTAAATTTAACAGCAACGAAGTAATAGCTAAAAAGAATATTAACGTACCATTACGTTAACTGATTTCTTTTATTGCGCGGCCAATGCCATCAACAGTTAAAGGAAACATTTTATTGTTAATCAACTGGTTAATAATGGCTATTGAATGATAATATGGCCATTGCGATTCTGGCTGAGGATTTAACCAAGCAGTTTTATTGAAGTGTTGCGTCAATCTGTTGAGGTAATCACTGCCAGGTTTTTCATTCCAATGCTCGACACTGCCACCGGGGTAGGTTATTTCGTAGGGGCCCATCGTTGCATCACCGACAAAAATCACCTTATAGTCAGCCGCGAACGTTCTTATAATTTCTTCAATATCTATGGTCTCTGTATAGCGGCGTTTATTATCTTGCCACACCTTCTCGTAAACACAATTATGAAAGTAAAAAAATGATAAGTGTTTAAATTCACTGTGAGCAGCAGAAAAAAGCTCCTCGCAAGTGTGAATATAGTCATCCATTGAACCACCCACATCAAAAAACATTAACACCTTAACAGCGTTATGACGTTCAGGCTCCATATGCACATCAAGCAAACCACCATTTTTAGCGGTAGAGGTAATAGTTGTATTAATATCAAGCTTTTCACTGGCACCAGTGCGGGCAAATTTTCTTAATTTTTTTAGTGCTAACTTAATATTTCTCGCACCGAGCTCGCGATCTTGATCAAAGTTCTTAAATTCGCGTTTATCCCAAACTTTTACAGCACTGTTATTGCGATTTTTTTGCTGACCTACTCTTATTCCCTCGGGGTTATAACCGTATGCACCAAAAGGTGATGTACCACCCGTCCCTATCCATTTATTACCGCCGGCATGGCGTTTTTTTTGCTCCTCGAGCCGCTCTTTAAGGGCTTTCATGAGTGCTTCTAAGCCCCCTAACGATTTTAATTGAGCTTTTTCTTCATCACTTAATGTTTTTTCGAGTTCTTTACGTAACCAATCTTCAGGTAAAATCTGATCAAAAATATCGATTTGTTCAATACCTTTAAAATATTCAGCAAAAGCCCGATCGTATTTGTCGTAGTGAATTTCATCCTTAACCATGACAATTTTTGCTAGTGTATAAAAGTCTTCAACATTGGCAAAAATTACACCGTTTTTTATCACCGCGATGAGATCTAACAACTCTCGCAAACTACAAGGAACTTTGTGTTTTTTTAACGCCAGAAAAAAATCAATAAACACCAGGACACTACCTATTTCTTCGGCTCATAAAAGCTAATTTCTCAAGCAACGACACATCTTGCTCATTTTTTAATAGGGCGCCAAATAGCGGGATAATATCTGAATTAGTGTCCATCAATACGGATTGCGCAATATCGTCAGCTATTAACAATTTAAGCCAATCGATTAATTCAGAAGTAGACGGTTTTTTCTTGATCCCCGGGAGCTCTCTTAATTCAAAAAACACTTCGAGGGTTTGTGTTAATAAGGTTTGTTTTACACTAGGATGGTGCACATCAATAATTTGTGCCATTTCTTCTTTACTTGGGAACTTAATGTAGTGAAAGAAGCAACGTCTTAAAAACGCATCGGGTAACTCTTTTTCATTATTAGAGGTAATAATGATGATAGGACGCTGATTAGCTTTAACAACCTGTTGTGTTTCATAAACATTAAACTCCATCTTATCAAGTTCTTGCAATAAATCATTAGGAAATTCAATATCAGCTTTATCAATCTCATCAATCAATAAGATAGGTCTTTTATTTTCTTCAAAGGCTTGCCACAATTTACCTTTTACAATGTAATTGCTTATATCATTAACGCGATCATCACCTAATTGGCTATCACGTAAACGTGATACCGCATCGTATTCGTAGAGGCCCTGCTGTGCCTTGGTAGTTGACTTTATGTGCCACTGAAATAATTTGCAATCAAGTGACTTCGCCAACTCTTCAGCCAATTGTGTTTTACCTGTACCCGGTTCACCCTTAATTAATAAGGGTTTTTCTAGAGTGATTGCAGCATTAACGGCTAAACGTAAATCGTCTGACGCAATATAATTGTCGGTACTCTTGAACATAAAATTTTTACCTACTCGCTATTATTGTATTAACACTATCTTCTCAATTACCGCTAATACAGTGTTTACTAAAATTGTAAACTTTGAAAAATGAATAGAGATAACTGAAACTATGCAAAGTTATTCTTTAGTTAAATAATACCATTTATAAAAGCCCGTTGGTAATAAAACACCTGATATTACTTACCGCTAAACAAAAAATATAGAATCACTTGTGAAGTTATGCATGTACTAAGAATTGAATAATAAGAAAGAAAAAGCGGACACTTTTTGCTTATTAGTTGAAAATTAACAATGGATGAATTTTTAATAAATTAAGTATATCAGTGTGATAAGAGTGAACAGGTTTGATAATTGAATGCTAGATAGTGCCACCTTTACGTATCAATATTTTTTACTATTGCCTTAAACAAGCCATAGACAGTGAAGTTAAGATAAGCAAAGATCATTGTCTTTTGGTAGTAAAATCTAAATAAAAAGTATTGGTCTGCTTTTTTAAGTAGTCAATATCATTTACTGAGCAGGTTAGGTGTAAATTTTATGCACCTAACCCTACTTAACTTACCTTAATTGAGCTAATAAAAATATAATACGTGCAATAAACTTGCGAAATAGATCACCGATAACAGTTAATTTGTTATTCAGCGTTTTCAACCTCAGTCGCTTTTTTCATGTTAGCTTTTATCTCTTTGATATCACAGTTATCAAGTAATAATAATACATCGGCAAGTAAGGTTCTTAATTCTGTACTTTCTTTGAGTGCTTTCTTATTTTGGATGTGAGAGATAGATTCACGATTCATTACGGTATTAAGTAATTTATTCAGTGAGTCAGGGTCATCAATATTTAGGGGTGCAAGGGGGTGTGAAGTGGCTTGATTATACTTTTCATAAATAACGGTTAACGCATCCTGAGATTCTTTGAGTCTTTGCATTTTTGGTCCTTGTTAAATGAAGTCATAATCCAGATTACATCAATAAAACCATTTGTCTATAAGATATTGAGTTATCTTAAAATATGTATTCATTAAACAAAGCGAACTAAGGTAATTTATAGTGCGGTATCAAGCTTTATATACTGCGTGTCAATATCAACATCTAGCGTAATGACAATAGTGATTGTGAATTGCCAAGCTGGCTGATATTGATAACCATCACGGTATTAAATAAGATTGCTTCCCATAAAACACCCTCCATTGAAAATAATTAAATAACTCTATTAGTTATTTAAAGTTACACCTAAAGCTTATGTGAGCAAAGTTAGTGACCCAGAGATCCTGGCAAGTTTAACATAAGTGGTTAACAGTTTTATTTAGTATATAAACCAATCAATCTACAATAACAGGTAAATATTTTTTTATACTCAATGGTAGTGATTTAACAATATGTTGACGAGCTGCTTGCCAAAAAGCTGATAGCAACAACAGTGCCGCTCCAATAAACACACCAGTTAACGCAAGACTGTATCCAACATCACCATTATTATTAATAATATTCGACAGCGCATACAACACATAGGCTAATGCCGAAACCATGAAAGCTCGTCTATCAATAGCAATAGAGATGACCGTCATTAACAGGTATAAAACAATAACAAGGCTCATATTGAGTATTGTTTGACTCTCATCAAAAATCCCTAACATTGAAAACATGGGGTGAATAACTAATGGCGCAGACACCAGGTGTAACCAAAAAGCGACGTCTGATTTTTGAGTAACTCGTTCAATATCTGAGGCATCCCAATACATGGCCAACAAAAAAGTTGCTAGGCCACACAAAGACACCAAACCCAGCATCAGGTTTTTTGCATTAGGGAATGCGCTCATAGCAATAGCCACCACAAACCCAATTAGAGCTAATGTGCCGGCGGCTACGGTAATGGGTACATTAAAACGCAGCCAATGGCAATACGCAGAAACGGTTGCTACAGCAGTAGCTAAAATAAGGGTTAATTCGGGGGCTTGAACAAAAAATGACATAGAAAAAAAGAAGCAGCCACCCACAAAAGCAATTAATAATATAATGGCAGGCATTGACATTTTTCGCTTTAAAATGAAAAACTCAGATAAAGCCCAGGATAAGCCAGCAAAGCAAAAAAGCGCTATACTTTCATTAAAAGGCTTGAGTACATAGCTCGTAGAAAATAAGAGTAAGCAACAGGCAATAACAACAAAAATATCATTAAAACCACCAACAATCTTAAAGTTTTCTTCATCAACTATGGGAGTATTTTTTGCCAGTGACATTGAATCTCTAAATGCATCGACTGCAACTTGCGTAAATATTTTCTTTTCAATCGCAAGGTTTAAATCGTCATCAGTATACATGTAATGCTCCCCATCTTATTAATCGCTAACTGTTATAACATATTGAATGTAATAATCACCTTAAACTAACAAGTTACAATAGAGAAGGTACATAAGTGATTAACAAATGAACCAATAAAGTAGAACAAATGTGCTACTCAAACAAGCTAACAAAATTGAAAAACCAAGAAGTGAACATTGGTACCCGAAAATACAACTGAACAAACCCTCAGCAAATTAAAGTAACATGAATTATGTAAAATTAATCAGTTAAGTTGATTCATATTTAGCCTCTAGATTACCTGTTAATTAGGCGTTCAACTGCGGGAATATCAAAAATAGTCGTGTCTTGGTCTTTTCGTACTGCCTTTATCTCAGCTTTGCGGATTTCGCGTTGTTGAGGAGTCATCCCAAAAACAGCAAGGTGTGCTTCATCCATTAAGGCGATAGCCTCAGCACGAGAGATAATGGCTAAGAATTCACCCGCATTAATAAAGCCTTGCACTCTATGCTTAAGCTCATCGTCTAAGATATTCTTTCGCAGTAACTCAAAATAGTGAGTGAGTTGACGCTTGCATTCTCCCTTAAAATCTTCTTTATTCATTTCACTACCTCAGCGCCTTAATAATTTATATAAAAATAATAAAACATGAGGTGCTGTGCTACAAACCCT
>JBELHN010000005.1:35272-78665 GCA_042091395.1 Colwellia sp.
GCCTTAATAATTTATATAAAAATAATAAAACATGAGGTGCTGTGCTACAAACCCTATATGACTTAACAAAATTTAGACGAAAAAAAACCGCGACTTGCGAAAGTTGCGGTTTCTTAGAATGTGGCGGTGAGATAGGGATTCGAACCCTATTTCAGGTACTGTGCTACAAACCCTTTATGACTTAACAAAATTTAGACGAAAAAAACCGCGACTCTTGATAGTTGCAGCTTCTTAGAATGTGACGGTGAGATAGGGATTCGAACCCTATTTCAGGTGCTGTGCTACAAACCCTTTATGACTTAACAAAACTTAGACGAAAAAAAACCGCGACTTGCGAAAGTTGCGGTTTCTTAGAATGTGGCGGTTCGATAGGGATTCGAACTCTATTTCAGGTGCTGTGCTACAAACCCTTTATGACTTAACAAAATTTAGACGAAAAAAAACCGCGACTTGCGGAAGTTGCGGTTTCTTAGAATGTGGCGGTGAGATAGGGATTCGAACCCTAGAAGGGCTACAAACCCTTGCTGGTTTTCAAGACCAGTGCTTTCGACCACTCAGCCATCTCACCCGTTACATCAAGCTAGATTGATTCCTTGCAGGAAACTGCTTGCTTGAGAACGAGGCGAATATTAAAGTCTCTGTATTACGTTGTAAAGCACTATTTTAGTATTTATGCTTTTTTTAGTTTGTTTGCTACAAAAATAGTCAGCTTGCTTTTTTTTACAGCATTTAACCGGCAAACAGGAAAATTTACGATGTGTAATCAAATCAATAATACCTGCCATTGGCTAGATTTAACTAAAAGTGATTATGTAGCCTACCACGATGAGGAATGGGGAGTACCTGTCTTAAACGATACCAAACTTTTTGAGTGCCTTTGTCTTGAGTCTGCTCAAGCAGGATTAAGCTGGTATACCATTTTAAAAAAGAGGCAAGCTTACAGAGCAGCATTCTTAGAGTTTGATATTAACAAGGTCGCGGCGATGACAACAACAGATGAACATCGTTTAGTGCTTAATAAGGCAATAGTTCGTCATAAAGGTAAAATTTCGGCGTTTGTTAATAATGCCCGCTGTGTATTAGCCATTCAAAAAGAATATTCTAGCTTTGCTCAGTTTTTGTGGTCTTTTACTGATAACAAAGTATTAATCCTAAATAACGCAAACGCCTTAAATCAAGTATCTAGCTGCCCTATTTCTGATAGATTAAGTAAAGCATTAAAAAAACGTGGTTTTAAGTTTGTTGGCTCAACAACACTCTATGCTTTTTTGCAAGCTGTAGGCATATTTAACGGTCATGATAATCATTGCGCTAGAAAAACTGAAATTATCAATTCATATAGAGACCTAGGTTTAATCTGGCAAGATGCTGGTCCACCAAATAGCTAATAATTATTGAGTTGTTAGTCATACTTCATTGCAAATCAAATACGTCCACTGTAACAATGTTAATAGCAAGCATGGTATTTTAAAAAACGTCATGCCATAATATGTCATAAGGCCAGTGAATTAGTGTAAGTTAATTATTCATTTTCAAATAAAAACTTGAACTTATCTGAAATGACCTTATCTTAATAAATAGTGAGTAAATAGAATTCAATTCTTAAGGAAGTTTTATGCAATCTAATATGAGTTTTCAAACGGCGAGTCAAAGCTCGGCGATAGAAATTAACAAAGTATTAAAAAATACTTATATGTTGTTATCAATGACATTGGCCTTTAGCGCAGTAACTGCGGGTATTTCAATGGCAATGAACTTGCCTCATGGTGCTGCACTTATTATGACTTTAGTCGCTTTTGGTCTGATGTTTGTGGTAAACAAGAAAGCAGATTCAGCCAGCGGTATATATTGGATTTTTGCTTTCACTGGTTTAATGGGTGCTTCATTAGGTCCAATGCTAAATGCTTATGCTGCTATGCCAAATGGTGGCGCACTTATCATGCAAGCGCTTGGTGGTACTGCACTTATATTTTTCGCTTTGTCTGGTTATGCTTTAACAAGTAAAAAAGACTTCTCATTCATGGGTGGTTTTTTAATGGTAGGATTAATTGTTGCTATTGTTGCATCGTTAGCTAACATCTTCTTCCAAATTCCTGCATTGTCATTAGCCATTAGCGCAGCAATTATTATGATCATGTCTGGTTTAATTTTATTTGATACTAGCCGTATCATTAATGGTGGTGAGCGTAACTATATTCGTGCCACAATTTCTTTATACTTGAGCATATACAATATTTTTGTACATTTATTGAGCTTGTTAGGTGTATTTGGTAGCGATGATTAATTAATACCAAAAATCTTTGTAAAAAAAGTTTTTTAATCCTTTATAATAAAAGCCTCGCTAATGCGGGGCTTTTTTTATATTGATTACATTTTATCAGTTGGTCTAATTGTGAATACTCTTGCCGTTGTTATTACAACACCACCCTACAGTCCATTAACTGCAACTGCGGTTAATTATGTTGAAACCGCACTTGAAGCAGGAATTAAACTTGTGGGAGTGTTTTTTTATCAAGATGGGGCAATGCACGCTAATGAGCACATTAGTATTGCAACTGATGAATATCAGGCTATTTGCCATTGGCAACGTTTACAGCAAACCTATGCATTACCTCTTTATGTATGTGCTACCGCGGCTGAAAAACGTGGTGTTATTTTAGGCGAATTAACTGATGAGATTGTTAATAAATCGTTTACTGTTTCTGGTTTAGGTGAGTTAGTTGAATTAACGTCAAAAGCCTCTCGCTTGGTACAATTTTAATGCACTCACAAGCCCAAATCACGTTGCCAGACACACCCCAAAAGGCAAAAAACGAGGCTGGTTTAGCGATTATAAATAGCAAAGCGCCATACAGTAGCCATTTTGGTAAAGATGCATTAGACGTTGCGTTAATCTTTGGATCCTATGAACAGAAGGTGTCTCTTTTTTTTCAAGGTGATGGTGTATACCAACTAATAGCCAAGCAAGATACGAGTTTATTATCTATTAAAGATTACTTAAAAACCTTTGCTGCTTTTGAGTTTTATGATATTGAGAATGTTTATGCTTGCCAACAGTCTTTGCTAACTAGGCAGCTTGAATCTTCTTTTCATATAACTGATGTGCAAATTTTAGCGCCTATTGAATTTAGTGCGGCGCTTGGTCAACATCAACATGTATTGCGATTTTAAGACCTAATAATAGAGAGTTTTATGACTACCTTACACTTAGTAAGACAATCAGCTTTTGCCACTGACGACTTTGCCCAGTGCTTGAGTGTGATCAATCAAAATGATGCCATCGTGTTGATGGATGATGGTTGTTATAACGTCAACCATACCTTAATAAACAGCGTAATGAAGCAGGTCGTTAATAATATTAGCCTTGTTGCTAGTCATGCAAAAGCGAGAGCTATTGAAGTCCAAAAGACAGTAAAACTTATTGAAATGGCTGATGTCGTTACCCTAACCTTTACTCATAACAAGGTGATCACATGGCAATAACTTTTGAAAACCAAATAATTGAAACAGATAAACAAGGTTACTTGTTAGATCATAGGCAATGGTGCGAAGCCTTGGCATCAGAAATGGCTATTCGAGAGAGTATGGAGTTAACACAAGCACATTGGGAAGTGATTAATTTTGTGCGAAAGTTTTATTTAACTTATAACACCTCGCCAGCAATCAGGGCACTAACTAAGGCAATGAAAGCTGAATTTGGCGAAGCAAAAGCAAGTAGTCGGTATCTGTATAAACTTTTTCCTGAAGGCCCTGCCAAACAAGCCACAAAATATGCTGGCTTGCCTAAGCCTGCTCGCTGTATATAAGCATAAAAACATTATACTTATACTTTTATATTAATTTGAAAACCACTGTTACCTGTTGGCGGTGGAACACTTGTGTTTAATACTGTTGCTGATTGAATAAGTTGTAATGCTATTTGCGCCTCTATTTCTTGCTGACTTTTGTTTAAGGCAACGCTGACTAGCTCTTGCCCTTGTTTGTTTTGCAAATTTATAACACTTGACGTGGTTAATTCAATAGACATTTTTACTCCTAACATTCATGAAATTAAGCACTAAAGCTATTTTCAGTAGCAAATTACTGAACACTAATCGCTAAATTTTATAGGTTATCGACCTCTTTGCAAAAAACTTTATAAGCCTGCTAGATTAATTTAAAAAGCTAATTGTTGCGAAGTTCAAATAAAGAGTTTTGCCTGTTTTACTTGAGGCATTCAAAGTTGCAACCAAGCAAGATTATATTGACTAACTTTAAGAAAATGATGGCCCTAAGCTTCTAAAGCCAAATAAAAAAGCGCCACCTGTTATTCAGGAGACGCTTTAGCTAGCGGGACTCATTTGTCGCCAACAAATTATTAATAAATGCCCTACTCGTATACTGTCCTTTCTATGAACACTAAACTGAGTTAACTGCCAGCTAGGTTAGCGGTAAGCTAGGAACTGTTATTCCTGCCATTTCTAACATAACTTGTACAACCTGACAGCTATAACCAAATTCATTGTCATACCATACATATAGAACGGCACGATCACCATCGACTATGGTTGCTTGTGAATCAACAACACCAGCGTATCGTGAGCCAACAAGATCAGTAGACACAATTTCAGTTGAGGCCGTATAGTCAATTTGATTTTGCAGTGCTGAGTTTAACGATACGTTTCGCAAGTAATCATTTAAGGCTTCTTTGTTTGTACTTTTATTCAGATTTAAATTCATAATGGCCATTGACACATTAGGTGTTGGCACTCTGATAGCGTTACCGGTTAACAAGCCTTTTAACTCTGGTAACGCTTTAGCAACCGCTTTTGCTGCACCAGTTGTACTGATAACCATATTTAATGGGGCGCTTCTTCCACGGCGAGGTGCTGGGTGATAATTATCAATTAAGTTTTGATCGTTAGTATAAGAATGAATGGTTTCAACATGACCATTTCTAATACCATATTCATCATTCAGGGCTTTAAGAACAGGAGTAATAGCGTTTGTGGTACAGCTTGCTGCCGAAACAATTTTATCAGTTTCTAAAATCATATTATGATTAACACCATAAACGATATTTTTGATATCTCCTTTGGCCGGTGCTGTTAATAAAACTTTAGCTACCCCTGAAGATTTTAAATGTTGGCCTAAACCCTCTTCGTCAGTCCAAATACCTGTATTATCAACAACTAATGCATTGTTAATACCGTGTTGTGTGTAATCTACTTCACCTGGTGATTTAGCATAAATAACTTTAATGAAAGCACCATTGGCTTTAATAACGTTATTTTCTTTATCAATGGTTATGCTGCCATTGAATGCACCATGCACAGAATCTCGGCGTAATAGGCTAGCCCGCTTTTCAAGATCATCATTGCCTTTACTTGGTCGTAATACGATTGCACGTAAATTTAACTTAGCATTGGGACCAGCACGATCAATAAGTAAACGAGCTAGCAGACGCCCTATACGGCCAAAGCCATATAACACCACATCTTGGCTTGCATCATCTAAGTTTTCTCGTGATTTTGCCGATAACTCTTTCTCTAAATATTGTTCAATAGAAAGATCATTGGCTTTACCTAGGTATAAATAACTGTAAGCTAGCTTACCAACATCAATCCGCGCAGGTGCTAGATCCATTTTATTTATTGCTTCAACAAAGGGAAAGCTCTCGCGAAGGCGTAATTTAGTTACTTCGTGCAAGGCCACTGATTTGTGTGCTTTGATAATATCTATAGAAGACGCATTGAGTAGCGGTCGACCATACACTAAAATTTCGATGCCTTTATTTCGAAAAAGTTGGCCAATAATGGGTTGCATGTTTTCTGCGAACGTTTGTCGCTCTTGCCAGCTTGCTTGATATTGTTCCTCAAGATGAGAAGTCATTACTTAAACCTTATATGTCAGTCAATTAAACATTAGGCTATTATCAATGTGCAGTTATATATGATGATAGCTCGTTAGGAGAAAATTTCACACGCGCATTGTAATTGAGTATGAAACATTTCTCCATAGGTTACAAAAAAATTATTGTATTTAACCAGTTCTGGTCACTATTTACCCTATTTACTTCTTGTGCTTTTATTCGAAAGTAAAAGCTTTCTTTGGGAATAACACACAATAATGCTGATTATAGATGGCAAATTAATGACAATTGTGGGAATTAATCGTTAAATTGGTCACGTGAATTTACGTTGTCATTGCGTAATAAACGTAGCCCAATAGTTAAATAATAAATTTATTATATAGCTTGCTGTATTTATTGGTATTTACTGATTGATATTTACTGGTATGTACAGAGTTATCTATAGGCTTTTATTCAAAAAAGCAAGCATAACAGACGTATACTTTCATCCATGAATTTTATAAACGTATGATAAAATTTATACTGCTTGGAACGTTAAGCTGAGAGAGTTAACGCAGTAACGTTTGCCTGTGGGTGGAGGGCCATCATCAAATACATGGCCGAGATGGGATTGGCAGTGTTTACATTGAATTTCAACTCGTTGCATATTCAGGCTGTTATCGGTTTTGTAGGCAACATTACCTGCTATTGCAATAAAGAAACTAGGCCAGCCACAACCAGCATTAAACTTACTGTCACTTGAAAACAGTGGTTTTTCACAGCAGGCGCAGAGATAAGTACCCTGCTGCCAATGGTCATTATAAATACCAGTAAATGGACGCTCTGTTGCGGCTAATCGACATACCCGATAAGCCTCGTCTGATAATTTATCTTTGTACTTATCATCCTGTGTCATGGGGCTTATTTCCTAACGTTAAATTAGTACAGTTTTTCTATCTTTAGTTGACCATTCTACATGGTAATTTTCGGTTGCAGATTTATCATTTCGCTTAAAGGTATGAGCACCAAAAAAATCACGCTGGCCCTGGAGTAAATTAGCAGGCAATGTTTCGCTTCGCACAGAATCATAATAGGCTAATGAAGAAGACAACGCGCCAACAGGAACTCCTTGCATAGTGGCATAGCAAAGCGATTTTCGCCAATTAACTTGTCGGGTATTTAACTCGTTCACAAAAAACTCATCTAACAATAGATTCTCTAGCTTTTCATCACGTTGATATGCATCAGTAATTGATTGTAAAAAAGCCGCACGAATAATACAGCCAGCTCGCCAAATTTTTGCAATACCAGCAAAGTCGAAGCTCCAACCGTGCTCAGTTGCAGCAAGTTTCATTAATTGAAAACCTTGGGCATATGCGCAAATCTTAGCACAATACATTGCATCATGAAGTTGGTTAATAATCTCAACTTGCTCTGTATTAGAACGTTTTATTGTATTAGGCCCTGATAATTTGGTTGCTGCACTCACTCTGAGATCTTTAAATGATGAAATAGATCTCGCAAAAACTGCTTGTGCTATCGTTGGTGCTGGGCAGCCTACTTCTAAACTGCTAATTGCGGTCCAAAGCCCTGTACCTTTTTGGCCTGCTTTATCTAAAATCAGTTCAACAAGTGGAGTTTTAGTGTCACTTGATACGTGACGAAGTACCTCAACTGATATTTCCAATAAATAACTGTCTAAAGGACCTTTATTCCACATTGCAAAGATATCTGCTATTTCATTGCAAGTGAGATGAAGGCCTGATTTTAGTACATCGTAGGCTTCGCATATAATTTGCATATCGGCATATTCAATACCATTATGAACCATCTTAACGTAGTGGCCTGCACCTGCAGGACCAATATAGGTGGCACATGGTTCACCTTCATTAATAACTTGCCCAGGTTTATTTCGTACCAAAGGTTTGCCGGTTTTAGCATCAACTTTTGCAGCAATAGCCTGCCAAATTGGTTTTACACGCTGCCATGCCTCTGGTGACCCGCTTGGCATTAAAGAAGGACCAAACCTTGCCCCGACTTCACCGCCTGATACAGCAGACGAAAACAGTAAAAATTTTTGTTTGTATTTTTGCTCTCTAGCAACGGTGTCAACCCATAAACTGTTACCCGTATCAACAATGATATCATTTGGTTGAATACCTTCTGCAATAAGTTTTTCGCACACTTCATCAACGGGAGATCCGGCGGGGACACTTAATACAATAAGCTTTGGCGATGATATTTTAGAGAGCACAGATGAAAACGAATCACAACCATACACACGGGGTGTATTAGTAAGATTTTCAGCCTCATCTTGAGCTACAGCGGCTTGAACTTTATCATTGCTTAAATCAAATGCAGCAACATTAAAACCGTTATCAGCCAAGTTAAGCACTAGGTTTTTGCCCATTACACCAAGGCCAATAAAGCCAATATCACACAAAACCTTATCTTGTGTCATTAATTTTATCCTATCAAAGCGGTGTTGATTAACTTAGTGAATCAACATAATTGAAAATTTGGCGCATTCTATCATGCTATCTATAAAGTAGAGTACTAAATGCGTAATTAAATACGCAAATAAATGCGATTAAAACACATATTGAATAAATTTGTATTAAAAAAACTATTAAAATGAATTTTTACAGCAAAAATAGCATCTTTATCTTGTATTTTCTCAAAAATGGTGTAATTTTACTACATTATGTATTTATGAGGTTCCCCATGAAAATTAAAGTCGGTATAAATGGTTTTGGCCGTATTGGTCGTTTTGTATTTAGAGCTGCAGCAGCACGTGATGATATTGAAGTTGTAGGTATCAATGATTTAATGGACATTGATTATATGGCCTATATGTTGAAATATGATTCAACACATGGCCGATTCGATGGCACAGTTGATGTTGAAGATGGACAATTAATTGTTAATGGTAAGCCGGTTCGAGTAACAGCGAAACGTAACCCTGAAGAGCTTCAGTGGAATGCTATAGATGTTGATGTTGTTGTGGAAGCAACAGGCTTATTTTTAACTGATGAAACTGCGCGTAAACATATTACAGCAGGCGCTAAGCAAGTAGTATTAAGTGCTCCATCAAAAGATGATACTCCTATGTTTGTATGCGGTGTTAACTTATCAGAATATAAAGGGCAAGACATTGTTTCTAATGCCTCTTGTACGACTAACTGCCTTGCGCCAATTGCTAAGGTATTAAATGATAATTGGGGTATAAAGGATGGTTTAATGACAACCGTTCATGCCACAACAGCAACACAAAAAACTGTTGATAGCCCTTCTGCTAAAGATTGGCGTGGCGGTCGTGGTGCTGGTCAAAATATCATCCCATCATCTACCGGTGCAGCAAAGGCAGTTGGTAAAGTTATTCCTGAATTAAATGGTAAATTAACGGGTATGGCATTTCGTGTACCAACTCCTGATGTCTCAGTAGTTGATTTAACTGTTAACCTTAAAAAACCTGCAAGCTATGCTGAAATATGTCAAGCAATGAGCGCAGCTGCCGAAGGTGAGTTAAACGGTATTTTAGACTACACAGAAGACGCTGTCGTTTCGAATGATTTTATCGGTGAAACCTGTACCTCAATTTTTGATGCCAAAGCTGGTATCGCCCTTACAGATACGTTTGTTAAAGTAGTGTCTTGGTATGATAATGAAATTGGTTATTCAAACAAGGTACTTGATCTTGTTGCATTCATTAACCAGTATCAAGAACAATAATAACGTTACTAAAAAGTTATTAACAGCATAAAAAAAGCTAGGTTCTTAACCTAGCTTTTTTATTAACAATTAGAAATAATCATAAAGGCTAGTTCATTTTTATTATTAGCTGATTGACGCATTAATTTGTTGTAAAACATTGTGTGGATCTGCGGCTTTAGTAATAGGTCGACCAATCACTAAATAATCAACTCCTACATCAATTGCCTGCTTCGGCGTCATAATACGTTGTTGATCATCTACTGAAGCGCCCTCAGGTCTGATACCTGGTGTAATTAATTTAAAATCGTGCCCCAAAGAGCGCTTTAATTGCTCAGCTTCCCATGCCGAACAAACCACACCATCTAAACCACTGTTTTGGGTTAATTTCGCTAAAAAATCAACTTGCTCAGCCGGCGTTTTGGTAATACCTAAACCATTGAGATCATCTTGCCCCATGCTTGTTAATACTGTTACAGCAATTAACAATGGCGCATCATCATGATAGTTTGATAAGGCACTTTTAGCGTTTTCCATCATTTTTCTGCCACCACTGGCATGAACATTAACCATCCAAACACCAAGATCGGCAGCAGCTTTGACGGCTTTGGCAACTGTATTTGGTATGTCATGAAATTTTAAATCAAGAAAAATATCGAAGCCTTTATGCGTTAATTGCTTTACTAATTCTGGTCCAAAATAAGTAAACATTTCTTTGCCTATTTTAAGGCGTGCTTGATTTGGCTCAATCATATCCACAAATGATAAGGCGTCTTTTTTGTTATCAAAATCTAAAGCTACAACAACTTTTGGATCGTTCATCAATTTTCCTCTGCATACATTGTTCGGTAATATCACAATTTAATTTTATAAGTAATGTTTTATTTTAATTAAGTCATATCCACATTATTTAAACGTTAGTGAATAAATGATAATTGCTAAAAAGCTGTGTCAATACGAGACCTAGTCATCCTTGTTAACTTGATAATGGCTATAGATTAAGTTTATTCACCCTCAAGACCACGAACAGGTTTAAGTTGCTCCCAACCATGACAAGAGGGACACGACCAATAATGGGTTGAACTATCAAAGCCACAGGTTCTGCAGGTGTATCTGTGTTTAAGCTTCAAGTATTCACTAATTAATTCTTTAATTAACTCTAAACTAGTATGGTTAACTTCGGCATCATCGGGCAGAAGTTGCATATTAACAAAATGTTCGAAACCACGAATAGTCGGTCTACGTTTTAAGGCTGATAAAATAAAGTCTAATGCTTTCTTTTTACCATATTTCTGTTCAACGTCAGCTAAATAGTAAATTAACGCTGTGGAACCGAGTGTTTCATCGTAAACTTTTTTTATGAACACATAAAATTCGTTCACTGCGTCTAAACGTTCATAACACGCAAGCATAGGGGCAATGACATCTGGGAAAAATTCATTATCTTGATGATAAATTGCTTGATAACACTTAGCAGCTAATTCGCATTGTTGGTGGTTTTCGTATATTTTTGCCATTAACCAATTTGCTCGACAAGAGTTCGGATCTAGGTTTAAAGCCTGCTCTAGTAACTCTATAACGGCAATAAACTCATCTTTTTCAAATGCCAAGGTTGCCAATTCACAATAAAAATTAGCCAGTGTATGCAACAGTACCTTATCATTATATTTAACAATAAGTTTTTGATGAGCAATTCCCTGTTGCCAATCTTTTGTTGATTGAAATATTTGCAGTAAATAAGTAAGTGATTTTAGACCGTAGCTTTTAGATTTCAGCAATTTGGTAAACATTGTTTGTGCTCTGTCATAAAGCCCCGCACTTAAAAAGTCTTTACCAAGTTCAAACACAGCTTGTTGTTTGTGTTTTGTCGGCAAATTGTTGAGACGAACAAGGTGTTCATGAACTTTTAAGGCCCGATCTAACTCGCCACGTTTACGAAATAAATTTGCCATTGCAAAGTGTGCTTCAACGCTATCATCTTCAACTTTTAAAGCATCAAGCAGTGAGTCTATCGCTTTATCTTGTTGATTAGACAATAAATAGTTTAATCCTGTTGAGTATTTTATTGATAAATCTTGCTTGGAAATTTGTTGCTTTTGTTTAATGCTATTTCGACCCATAAACCAACCATAGGCCATCGCAACAGGAAGTAATAAAAAAAGTAATTCTATCATTGGGGCTCTAGCAACAAGGTAAAAAGTAAAAATCGGGTATTAAATAGTTAAACAATAACTTACTGTGGGGTATTTTTCGCTAAGGCTTTTTTACCTTTTCTAATAAGCCGCCATAAGATGGTAACTAACAAGCCTAAAACAAAACCAATACCGGTAAATAAACTCATTGCCGAGGCAACAGTCATTTCAGTTCTTGCAACGAGATAATTTAACATGAGTAGTTGATCATTTTGGCTGCCGAAAACAAATGCTATTGCCACTAAAACGATGATAAAAAAAAGTGTTATGTATAAGCGCATTTTATCAACCTCATTAAATTTTTATCAAAAAAAACGGCATGGTAAATGCCGTTTATTATCTAATTTTTTACTTTGCTTTGCAATTTATGCAACGGAAAGGTTAACTCTTTCACGTAGCTCTTTACCCGGTTTGAAATGCGGAACATATTTACCTGTTAGTTCTACAGACTCGCCAGTTTTTGGATTTCTGCCAACTCTTGGAGCACGATAATGCAATGAAAAACTCCCAAAACCACGAATTTCAATACGATCACCCTTTGATAAAGACTGAGCCATTAATTCTAAGATTTCTTTAATAGATTTTTCCACTTCTTTAGCGGATAAATGGCTTAATTTATCTGCTAATTTTTCAATAAGTTCTGACTTAGTCATATTGACCCCTCAGTAATTTACCTAGCACTGCACAGCATTATAAAAAATTAAAAAGCTGGCTCCGCCAATGGCGTTAAAATAAGAAAAGAGTACTACCGATTAACTGATAAATACCCTTCCCACCTGCTGTATTAATACAACTTACTTGCAAAGTAAAACACTACCCTGTTAAGGGTAATTAGTTTTTAGCATTTTTAAACGCTGCAGCCATAGCACTTAAACCAGTTTCTTCAACTTGGTTAAGGTTGTCCATTGCTTCGCGTTCATCAGCTTGGTCTTTTGCTTTGATAGATAAGCTAATAGTACGGTTCTTACGATCCACACCCATAAACTTAGCTTCAACGTCATCACCGACTTTCAATACTGTAGAAGCATCTTCAACACGTTCTACAGAAATGTCACTAACACGCAAGTAACCTTCAACAGTTTCAGCAAGCTCAACTGTCGCGCCTTTTGCATCAACTTCAGTTACCTTACCTGTAACAATAGCACCTTTTTTCTTATCTGTCAGATACATATTGAACGGGTCGTCTTCAGCTTGTTTAACACCTAGTGAGATACGCTCACGTTCTGGGTCAACTTGAAGAACGATTGCATCAATTTCATCGCCTTTCTTATATTCACGAACAGCTTCTTCACCACCTGCCCAAGAAATATCAGATAAATGAACTAAACCATCAATGCCGCCGTCAAGACCAATGAAGATACCGAAGTCAGTAATTGACTTGATCTTACCTGATACTTTGTCGCCTTTGTTGAAGTTTTTGGCGAACTCTTCCCAAGGGTTAGCAATACATTGCTTAAGGCCAAGAGAAATACGACGACGTTCTTCATCAATTTCTAATACAAGTACTTCAACCGTATCACCTAAGTTTACAACTTTAGATGGGTGAATATTTTTGTTTGTCCAATCCATTTCAGAAACGTGAACTAAACCTTCAACACCTTCTTGGATTTCAACAAAACAACCGTAATCTGTTAAATTAGTTACACGGCCAGAAAGTTTAGAACCTTCAGGGTAACGATTAGCAATTGCTACCCATGGATCTTCACCTAACTGTTTCATGCCTAAAGATACACGAGTACGTTCACGATCAAACTTCAATACTTTAACTTGAATTTCATCACCAACATTTACGATTTCACTTGGGTGCTTAACACGCTTCCAAGCCATATCTGTGATATGTAATAAACCATCAATACCGCCAAGATCTACGAATGCACCGTAGTCAGTAAGGTTCTTAACGATACCTTTAACTTCTTGACCTTCAGCTAATGATTCAAGAAGTTCATCACGTTCTGCGCTGCCTTCAGCTTCAATAACAGCACGACGAGATACAACGACGTTATTACGCTTTTGGTCTAGCTTAATAACTTTAAATTCTAAATCTTTACCTTCAAGATGAGCAGTGTCACGAACTGGGCGAACATCTACTAATGAACCAGGTAAGAAAGCACGAATATTGCTAACTTCAACCGTGAAACCACCTTTAACTTTACCGTTGATAACACCGATAACAGTTTCTTTTTCTTCGTAAGCTTTTTCAAGTACTTGCCATGCTTCGTGACGTTTAGCTTTTTCGCGAGATAATATAGTTTCACCGAAACCATCATCTGTTGCGTCTAATGCTACATCAATTTCATCACCAACAACTACTTCTACTTCACCAGCAGTGTTTTTAAATTGATCAATTGAGATAACACTCTCAGACTTAAGGCCAGCATCAACAACTACGTTGTCTTTGTTAACTTTAACGATTGTTCCACGGATAATAGAACCCGGACGTGTTTCGATTTGTTTTAAACTTTCTTCAAAAAGTTCTGCAAAATTTTCAGTCATAACTTGTATATAAACTCAGCTATTAATCCATTCAACGTCATTGTTTCATGGGGTGGTTAAGTATGCCCAGTGCATCCATACAGTAGGCTTTCAAATAAAGTTCCCTTAAGGCTAGCAGGTAATACTAATTTAACTAGTTTAAGGCGCGTTTTTTATGTTAATTTACCATTGGCAAACATAAGGATTTCATTTACTACTTCTGTTACAGAAATATTAGTAGAATCAATAGTTAAAGAACCATCTGCGGGTACTAGCGGCGCCACCTTGCGGTTTTGATCGCGTTCATCACGTTGGCGTATGTCTTCCAAAAGGCGGGAGATATTAACATCAATCCCCTTTTCTTTCAACTGATTAAACCTACGCTGAGCGCGTTCTTCTGCGCTAGCGGTTAAAAATATTTTAACTTTCGCTTGTGAGAAAACGACTGTGCCCATATCACGACCATCGGCAATGAGTCCTGGGCTGACACTGAATGCTCTTTGTCGTCTAAGTAATGCTTCTCGAACACGAGGAAATGCTGCGACTTTTGAAGCTAACTCGCCAATTTCTTCGGTACGAATTAAATCAGTGACATTCTCACCCTCTAAAATAACCTTACTTTCTCCTTGATTGGTAATTTCAAATTGCACGTCTAAATGAGCAGCCACAGGGATCAATGGCTCTTCATCATCAAGAGCCAATTGATGATGTTGAATTGCAACGGCCAATACGCGGTAGATTGCACCACTATCAAGTAAGTGCCAACCTAATTGATCGGCAAGTACTCTAGCGACAGTCCCCTTACCTGCTCCACTTGGTCCGTCGATAGTAATTACTGGAGTGCTTTCCTGCATGTTTGTTTCTCCTAACATCGATAATCGGCGAGATTATACTAGATCTGAACCATAAAATCGTTTAAAAAATTTATGACTATAATTAGCAAGAAACCAGTGCTAATTTTTCAAAATAATCTGGAAATGTTTTCGCTGTACACTTTGGATCGTTAATAGTTACCGCAGTATCACTCAGTGCAACAAGCGAAAAACACATGGCTACTCGATGATCATTATAGGTATCAATATCAGCATGCTTTATTTTAGTTGGCGGCGTAATACTAATAAAGTCATCTCCTTCAACGACCTCTGCTCCTATTTTCTTTAATTCAGTAGCCATGGCATGAATGCGGTCGGTTTCTTTCACACGCCAATTGTAAATATTTCTGATAGTTGTTGTACCTTCAGCAAATAAAGCTGTTGTGGCAATAGTCATCGCTGCATCAGGAATATGATTCATATCCATATCAACCGCCTTTAACGGCTGACCGCTGACCGTAATTGACTCGTCTTGCCATTGAATCTCTGCGCCCATTTTTTCAAGTACGTCAGCAAAGTGCTTATCTCCTTGAACGCTCAGTTTACCTACGCCATGAACCGTAACTGTGCCACCCTTAATGGCACCAGCCGCCAAAAAGTATGACGCTGAAGAGGCATCTCCTTCAACCATGTATTTATCAAGTGCTAGGTAAGATTGCTTACCATCGATAATGAATGATTGGTAATTGTTATTGTGCACTTTGACACCAAATCTATTCATGATATCTAGGGTTATATCAATATAAGGCTTAGACACTAATTCGCCATCAATATGTATAGTCGTGTTTGTGTCAAGTAGTGGTGAAACCATCAAAATAGCGGTTAAAAATTGACTGGATATAGAGCCGTCAATTGACACTTGATTACCAGACAAGTGCTTACCTATTATTTTAACTGGTGGGTAATCTTTACTGTCAAGGTACTCTATATCGGCATTAAGTTGAGCAAGCGCATCAACTAAATGACCAATAGGCCGCTCCTTCATTCGAGGCTCACCAGTTAAGATAAACTCTCCTTCACTGGCAGCAAGTGCTGCACACAATGGCCTCATGGCTGTACCAGCATTACCCAAGTAAAGCTCTAAAGGCTCATCAGTTTTAAAAAAACCATTATTACCAATAACGGTACATTCTGTACCGCAGTCACTTAACGTATATTCAATACCAAGGCTTTTAAGTGCATTAAGCATATGGTTGATATCATCGCTCACTAATAAATTAGTAATTTTAGTGACGCCTTTTGCAAGGGCAGCAATAAGGAGTGCTCTGTTAGATAGGCTTTTAGAGCCTGGTAAAAATATTTCACCATTAATATTTTTTATTGGTTGTACTGTTAATTGCTCCACGTTATACGACCTTATTTTCAAATTTTTTCATGAAATCAACTAGGGCTTCAACCCCTTCAATTGGCATTGCATTGTATATACTTGCCCTCATCCCCCCTACAATACGATGACCTTGTAACGCAGTTAGGCCGGCAGATTCAGACTCAAGTAAAAACTGTTCATTTAAACGATCATCTTTAAGCCAAAATGGCACATTCATTTTACTGCGATATTCAGCATCAATATTATTTAAGTAGAAGTCACTGTCGTCAATTGCTTGATATAACAGATTGGCTTTTTGTTCATTTACCGCAGCAATAGCTTTTACGCCACCTAAATTTTCTAACCATTCAAACACTAAACCAGCAAGGTACCATGCGTAAGTGGGTGGTGTGTTGTACATGGAATCGTTTTCAGCAGCCAAGCTATAATTCATAATACATGGGGTGGCTCTTTGAGCATTACCAAGTAAATCATCTCTAACAATAATAATCGTTAACCCTGACGGGCCAATATTTTTTTGTGCGCCAGCATAAATTAAACCAAATTTACTAACGTCAATTTCATGAGATAAAATGGTTGAGGACATATCAGCAACCAAAGGAACGCCATTTGTTTCTGGTATATTATTAATTTCAATTCCATTTACGGTTTCATTTGGGCAATAATGCACATATGCGGCATCAGCATTAAGAGGCCACTCATCGCTATGTATTAAAGTTGAATGGTTGTCGCTATCTTGATTAATATTAATGACATTAACATCACCAAAGTTTTTGGCTTCTACTGCCGCTGCTTTTGACCATGAACCGGAGACAATATAATCTGCAGATTTTCCAGCAGGTAACAAATTCAGAGGCACTGCAGAAAATTGGCCTCGTCCACCGCCGTGACAAAACAATACATGGTAATTATCAGGCACTGCCATTAATTTACGTAAATCGAATTCAGCTTTTTTAGCCATGTTCATGTAAATACCACTTCGGTGGCTTAACTCCATGACAGAACTACCAGTATTTTGCCAATTTAAAAACTCTTGTTGAGCTTTTTTCATTACTGGTTGAGGTAACATCGCTGGACCAGCACAAAAATTAAAAATCTCTGACATTATTATTCCTACATTTACGGCTATTTAAAAAAAATTTTAGCTTATAAAATTCAATAAAAAAGGCGGTTATTAGCCGCCTTTCAAATATATACCTAACAACTACTCGTTGTTTTCAGCGTCTTTATCTTGCATATCACCCTGTTGGGCGCTTTGTTCAGGATTATGCTCACTAGTAGTTTCATCTGTTGAATCAAGTGTTGTCACATCCTCAATTTCATCTATACGCTGAAGTGCCACTACATGTTCATCTTCGGCAGTACGAATCATACGAACACCCTGAGTATTTCGGCCAATGACGCTCACTTCATTAACGCGTGTTCTCACTAAGGTACCATTGTCGGTAATGAGCATGATTTCATCAAGCTCTTCTACTTGCACTGCACCGACAACTTTACCATTACGTTCACTGACTTTAATAGAGACCACACCTTTTGTCGCACGACTTTTAGCAGGGTATTCGTCAAGGTCGGTACGCTTACCAAAACCGTTTTCAGTTATAGTTAAAATCGGACCATCATTTTTAGGCACAATAAGAGAGACTACTTTTTGTTCTCCCTCTAATTTCATACCACGAACACCAGTACCCGTTCTACCTATAGGTTTAAGTGCCCATCGTTGCTCACCTGTTTCAGGGTCAAGTTTGACTTCGCCTGTTTCACTATCACGTACTTTTTCATTAAAACGAACAACTTTCCCCTCATCAGAGAACAGCATAATATCGTTGTTGCCGTCAGTGATATCAACACCGATTAAAGTATCATCGTCACGTAAATTTAATGCTATAATGCCATTGGCACGTTGATTTGAATAAGCATCTAAACGCGTCTTTTTAACTGTTCCTGAGGCTGTCGCCATGACAATATATTTGTCATCAGCATATTCTCGAACTGGCAATATAGCGGTGATACGTTCATCACTTTCAAGTGGCAATATATTGACTATTGGCCTTCCTCGGGCTGTTCTGCTTGCTAATGGTAATTGAAATACCTTCAACCAGTATAACTTACCACGGTCTGAGAAACATAGTATAGTATCGTGAGTATTGGCAACCAATAAGCGTTCTATGAAATCTTCTTCCTTCATCTTCGTTGCAGCTTTACCTTTGCCGCCTCGACGTTGTGCTTCATAATCACTTAATACTTGATATTTAACATACCCTTCATGTGATAAAGTTACGACAACATCTTCTTCACAAATAAGGTCCTCTAGTGATAAGTCGTGCGAGGCATTAGTAATTTCGGTGCGACGTTCATCACCGAACTCATCACGTATAGCAACGAGCTCATCACAAATAACTTCCATCAAACGTGAAGGGGTTGCCAAAATATGCATCAATTCGGCAATAAGATCTAATAAAGCTTTATACTCGCTGAGAATTTTTTCATGTTCCATCCCTGATAACTTGTAAAGTTGTAAATCAACAATGGCTTTGGCTTGTTCAGCGGTTAAATAATATAGTCCATCACGGATACCGTATTGTGGTTCCAACCACTCTGGGCGAGCTGCATCATTGCCGGCAGCACTAAGCATGTCAGCAACATTGCCTAATGACCAGCCCTGAGAAATAAGCTTTTCTTCCGATTCTTTACGATTAGTTGAGCTTTTGATTAATTCAATAATAGGGTCAATATTAGCAAGGGCAATTGATAAACCTTCTAATATGTGAGCTCTCTCACGGGCTTTGCGTAATTCAAAAATGGTACGGCGAGTGACAACTTCACGGCGATGCAAGACAAACGCTTCTAACATTTCTTTTAAGTTAAATATTTTTGGTTGACCGTTCGTTAAGGCAACCATATTTAAGCCAAAAGATACCTGCATTTGTGTTAGTTTGTATAAGTTATTTAAAACAACTTCACCCACTTCACCGCGTTTCACTTCGATAACCATGCGCATGCCGTCTTTATCAGACTCATCGCGAAGTGCCGAAATACCCTCTAATCGCTTGTCTTTGACTAGCTCTGCCATTTTTTCGATTAAGCGAGCTTTGTTAACTTGATAAGGGAGTTCGTGAACAATGATTGTTTCTTTACCTGAGGTCTCATTCACTTCAATCTCAGCACGCGCTCTAATTTTAATCTTACCGCGGCCAGTTCTATAAGCTTCTTCTATACCAGCTCGACCACTGATAATACCGGCCGTTGGAAAGTCAGGGCCAGGAATATGTTCAAGTAATTCTTCAAAGGAGATATCACTATTTGCAATCAGTGCTAAACAGCCGTTAATGACTTCAGTTAAGTTATGTGGCGGAATGTTAGTTGCCATACCAACGGCAATGCCGGAAGTACCGTTAACCAGTAAATTAGGTATGCGAGTTGGCATAACTGCTGGTATATGCTCGGTGCCATCGTAGTTAGGCACAAAATCTACTGTTTCTTTATCAAGATCGGCAAGAATTGAATGTGCTATTTTAGCCATTCTTATTTCGGTGTAACGCATTGCTGCAGCACTATCACCATCAACAGAGCCAAAGTTCCCTTGACCATCTACTAACATGTAGCGTAGTGAAAATGGTTGGGCCATACGAACAATGGTGTCATAAACCGCAGTATCACCATGAGGGTGATATTTACCGATTACATCACCGACCACACGTGCTGATTTTTTGTAAGCTTTGTTCCAGTCATTCCCCAGAACATCCATAGCATATAAAACCCTACGGTGAACAGGCTTCAAACCATCACGAACATCAGGCAAAGCACGCCCAACTATTACGCTCATAGCGTAATCTAAATAGGAGGTTTTTAGTTCATCTTCTATATTAACTGGAACTATTTGTTTGGCCAGATCGGACATAAATCGATGGTATCCCTTAACTAATTCATTTACTTATATAATAACCAATTAATTGTGAAACTAATTGTTTAGGTCTCTATACAGTCTTTTATAGATTTTATTGTTATCTAATAGACACTAATAATACTAATCAACGCTGCATACTAGCATAAAAAACTTTGATGCAATACCGCTTTATTTAAAGGTTTTATATAGCCATTAAAACAGCTTAAAAATTCAACTAAGTCACAAAAAACTGATCTCTTTTCTTTGTTTAAAATGCACTATCGTTTAGAATTAAAGTATCAAAATTAAAGTGAAAAATTAAATATATGTCCTCCAATCCACTTAATGTTAATGAAGATGAAATCGCTAAATTTGAGGAAGTTGCCGGCCAATGGTGGGATTTAACTGGAGATTTTAAACCCCTACACCAAATTAACCCGATAAGAATGCAGTTTATCTGTCAACATATCGCCCAACATAATAATGATGGTTTAATGGCACTGAACGTCATTGATGTCGGTTGTGGTGGAGGAATACTGTCAGAGTCCTTAGCAAAATTAGGTGCTAACGTGACAGGGATTGATATGGGTACTGAACCGTTAAATATTGCAAAACTGCACGCTTTAGAATCAAAACTAACAATAAACTATCAAAAAATTACAGCAGAAGAAAAAGTAAAAGAATGCCCTGGGGCATTTGATATCGTTACCTGCATGGAAATGCTTGAGCATGTCCCTGATCCTGCTTCAGTAATTAATGCCTGCGCTTCTCTGGTTAAACCAGGGGGGCTTGTTTTCTTTTCAACATTAAACAAAACCATTAAATCTTATTTACTAGCTATAATTGCCGCTGAGAAACTGTTAAAACTGGTGCCTAATGGTACGCATGATCACGATAAGTTTATTAAACCATCAAGGCTAATCAGTTGGGCAGAAAATGCTGGGCTACAATGTATTGATGCAAGTGGTATTCACTACAACCCCATAAACGAAAATCATAAGCTCATTGACTCTTTAGATGTTAATTACATTTTATGTTGTCGAAAAATTTTATAGCGTTTAATTTATCTCAAAACATTAACTTACTGACATAGTGAAACGATTTAATACCACACTTTGGTTTATTGAATGGTTTGTATTGATCATTTGACGTGACAGATCATCACCATGATCCAAAGTTAACATAAAGCGTATGATTAATCTTAAACATAATAAAAGTAACAATCTTTAAGTATAAAAATTATTTTTTTTTATAAATAAATTATGTGCATTGTTTGCACAAAAATAAAAAAAATATTTATTGCTTTTGTATATGCCCCAATAAAAAATGTCTCGTAAGGTTAGTCAACACTAACAGAAAAAAAGCAGCTAAAAACATCATAAAAAGCATTCTATTTTATTGCTTGCAAAAAACAAAAAACCTCACTATCTTGTGTTTAGTATTATAAAAAAACCCTAGATATAGTGTATTGCATATTTTTAACAAATATTCGTTTGTTAATTTAATGTTTCAATAGTTAAATTGAAAGTTGGTTTTTTTTAAATTTTTATTCCTTTAATTAGGACTTAACAATAACAATAATTGCTTTGCAGGTACTTCATGGATAATAAGCTTTTTGTCACTAAACGAAATGGTAAGAAAGAAACCATAGATTTAGAAAAGATACACCGAGTCATTACATGGGCTGCTGATGGCTTAGATAAAGTGTCAGTTTCTCAAGTCGAGTTAAAATCTCACATACAGTTTTACGACGGTATTAAGACTGAAGACATACATGAAACCATTATCAAAGCTGCTGCCGATTTAATTTCTGAAGACTGCCCCGACTATCAATACTTAGCCGCTCGACTTGCCGTATTTCATCTACGAAAAAAAGCTTACGGACAATTTGAGCCACCGGCACTTTACGATCATATTGTTAATCTTGTTGAGGCAGGAAAGTACGATCAACATATTCTAGTCGATTATTCTAAAGATGATTTTGAACACATGTCATCCTTCATGGATCATAGTCGGGATCTAAATTTCAGCTATGCCGCTGTAAAACAATTAGAAGGTAAATATTTAGTTCAAAATCGCGTTACTGGGGAAATTTACGAGAGCGCACAATTTTTATACCTGTTAGTTGCTGCCTGTCTTTTCGCTAAGTATCCAAAAGATACGCGATTAACTTACGTCGAAAATTTTTACCATGCTATATCACAATTTAAAATTTCCTTGCCAACACCCATTATGGCAGGTGTTAGAACACCAACTCGGCAGTTCTCTTCTTGTGTGCTGATCGAATGTGGGGACAGCTTAGATTCCATTAACGCCACTTCTGGTGCTATTGTTAAATATGTTTCACAACGGGCAGGCATTGGTGTCAATGCTGGCCGTATTCGCGCACTTGGTAGTACAATAAGAAATGGTGAAGCATTTCATACTGGCTGCATTCCATTTTACAAACACTTTCAAACGGCTGTTAAAAGTTGTTCTCAAGGTGGTGTTCGCGGTGGTGCTGCCACCCTATTTTATCCGCTATGGCATCTTGAAGTAGAAAGTTTACTAGTCCTTAAGAACAACCGAGGTGTTGAAGAAAATCGTGTTCGTCACCTAGATTACGGTGTGCAATTTAACAAATTGATGTATCAACGCCTTATTAAAGGTGGCTCTATAACTTTATTTAGCCCAAGCGATGTACCCGGTTTGTATGATGCTTTTTTTGAAGATCAGGACAAGTTCGAATCATTGTACGTGCAATATGAAAACGATGATTCTATTCGTAAAAAACGAATTAAAGCCATTGAACTGTTCACCTTGTTCGCTCAAGAACGCTCAAGCACAGGTCGTATTTACTTACAAAATGTTGATCACTGTAATACTCACAGCCCCTTTGAGCCGACTAAAGCGGCAATTCGTCAAAGTAATTTATGTTTAGAAATAGCCTTACCTACTAAACCAATGAATGACATCAATGATGAAAATGGTGAAATTGCTTTATGTACATTATCAGCCTTTAACCTTGGTGCTATTGATTCATTAGACGAATTAGAAGGGCTTGCTGATTTAGCGGTTCGTGCCTTGGATTGTTTATTAGATTATCAAGACTACCCTATTGCCGCTGCTCAAAGTGCCAGTATGGCCAGAAGAACATTAGGAATAGGTGTAATTAATTATGCCTACTATTTGGCTAAAAATGGTATGTACTATTCTAATGGCAGCGCAAATAACTTAACTCACCGTACTTTTGAAGCCATTCAATTTTACTTATTGAAAGCATCTAATGAATTAGCAAAAGAACAAGGTCCTTGTCCTAAATTTGATGAAACACGATTATCAAAAGGTATATTGCCTATTGATACTTACAAAAAATCAATTGACGATATTACGGCTGAGCCTCTTCACCTGGATTGGGAGAGCTTACGACAAAGCATTATCGAGCATGGCGTAAGAAACTCTACTGTTTCGGCGCTTATGCCTTCTGAGACTTCTTCTCAAATATCAAATGCAACCAATGGTATCGAACCACCACGTGGCCTGATAAGTATCAAAGCCAGTAAAGATGGTATTTTAAAACAAGTGGTTCCTGAATATGAAAAGTTAAAAAATAATTATGAATTACTGTGGAACATACCAAATAACCAAGGTTATTTAGAGCTAATTGGTATTATGCAAAAGTTTATTGATCAAACTATTTCAGCCAATACTAATTATGATCCAAGCAAGTTTGACGGCGGTAAAGTTCCTGTTAAGCAAGTATTGAAAGATCTATTAACCGCATACAAACTCGGCGTTAAAACGCTTTATTACCATAACACCAGAGATGGTGCCAGTGATGATATTGAAGCAGAAGATGACAGCTGCGCTGGTGGTGCCTGTAAAATCTAAACCTAAGGGTTATTGTTAGCGTATAACTCTAAGATTATATAACAAAAAATACTTAGCTCTGGGCTAATTAACTATGGCTTTATATTTCTGCCGTATCAAGGAACATATTTATGACGTACACAACGTTTAATCAAACGCCGAATAACGCTTTACTCGAGCCTATGTTTTTAGGTAACAGTGTTAATGTATCTCGCTATGATCAACAACGTTTTATGGCCTTTGAAAAATTAATTGAAAAACAATTAAGTTTTTTTTGGCGCCCAGAAGAAATTGACGTATCTAAAGATAGAGCCGACTGGCAAGGACTTACTGAATCTGAAAAGCATATTTTTATTTCAAATTTGAAATATCAAACCTTGTTAGACTCAATGGCTGCTCGCTCAGTTAATGCGGTGCTATTACCGCTTGTGTCTTTACCAGAAGTAGAAACTTGGGTTGAAACCTGGGCTTTCAGTGAAACAATACATTCTCGGTCTTACACGCATATTCTTCGTAATTTATTCACTAATCCAGGTGAAATTTTTGATGATATTATTGTTAATCCGGCAATTTTAAAAAGAGCGTCAAGTATAGCTAAATACTTTGATGAAGTTATATTAACCACCCAATTATTACAATCTCAAGGTGAAGGTACTTTTGAGATTGAAGGTAAGAGTATTGAAGTAAATAGAAGAAAGCTTAAAGAGCGTTTATTTCTAGCTATTTGCTCTGTTAATGCATTAGAAGCTATTCGTTTCTATGTGAGTTTTGCGTGTTCTTTTGCTTTTGCAGAACGTGAATTGCTCGAAGGAAACGCAAAAATTATTAAATTAATTGCTCGCGATGAAGCACTGCATTTAACCGGCACGCAACACATGCTCAATAATTGGCGAACAGGTAATGACGATCCTGAAATGTGTGCCATCAGTGAAGAGCTATCTGAACAAGGCTTACAAATTTTCATGGATGTCGTTGAACAAGAAAAGGAATGGGCTCAATACTTGTTTAAAGATGGTTCAATGATTGGTCTTAATGCTGAAATACTCAATCAATATATTGAGTACGTTGCTAATCAACGGTTATCAGCAATCGGCTTCTCACCGCAATTTGATATCAAAAGCAACCCTTTACCTTGGATGAACGCTTATCTTGTGAGTGATAACGTGCAAGTAGCCCCTCAAGAAACAGAGATTTCAAGCTATTTGGTTGGCCAAGTTGATTCGTCTGTTGATGCTGATGATTTTGACGATTTTGATTTATAATCAATATGGCTTTTACCATTGAAATCGAGGCACGAAAAATTGAGTACCTCGATGAAGACAAAAATATATTAAACGGCCTAGAAAGAGAGAATATTGAATCACAGTTTCACTGCAGAGATGGTTTCTGCGGTGCCTGCCGTTGCACCTTATTAGAAGGAACTGTTGATTATCAGCAATACCCCCTCGCCTGTATTAATGAAAATGAAATTCTTACCTGTTGTGCCTACCCTACCTCAAACATCATTATAAAAATTGATGCTTAATTAGCAATACGGGCAAATATTCATAGCCTGTATTGTCACTTATAAAAGTAAATTTAGATAGTATAAGAAACGTCATTAGCGCTGTAAGTGTCAGATAAAATGCATTTTATCTAATCTAGATAAAAAATGGAGATTGGAAAAGCTAACACTATTTAAGAACAATAATTAGCTTAAACTATGAGAATTTAGCTAACCAGAATTAAGTTAAGCTTGATAGTTTTATAGATAAAATGATGACTAATTATTGTTGACAATAAAAAAGGGTAACCTAATGTTACCCTTTTTGCATGTTAACACATAGTATATTTAGGTGAACTGTTTAAACCTAGTTGAACAATTAAAGGTAGTTAACACTAAATATTTATAACACTTAAATAAAAATTTATTTAGGTGTAGCGGTAACATTTAACGTAATGCCTGAAGCTGCTGAGTAGCCATAAATATCAATATGCCAAACACTTTCAGCCGGATCAGAGAAGTCACAAGATTCATTGTTACCATTTTTGTATGGGCGACAATCATAACTTGAGGTAGTCGACTGAGTGCCTTGAGTAACATAAAGATCCGCATCACCAGAGCCACCAGATATTGATACTGTTAAATCAGCATAACCTGCTGGTAAATCTAGTGTATAACGTGTCCATTGTCTTCTCGAAACAGATACATTATTTTGCGTGCTATCTATCGGGCTAACACTACCACCGCCTGAACTCGGTTCAGTATAAGTACCAATTAAATTAACGCCAGCAAAAGTACTGTAAGCTTTAACTTTAACGTAGTAAATTCCACCAGCGTCTGTACTGTCACAAGATTCAGCATTACCAGAAACATATGGACGACAATCAAAATTATTATCGGTTGGTTCAGCACCAAACTTCACATATAGGTCAGCATCACCATTACCACCAGACATAGCAAAATTGATGTTAGTAGCGCCAGCAGGTACATTCATTGTGTACAGTAATTCGTTACCTGTTGATGCTGAAAGGTCAGACTTGGTTACGCCATTAACCAGTTCATTATCACCGCCATTGTCACCACCACCGTTATCACCACCGCCATTGTCACCACCACCGTTGCCAGATCCATCACAACCATTAGCAGTGATATAGTCTATCGCATCTTTAGTTTGAACAAGTCCATGACCAAACTTAACATCGCGGCCATTGGCACCTAAATCTTCAGCAGTAGTGTTTAACACATTGCGGATTTCTACGTTGGTACAAGTTGGGTGATAACTCCACACTAATGCAGCAACACCGGCAACATGTGGTGATGCCATTGAAGTACCACTTAACTTGGCATAGTTACCAGTGCCTATGTTAATTGACGCACTAGCGCCTACATTAGCAAGCATAGCTGCGCCATCACTATCAGATACTGTCACTGCAGGAATATTGGTAAAGTTTGAAGTACCTAACGTACCACCGAAACTGCCTGCAACATTATTATAAATAATAGTACCTACACCACCACTGTCTTGACAGGCTTTAACTTTATCATAAAAAGAAATATTACCACGAGCAACTAAACATATTTGCCCAGCAGCGCCGGTATCAATACTTTCACCTGTACCAAAATTGTACAAACTACTGGTTACACTACCGCTATTTTCCATGGCATTAGCAGAATATCCAACGCCAGAAACAGAAACTTCAACAACTGAACCTGTTCCTTCTGGGAAGGTTGATAAAACATCAACACCTGGACCTGCAATTTCAACTTGACTATTTTTTTGTGAAAAATCAGCTAATGCTTTATTGCTATCAATTGCAGCAACAGAAACAACAGAATCATAGGAAGCTGGGAAGCTTTCTGCATCAGATGCACTACCAACTACGCCATCATTACCCGCAGCAGCAATTAATAAAACACCTGCATCATAAGCTGCTTGAATTGCATTACTTTCTACAGTGGTTGAACCACCACCACCTAAACTCATATTTACAACATCAGAGCCATTACTAACACAAGTATTTATTGCACTAGCTAAACTTGAAGAATAACCCCAACCTGCAGCATTGAATACTTTAACGATATGCAAGCTCGGATCGCTACCAATAACACCTCGTACACCTACACCATTATTAACAGCAGCAATAGTACCGGCCACGTGAGTACCATGAGGACCACCTTCATCATACCAATTACCTGTACCACTATCGTTAGTACCTGTTACCGTGCCGTTACGAGCGCCCATATCCTCGTGAGGAAGATCTAAACCTGAGTCGATAACACATATTTTTTTACCACCTGAATTAGCAGAAGCAATACTATCATCCACTAAATCGGCTTGTACCATGCCAATACCATAAGGAGAGGTCTGAGCCATAAAACGACGCTGTAAATCTTCCTCTACATACTCTACATTATTATCATTTGCTAAATTCATAGCATCTGCTGTTGAGAGCTCAACACTCATAACATTCATGTTTGGGAATTCTTTTCTCACTTTCCCACCCAACGAACGTAACTTTTTCTTTACAGCCGTAACACGGTTCATAGGTGAGCCATTAACCATGCTATTAGCGATCGATGAATTGCTCATTGCGGCAAAATTATTATTAGGTTTATATTTAACAATAAATCGCTTTGGTAGTGGTGAAGTTGCAACTGACGATATTAAGCTATCGGTTGTTTGCACTCCTAGCGGCTCTGCAGCGTATAATGCTGTTGATATTGAGAGAGATAAAACACTTGCTGTCGTTAAAATAGCCGTTTTATTTATCGGCAATTTCAACTTATTTTTATTGATTGACATGTTTCTTCCTAATGCGTTAATTTTCATTTATTAATTATTTTTGTATAAAATTGCTTACATATTTTGTAAACAACTGTTTCAGAACATAGCATTGTTGTAACAAATGTTGCAAGCATGTTACATTTTTCATTTGTTGCGGTTAAGTAAACCTTTTGTTACACTTTTTTGGAAGATGTTGAATACCCCAAGAATAATTACAACAATAAAGGCTAGAAATGACTCAATTTATAGGCATATTTGACAACGCATTGTCCAAAGAACTGTGTAAAAAACTAATTAATGGTCACAAAACTAGTAATAAAGTTGTTAAAGGACGAGTAGGTAATGGCGTTATTACTCAACTAAAAGACAGTCATGATGTTTCCATGACACATGATGAGTGGAAATTAATGCAACAAGAATTAGTTAATGCCAGCTACCCTCACGTTAAGCAGTATTTAACAGAACATTATATGGCGTTAATATCTGCACTCAACCCCACAGTTACCGACCCTACAACAGGTGCCCCAACCTCAGTGACTAAAGAAAATTTCGACTCACTTGGTGTTGCTTACATAGATCAACTTATTCAATATGTATTTTGTTACGATAATTTTACGGTTCAGCACTACAAAAAGGGTGTTGGGGGTTATCATTATTGGCATTCTGAGATTTACCCACAACTCCCCCACAATAAACCTCTGCACCGTGTGCTAGCCTTTTTGTATTATTTAAATGATGTAGAAGAAGGTGGTGAAACAGAGTTTCATTATCAAGGCATCAAAGTAAAGCCTAAACAGGGTAGTTTAATTATTTTTCCTGCGGGATTTACCCACAGTCATAAAGGGCATATACCAATTTCTCATGAGAAGTACGTTATTTCTTCGTGGTTAATGTATAACAAAGCAGAACAACTCTATGGTAGTAATAAGTAAAAATATCGCATCAAGTTTTTTCCAAGCTGTTACTGATACGTTAATGACCTCGTAATTTTTTTAAATTACACCAAACCCTCACACAGATAATGGCAAAGAGAGATGAAAAGCTAGCTCAACATCCCACGACTGCATATAATAAAAAAACAGTGTGTATTATTACCGTTTAATAACTCAGGACATATTTGTGTCAAAACCTTTTTCGCAAAAACCAAGCAAAGCTGGCGGCCTACCGTCGTTAACCTCGACACTAAAACACATCATTCAGAGCCAACAACCTCAGACTAATATGAAAAGTTTGATGAAAACTAACCAAGACAAGGGTTTTGATTGCCCTGGTTGTGCTTGGGGTGATGAAAAAAACGCGTTACTACAGTTTTGTGAAAATGGGGCTAAAGCTATAGCGTGGGAATCAACAAATAAAAAAGTTGATCATCAGTTTTTTGCCCTTCACAGCGTTCAACAGCTCAAAAAACAAAGTGATTATTGGTTAGAGTATCAAGGTCGCTTAACCGAGCCAATGCGATACAACGCAAAAACCGATCACTATGAGCCTATTGCTTGGCAAGAAGCTTATCAATTAATTGCCAAAACACTCAATGAATTAAACTCTCCAGATGAAGTAGAGTTTTATACGTCAGGCCGTGCCAGTAATGAAGCCTCTTTTTTATATCAATTATTTGGTCGAATGTTTGGAACAAATAACTTTCCTGATTGCTCAAATATGTGCCATGAAGCCAGTGGTGTTGCTTTGAATGAATCGATTGGCGTTGGCAAAGGAACCGTCGTGCTAAGCGACTTTGAACATGCTGAAGCTATCTTTGTTTTTGGTCAAAATCCAGGTACTAACCATCCTCGTATGATGAATGCACTGCGAAAAGCAGCTCGAGGTGGTTGTAAAATTGTCAGTATTAACAATTTAAAAGAAGTCGCTTTAGAGCGCTTTGCCAGCCCGCAAGACCCCATTGAACTGTTAACACCAAAAGCGACAACCATTAGCCACGCCTATTTCACCCCAAAATTAGGCGGAGATATGGCTTTTGTCAGGGGCATGGTAAAAACAATACTAGCACGCAATACTGAACGCATAGAAAATAAAGAGACTGAAATAATTGATACTGATTTCATCAACACTAATTGCCTTCAATTTGATGCGTATATAAATACTGTTAACCAAACTTCTTGGGCATTAATTGAGGAGCAATCTGGCTTATCAATTACCCATATATCTGCTGCTACAGATATCTTTTTACAGGCAAAAACGGTTATTTGCACCTGGGCCATGGGTATTACCCAACATAAACATTCAGTTGCCACTATTCAAGAAATAGTTAATTTACAATTAATTAGCGGTAATATAGGTAAGCAAGGTGCTGGCTTATGCCCTGTTAGAGGCCATTCTAACGTGCAAGGAAACCGCACCATGGGTATCAATGAAAAGCCAAATGCAGCGTTTATTAAGAAGATGGCTCTGGCTACGAACACCCCCTTACCCACTAACAAAGGTCATAACGTATATTTCGCCCTAAAAGCGCTGTTAAATAAACAAAGTAAAGTGTTAATAAGTTTAGGTGGAAATATTGCTCAGGCAGCCCCTGACTCGAAACAAACCCATCAAGCGTTAATGAACACCAGCTTAAATGTACAAATTAGTACAAAACTTAATAGAAGTCATTTATGTGTGGGCAAAGATGCTTTGATTCTACCCTGTTTAGGCAGGACTGAAATTGATAAGCAAGCAGCAGGAGAGCAGTATATTACGGTTGAGGATACCTTTAGTATGGTTCATGCCTCGCAAGGTAATGTGCCACCATTGTCTACTATGTTAAAGTCAGAAACAGCTATTGTAGCTGATATTGCCGCGTTAACGTTGGCAAAATCACCACATAAATCGACCATTGATTGGCAAACATTAAAAGGAAATTACGATTTAATTCGCGATTTAATTGAGAAATCCATCGAGGGCTTTACCAACTTCAATGAAAACCTGGCAACACCCGGTGGCTTTTATCTTGGAAATCCAGCGGCACAGCATCAGTGGCATACACCACTGAATAAAGCGTTATTTTCTGCTAACAAATTACCAGAAACCTTAACTAATCTTAAGTTACTACAAATTCAGCAAACAACGCAAAAGCAACAAAAGCTTTATACTCTACAATCACTTCGTTCACACGATCAATACAACACCACCATTTATGGTATGAATGATAGATACCGGGGAATTATTAACGCAAGAAATATTCTTTTTATTAATAAAAAAGATGCGTTAAAACAAGGTTTTGAAAATAACCAAGAGGTTGATATTACTTCTATTTGGCCTGATAACCAGCAGCGTAAAGTGTCTAATTTCAGACTATGTTTTTATGATATCCCACAGGGTAACCTTGCCGCATATTACCCTGAAACTAACCCTCTAATCCCCTTAGACAGCGTTGGCGAACGCTCTTTTACCCCTACATCAAAATCAGTTGCTGTAATACTCAATAAGGCTAAATACCCTAGCTTGATTTAATACACTCATATTTATGTATAGAAAATAAAAAACAGAAAACATTAAAGCGACTAAATAAGCTAAATTGTAATTTGGTAAACCTTTTGAATAGCCATTTGATGACTATTTATCAATCATAAGTTCCTCATGACTTTGAAAAAGTGTACTTTGAGAACTTAAAAACTGTCTAGAGAACTAGGGACTTATCACATCGATAGGTAATTTATCCAAGCCATTATGATAAATTCATCATTTTTTTTATTTAACGATAAATAATTAACCGTCACTATTGAGTCGCCAATCACCATGATACACATTGCAGCCCTGTTCATTTAAAAAACCAATCAAAGTTAAATCAAACTGTTGTGCTGCTTTAATAGCCAAATCTGAAGGAGCACCAACACCAGCAAGTACTTGAATGCCAGCCATCACTGTTTTTTGAACGATTTCAAAACTAATTCGGCTGCTTACCACCAATATATGCAGATCTCCTGCTCTTATGGGTTCAGTCGATGTTAACAGCGCACCAGTAACTTTATCGACGGCGTTATGGCGACCAATATCTTCATAAACAAATTGTAATGCCAATAAATCGTTGAACAGCGCCGCGCTATGCACTCCACCAGTGTTAGCAAACAGCACTTGATGTTGTCTCATTAATTTGGGTAAGCCGAATAATGAGTTAACAGACAGCGAATTTTTATGAAATTTAGACGTCAAATTTACTTTAGTTTTAAGCCTTAATTTTTTTAATGAGGTACTGCCGCATAATCCACAGCTAGAGTAACTGATCATAAAACGTTCTAAGTTGGCTAAATCAGGAATAAAACCGTGATTACATTGAACGAGCCATTCATTATTAAACCCCTCGCTATTTAACTCTTCTGAGATACTTTTAATAAACTCCAAATCGTCAGTGTCGTTAATAATACCTTCAGAAACTAATAAACCAACAATAAGTAAATTATCGTGTCCAGGGGTTCTCATAGTGATAGTAAAAACGGTATTTTTAATTTTTCCTTGCTCTTGCCACGCTAGGTTGATTTTAAGAGGCTGTTCAATAATCACCGTATCTTGGCTAACTTTTCTTATGATAGGAGGGTTATTGTCTAAAATCAGTGCTGTTCTTGCACTTTTTCCACAAGGTTTGGCCAACGCGTAACTGACTTTATTGATAGTTTTAGCAGCAGTATGCGATGTGTCAATTGTATTCATGCTTTAAACTCTCATTTAAACGGTATTGCTTGTTAATCTGAAAAAATAGCGGTGTTAGCTTTTAGCGGCTATGTGGTTATCAACAAGCATATAAAAAATAATCAACAACCTTTAATGAAACACTGAAATTTTTGAGCTTGTCACCTCAATAATGAATAAGTTTCAGGGTGTATTAGAATACAATAAGTAAGGTTGCCGTTTTTTTATAAACACAGCTAAATCTGTTTGCCAACTTTGCTTTATTTGTTGCATGCTATGCCCTGATTCAATTGCTTTTCTTAATGTATCCGTTCCTGCTAACTTGTCCATAAATTTAGGGTACACAAAAAAGGGTTTATTTTGAGATGCAAAGGCCTGATGCCATTTCATAATAAAACGTAAATCTAAGCCTCGAACCTTTACGTGTCTTAGATCCTGGCCATGCAATGCCTTATTCATTAATTTTGGTTTGCTAGCAAAGCCAGGCTTTGAAATTGGTGTAAATGTAAAATCACCAACATGAACATTATCATGACCGATCACCTGAAAAGGAAATTCGGTTCCTCTGCCAATACTGACATTAGTTGCTTCAAAAAAACCCAGTGACGGGTATAAGGAGATAGATTGAGAATTAGGCAAATTTGGGCTGGGTTTTACCGGTAGCTTGTATACTCTATTTTTGTAATAATTTTTGATTTTAATTACCGTTAAATCAAGCTTTTTTTGACTCGCTAGCCAGCCCTCCCCTACAATCATTTTGGCAAGCTCCGCGACAGTCAGTCCATGTAATAAAGGTATAGGATGCATACCAACAAATGATTGGAAGGATAAATCTAACACAGGGCCATCAATAAAGGCACCATTTGGATTGGGTCTATCTAAAATAATGACCTTAACACCAGCCTCAGCAGCACTTTCCATCACATAATGCATGGTTGATATGTAGGTATAAAAACGAACGCCAACATCTTGTATATCAAAAATAACAACATCTACATTTGCCATGGTTTTTAGGCTAGGTTTACGTTGTTTACCATAAAGCGAAATAAGTGGAATACCTGTTTGCCTATCAACAGTAGAAGAAAATTTTTCACCTGCATCACGATCACCTCGAAAGCCATGTTCGGGAGAAAAAATTAATTTAACATCAACGTTTTTAGTGATTAAAAAATCAACTAAGTGTTGTTCAAAAACCCTTGATGTTTGGTTTACAACTAAGCCTACTTTTTTACCTTTTATCAAAGGTAAGTATTGTGAAAATTGGGCTGCCCCCACTAACACTTGATTTGTATTGAAATCCTCGGCGACAACATTTTTATTGAGCAAACAATAGCAAAGGTAAAAGAGAAATACCTTAAGGCTTACGTTCATGAAAAACAAAGCTTACTCTACTCCCGTTGCATCAAGACTTTTTCGTAAAAAGCCCTTGTTTTGATTGAGTGTGTTTTTTGCGTTTTCTACTGACAAACCTGTTAACACCATTAAACTAGCAAGCTTGGTTTGGTTGTTTGCTTGATGAAGCGCCTCTTTAGCGGTATTAATATCACACTCAGTTGCTTGCATTACAATACGAACTGCACGCGCATACAACTTGTCGTTACTGGCGTTTACATCTATCATCAAGTTTTCGTAGCTTTTACCACTGCGGATCATACTTGCGGTACTGAGCATATTTAAAATAAGTTTTTGCGCCGTACCTGATTTCATTCTGGTTGAGCCAGTTAACGCCTCAGCACCCACTAAAGCACATATATCAACATCACTGTTGCTCGAATAATCTGGGTTTTTACTGCAGCTGATACTGATAACTTTAGCGCCTGTGTTTTTAGCAAATGCCATGGCTGATAATACATACGGTGTTCTACCACTTGCAGCAATGCCAACAACGACGTCTTTATTGGAGACATTAATGGCACGTAAATCTTCAACGGCGAGTTGACGATTATCCTCAGCGCCCTCAACGGCTTTGTACATAGCACCGGGGCCACCAGCTATAATGCCTATAACTTGTTTACTTGATACACTAAATGTTGGTGGGCACTCCACAGCATCTAAAACACCTAAGCGGCCACTAGTACCGGCGCCAATATAAATCAGTCGACCATCTTGTAAAAAACTCTCTACGATAAGATCAACCGCTCTCGCAATGTCAGGTAATAATTCGCCAACCACATTAGCGACTTTTTTATCTTCATGATTAATTTTTTTAACAACACCCAATGAATCAAGTAAATCTATATCCAAGGTATCTGGGTTTCTTCCCTCGGTAGATATACTGTTAAGGGAATGAACTAATTTCAATGAAGTATCCATGTAAGATCTCTTAGTTAATAGGGTAGAAAAAAGTTACATATTCAAATTATATGAACTTAACAAAACAACAACATTATAAATAAATATTATATTTACCTGCGGCCTAAAATAGTTATCATGATACACTGTATACGTAAATTAATAGAGTTATACACATTGTTTATACTGTTAATAAGCGTTTTGTTGTAATTCAAAATATTTTTCATCATTAGGTTATCTATCAGTATACTATCCATAATCACATGAATCATACTTCAAGACTCACTCAAGCTATTATTGACTTAGATGCACTCGTTAATAACTACCAATCTATTGATCAGTTAACAAAAAACAGTAATACCATTGCCGTGATAAAAGCTGATGCTTATGGCCACGATGCAACCAAAGTTGCAAAGGCATTAAGTGAAATAACCGAATATTTTGCCGTTGGCTTTATCGATGAAGCCCTACTGCTGCGCAGTGAAGGTATCAACAACAAGATTTTAATTCTTGAGGGGCCTTTTCATCAACGTGATTTTGCTATCGCTGCTCAACATAATTTCACTTTAATGCTGCACAGTGATTATCAAATAGATTGGTTATCGCATTGTGATGTTCATTATGGTGATAATATTTGGTTAAAGGTTGATACCGGCATGAATCGTCTCGGCTTTGATCTTGCCACTGTCGACTCAATAATTAGTCAGTTAACTGCAGAGCAACAACAAAGTCTCGTTCTATGTTCTCACTTCTCAAGTGCAGAGCAAGCTGAAAATACTAAATCTTTACAGCAGTTCTCTCAGCTAAAAAAGCTCGTCGATAGATACCAATGTAGATTCAGTATGGCTAATTCTGCCGGTATTTTAAATTGGCCTAACAGCCATGGTGATTTTACACGACTTGGATTAGCCCTATATGGTATATCACCACTAATTGATCAAAATGAAACAGTCAATCTAAGCCCAGTAATGACCCTAGTTGCAAACATTATTGCCATTCAAACGGTGAACATTGGCGAAACAGTTGGTTACGGTGATACTTGGCAAGCTTGCAGAGAGACAAGGTTAGCTACTGTTGCCATAGGTTATGCTGATGGCTACCCACGTAATACTAAATCTGGAACCCCCGTTTTTATAAATAACCAAATAGCGCCAATAGTAGGAAGAGTATCAATGGATATGATAACTGTTGATATTACCGATTTATCAGATATTAATGTAGGCGATATGGTTGAACTCTGGGGTAAAAATATCCCTATTAATACAGTCGCTAAGGCTAGCGGTAGAATAAACTATGAACTGCTAACACAGGTATCTAAACGTGTACCTAAAATTGTTAATAAATAACAGCTTTATACCAAAATCCAGCTGGTGTTACTCACTAATTACAATTACTCAATCCCTAAATATTTGTGCACTTGCACGGAAAGTCGCCAGTTATTTTCAATACAGGTTTTAATTGCCAGCTCTGTGGCTCTTTTCTTTTGACTGATAGGTTGCAAATATATTGGTGTATTTTCAACTTGATGTGTTGCTAAAAGCGCTTTTAAGTCATTAACATGTTGTTCTGTTGCTACTGGGTGTTTAATTTCGTTAGCACGGCTCATGGCACTAGCTAAAATATCATAACCTCCACGCATATTGACTTTAGGTGAAACAGTTACCCAGCAATTATCGGTGGTAATAATACGAAAAGTACCTGAGGTTTCAATTTGGGTAGTGTAGCCATGACTTTCAAATAAATGACATAACGGTGTTAAATCTTCCATACATGGCTCACCACCCGTTATCACAATATGTTTCGCTGTAAATTTGTGTTGTTGAATTAGGTTAAGAATATCTTCAACTGAAAAATTTGCCCATTGCGAAGTTTCCATTTTTTTGTCGAGCATAACCTTAGGACTCACTTGGTCATCCAGGTTGATTTCCCAAGTATGTTTGGTATCACACCATGCGCATCCCACAGGGCAACCTTGCAGCCTGATAAATATCGACGGTTGCCCGGTAAAGGCTCCTTCTCCTTGAATGGTTTCAAAGAGTTCATTAATTTTGTAGTTCATCGCTATGTTCTGTTCTCGTCGCTATTACTTTTTAGTTAGTTGCTGCTATATCTTGGTTTATGCTTTAGCCTTTTAACTATTTCACGTAAAATAAGATTTATATTCAGTCACTCACCAGCCATTAACTTTACGATTCATATTAAAATAGATGGTTGGTAGGAACTGCTTGCACACTAACATTTATATTCACTGGGTTATTATACCTTAGAAAAATTAAGAGAGCTTTCAAATGACTGAAAAAGTTGTTGTTATTTATTCTGGTGGCATGGACTCATTCACCGTACTTAATCGTGCTAAACATGATGGTAAACATGTCTTTGCTTTGTCATTTGATTACGGTCAACGCCATGTAAAAGAATTACAATGCGCAAAAACAGTGTGTAAAGCATTAGGAATAAAACATAAAGTCATTGATATATCTGCAATAAATGAGTTACTTGCGGGTTCATCATTAACAGATGATATTGATATTCCAGAGGGACAATATGAAACAGCCAACATGACTTCAACGGTTGTTCCCAATAGAAATATGATTTTATTGTCTTTGGCGGTTGCTTACGCCGTCTCTATCGAGGCAAGTCAAGTATATTATGGTGCACACGCAGGCGATCATGATATTTATCCTGATTGCCGGCCTGAGTTTGTTGAAAGAATGAATGATGTTTGTAAAATAGCGAATTATCAAAGCGTTGAAATCTTTAGTCCATATTTGTCGGTTGATAAAGCCGCTATTTTAAAAGATGGCATTGAAATGGACTTGGATTATAGTAACACTTGGACATGTTACAATGGTCGAGATAAAGCCTGCGGAAAGTGCAGCGCCTGTGAAGAACGTTTACAAGCATTTGCACATAATAATGTGGTTGACCCAATCCCTTACGAGTAACTTAGCCAAATAACCACATCAATTAATTATGCCTTTTAAAATGACTATTAACATTTTACCTTGAGTAATTAGCGACATTAACTAAAAGCTATTTTGCTAATGTCGCAAACCAATTTCAAAAAACTGTACTCACTTTAGCCCTCGTATTATTTTATCAATAGTTTTAATTAAACTGTTATTCAAGACATACCCTCTAAAATAACTTTAAACATTATTTTGACTGAACAATAGCTGCGTAATGGCTGTACATATAAAGTACTTCTAACGTATAAAGTTAATTTCAATACAATAACATAATGCTTTTTAATAACTTTTGTGTCTATAGATTATTATCTTCCTTTGATTTTCTGTTAAGACAAAAATTTTATAAACATAATGTACGAGTAGCCTAGACTTAAATGGTGTATAACAAAAGCCTGAGGTATGTCATGAGTGCAGTTTGGAAGTACCAAGCACATCATTTAAAAACAATGATTGATGCTAATAAAGAAACACAAGCACACTTGTATATGGAGCGTTTAATGCTTTTCCCTGTTGATATTCAGGATCGTATCATAGAAGATATTAGTCACTTACCCAACTGCAGTACTGATGCCATAGCAACAATACTAGGGCGGTATTCAATAGTAGACTTAGAATAAGTGATAGGCATTAAAAAAAACCTAAGCTGAGGGCTTGTATAATACACTGCTCTTTGATTAAGTAGGATAAGCGAAGCTTGTAGCCCTATAATTTAAGGGGATAAGTTTTGTTAATATATTGGATATGTCGTTACCCTGCTTCGCTTTACCATGCTCAATATCAGCTTTAGCTTAAAAACTTAGCGTATTACCTCTCTTTTCAACTTGATAATTGTTGAATGCGTAACTTTGCAATACTGTCTCTAGCTAGCGCTGCTTTTTCAAATTCGAGATTTTGTGCATGCTCTTGCATTTCTTTTTCCAATAAAGATATCTTGTTATCAATTTGTGTCGTAGTTAACAGCGGTTCTTCAGCCTGTTGATTTATTTGATAATGACTGGTTGCTTGTGCTACTTTGTCTAATGACTTTTTATCACTGTAATCGCCAACACCCATCACATCAGCTATTTTTCGAACCACACCTTTTGGTTTAATATTATTATCAAGGTTATATTGATGTTGTTTCGCTCTTCTTCGCTCAGTTTCATCAATGGCTCTTCGCATTGAGCCTGTAATTCTATCTGCATATAAAATGGCTTGGCCATTAATATTTCTGGCTGCACGACCAATCGTTTGAATAAGCGAGCGCTCAGAACGCAAAAAACCTTCCTTATCGGCATCTAAAATAGCGACTAAAGAAACCTCTGGCATGTCTAGCCCTTCACGCAGTAAGTTAATGCCGACAAGAACATCAAACTTACCTAATCTAAAATCACGAATAATTTCAACTCGTTCAACCGTATCAACATCAGAATGCAGGTAACGTGTTTTTATATTGTGTTCATCTAGGTAATCAGTTAAATCTTCAGCCATGCGTTTAGTTAACGTAGTCGCCAAGACCCTTTCATTAAGTGGTAAACGCTTATTAATTTCAGATAGTAAGTCGTCTACTTGGGTATCAACAGGTCTTACTTCAATTTCTGGATCCAGCAAGCCGGTAGGTCTAACCACTTGTTCAGCGATATCACCCGCTGATTTTTCAATTTCATAATTGCTTGGAGTGGCAGATACATATATGGTTTGCGGTGCTAAAGCTTCAAACTCATCAAACTTCATCGGTCTGTTATCAAGTGCTGAAGGAAGACGAAAACCATATTCAACTAAATTCTCTTTTCGTGATCTATCACCTTTATACATAGCACCGATTTGTGGCACGGTAACATGCGACTCGTCAATGATAAGTAAACCGTCATCAGGTAAGTAGTCAAACAATGTTGGCGGTGCATCTCCTTGCTCACGACCAGATAAATATCGTGAGTAATTCTCTATACCCGAGCAGTAACCCAACTCAGTCATCATTTCAATATCAAATTGGGTTCTTTGGGTTATTCTTTGCTCTTCAATTAACTTATTATTATCTTTAAGTTGTTTTGCTCTATCTTTCAGTTCAACTTTAATTTTTTCAACCGCTGCTAATATTTTCTCTCTTGGGGTTGCATAGTGAGTTTTAGGGTAAACGGTAACTCGCGCTAATGTTCGTTCCACCTGGCCGGTCAGTGGATCAAATTGACTAATGCGCTCTATTTCTTCATCAAATAATTCTACACGAAGTGCTAAGCGATCCGATTCAGCAGGAAAAATGTCGATCACATCGCCACGAACACGGTAAGTTGCCCTGGTAAAAGCAAGATCGTTGCGGGTATATTGTAATTCTGCTAGCCGGCGGAGAATATCACGTTGATTGATAATGTCTCCTTGGCTAATGTGAAGCATCATCTTCAAATAGGAGTCTGGATCGCCTAACCCGTAAATAGCAGAAACTGAGGCGATAATAATTACGTCACGACGCTCTAATAATGCTTTTGTCGCTGACAAACGCATTTGTTCTATGTGTTCATTCACAGAAGCATCTTTTTCTATAAAAGTATCTGTGGTTGGAACATAAGCTTCAGGCTGATAATAATCATAATAAGAAACGAAATATTCAACCGCATTGTTGGGGAAAAATTCTTTCATTTCTCCGTATAGTTGAGCAGCTAATGTCTTATTAGGTGCCAACATCATGGTTGGTCTATTCAGTTTTTCAATAACATTAGCCACAGTAAATGTTTTACCAGAGCCTGTAACACCCAATAAGGTTTGATGAGCTAAACCAGAATCAATACCATCTAATAACTGTTTGATAGCAGATGGTTGATCACCACTAGGGGTATAATCCGAACATAAATTCAAATTTTTCATACTACTGGCTCCACTATAATTGGTTTGATCTCCTTAAATTGCTTGGTAAACAATCGATAGGAAATCATCGCCATTAGTGTATTTCCAACAACAGCTCCTGCAAACAAACCGGTTAAACCAAAAAATAAGCTCCCCAAATATGCTAGGGGCAAATAACAAACAAATAATCTTACAATGCTTAAACCGAGTGCAACCATAGGCTTATGAAGTGCGTTAAATGAAGAGTTCGTTAAAATGACAATTCCCTGAAGGCCGTAACCTAAGGGGAGTATCCAAATAAATAATTCAATAAGATCGGCAACTTCTGCTTCTTTAGCAAAGGCGGTTGCAATCCAGTGTGCACACAATATAAAAACAAGATAAATAAGTACTTGCCAAACCAAGATGAATTTAATCGATATTTTATAAGCTTGCTCAACTCTATTAAGTTGATTAGCCCCAAAATTTTGACTAATAAAAGGTGGTAATGTCATAGATAATACTAAAACAAGTAAGCACGCTATGGACTCTAACCTTGTTCCAACACCAAAGGCGGCAACAGCTGATTCTCCGTAGTCAGCAACTATTGCCGTCATAATTGCCGCTGCAATAGGTGTGAGCATATTTGCGCCTGCCGCAGGAAGACCTATTTTAAGAATATCTCTACATCCTTGTACAAAAACCTTGAAGGGTAATAATGAGGTATGAATGAAATTATGTTTTTTTATCAATATATATAGAACTAAAATCAAACCAAACACCCAAGATATCAGTGTTGCAACTGCCGCACCTTGAATACCCATGGCAGGTATAGGACCTAATCCAAAAATAAAAACGGGATCCAACACCGCATTCATTAAACCTGCACTTCCCATTATCATACTTGGTGTTTTGGTATCTCCAGAAGCTCTTAACACCGCATTACCAATCATAGGGCCAATTAAACACACACTGCCGATGTACCAAATATCAATATATTGATGAATTAGAGGTAATAAAGAAGTTTGAGCACCAAGTAAGGTAAATAAGGGATCGGTAATAACGTAGCCAATTCCAGATAAACAAGCAACAATAATGGCCGAAATATACATGGCTGCGGTAGCAGAATTTTTGACTGATTTAGTATCCTTCTTGCCTAAAAAGTTTGCAATCACAGCAGACGTTCCAATGCCAAGCCCTATAGTTAAACTTAATACCGTAAACGTCACCGGAAAAGTAAAACTTATTGCGGCAAGTGGTTGAGTTCCTAATAAGCCAACAAAAAAAGTATCGATTAGATTAAAAGTCATCAACAAAACCATGCCGTATATCATCGGTATAGTCATTCTTTTTAATGTGTTGGCAACAGGTGCCTCAAGGAGATCAACTTGCTTTTTATTGTGTTTTGCTGAGTTTATTTTGGTCATTAAAATTATCAGTAATTTAATCTTTTACTCAAAGTGAGTAATACGTAGCAAGCTATTGTAAAAGATTAACTAAATTTTACCTAATGCATATTGAATTTCATAATAAACAAGTTGTCTTAGGTAATAGCAAAATTATAGTGATAGGTGAATTATGTGTTGTTTGATATTCAATGAGGGCTTATCTACCTAAAACATAATTAACTTGTTTTTTATAAAATATTATGAAGTATTGATAATCTTAAACACTTCATAACCTCTACTATGAATAGCTTACTTTAACTAAACTATTATGGCCGCTAGTTGATAGTGTACTTATTAAAAATATTTTAATATAACAAGCCCGATTTCCTTACCAACTCAAAGTACACAAAAATAAACCTAGCTATTCATTAACATACTTACCCACAGATAAAGTGGATAACTAAAAATAAACCACTGCCATTTTCCTTGGACTCCACTTAAGGTGAGTACAAAAAACAGCCATAAACTGACGGAAATGTGTCTATTATGAACACATCTTCGTCAAAGAATATTTATTTCATTAATTTATTATTTTTGTGTTGACACATAGGCCACAGGTCTTTAATATTCCGCACCGTTAGCCTTTGAGGTTAATAATGATTCCCCAATAGCTCAGTTGGTAGAGCGATGGACTGTTAATCCATGTGTCACTGGTTCGAGCCCAGTTTGGGGAGCCAACTTATTTTATATTAATGATGCAAAGAAGGTTAGATACCAAACCTAACCGAATGACAAAGTTGTATTATTGATCGCTTATCAATACTGTTGAAAAGCACATATAACTTCATTATATTATGAAGCTAATATTATTCCCCAATAGCTCAGTTGGTAGAGCGATGGACTGTTAATCCATGTGTCACT
>JBELHN010000005.1:78765-136040 GCA_042091395.1 Colwellia sp.
TTATTCCCCAATAGCTCAGTTGGTAGAGCGATGGACTGTTAATCCATGTGTCACTGGTTCGAGCCCAGTTTGGGGAGCCACATAACACTTCAATAATAAACAGAAGTTAAAAAAGTTTATTCCCCAATAGCTCAGTTGGTAGAGCGATGGACTGTTAATCCATGTGTCACTGGTTCGAGCCCAGTTTGGGGAGCCACATAACACTTCAATAATAAACAGAAGTTAAAAAAGTTTATTCCCCAATAGCTCAGTTGGTAGAGCGATGGACTGTTAATCCATGTGTCACTGGTTCGAGCCCAGTTTGGGGAGCCACATAAAAAAACCTGCTTATAGCAGGTTTTTTTTCGTCTAAAGATCACATCAAGCTTAGTCTATAATATTTTATCTCGAGGATTAGCGAACAAAAATTTAAAGTTACTTCAGAGTGATTTTGCATATCGGTATAGCTTATAAAGCAGTTTATTGATTAATAAACTGCTCTAACTATTACACTTTACATTATTTAGCTGAAACTAATTCTTTTTTGTTCTCAAAATTAATCACTAATTTATCTTTCTTCACATCCACTTTGGCAACACCACCTTGAGTTAATTCACCAAATAACAGCTCGTTAGCCAGTGCTTTTTTCAAGTGTTCTTGAATTACTCGAGCCATAGGTCTAGCTCCCATAGCCTTGTCATAACCATGATCAGCAAGCCATTGTTTGGCTTGTTTGGTTAGCTCAAGTGAAACACCTTTGTCGTCAAGTTGTGCTTGTAATTCAACAATAAATTTATCAACCACTTGTTGAATAACGAGGTTATCAAGGTGATTAAACCAAACAATATTATCTAAACGGTTTCTAAATTCAGGTGAAAAGACTTTATTAATTTCGCTTAAAGCATCTAAGCTGTGGTCTTGTTGTTTGAAGCCAATAGATTGCCTAACCGTTTCTTGGACGCCGGCATTAGTGGTTAACACAAGTATAATATTTCTAAAGTCAGCTTTTCTACCATTATTATCGGTAAGTGTACCGTGATCCATTACCTGTAAAAGAATGTTATAAACATCTTCATGGGCTTTTTCTATTTCATCTAACAAAACGACGGCATGAGGGTGCTTAAGCACGGCATCGGTGAGCAAGCCACCTTGTTCATAGCCTACATAACCTGGTGGAGCACCAATTAAGCGACTAACGGCATGCTTTTCCATATACTCAGACATATCAAAACGTAATAATTCAACGCCTAAAATTTTAGCTAATTGCTGAGTAATCTCAGTTTTACCAACCCCTGTGGGACCAGCAAATAAAAATGACCCTACTGGCTGCTCATCATTGCCAAGCCCTGCCCTAGACAGTCGAATGACTGATGACAGTTCATCAATAGCTTTATCTTGTCCAAAGACAACTAACTTTAAATTACGGTCAAGATTTTTAAGACTGTCCTTCTCATTAGAAGAAACCGATTTCTCAGGGATTCTAGCCATTTTCGCAACAATGTTTTCTATATCAGTATTGTTAATGACTTTTTTCCGTTTACTTGGGGCAACAAGTTGCTGTTTTGCGCCAGCTTCATCAATGACATCTATGGCTTTATCTGGAAGGAACCTTTCATTGATGTATTTAGCTGACAATTGTGCCGCAGCGTGCAGGGCTTTACTGGTATAACGAATACCATGATGGCTCTCATATTTTTCTTTTAAACCATGTAAAATTTTAGTGGTATCTGCAACACTTGGCTCTATAATATCGATTTTTTGGAAACGACGGGCTAGAGCACGATCTTTTTCAAATATACTCTGGTATTCTTGGTATGTGGTTGACCCTAAACAACGAATTTTACCTGCTGAAAGTAAAGGTTTAAGTAAGTTAGACGCATCCATCATACCACCTGAAGCAGCTCCCGCACCGATAATAGTATGGATCTCATCAATAAATAATACAGCATTCTTATCTTCTTCTAACTCTTTAAGCAAGGCTTTAAAACGTTTCTCAAAATCTCCTCTGTACTTAGTACCCGCAAGCAGTGCTCCCATATCCAGTGAAAATATAGTCGCATCGGCTAGAAACTCTGGAACTTTTTCGTTAACAATTAAATTGGCTAACCCTTCTGCAATTGCTGTTTTTCCGACTCCCGCTTCGCCCACAAAAAGGGGATTATTTTTCCTACGGCGACTTAATACTTGCAGTGCTCGTTCAAGTTCATTATCTCGTCCAACGAGAGGATCTATATTGCCTTTAAGTGCTTCTTCATTAAGGTTCACAGAAAAGTTTTCAATGGTTCTTGGTTCTTCTTCAGGTTGTTGGTCAGCATCTAATGTATGTGGCGTGCTTGTATCATCAACTTTAGCGATACCGTGAGAAATATAATTAACAATATCTAATCGGCTTATATCAGATTTTTTTAGAATGTATGCGGCTTGTGATTCTTGCTCACTGAAAATGGCAACCAACACATTAGAGCCGCTAACCTCATTTTTTCCAGACGATTGCACGTGAAAAACAGCACGTTGCAGTACTCTTTGAAAGCCTAAAGTTGGTTGCGTTTCTCGTTCTTCTTCGCCAAGGGGGATCATCGGGGTAGTTTCACTAATGAAATCTAATAAGCTTTTACGAAGTTTAGCAAGATCAGCCCCACAAGCACCCAGAGCTTCTATAGCTGAAGGGTTATCTAACAGAGCGAGTAATAAGTGCTCAACGGTCATGAATTCATGACGAGATTCTTTAGCTTGTCGAAAAGCTAAGTTTAATGATATTTCTAAGTCTTTATTTAGCATAGCTACTCCAATTTATTACTTCAGGCTTTTTCCATCAAACACTGCAAGGGGTGTTGATTTTCTAAAGCATACTGGACAACATGTTCTACTTTAGTCTCTGCTATTTCAGCAGTATATGTGCCGCAAAGGCCTTTGCCTTTGTAGTGAATAGTTAACATTATATCGGTTGCTTGCTCTTCACTTTTATTAAAAAAATTACATAATATATCGACAACAAAATCCATTGGGGTGTAGTCATCGTTAAGTAAAAAAACATGGTATTTAGCCGGCTCTTCTATTTGCTCTTTAACTGACTCTTTGACATTGTCTTGGGTATCAAATAACTCTTTCCAATCACTCATATCTTTATCTTAGTCCCTACTTTTTACTTTTGCTTTAACTTTTAATCTAATTAAGCCAAAAAAATAGTTAATTAATTACTATTTTAGCTTGACTAATTTTTAAGTTTATCTACATTCTATAGGTGACGGTTTTTTAGTCACTTAGTTTGTGGTTTATATAATAGCTTATCACTTTTATATTAATAAAACGTACTTAGTGGCTAATTAAGTAAACCATAATTGAACACTAAAGGATATAGAAGGAAGTTGAAGTATGGCTCACGGTACAGTGAAATGGTTTAATAATGCAAAAGGTTTTGGTTTTATTCGTCCTGATAGTGGTGGTGAAGATATATTCGCTCATTACTCCACTATTGAAATGGACGGCTATAGAACTTTAAAAGCCGGCCAGGATGTCAATTACGAACTTAATGAAGGACCTAAAGGCCAGCATGCTGCAAGTATCAAATTAGCTGAGGGTGAATAGAATAATAATAACTTGCTCATAAATTAACAATATAAAAAACACAGCCTAAGCTGTGTTTTTTTAACGTAAAAATTAATGTCATGTATTACATGTGTTCAATGATGCAGTCACCAAATGCAGAACAAGATACCAGAGTCGCATCATCCATCAATCTCTCGAAATCATAAGTAACGGTTTTTGCTTTAATTGCCCCAGACATGCCTTTTAAAAGTAGGTCAGCAGCCTCAGTCCAACCCATATGTCTTAACATCATCTCTGCTGATAAAATAACAGAGCCTGGGTTTACCTTGTTTTTACCCGCATATTTTGGCGCTGTGCCATGAGTTGCTTCAAATACAGCCACTTGGTCACCCAAATTTGCACCTGGTGCAATACCAATACCACCAACCTGTGCTGCTAAAGCATCGGATAAATAGTCACCATTTAAGTTAAGTGTTGCAATAACGCTATATTCTGCTGGGCGAAGTAATATTTGTTGCAACATAGCATCAGCAATAACATCTTTGATAACAATTTCTTTACCTGTGCGAGGGCTTTGCAAAGAACACCACGGGCCTCCATCAATTAAAGTGGCTCCAAACTCTTCTCTTGCTAACTCGTAGCCCCAGTCTTTAAAAGCTCCCTCAGTAAATTTCATTATGTTGCCCTTGTGAACAAGAGTTACCGAGTCTTTGTCGTTATCGATCGCATATTGAATAGCCTGTCTCACTAAACGCTGTGTCCCTTCTTTTGAAACAGGTTTAATACCAATACCGCAGTTATCTGTAAAACGAATATTACTTGCACCCATTTCTTTAGTTAAAAAATCAATGACAGTCTTTGCTTTGTCGCTACCTGCTTGGTATTCAATACCTGCATATATATCTTCTGTATTTTCTCTAAAAATTACCATGTCAACTTCGGCAGGTCGCTTAACAGGGCTAGGTACACCGGTAAACCATTGCACAGGCCGTTGACAAACATACAAATCAAGCATTTGTCTTATAGCAACGTTTAATGAGCTCATACCACCACCTACTGGTGTTGTTAAAGGACCTTTTATTGACACTTTATAGTCTTGTAAAATATTCAGCGTTTCATCAGGTAGCCATGTTTCACTATCGTACATCTTGGTAGCTTTTTCACCGGCATAGACTTCCATCCAAGAAATTTCTTTTTCACCACCGTAAGCTTTAGTAACAGCAGCATTAACTACTTTTAGCATAGGTGGTGTCACGTCAACACCAATACCATCACCTTCAATAAATGGAATAATTGGGTTGTTAGGCACTGATAATTTACCTTCAACAAACGTAATTTTTTCGCCAGTAGTGGGAATGGTAATTTTATTGGTCATAGGACGAGCTCCACATTAAAGAAGTATAGGAAATTTACATTACTAAAATAAGTTAAAAAAAGACAATGCACTAATCACCATTTAGTGATATCGGGTATCATTAAAATTTATGATAGGTGCTAGCGGTAAAATTAGCGAATTATTACTAAAAAAAAAGCTAAGTGTCTCCACTTAGCTTTTGATTTTGATTAAGTTATTAGATAACTTTAATACAAAAAGGACTCTACAAAAGTGCCGATAGTATTGTATTTAATGTGTCACTTGGTCGCATGGCTTTTTCGGCAAGTTGTGTGTCTGCAAAATAATAACCATTAATGTCTACCGCTGGTCCCTGAGCAGCATTTAACTCGGCTACTATTTTATCTTCTTGCTTCGTTAGTGCTTGTGCAACGCCTGTGAAGCTCGCTTTTAGCTCACTATCTACTGACTGCTCAGCAACAGCTTGCGCCCAATACATAGCTAAATAGAAGTGACTTCCGCGATTGTCTAACTCACCTACTCGGCGAGAAGGTGATTTGTTAGTATCAAGAAATTTACCTGTGGCAGCGTCTAACGTATCAGCCAACACTTGTGCTTTTTTATTACCTGTAGAAACAGCAACGTGTTCCAATGATGCCGCTAGTGCTAAAAATTCGCCCAAAGAATCCCAACGTAGATGATTTTCTTTTTCAAATTGTTGAACATGCTTTGGTGCAGATCCACCTGCCCCTGTTTCAAATAACCCACCACCATTCATTAGTGGTACAATTGATAACATTTTAGCACTTGTTCCAAGCTCTAAAATCGGGAATAAATCAGTCAGGTAATCACGTAATACGTTACCCGTTACAGAAATAGTATCTTCACCTTTTGCAGCTCTAGCCAGAGTAAACTCACAGGCTTTAACCGGTGAGAGAATTTTTATATCTAACCCTTTAGTATCATGATCAGCAAGGTATTTATCAACTTTCTTGATCATTTGTTGATCATGGCTGCGATCTTTATCTAACCAAAATACTGTCGGTGTGTTGGTCGCTTTAGCACGAGTAACTGCGAGCTTAACCCAATCTTGAATGGGTGCATCTTTTACCTGACACATTCTAAAGATGTCACCTTCTTCAACGTTTTGCTCTATTAAAGTAGCTCCATCATTATCCACTACTCTAACTATACCAGAGCCTTTCATAGTGAACGTTTTGTCATGTGAACCGTATTCTTCAGCTTTTTGAGCCATTAGACCAACGTTAGGTACAGTTCCCATGGTAGAAGGATTAAAAGCGCCATGTTCACGACAAAAATCAACTACAGCTGAGAAAACACCAGCATAGTTGCGATCGGGAATCATAAATTTGGTGTCTTTTTGCTTGCCATCTGGCCCCCACATCATACCTGAGGCTCTAAGTGCTGCTGGCATTGAAGCATCTATAATAACATCACTCGGCACGTGTAAATTGGTAATACCTTTATCAGAATCTACCATAGCCATATCTGGGCGGGTAGCATAAACAGCCTCTAAGTCAGCCTCAATTTCAGCTTTTTGTTGGGCAGGTAATCGCTCAATTTTAGCATAAACATCACCAATACCATTATTTGCATCAACACCCAGTTGTTCAAATGTGCTGGCATGTTTTGCAAAAACATCTTTGTAAAATACTTTAACAGCATGACCAAACATAATGGGATCGGAAACTTTCATCATGGTCGCTTTTAAATGCAGAGACAATAAAACGTCTTGCTCTTTCGCTTGTGCAATTTCAGTTTCAAAAAACTCAACCAAAGCCTTTTTACTCATGACAGAGGCATCAATAATTTCTTTATCTAACAAAGGTAATTTTGACTTTAATAAAGTCACATCGCCATTATCTGCAGTGAACTCAATATTTACCTCAGTTGCACCATTAATAGTCACTGATTTTTCGCTACCGTAAAAGTCACCAGATGCCATATGAGCAACATGTGATTTAGACTCTTTTGACCAAGCCCCCATAGAGTGAGGGTTATTACGTGCATACTGCTTAACTGAACCTGGAGCACGACGATCAGAATTACCTTCGCGTAAAACAGGGTTAACCGCAGAGCCTAATACTTTTGCATAAGTTAACTTAATAGATTCTTCAGCTTCATTTTGTGGTTCAGCAGGGTAATCAGGTAAATCATAGCCTTTCGCCTGTAATTCTTTTATAGCCGCTTCTAGCTGAGGAATAGAAGCTGAAATGTTTGGTAATTTAATAATATTAGCTTCAGGCGTTTTAGCTAATTCACCTAATTCAGTTAACGCATCATCAATACGCTGCTCTGCGGTTAAGTATTTGGGAAAATTTGCTAAAATACGACCCGCTAGAGATATATCGCGTGTTTCGACATTAATATCAGAAGAGCCAGCATAGGCTTGAATAATGGGTAATAAAGAATACGTTGCTAAGGCAGGCGCTTCGTCGGTAATAGTATAAATGATTGTTGAGTTGTCAGTGCTCATTGAGATTCCTACTGTAATTAGCTGTACATTCACAAAGTGAATACAAATTCATACTATAAGAATTTAAATTCACATTGGATAAAATTTATTTTCGGGCGCATAGTATAGTAATTTAAAGCGTATTAATATAGTCAAGTTGTAGGCCATTTACTTTCATATAGGATATAAACTCTAAAAATGACGCAAAACAGAGGCTATGTAAGACATAAAGAAAAAAAACAGCAAAAGGTACGACCAGTAAAAGGCAAGCAAAAAATTGTCCTTTTTAATAAACCATTTGATGTTTTATGCCAATTTACCGATGAAAACAATCGGCGCACGTTGAAAGATTACATAGATATTCCTGAAATTTATGCAGCTGGGCGACTCGACAGGGATAGCGAAGGCCTATTGTTATTGACGAACGATGGGCAATTACAACATAAAATAGCGAACCCAACTAAAAAGACACCAAAAACTTATTGGGTTCAAGTTGAAGGTTGCCCTACAGAACATGACCTCGACAAATTACGCCAAGGTGTCGAATTGAAAGATGGTATAACAAAACCTGCTATCGTCCACTTAATGTTAGAACCTGAGGTATGGCGAAGAGATCCGCCTATAAGAAAGAGAGCAAATATTCCAACAACATGGTTATCAATTACAATTGTTGAGGGGCGAAATAGGCAAGTAAGGCGAATGACTGCCAATATTGGTTTTCCGACACTCAGATTGATCAGATACAGTATTGGGCGTTGGAACATAGACGGAATTACTAATGGAGAATATAAAATTGACAAGTAACAAAGGATTACCCTCACCTCACGGTCAAGACCAATTTAAACCCAACACAACAGTTGCTGCGATTATCCATCATCAAGGTAAATTTTTATTGGTTGAAGAGTATGAGGATAATTCTATTGTATTTAATCAACCTGCTGGACATTTAGAAAAAAATGAAAGTATCTTATCAGCCCTAAAAAGAGAAGTTTTTGAGGAAACAGGCTTAAAAGTATCACCTGATTACCTATCAGGCATTTATTATTTTTATAAACCTGAAGTTGACTTATACTTTCTCCGTTTTTGTTTTGTCGTTGAACTCAAAAATTACAAAATTGGCAAACCTCAGGATAAAGAAATCATTGCTAATCACTGGTTAACCCTTGAACAAATTAATACAAAACATCAACAGTTGCGTAGCCATTTAGTGTTGGAATGTATCAGGGATTATTTAGCTGGAAATAAAATCCCCTTAACTCACTTAAAAACTAATCTTTAGCCTATATCGAAATGTTTGCACATGTTATAATTTCGCCATTTATAATACTGCATGCACAGTTTCACTTTTTTTATAATTTATCGGTTAAATAAACATGTCAAACGCTAAAGCTTCTCAAACACCTGCCCAAACCAAAGTTATTGTTGGTATGTCTGGGGGGGTCGACTCATCTGTTTCTGCTTTTCTCTTGCAAGAACAAGGCTATCAAGTAGAAGGCTTGTTTATGAAAAACTGGGAAGAAGATGATACTGATGAATATTGTGCTGCAGCCGAAGATTTAAAAGATGCACAAGCTATTTGTGACAAACTTGGAATAAAGCTACACACTATTAATTTTGCTACCGAGTATTGGGACAATGTCTTTGAATATTTTCTTGCCGAATACAAAGCTGGGCGAACACCTAACCCCGACATAATGTGCAACAAAGAGATAAAGTTTAAAGCTTTTTTAGAATTTGCTTGTGAAGATCTTGGAGCAGACTATATCGCCACTGGCCACTACGTGCAGAGAGAGTTTCAAGACAATAACTGGAAAATGATTAGAGGCCTTGATAACAACAAAGACCAGAGTTATTTCTTATATACATTAAACGAAAAACAGTTAGCTCAAACACTTTTCCCTGTTGGTCATATTGAAAAATCAGAAGTAAGAAGCATCGCTGAAAAAGCAGGTTTAGTTACTCATAACAAAAAAGATAGTACGGGCATATGCTTTATTGGAGAGCGAAAGTTCAAAGATTTTTTAGGACAATATTTACCCGCAAAACCCGGTATTATCGAATCTGCTGAAGGTAAGGCTATTGGTCACCACGATGGTTTAATGTACCACACTTTAGGTCAACGGAAAGGCTTGCGAATTGGTGGTCTTGCTGATGCTGGAGAAGAGCCCTGGTATGTCGTTGAAAAAGACTTACTGCGCAATGTATTAATCGTTGGTCAAGGACAGGATCACCCTCGCCTTTTTTCCAAAGGTCTCATTGCTAATCAGTTACATTGGGTAGACAGAAAAGAGTTAACTGAAAGTATTAATTGCACCGTTAAAACTCGCTATCGGCAACATGATGTCGAGTGCAACGTAACCCCAATAAAGGACTCAACTAGCGGGGAGTATAGAATCGACTTTGCTGAACAACAAAGCTCTGTTACGCCCGGTCAATCGGTTGTTTTTTATCAAGGTGATGTCTGCCTAGGTGGTGGAATTATCAACTCTTTACTTCGCTAATCACTTCTAAAAGAATATTTTAATGAAAGAACAAACATTATCATTTGCGGCAATTTGTTTAGCTGCTCACCAAGTTCAACAGATATCTCGTGGTCAATCAATTAATGAAGATGCTTTTTCCTTATTACTTAACAGCCTAATTGAGATGTCACCTAGTAATACGCTAGCCGTTTATGGCGGCAAACTTTGCAACCTAAAAGAGGCACTCACACTCGTTGTTAAACATTTAGGTGATAGCGCTGATAATAAAAGAAAAGATCCAGATTTTACCCGTTATGTTATTAGCCTAATAAACTTAGAAAGGCGCTTAACTAAGCAGCCTAAAAAAATGAAATTATTAGCAGAACAATTAGCAGGCAGTGAAAGACAATTGCAACATTACACTATTGATAGTGACACACTGATTGCAAGTTTTGCTAGCATTTATAGCGAAATTATTAGTCCACTTGGAACCCGTATTCAAGTATCAGGGGAGCCAAGTATTTTAAAACAAATACACAACCAACATAAGATTCGTGCATTGTTACTCTCTGGTATCAGAGCAGCAGTTTTGTGGCGTCAGGTTGGTGGTAAGCGCAGAACAATATTATTTAATCGAAATAAAATGGTTAATACTGCCAAAGAGTTACTATCAGAGCTGTAATATGTGCCGTTAGCTTAACTCTTTAACGTTAATCTTTTTATATACCATGAAAACATTTAGGAACTCAGTATGGAACTCTCAGCATTAACAGCAATATCACCCGTTGATGGCCGTTACGGTAATAAAACAAGCGACCTTCGCCCTATTTTTAGTGAATATGGTTTAACTAAATATCGTGTAACTGTCGAAGTACGTTGGCTACAAAAATTAAGTCAAACCAGCGATATTAAGGAAGTCCCTGCCTTTAGTGATACAGCAAATGAAGTACTTGATAATATCGTTGCTAACTTTAATGAAGAAGATGCTCTTCGCATTAAAACAATTGAAGCCACCACTAACCATGATGTAAAAGCGGTTGAATACTTCTTAAAAGAAAAAATTGCTGACAATACAGAGTTACATGCGGTCACTGAATTTATTCATTTTGCTTGTACTTCTGAAGATATCAATAATTTATCACACGGTTTGATGTTAAAAGAATGCCGCGAGCAAGTCTTGTTACCTATGCTTGATAATATTCTTGAAGCGATAAAAACATTAGCAATAGAATATAAAGCGATTCCTATGATGTGCAGAACACATGGTCAACCTGCATCACCAAGCACATTAGGCAAAGAAATGGCTAACGTGTATATTCGTCTTCAGCGCCAAAGACAGCAAATTGCTGATGTTGAGTTATTAGGTAAAATTAATGGTGCTGTTGGTAATTATAATGCTCACTTAAGCGCTTACCCCGAAACAGACTGGCATCAATTCGCTGATCAATTTGTTACCTCTCTGGGCCTAACTTGGAATGCTTTTACTACCCAAATTGAGCCACATGATTACATAGCTGAGTTATTTGATGCCCTAGCCCGTTTTAATACCATATTAATCGACTTTGACCGTGATGTCTGGGGTTATATTGCACTAGGCCACTTCAAACAAAAAACTATTGCTGGCGAAATTGGTTCATCAACTATGCCACATAAAGTAAACCCCATAGACTTTGAAAACTCTGAAGGCAATTTAGGTATCGCAAATGCTCTGTTTACTCATTTAGCTCAAAAGTTACCTGTTTCTCGCTGGCAACGTGATTTAACAGATTCAACGGTACTTCGTAATTTAGGTGTTGGTTTTGGACATGCGGTAATAGCTTATCAAGCAACACTTAAAGGGATCAGTAAGCTGCAAGTAAATGAAGAAAACTTAGCGCAAGAATTAGACAGCAACTGGGAAGTATTGGCAGAGCCAGTGCAGACTGTTATGCGTCGTTACGGTATAGAGAAACCTTATGAAAAATTAAAAGAATTAACTCGAGGTAAACGTGTTGACGGCCAATCTATGCGTGAATTTATTGATACATTAGCATTACCTGAATCTGTTAAGGCTGAATTACGTTTATTAACGCCTGCTAGCTATATAGGTAGAGCCGTATCATTCATTGACGAAATTAAATAATTATTTAAGTTCAACAACTCACAACAAAAAAGAAGGTCATAGACCTTCTTTTTTTATACCTAGCTTACTAATAAATCAAATAACTAACTTGGCATGTTAAACAATATTCATTACTTGTTCACATCGTCTGTTAAAGTTTTTTGCTTAAAAACTGGCTATTTAAAAAATAACTGACTACTATTTAGCTAATTTTTGTTTATTTTTTAATCGATATATTAACATTATGTCATACAATATAAGCCAAGTAAGATGGCAACAGGCAGCACCTTTACTCAAAAAAGTGCGTGAAAAAGTCTTTGTTTGCGAAAGACGGATACCAAAAGATTTAGAATTTGATCAAGGTGATAAAACGGCTTACCACATGCTTATTTGCGATGGTATGAGTAAAGAGCCTATTGCAACTGGGCGAATTACGCCCAACGGAGAAATAAGCAGAATCGCAGTGATCATGTCATATCGCAGCAAAAAAATAGACAAATTTATAATGCAGGGATTATTTAAAATAGCCAAAAGGCTAAAACTCAAAGAGGTCTTTATTACCACTCCACTGGAAAAAGTCACTTATTTTACTCAACATGACTTTTATGCGATTGGCTCTGTTTACATGGAGGCAGGAATTCCTCAACAACGCATGGCATGTAAAATTTCTAGTGCTATGAAACATGCAAAAAAAGCAAAGTATTACTTAAATCATTGAGTATGCTTTTATCACCACATGGATTCATTGCTTTGCAATTTATATAAACCATCAGCACGGCCAATAAGAAGCTGTGCATACTCTTTCTGCTCAGGATCAGCAACTTTTAATATATTTTCAGCCTCAACCTGCCATTTTAACGAAAAATGTTTGAGTGCTTCACGGGCGTTATTTGCACTATCTATAGGGCTATAATCACTAGGCAAATCACCACATAACACCCAGTATTGCTGACCACCAATTGCAGTAACTTTCCAAAGAGCCAACAGAGGAACTAAATACCTGCTGTCTTCCACTTGCACACTATCCGTCACAATACCTTTTTCTGCAAGGTACTTAGTCGCTATTTGATATTGTTCTCTAACCCAAGTTTGCTGCTCATCTTCAGTCATCTGTTCTGGTGTATTCATGGTAACTCTCTAATTGTTTACGGGTATGATGATATTAATTAACCAATTCTTATGTTTAGCCTTGTAGCTTTTCGCTTACAGCATCGCCATTAATTGGCCATGGTTTATTTATTCAGTCACTGGCTAGAACATATTGTAACTGTTATCGTCAAATAAGTTAATACAACATATTTAAATGGCCTTTTCTAGTGAGAAAAATTGGAGAAAATACAATGGCTTTATTTGATTTACCTGATTTTGATAACCATGAGCAAGTCGTCTTTTGCAGTGATAAAGACAGTGGTTTAAGAGCAATTATAGCCATCCACAATACTAAACTTGGCCCTGCTGTAGGTGGCTGTAGGTTGTGGAATTACGCGAGTGACGAAGAAGCGCTTGTTGATGTACTGCGTTTATCTAAAGGTATGACTTATAAAAATGCATTGGCAGGTTTAACGATGGGGGGGGGTAAGTCCGTCATTATCGGTGATCCAGAGAAAATTAAATCTGAACAGCTTTTCAAAGCGTTTGGACAAGCTCTAGAGCGACTAAATGGTCGTTATTTAAGTGCAGAAGACGTTAACATTACAACGCATGATATAGCCATCGCCAACAGTGTTACTCAATTTGTGACAGGTACCGAAGGGAAAAGTGGTAACCCTGCCCCGTTTACGGCATTAGGGACATTTTTGGGGATTAAAGCTTCTGTAAAGCATAAACTTAACAAGGACAATTTAAATAATGTTACCGTTGCTGTGCAAGGTTTAGGGAGTGTTGGCTATCAACTTTGTCGTCACCTTTACCAGGCTGGCGCAAAACTTATTATTACTGATATTAACCAAGAGTCACTCGACAATGCAGCTCAAGAATTTAACGCAAAAATTGTTGATTTAAATGAAATTTATGACCAGGATGTTGATGTCTATGCACCCTGTGCTTTAGGCGCAACAATCAATGACGATACTTTAACACGCTTAAAAGCGGTTATTGTTGCCGGTTGTGCCAACAATCAATTAGCAGAGTCACGTCATGATCAAGCGTTGTTTGATCAAGGCATTTTATATGCACCTGATTACGTCATTAATGCCGGTGGTATTATTAATGTCTCCTTCGAGGATAATTATGATGTTAAAAAATCAACTCAGAAAGTCGAAGAAATTTACCAAACGTTGTTAAATATTTACCAGCAGTCAGCCGATAAAAATATAGCTACTGGAGTTATTGCCGACAACATGGCACGTGAGATCATTAAAAAGGGTGGCAAAAGGTTTATTGGTACATAAAATTTTTCATCACTACTTTGCTTGCGAGCCACAATTAATTAATACATGAATTGTGGCTTGTAAGCGGATGATATTTTGCGGATTAAAAAGTTTAAAATAGCACCTTTAGTATTTTATAAGCTAATTTGCTAGTCAATTAACTGATAACTTTCCCGTAATATCGACACAATTTCAGCTTTTGGATTATCTGATAAATTAATTTTTTCACCGGTAATCTTTTCAGCGATATCGATATAGGTTTTTGATACATCCATTAAAACAGATAAAGGCAATACATTATCACGGGCTAATGCTAAACGCTCTTCCATCCGATCTTTATTTAGCAGTATGTCTGGGTCGGAAAAATGCTTTAATAATAATTGTCTAAAACCCTCTTTTGAATTTTCAACAATATTACCTTGCAGGTATTCAGCCTTGTCCCATATTCTTGATGAGTCGGGAGTACCTACCTCATCCATATAAATTAATTTGTCATTACCTTGTTTATCTTTAACATAACCAAACTCAAATTTTGTATCTACAAATATTTGTTGCAAGTTTGCTAAACTTGCTGAAATAACATTAAAACCTTGCGTTAATAACTTTTCATATAAATCGATGTCTGCAATTGATTTAAAATTAAACGCAGCAAAGTTATCTTCTATATTTTTTCGCGTTATATTTACATCATCAACAGCAGGTACACCCGGTATACCCTCTAAAATCCCCTTAGTTGAGGGGGTTTGTAAAAGTATCGGTAACTTACTGTCTTTTTCTAAACCTTCAGATAACTTAATACCACAAAAATCTCGTTCACCTTTTGCATAAGCTCGCCACATTGAACCTGTAATATATTGACGACAAATGGCTTCAATCATCACAGGCTGAGCTTTTTGAACAATCCAAACAAAAGGATGAGGTATGTCTAAAATATGGCTATCGGCTAGGCCTTGTTCTTTGAACAGCTTAAACCAATGGTTTGAAATAGCATTCAGAGCAGCTCCTTTACCTGGTACACCACGCATGTTATTTTCACCAGACCATATGCAATCAAAGGCAGAGATTCTATCGCTAATAACCATAATGGCTAATGACGTGTTAGCGGGTACATCATAGTTTTTTTCCTGAATGAGACGTTCACTGTCTTGTTGAGTTAACCAATATACAGAACGAACTTTACCGCTATGCACTGGAAGCTCAGTTCGAATCGGTAAGTCGTCATTAACGGCTAACACTTTATCAGCTAGGTTCATGTTACATTCTCTTATAAATTTAAAAATAATCAGTATTAAAAATAATACTGAGCTCAGGCATATTATTTAACTAACGCATCTAATCTATCAACATCTCATGAAAAACGTTACTTAAATAATAGGAAGTTGAAAACAAAAAGGACGCTAAAAAGCGTCCTTTTTTAGGGTTAGCTAGCACTAGCTGGCTAACCTTACCTTGATAACTTAAGCAGCTAAAGAAGCTTGCGCTTTTTCAACTAAGAAAGTGAAGGCTGCTTTATCGTATACTGCTATATCAGCTAGGATCTTACGATCAATCTCAATAGAGGCTTTCTTAAGGCCATTAATGAATTTGCTGTAAGATAAACCATTTTGACGAGCTGCTGCGTTGATACGAGCAATCCAAAGCTGACGGAATTGACGCTTACGTTGACGACGGTCTCGGTATGCATATTGCGCTGCTTTAGTTACTGCTTGAAAGGCAACACGATAAACACGACTGCGTGCACCGTAATAACCTTTAGCTTGCTTTAAAACTTTTTTATGACGTGCACGAGCTTGTACACCACGTTTTACTCTAGCCATTTTCTATATCTCCTAATTAACCGTGACGTAAAAGTTTTTTAACTGACTTAATGTCAGATGCGGCAATCATGCATTTTGCACGAAGGTGACGCTTAACTTTAGTACGACGCTTAGTCAAGATATGACGAAGGCCAGCTTGTTTGAACTTATAGCCAGTGGCTGTTTTTTTAAAGCGCTTTGCAGCACCTTTATTGGTTTTCATTTTAGGCATGTGAATAACTCCGCATTTATACCCTTAGGTATATGCCAAATATAAAGTAGCGAGGGCGAAAAAAATTATAAATTAATTATTTTACTTGCAAGCCTTTACTACCAGCGTAAAGATAAAGTTGGTGAATAGACAAGCCAAGCTTATCTATTACTTTTCAAACCAAGTTTTATCTATTTTTAGGGGCTAAGACCATCACCATTTGACGTCCTTCCGCACGACGCGGGAAGAACTCAAGTACAGTTAACTCTTCTAAATCGTCTTTAACACGGTTTAATAAAGCCAAACCTAACTCTTGGTGAGCCATTTCACGGCCACGGAAACGTAGTGTTACCTTGACCTTGTCGCCGCCTTCTAAAAAGCGTTTCAGGTTGCGTAGTTTTACCTGATAATCGCCTTCATCTGTTCCAGGTCGAAATTTAATTTCTTTAACCTGTATTTGTTTTTGGTTTTTACGTTGTTCTTTTTGCTCTTTAGCTTTTTCATAGATAAATTTACCGTAATCCATCACACGACAAACTGGTGGTTTAGCAGTTGGGCTAATTTCAACAAGATCAACACCAGCGTCGTCCGCTTGGTCCATTGCTTCATCTAATGTAACAATACCGCCGGCTTCACCATCAAACTTAATTAAACGTATTTCATTGCCTGGGATATCTGTAATTAACTCATTTAAACGATGTGCTGGCTCTTTACGCCCGCCTCGTTGTCCACCTTTAATAGCCATGTTCCTCCAAAGAACTTTTTTTAACTTTAGTTGAAGCCTGATTTCAGTCTATAAAATAATTAACAATCAGACTTGTTTTCTTTTAATGTTTGTCTGTTTTAGGTGTTTCTAAAAACTATTGACGTGTTTTTACTTCATCTGATAGTTTAATAATAAAATCATCAACAGACATTTTTCCTAAATCTTCACCACTTCGAGTTCGAATTGCGATTTCACCCGCTTCCATTTCTTTGTCACCGACAACTAAAAGGTATGGAACTCGCTTTAAAGTGTGCTCGCGAATTTTAAAGCCTATCTTCTCATTTCTCAAGTCTAGTTTTGCTCTAAATCCACTTTCTTGCAGTTTTTTTACAACTTTCTGACAATATGGAGCCTGTTTATCGGTAATATTCATCACTACAGCTTGCGTAGGTGATAGCCAACTTGGGAATTTACCTGAGTATTCTTCAATTAAAATACCAATGAAGCGCTCTAAAGAGCCCAAAATAGCGCGATGAATCATTACAGGTTCATGACGTTCACCATCTTCACCAATATAGCTTGCGCCAAGACGACCTGGCATCGAGAAATCTAATTGAATTGTACCACATTGCCAATCCCTTCCTAAACAATCATGCAAAGTAAACTCTATCTTAGGGCCGTAAAAAGCCCCTTCACCCGGCTGATATTCAAAGGCAATGTTATTATTTTCTAGTGCTTTCGCTAAAGCGAGTTCTGCTTTATCCCAAATTTCCTCTGAGCCAACCCGTTGTTCTGGTCGGGTTGATAACTTAATATCAATTTCTTCAAAACCAAAAGTTTTGTAGGTATCAAATACCATATTGATACAAGCTGACACTTCCTCTTGTATTTGATCTTCAGTACAAAAAACATGGGCATCATCTTGAGTAAATGAGCGTACACGCATCAAGCCATGCAAAGATCCCGATGGCTCATTTCTGTGCACTAAACCAAACTCAGCCATTCGGTAAGGTAAGTCTCGATATGACTTTAATCCCTGATTGAAGATTTGTAAGTGCCCCGGACAATTCATCGGTTTTACCGCGTAAGTCCGTTTTTCTGACTCAGTAGAGAAAATCATGTCACCGTACTTATCCCAGTGACCTGATTTTTGCCACATGCCAACATCAAGTATTAATGGGGCACGCACTTCTTCGTAACCGTACTTAACTAATTGCTCTCGCATATAGTCTTCAAGGGTTTTATAAATTGTCCAACCATCGCTGTGCCAAAACACCATGCCTGGAGCTTCTTCTTGCCAATGAAATAAATCTAATGTTTTACCAATTTTTCGATGATCGCGTTTTTCTGCTTCTGCTAAACGAACGATATACGCTTTTAGTTGCTTTTTATCTGCCCATGCAGTGCCATATATGCGCTGCAACATTTTATTTTCTGAGTTACCTCGCCAATAAGCACCGGCGACCTTCATCAATTTAAAATGATGACAATGGCGCATACTCGGTACGTGTGGACCACGACACATGTCAATATACTCTTGATGATGATACAGTGCAGGAGTATCTGTTTTAACAATATTCTCATCGAGTATTTGTAGTTTATAATCTTCTTCACGCTCAGTAAAAGCGTCGTAAGCATCTTGCCAAGTACCTGTTTTCTTAATAACTTGATATCCGGTTCGGGCAAGCTCAGTCATGCGCTTTTCAAGTTTAACTAAATCCTCTTCAGTAATTGACTCATCTAGGTCAACATCATAATAAAAACCATTATCTATTGTCGGACCAATCGCCATTTTAACGTTAGGGTACAATTGCTTGAGAGCATGTCCTAGTAGGTGAGCACAAGAATGGCGAATTATTTCTAGACCTTCACTGTCTTTGCTAGTAATGAGTTGTAAGGAGGCATCTTCAGTAATCAATTCGCAGGCATCTACTAGGTTACCATCAATACGACCGGCAATGGTTGCTTTCGCAAGACCAGGGCCAATATCAAGGGCAACATCCATTATAGAAACAGCTTTATCAAAACTGCGTTGAGAACCATCAGGGAGAGTAATTACAGGCATGTTTTTTCCTTATCAGTGGCGGCGCATACTAGACGTCGCTTGAATTTATTTTAAAATTAATCAAGTAATGAGTGAAATATATTAACACTCACAAAGGTGTGCTAAAAAACCAAAAAAGAGCTAAATGCTCTTTAATGGGTTAATTTGCTGTGATTGTAAAAGTCTTGTGAGCATTAAACAAGTAATTTTCATCACATTATTTTATTTACCTCAGTAAATGGGCATATAATGGGATTCAGTAGAAAATAGTTAATTAAAATAATAGGTCAAAAAACTGCTATTTTGCTGTCATTGCTAAAGCCATAGCCTCAGCAACTTTTATACCATCGATAGCAGCAGATAAAATCCCACCGGCATAACCTGCACCCTCTCCAGCGGGGTACAAACCTTCAGTATTTAAACTATGAAAGTTATCACGATGACGAGTAATTTGAATGGGTGATGACGTTCTGGTCTCAACAGCTGTCAAGGTAGCGTCTGGCATTGAAAAACCATTGATTTTTTTATTAAAAACAGGTAGCGCTTCTTTTATTGCAGCAATGGCAAAATCTGGCAATGTCTCACTGAGATCACAATAATTCACACCAGGCTTATAGGATGGTGAAACACTGCCATGAACACCACTTTTTTGGCCTTTGATAAAATCACCAACCAACTGCACTGGTGCATCATAATTTGCACCACCAATGTGGTAAGCTTTTTCTTCTAACTTTCGTTGAAAGTCCATGCCTGCCAGAACATAATCGCGGTCTGCTGCGAAGTCGCCACAGCTAACTTTATCAGTAAAGTCACTAGGCTCAATACCGACAACAATAGCACTGTTAGCATTACGTTCATGACGAGAGTATTGGCTCATACCATTAGTCACAAGCCGCCCTTCTTCTGATGCGGCAGCTACAACTGTACCACCAGGGCACATACAAAAACTGTAAACTGAACGACCGTTACTACAGTGATGAACTAATTTATAATCAGCAGCACCTAAAATTTTATTGCCCGCATTTTTGCCAAAGCGCGCTTCATCAATCACGGATTGTTCATGTTCAATGCGAAAACCAACAGAGAAGGGTTTAGCTTTGATATAAACGCCTTGTTCAAATAGCATTTCAAAGGTGTCACGGGCGCTATGACCGATGGCCAAGGCAATATGATTTGTTTTGATGAATTCGCCATTTGATAAGCTCAAACCGGTGACTTTTTTGTTTTTATAACCATCAATAGGCTTGGTAATACTTTCATCATTTTCTAAATTATCAAATTCAATCCTATCAACTCGTTGGTTGAAGCGAATTTCTCCGCCTAATGCAATTATTTTTGCCCGCATTTGTTCAACCATAGTGACCAGTTTAAAGGTGCCTATGTGTGGTTTACTAACATAAAGTATTTCTTCAGGTGCACCTGCTGCGACAAATTCTTCAAGCACTTTACGACTGTAGTGTTTTCGATCATTGACTTGGCTGTAGAGTTTGCCATCTGAAAAGGTACCTGCTCCACCTTCACCAAATTGCACATTCGATTCAGTGTTCAATATTTTTTTACGCCAAAAACCAAAGGTGTCTTTTGTGCGTTGTCGTACTTCTTGACCACGTTCAAGTATAATCGGCTTAAAACCCATTTGCGCAAGCAGCAGTCCGGTAAAAAGTCCACAGGGCCCCATACCAATAACAACAGGACGATTCTCAATATGCACAGGCGCTTGGCTAACAAACTTATAGCTCATATCTGGTGTGCATCTAACTTGATTATCATCCTCAAATTTGGCTAGTAATTCATCGTTAAGTGTTGTTTCAACATCCAGTGTATAAATTAAAATGATGTTATTTTTTTGCCTTGCATCATAGCCACGTTTAAACACCGTAAAATTAAGTAATTGGCTTTCATCAAGCGATAATTTTCGTAAAATAGCTTGCTCAATGGCATTCTCTTGATGGTCAAGGGCAAGTTTAATATTGGTCAAACGAATCATTGTTTACTATATAACCTAAAAGGGGTATTTATTTCGTTATTTTATCTCTTTGCTTGCATTTAAGAAACAAGAGATTGAAATTGCGCTCAACAAAGGTATGATCTACCTTTTTAATTCATAATTAAACACATTAAAAACTGTTATGGCATTTGTAGTCACTGATAATTGTATATTATGTAAATACACTGATTGTGTGGCAGTGTGCCCCGCAGATGCCTTTTATGAAGGGCCTAATTTTCTGGTTATTAACCCTGATGATTGTATTGACTGTGACTTATGTCCAGTTGAGTGCCCGGCAGAAGCCATTTATCAAGAAAACGAAGTACCCAAAGATCAACAAGAGTTTATTGAGCTTAATGCTGAATTATCAAAACATTGGCCCCGCATAACAGAATTAAAAACACCTTTACCAGAGGCTAAAAAATGGGACGGTGTAGCAGATAAACTTCAATATTTAGACACTCAAGCTGAAGACTAAGTTCTTATCAATTCCCTTAGGAGGAATGTTTAAAGTTGAAATAATCGCTGATAACGTGGTATTTCAGTCAAAAATAGTCATACTGATTAATAAACATCAGACTATATTTCTTTTTCCAAGGAGGATGTCTAAATGATTAATCAACTGACTGAAAAACGGATCTCATGCCCTCATTGCGGTCACCATTTAAGCGCCACTATAGATACTACCTCCGGTGATCAAGATTATTACGACGAATGCCCTGCTTGTTGCATGGAAATCCACTATCACATGCATATTGATGATTACCGAAAAAAAGTACAGCTCACTGTAGATTGTGATGATGAGCAAATTTTTTAAATAACGGTTACTTCAACCTAAAATCAATATATGATTTATCATGAGCAATGTATGATTCATTCAAAGTGAATGATACTTTACCTCGATAGGATTACCTCGTTAATTGCTTGTTTGCAATTGTGTTCTAACTTACTATTCACCTTCTGTTAAGCATTGGGCTGTAAATTAATCCAAATAACCCATCTTTTTCCTCTTACAACACAGATCATATGAACCTAACTGATTTTATTTCGCACAGTAAAAGCTTGTTAAAACTAACCTACCCAATATTAATAGCTCAGCTAATTCAAAATCTAATGGGCTTTGTTGATATTGTAATGGCTGGAAGAGTAAGTGCCATAGATCTAGCAGCAGTTGCAGTAGCCAATAGTATTTGGTTGCCATTAATTTTAACTATTTATGGTTTAATCATGGCATTGACAGCCATTGTTTCACAACTTGCTGGTGCTAAAAAATATAAAAAAATTGTTGAACAAACCCATCAAACAGCATGGATAGCATTAATGTTAGGGCTTATATTGATAGTATCTTATTATCTCCTTCGCCCGCTATTAGAGCCTCTAATAACTTTAGATGTTGCTCTAGAATTACTGATGTTTGATTATTTAGGCTATGTTGTCTGGGGAGCACCAGGTTATTGTCTATACCTTGTTTTAAGAAATTACGCTGAGGGACTTTCATACACTAAGCCCACAATGATTATTAGTATCATTGGCTTACTGATTAACATCCCAGCTAACTATGTATTTATCTATGGGACTCTAGGTTTTCCAGCCTTAGGTGGAGCAGGTTGTGGGCTCGCCACTGCCATAGTGTATTGGTCAATGTGTTTAGGAATGGTCATATATTGTTTGTTTTCAAAGAAGCTTAACAAAGCTAATTTATTTAACCAATGGTGTTGGCCGGTTTTTAAACAAATCAAAGCTATATTAGCGCTTGGACTACCTATTGCGATGTCTTTATTATTTGAGGTGAGCCTTTTTGCAATCGTGGCGATTATTCTAATCCCCTTTGGTGCCCAGACCGTAGCGAGCCATCAAGTTGCCTTAAATTTTACGGGCTTGATATTTATGGTACCTCTAAGTATCGCAATGGCCACCACCATTAAGGTTGGCTTTGCCGTTGGTAATAAGAATATTCAACAAGCAAAAAACTACACCATTTATGCTATTTTACTTGGCCTTGCACTGGCTTGTTTTACTGCCACTATCACAGTTGTATTTAGAAGCCAAATTGCGAGTATTTATTCTACTGACGATGCAGTTATTGAGTTAGCGGCAAGTTTAATGCTACTTGCCAGTATCTATCAATTTTCAGATACCATTCAGGTTGTATCAGCTGGGGCACTTCGTGGCTATAAGGACACTAAATCAATACTGTATATCACATTTGTTTCTTATTGGGTAATAGGTTTGTCTGTTGGCTTAGTATTAGGAGTTACCGACTGGATCATACCTAAAATTGGGCCTTACGGTTTTTGGGTAGGCTTTATTGCTGGCTTAACAACCGCAGCGTTTCTGCTTGCTTGGCGCCTAGTCATAATTCAAAAAAGAATACATCAAGCCTAAAAAAGCTCTTCCATGTGTTATTCAACACAAAATACAACATGGTTCAAATTCGTTCACATTGTAGATTTTACCAGCAAGCAGACTTACTTTATGAATGATTTACATAAAACTGCTTGCAAGGCTAACAACCAAACGCTAACATAGCGCTCGTTGATTATTAATCATTTGCGCGGTTAGCTCAGTGGTAGAGTCCTCGCCTGACTTGCGAGTTGTCAAGTGTTCGAATCACTTACCGCGCACCAAAATTAAAAAAGCTGCTAGCACTAGCAGCTTTTTTGCTATCTGTTACCTTATAAAACTAGCGATAATTTTTATCATGTTATTTTGTAGATTAATGTTCGTTTAAATTTAACTATCTACCTACTTGCTAAACACTAAAATCCAAAGCAATAAATCAGAGTATCTTCAGTATTTTATTGTAGTGAAATAAAAACATTTTTTTGTTTAAACCGCATCATCTCTTTTAAAAAGCTTAATTATGATGCTATTGATGAACTCAATCGCAATCAATTGTATAACTATTATATTGGGTATTATTAGACAAACTGCTATGATGTGTCGCGTCAAAAACCATCAAAAAAGAATATGTCATGAGTTCACTTTCATTAACGTCTATTAATCAAGGTATTTCGCCTAGCCAAAAGTCTCAATACGTAAAATTAGAAAAAAAACTTAGACGCAATGTCGGTCAAGCCATCGCCCAATACAATATGATCGAAGATGGCGATAAGGTAATGGTTTGCTTATCTGGTGGCAAAGACAGTTATGCCATGCTCAGTATTTTAATGTTATTAAAACAATCTGCACCAATTGATTTCAGTATTATTGCGGTTAATTTAGATCAAAAACAACCTGGTTTTCCCGAACACATCTTGCCTCAATACCTTGAAAACTTGGGTATAGAATACAAAATTGTGGAGGAGGATACTTACAGTGTGGTCAAAGAGAAAGTACCAGAGGGGAAAACCACTTGTAGTTTATGTTCTCGTTTACGTAGAGCTATTTTATATAAAACAGCTAAATCAGTCGGTGCAACCAAAGTTGCTTTAGGCCATCACCGCGATGATATGATTGAAACATTAATGTTAAACATGTTTTATGGCGGTAAAATGAAAGCAATGCCGGCAAAACTGGTGTCAGATAATGGCGAACATGTCGTCATTCGCCCTTTGGCTTTTTGCAAAGAAAGTGATCTGATTCAATACAGTCATTTTAAACAATTCCCTATTATTCCTTGTAACTTGTGTGGCACTCAACCTAACATGCAACGTCAAAACATTAAAGCTATGTTAAATCAGTGGCATGAGAGTTTTCCAGGTAGGATTGAGTCTATGTTCACGGCAATGCAAAATGTAGTACCCTCGCATTTGTGCGACAGTGAATTATTTGATTTTGCTAATATCACTCAACAATCAGGTGTTATAAATGGAGGGGACAAAGCTTTTGATCAAGAAACGTTTAGTATTACCTCAAGTGTCAAGACTACTGATAGCCCTGATAAAAACTTAAAAAATTACTTAGCGTCCAGCGAACAAGTTAACATCACTCAAATCAATTAATTATTAACGCATACAAACTATTAATGCTGAACTACTTGGTAACTAAATAAGACTTCTGTATTTGAAATGAATTAATCAATTAAAACAAGACCGTCTGAATTAGGCTCAATAAAATAAGCTTGGTTTTGTCTAAGCATATCGGTAATGTCTAAGACATATTCAGTGCCACGCTCAGAGTAATGAATAAGGCCGGAAGCGAGCACTTGTGGATCAAGCGATTGATGTTTAGCTCTCAACTCGGCACGAAGTGTTCTTAATAACTGATAGGCATTATGCTTATTAATTGTATTGAAATAACCTGCAACCGAGGCCTCAATACTAGCGAAAGCAGCTACTTCATGATTGGCTCCTGCGTTTCTATTTTTAGGAACCATGCCACAGCCTTTTTGATAGCACCAAATACCAAAAAAATTTAAACCGATCCTAGCAAACCTCGATGTTCCCCAGGCTGACTCATTAGCTGCTTGCACCAACACCAATTCACTAGGAATAATGTCAACGCGCTGCAATAGCGCCTCAATAACATGTAATGTGGAACCGTTATTGTTAATACGATATTGTTTAGCCCAACTTTTTAATAAAAGGTCTTGTTGTTCTGTAATCCCAGTACCTACCGAAACTTGTTGATGCCAGAGAGCTAATTGTTTTCGTTGAGTAATCAACTTATTGTTGTTTGCAGTGATGGCAGGTAAAAGAAAGGCAAAAAACTTTCTTTTTTTGGTGGGTATATCTTTAATTGCCGCAAAATCTGGGATTTTAATATTATGTAAAGCTTTTTCACTTTTTTTGTCTGGCGTTTTTGCTAGTGCTTTTTGATAAGCGTCGGGCGCTAAAGGCTTTATTGGCACTTCAATTTTCGGTAACTCTGTATTTGGTAATAAAGGCTTTGGCACCAGAAAAGTAAAAGGAGCAATCACAGCGATTACCAAAATAGCAACTAATAAACTACGACCTAATAATGATACAAGCATAGCATAGTCCCAGTAATGTTTAGTATTAAGCAGAGAAGCTGTCATCGTTAGTATAGTCTTTTTTAGCACTATTTTGTTCAGTTAATAGCTCATTTTCAGAATTAACATGGCATACAACACCAAAGATTTCACGGTATAAAATTCCTTTTACATTATAAAATAAGGGTGCAAGGTAAGATAAAGCAAATAAAAAAACGATAACAGCCAGTAGTAATAAATCAGATTCCAATAAAAAAACCATTGGCAATACTAAGGTCAATAAAACCAAAGATAAAAAACCATAAATGGCAAGTAATGGTAATAAACTAAAACGTAATGATCGTAACGACGTTATAATTGCTTGCAGTGGTGAGTATTTTTTTTCAACGACTAAAGGAATAGTCAGTGATAATAAGGCTGCTAAGATTATTCCTGGAATAATGAAAAGCTGTGCGCCAATATTAATGAGTATTGAAGTTAGTAATGCACAGAGTGCTACCCAGCTGCCACGGCTTAAAAAACGCCAAACCATTTTAGGGTGAATAGGTTGCTTAACCGCATGAAAAACACCCATCATTTCAATACCTGCAATGAAAGGCCAAATGGTTATAGTGACGATAATATTAATAATCTGCAGCGCTTGCGAGTTTTGGTCTGGCTGCTGTGCTTGTTGCAAAATTTGCTCAATACCACCGAAGAAACTACTTGCGACTAATGAAACTATAGTACCGACTACCAACACAAATATGAGTGCTAAATTAATCGACATTCTTGATTTTTTTGTATTAGCCCATGCTTCATTTAGCACGGCTTTACTATCAATCTGATATTGCCCGGACAATGCTCGCTCAATACTGCCACCAATATTTACCAATTTAGATTCTTCAGACAAAATGTATCCTATCAACTCACAAAAATTTCGCACAGTATACTGCAAATTACACAGAAATACCTTAGTAGGACTAAACACGAGAAAAAGTAAAAATAATAGAGTGACAAAAACCCGTAATCTAACTTAATAAAGTTATTGTTAAACTAGCACCTTACTGAGGAAGATCTGATAATATCAATTGGATAGCCAAACAAACTAATATAACGCCCATAATTCTATCAACAAGGTAACCTTTGCGTTGCAAAATAACACGAACTTTTTCGTGAGTAAGTAAACAAGATAATAAGCAAAACCAGGCTGCCGTAGCTAACACTAAATAAGCACCATAGGCAATTTTTATAGCTAATAAGGTCTCAGGGGCAATAACTACTGAAAATAAACTCACAAAAAATAAAGTCGCTTTAACATTTAACGCATTAATTAGAAAACCATTAAAAAAAGCTTTTTTACGTGAGAGAGTATTTTTCGCAACAGGCTTTATGTCTCTATCAACTTTAGACACATTAACTTCAGACAAAGCTGCATTAGAGGCAGTTTTTGCAGATGTATTTGGTTGTGATTGTTCTGCCTCTTTTAAAGCCTCTGCGGGAAGTAATTCCGCAGGTGGTTTGTTGGCTCGTAAGCAGTGCCAGGCTACATAACAAAAATAGGCTGCGGCGATGTACTTGAGTAAAGAAAATAAACGCGGATCACTGGCAATTAAAAACCCAATACCAACTAACGAATAAGTGACATGCACTATAATACCGGCAGCAATACCTAAACTCGAAAAGATAGCAACTTGGCGGTTATACTTGATACTTTGCTTTAAAATAAGGGCGAAGTCTGGACCGGGACTGGCAACTGCAAACAGGTGAACTGTAGCAATCAATAAAAATTGTTCAAACACGTGCATAAAATTGAATTATTGGAGGTAAATTTATTTTATCTTACCCTATTAATGCGTTTCAACGATATTGATATCTCACCAATAATATTTAAAAAGCCTAAATTATGTATGCAAATAATGACATTCATTAACACTAATGTAGGCTTGGTTGAAGATTAAATTCATTTTTGCTATCTGTATTCATTAATTCTTAAAAAAATCGTTAATAATAGTTATTAAAATAGATACTCAACTTAAATTAAAATACTTGTGGACTCGCTATTCTTGAGGATATTTTTGGTGTATACGCGCTAAAAGTTCGGCAAAATATTGATAACCATACTGCTTTGTTACGGCAATATTCTTTATTGGTATATTTTCTGGTTGTTTATATACAGATAATACTCTTTCCATACTAGCTTCTCTTAAGATGTGCAACATTGGATATGGTGAACGATTAGTAAAATTACTCGCGCTATCGAAACATTCTTCGGCAAAGCAGTACTCAGGGTGCATAGTCGCAAGTTGAAAAACGCCTTCAAAGCCACTTTCAATTAACAACACATTTGCTGCATCGACTAAATCTAAATAACGATCAAAACAACGAAAACCTTCAGAAAAAATAATCAAGCTTGTTTCAATCTCAGAGTTTTCATCAAGATAAATACAATGCTCTAATAAGATTGTTAGCGCTGATTTAAGCTGCTCGGTTGCAGTGCTGAGATAAAAAATAGAGTTATTGGTAAATTCTTTTTTAGCAAAAGGGCAAAAATTTAAGCCAATAATTACCTCGTCAATCCACTGTTTAGTTGCTTTCACCTCAGGCAAATCTTCAGTGGTAATTGGGTATTTAACTGAGTGACTCATAATCTATTCATCGTTAACTTAGGATTGTTGTAATTGCCACATATGGTTATATTGGCCTTGCAATGCAATAAGACTTTTATGGTCGCCCTGCTCGACTATTTTACCATGGCTCATCACAATAATATGATCACTATCAACAATAGTTGATAAACGATGGGCAATAACTAAACTTGTTCTATTTTTTGCAACCTCATTAATAGCGGTTAAAATTGCTTGTTCTGATTTACTATCAAGCGATGAGGTTGCCTCATCAAAAACCAGTATTTGTGGATTTTTTAAAATAGTTCGCGCAATCGCGACTCTTTGTTTTTCTCCACCAGAAAGTTTTAAGCCACGTTCCCCAACAACGGTATTAGTTCCCTCTGGCAAGCTGGCAATGAATTCCGATAAGTTTGCATGTTCAATGGCGGCAAGTACCTCATCTTCAGATGCACTCGGACAACCATAGTGTATATTATTAAACAATGAATCATTAAAAAGTACGGTATCTTGCGGGACTATACCAATGTGAGTTCGCAAAGAATGTTGACTAACTTGGCTAATGTCTTGGCCATTAATAGTGATATGACCAGAATTAACATCGTAAAAGCGAAAAAGTAGTTTTACTAACGTCGACTTACCGGCGCCACTTTGACCGACAACAGCTACTTTTTGGCCGGCTTTTATCGTGAAAGAAACACCTTCAATAATTGGCCGCTTTGTATCATAGGCAAAGCTAATATTAGTAAAGGAAACATTCGCTTGTTTATCAATACCTGAGTTTATATTAAGTTCAAGAGCATTCTTTTCATCAACAATTTTAGGTACCTTAGCTAATAAACCAAATAAGTTTTCAATATTGGCTAACGCACCTTTAATTTCTCGGTATACAAAACCAAGAAAGTTGAGTGGAATAAATAACTGCATCATAAACGCATTAATCAACACAAAATCACCTAAAGTCATCAAGCCATGACTAACCTGATGTGCAGCTAATGCCAGCATACTTGTCATTGCTATTGCAATAATTAATGCTTGCCCTGCATTTAAAGCAAAAAGCGACAAACGATTTTTAATTTTGGCTTGTTCCCAGTTTTTCAATTCTTGATCGTACCTCTGTGCTTCAAATTCTTCGTTGGTAAAATATTTAACCGTTTCATAATTTAATAAACTATCAACAGCACGAGTATTACTCGAAGAATCTGCTTGATTTGCTGCCCGAACAAACCGCGTGCGAAGCTCCGTCGCAAACACAGAATAACCAATATAGGTAAAAATTGAGACGAATGTTATCAAAGCAAACCAAATACCGTAATTGACAAAGAGGATCGTTATCACCATCACAATTTCAAGTAATGTAGGAACAATATTAAACACCATAAACCGCATCAAGAAACTAATGCCTGAAGTGCCACGTTCAATATCTCGGGATAACCCCCCAGTTTGCCTATTAAGGTGAAAATCTAACTCAAGGGCATGTAAATGCCGAAAAACCTTCAAACCTATGCGGCGAATAGCTCGCTCTGTAACGCGACCAAATAAAGTGTCACGAATTTCAGCAAGCACAACAATAGAGAACCTAACAGCACCATATGCCGCCACTAAAGCAAAGGGCACCAACAAAATAGCAGTTTGTTTATCTGAATTATTGTTATCAAGTGTGTCTACAATATCTTTGAGGATAAAGGGTAAATACACACTGGCAACTTTAGTGAGAACTAAACAAAGCATTGCCAGCAAGATACGTTTTTTGTATTCAAATAAATACGGTAAAATAAGTTTGAAAGCTCGCCAATTAATGCTGGTAACTTCTTGATCCGGATAGCGGGAATTGCGCATAAATTATTAATAAACTGTTATATATTTTGCACATAGTACCTTAATATGCTTTATTAATCGTTAACTAGCGCTAATTATCTTAAGAGGACTTCTTTTCCCATGCTAGATCATCAACTTATTATATTAGCAGCTATTATTATTTTATTTTTTGGCATTTTTTCTAAAGCCGCTGAGCGCTCTTTTATCACTGCACCCATGGTATTTGTCAGCATTGGACTTTTACTCGGTCCTTTGGGCTTTTCTTGGCTAAATATTGAGGTTGCAACAACTAGCATACAATTTCTGGCAGAACTAACCTTAATTATTATCCTTTTTGTTGACGCTTCTCTAATAAAACTGAGCAACATTAAAACACGTTTACAAGGGTTACCAGCAAGACTACTACTTTTAGGTTTGCCTTTAACTATGATATTTGGCGCTTTGTTAGCTTTAGGACTATATCCAGAGACCGATATATGGCTCTTACTTTTACTAGCATTGATTTTATCACCCACTGATGCAGCCCTTGGGCAAGCCGTAGTAAAAAGCAATACTGTCCCTGATAAAATTCGCGACTCAATTAGCGCTGAAAGTGGTCTAAATGATGGCATTGCATTACCACCTATTTTTATTTGTTTAGCCGTTATTGCCAGTGGATTAGGACATTTATCACCTGAAATTCACTGGCTTCATTTTGTATCGCTACAACTCACCCTTGGACCGTTAATTGGCAGTGCTGTTGGATATTTTGGCGGAAAACTTATTGAATATGCATACCAACGAGATTACATGGACACGGTATTTCAACGGTTAACGTGTCTTTCACTGGCAATCATTGCTTTTGTTTTTGCTGAATACTGCGAAGGTAATGGTTTTATAGCGGCTTTTTGTGCTGGTTTATTCTTAGGGGTAGAAAATGTAAAACTCCGTGAAAGAATTCAAGAGTTTGGTGAAACTGAAGGACAACTGTTAACCTTATTTGTATTTGTTATTTTAGGACTAATCATCATTCCTAAATCGTATCTGTTTTGGGATTTAACAGCATTAATTTATGCACTACTTAGTTTAACCATCATTCGGATTATCCCTGTATTTATCTGCTTGATAGGCTCAGGGTTAAGTAACTATAGTAAGTTCTTTATTGCTTGGTTTGGACCAAGAGGCGTAGCATCTATCTTGTACCTACTGATTACCATAGACCAAATTGGTCAAACGGGTCATGAAAGGATCCTTGCGGTAATCGTATTAACCGTCTTATTAAGTATTTTTGCTCACGGTATGACCGCCGTCAGTATGAGTAAAAGGTTTGCAAAATGATAATTGCTTAATACGAGATTTATCGTCAATGTGATAGCTAGAGTTAGCGCCAAGTAGCAAACCTATAGAGCAACTTTTTTGAGCAGAAGTACTTTTATTTTTACAGGCCTTATATAGTTAATCTTTAGTTATGTTATACCAACAATTAATATGCTATTGAATACGCTAATTTACCGATAAAAAACTCGCTTAAGCAAACACTTAAGCGAGTTTTTATTTTTGATAAAGTTAAGCTTTATGTCAAATGATATAAGGCTAACGGTAAAGTTTATAACTTAACTATCACTATTACCATCTTCAACACGGCTTTTCAGTTTTTGACCGGGTCTGAAGGTTACAACCTTACGGGCAGAAATTGGAATATCTTCGCCAGTTTTTGGGTTGCGACCAGGGCGTTCACTTTTTTGACGCAGATCAAAATTACCAAAACCAGAAAGTTTAACTTGATCGCCACTTTCTAAAGTTTCGCGAATCTCTTCAAAAAAGATTTCAACCATGTCTTTTGCGTCACGCTTGCTCAGCCCAACTTTCTCAAATAAATGTTCTGCTACTTCTGCTTTGGTAAGCGCCATTGCTTAGTCCCTCAGTGATGCATTTAACTCAGATTTTAAGGTTTCAACAACTCTATCGATAACATCAGTGATGTCTTTTTCTTCAAGAGTCTTACTGTTATCTTGTAATACTAAGGCAATGGCTAGACTTTTAAATCCGTCATTAATACCTTGACCTCGGTATACATCAAACAAGTTTAGATCAATTAAATAATTTCCGCCAACCTTTTCAATAAGTTGTAGCACTTTTTTTGCATCAATATCTTCTTTAACCACAATAGCAAGGTCACGACGATTTGCAGGAAAGCGAGATATATCGGAGGCTTCAGGGATTTTTTGTACTAGCACTTCCGACAATAATAACTCAAAAACTAAAGTTCGACCGTTTAAACTTAATTTCCTTTCTAATTCAGGGTGTAAGGTTCCTACACAACCAGCATATTGTCCATTTTTAGTGATTTTAGCTGTCTGTCCTGGGTGTAATGCCGCAACTTCAGCTTTTGAAAATTCATAAGCTTGTTGATCACTAGTTAATGCCAACAGCGCTTCAACATCGCTTTTTATATCATAAAAATCAGTGGCTGCTTTTTCCATATCCCAATGTTCATCAACACGGAGTCCACTAATAACACCCGCCAACATATTTTCTTGACGAACACCATTCTCAGCATGCTCATCAGGAACAAAACGTAAGCCAGTTTCGAATAATCTTACCCGACCTTGTTGGCGATTTTGGTTATAAGACATTGCTTGCAGTAAGCCTGTCCATAAACTCAAGCGCATTACCGACATTTCAGATGAAATGGGATGAGGTAAGGTCAAAACTGCTTCTTCAGGATGTAATAAAGCTTGTACTTTAGGGTCAACAAAACTGTAAGTAATGGCTTCTTGATAGTCACGGTTAACTAATGTTTGCTTTAATGTTGATAAAGCAAGCTTGGCTTCTTTGCTTTCAACCATTTTCAATGTTGCTTTAGGCGCAATATTTGGAATATTGTTATAGCCATAAATCCGCGCAACTTCTTCGATTAAGTCAACTTCAATTTTGATATCAAAGCGGTAAGCGGGCACAATGACTTGCCATACTTTGTCGGTACCTTCACCACTATCAACGACAGTAAAGCCAAGACGGGTTAAAATTTCTGAGACTTTAACGTCTTCAATATGATGACCAATACGGCTATCTAATTTTTGACGACGTAAGCTAACATTCTTCTCTTTAGGAATGTCAGCATCAGATTTTGCCTCAACAACAGGACCTGCTTGACCACCAACAATCTCAAGTAACAACTCGGTAGCACGCTCAATTGCATCATGTTGTAAGGTGGGATCAATACCGCGCTCATAACGATGCGATGCATCAGTATGTAAGCCATATTGACGAGCTTTGCCTAAAATAGCCAACGGTGAGAAAAAAGCACTTTCTAAAAAGATATCGGTAGATTTTGAGGTAACGCCTGAGTTAAGACCACCAAAAATACCAGCCATCGCCAGCGCTTTACCATTATCATTAATACCGGTATCAGCAATAACTAGGGTACTTTCTTTTAAGGTCACCTCATTTTCATCTAACAAAGTGAGTTTTTCTTCTTTGTTAGCAAAACGAACATCAATACCACCGTCAATTTTTGCCAAATCAAAAGCATGCATTGGATGGCCAAGCTCTAATAAGACATAGTTAGTGACATCAACAACGGGGTCAATTGCACGAGTGCCGCAACGACGAAGTTTTTCAATCATCCATAAAGGTGTTTGTGCATTAGGGTTAATTCCTTTAATGACACGACCTAAATAACGTGGACAAGCTTCATTTGCTTCAATATTAATGGTGAGGGCATCATCAATAGTGGGTGTTATTTTGGTAATTTTTGGCTCTGTTACTGCTAAGGAGTTAAGTACACCAACTTCGCGCGCTAAACCTTTAAGGCCGAGACAATCGCCACGGTTAGCCGTTAAATCAACATCAATGGTTACATCATTTAAGTCTAAATATTCACGTACACAAGTACCTAATGGTGCATCACTAGCAAGTTCCATGATGCCATCAGAGTCCTCGGCTAAACCAATTTCAGACTCACTACAAAGCATACCAAATGACGGTACGCCGCGCAGCTTAGCTTTTTTAATTTTAAAATCGCCCGGTAATACTGCACCAACCGTTGCAACTGCAACCTTTAAACCTAAACGACAATTTTTAGCACCACAAACGATGTCTAATAACTCACCTTTTTCAACAGTGGATGAGCTGTAGTCACCTAAACTGATTTTTGTGACTTGCAGCTTATCAGCATCAGGATGCTGACCACATTCAACCACTTCACCAATAACAACACCGGTAAATTCTCCGGCAACAGGATCTACGGCATCGACTTCTAAGCCAGCCATAGTAATTTGATGTGCTAAGTCATCAGATGAAAGTGCAGGGTTTACCCACTCACGTAACCAAGATTCACTAAATTTCATTATGAGTTATTCCTACTTGAACTGTTTTAAAAAGCGAAGATCATTTTCAAAGAATGCACGCAAATCATTTACGCCGTAACGTAACATAGTTAAGCGCTCTACCCCCATACCAAAGGCAAATCCGGTATATACTTCAGGGTCAATGCCTACGCTTTTAAGTACATTAGGATGAACCATGCCGCAGCCTAAGACTTCTAGCCACTTGCCGTTTTTACCCATAATATCAACTTCAGCTGAAGGCTCAGTAAATGGGAAATATGAAGGGCGGAAACGAATTTCTACTTCTTCTTCAAAAAAGTGATGTAAAAAGTCATGCAAGATGCCTTTAAGGTGAGTAAAGCTAACATCTTTATCAACCATCAAACCTTCCACCTGATGGAACATTGGTGTGTGTGTTTGATCATAATCATTACGGTAGACTTTACCAGGTGAAATGATGCGTAATGGCGGCTTTTCAACTTCCATAGTACGAATTTGTACACCTGATGTTTGCGTGCGTAACACTAACTTGGGATTAAAGTAAAAAGTATCGTGGTCTTGACGGGCTGGATGGTGCTCAGGAATATTTAAGGCATCAAAATTATGGTAGTCATCTTCAACTTCTGGACCTGCTTTGGTTTCAAAACCTAAATTACCAAAAAAGCTCTCAATACGGGCAATAGTTCGCGTGACTGGATGTAAACCACCAATTTGTGTACCTCGACCAGGCAAAGTGACATCGATAGACTCTGCCGCTAATTTTTGTTTAATTTCTTCTGCGCGTAATAACTCACCACGTTCATTCAGTAATTTTTGCACTGCTTGTTTCGCAATGTTAATTACCTGTCCCATTTTAGGCTTTTCTTCTTTGGGTAATTTACTTAACCCTTTCATTTGGTCAGTAAATAAACCTTTTTTCCCTAAAAAGTTAACTCGCACTTGATCAAGTGCAGCTGGATCCGATGCCGCAGCTATAGCAATTTCTGCCTGCGCTACAATGTCATCTATAGTGGTGGTGTCTAAGCTCATGATTTCCTCTAAACAGGTAAATAAAAGGTCAATCGCTTAACAAAATATAGCAACGACTAACCAGCTATTAGTAGACTAGTTTCTAATAATAAATTGCGTTGATTTTACACGAAAACTTAGCTTTAGGTAGCAGAATTAGCGGTTTTTAATAAAAAAACCGCTAATGAATAGTAAGATAGTTTTTTACTGGGCTTAGCCAAGCAAAATCTTGCAAAGATTTCGATTAAATAAGTCTATTTATAGGTTATTTAATTTTGTCTGCACTGGATTGTTCTGCTTTATGTTCAGCTTCCATTTTCATCAATAAAAAAGTTAAGTAAATTTTTGTGGGGAATGAAAAAAGCGAGCCAAAAGCATAGCAAGCCGCGGTAATATAAATACCTTCAATACCAAGGGCATCAATATTGTCATCAAAAAAATGTAGGTATACTCCAACAATTAATAAGCTAATGCCAATACCAATTGATATTCTTAATAGGATGACGAGCTGGTGATTAGACAAAATAGTTACCTTTAACCTTTAGTTAGCATTGATAAGAATAGTATAACCATTAAAAATATACACGGTTATTCAATTTATACAATAAGTTATACCAACCTTAGACACAACCTATATCAACTGAACAAAGTTTAATGTTAAGTGTTCGTTTATTCACCTAATGCCAGTGCTTACATTTAGAGGTTTTTCCTATACCCGGGTTGAAACTATTGGTCGGATCTAACTTTTTATAAAAGTTCTTTAGATCTGACTTGGCAAAATATTCATGACCAACATTATGCTCTGCTGGATATTCTGCCCCTCGGGCATCAAAAGTTGCTAAAATTTTATCTTTAACCTCTTGCGCATTTACCCCTTTTTTAAGGATGTAGTTTTGATGCATAACATGACAAAACAGGTGCCCATAATACAATTTCACCGCAATTAATTCATCTAACTCTGGCGCCAAGGTTTCAAACCATTCTTTTTCGTTACGAGGGAAAGCGACATCAATGGTCATAATATCGCCACATTCTTTACTGTTCATTAATTGTTGACGACCAATAGCACCTCCGGCTACGAAGCGATGTAAAATAGCTTTTTCCCCCTCTTCTTGACTGCATTCAAAATAATTACCTTCATTATTTGCAAAGAATTCATCAAAATACTTTTTAGCTTCTGCAACACCCTCGTTATTCATTTCAATAATCCAGTGATGCTGATATTTGTCTCGATAATCGTTCATGCGTTTTGGCAAATGATCTGGCCATAAGGCGCTCATATACTGCATTAACCTGTCAGAGAGTTTACTGGGTAAGAATTTAATTTTATCGGCATATCGATCGATAATGCGTTTTAGCGCAAACATTTTGGGGACATACTTTGAACCCAGCTTGTTGATCACTAAAAAAGAATCTTTGCCGTATTTTTTTGCAGCATCATAACAATCACGATGAATGTACTCGCCAGATACGGGTAAGGATTTAAATGTTGACAACATATCTCGACGAATTTTTGCCAAGACATCAGGTTCATTGGTTCCCACGTAAAAAACTTGATGCTTCTCTGGAATAGCAAAGGTGTCCATACGTACAGCAAAAACCGCCAATTTGCCCGCACAACCAGACGATTCATAGAGGCGGCGACCATCATTATTAAAACGAGAAGGTGTATCTTCATCAATAGCTCTAACGCGCTGTTGATACTCATTATCTGAGGCACGTTTGGATGGAAAGCCAACATCCTGATCGGTAAAATTCTTATCCTGTAAATTGGTTAAGATCTGTTCGGGCGTATCACCTAACTTAATACCTAAATTATTGACCAGTGATAAATGCCCCTCTTCATCAATTTGCGCATAAATAGAAAGCTCGGTATAAGCAGGCCCTCTTTGCACTAGAGCGCCACCAGAGTTATTACAAATCCCCCCGACAATAGAGGCACCTATACAGGAAGAACCAATGACTGAATGCGGCTCTCTACCATAAGGTTTTAGCACATCCTCTAAACCAAATAATGTACTTCCTGCAAGACCAATAATTTGTTTTGCATCATCGATTAAGTGAATACTATCAATACGCATGGTACTGATCATAACGATATCTCGATCATAACCAGTACCATTGGGCGTTGAACCACCAGTTAAACCGGTGTTTGCTGCTTGCATAATAACCACCACATCGGCTTCAACACAGGCTTTTAATAACTGCCATATTTCAAGCAAACTCGCTGGTCTAGCAACAGCAATGGCTTCACCTGAGCCAAAGCGATAACCTTTAGTGTAAGCCTGCTTTTTTAACATATCAGTTAACAGGTATTTAGCACCTACAATTTCTTTTAACTGTTGAATTAGTTGGGGTTTATTATAGTTGCTAGTCATATCAAATCTCGATTAAGTTATCGGAAAAGCAGCATAGAAAGTTTCGGTAAGTTTCAAATAAGTATAACTGAATGTTGAAGTAGAGTGAATCACGCTTAACAAGGATTTATGCTAATACGATATCTGGTCTGACTGTTACATTAACTGAAGCAATAACTGAAAAGGCCTGACAAAAATAACTATTTAAGAATTAACAATCTTCTTGAATGAGATATAGCATCAGAATATTTTTAGGATAGTGACAAACCTCAAACCATAAAACCAGCTTCATATACATCACTGAGAAATCAATGATATTAAAATCCGTGACATATTTGATAGGTCTTAAGCAAAAAGCTTTGATACTATTTATTGTTTAAATAAACAATTCATAATTTGCGGATGTAGCAGCATAAAATTTATATAGAAAGATCACACAGTACACTGCATGGACAAAGCAGAATGACCTCAATAATAATTGAGGTCATTAACACAAGAGGAGAGAATGCTTATTGCATAGCTTGCAAAATCGCCGCAACAGGGTGCCTTGCTTTTAAGGCACTAAAACGTTTTACCTGTGAGCGACAAGAAAAGCCTGTTGCCAAAATTTGTTCACTATCTAATGCCTCTACTTTAGGTTGCCAACTTAACTCAAATAAACCTTTAGAATTGTCTAAGTTAGCTTTCTCATGCCCATAAGTGCCTGCCATACCACAACAACCAACGCTAACTTTTTCTAGCGGCAAACCAAAATGTTCAAAAATCTTTTGCCATTCGTTTTCACTGTTTACTAACGCAGTTTTTTCGGTGCAGTGAGAAAAAAGCTTAAATGGCTTATAACTAGTATTGATTGCTTGTTTATGCTCAGTATCTTTTTCAATAAAAGACAATAACCACTCATGCGCTAATAAAACTGAGAATTTACCACGTTGTGCTTGCAAAGTTTTAGCATATTCATCTCGGTAACAAAGTACCATTGATGCGTCCATACCCACCAGTGGAATATCAAGTTCAGCTAATTGATTTAAAAATTCACTACTTGATTTTGCTGTTTTAGCAAAACGCGCTAAAAAACCTTTCACATGCTGGGCTTTACCATTAGGTTTAAAAGGTAATAATATTGGCTCCAAGCCAAGATTTTTTATCAAGGCCATCATACTTTGTACCGTATTGGCATCGTAAAATGACGTGAAAGGGTCTTGCACAATTAACACATAATTTTGTCGTTGCACCTTGGTTAAGCCTTGCAGTTTAGTTAAATCAAAACCACAAAAACCAGCATCCTTCACTTGTTTTTTCAGGGTTGGTACCGACAGCAGTGGTGTATTCACATACCCTATCGTCTTACCTGAAATTTTCTCATACAAACTGTTATTGAGCACTGAATTAACCAATCTAGGTGCTTTAGCCATTAATGGTGCTAATACCTCAACATTAGCAACCAAATGATCTTTTAGCGGTCGAGCGTATCGAGAATAATAAACATTAATAAAACGCGCTCTAAAATCTGGCACATCCACTTTAATTGGACATTGACTTGCACAAGCTTTACACGCTAAACAGCCCTGCATAGCTTCCATGACTTCGTGAGAAAAATCACCGTTTCCATTACTATCTTGCTGTGTTTTACTGATAAAGTTAATACGAATTTTTTCAGCAAAATTAGCTAAAATCTCTTTTACTGACCAAATACTATTTTTGCTATTAATTTTATCTTCCAGAGATAATATATCGACGCCTTGCTTTTCTAGTAAACGCAGCCACTCTCGTACAAGTCCCGCCCTTCCTTTAGGTGAGTGTCGTCGATCACGGGTAATTTTACTTGATGGACACATTGGGCTATCGGCGTCATAATTAAAGCACAAGCCATTGCCGTTACATTCCATTGCAGCTGTAAATGATGATTTAACTGTAATAGGTATTTGTCTGTCGTAAGCGCCACGTTTGGTATCATCAACGCTAACTAATTGCTCATTAGAATCAATCGGTGTGCAGATTTTGCCCGGATTCATTTTATTATGGGGATCAAACGCGGTCTTTATTTTACGCAACTCAGCAAACAATTGTTCACCAAAAAATGCAGGACCATATTCACTTCGATAACCTTTACCGTGCTCTCCCCACATCAAGCCACCATATTTTGCGGTCAGTTTTACCACTTCATTTGAAATGGTACGCAGTAATTTTTCTTGTTCAGGATCACACATATCCAGTGCCGGACGCACATGCAACACACCCGCATCAACGTGACCAAACATGCCGTAATTGAGATCATAACTATCGAGTAAGGCTCTAAATTCTGCAATAAAATCAGCAAGGTTTTCAGGAGGGACGGCTGTATCTTCAGCAAACGCTAAGGGTTTTTGACTACCTTGTGTTTTACCTAATAAACCGACAGCTTTTTTCCGCATAGCATAAATTTTATTAATGCTACTTAAGTCTGAGGTTACCTGATAACCAATAACCCCTCGACTAGCTAACTTACCTTGCGAGTCATCAACACTATCCGAGCTGATAAGCTTATCGAGCTCTGCGGTTAATTCATTAACCTGCGCAGCTAAGCCTTCAACACTATCACCGTTATATTCAACCACATTAATACCATCCATCACCTTTCCAGGTACGTCAGTTATTAAGTCGCTAACACTGTGCCACACAATATCTTGCTTAGCTAAATTTAATACTCTTGAATCAACGGTTTCTACCGAGGTCGCTTTAGCTTCAACTAATGCTGGTGAGTGTCGTAGCGCTGAATCAAAGCTGTCATACTTTATATTAATTAATGTTTTAGCCACACGTATCGGGTTAATATTAAGTTTGGCTTCACAAACAAATGCCAAAGACCCTTCAGAGCCAGTAATTAACCGTGATAAATCAACACCTGTAATTTCACCATCATCAGCTGCGGTGAGCACGTTTTCTAGGTCATATCCGGTCAAAAATCGGTTTAAACGCGGGAATGTTTTTAATACTGCATCACGATTGTCAATACAGCTTGTTAACACCTGTGACATAATACGGGCATGGGAATCACCGATGATATCAGCCTGACTGGCAAGCGCTTTTGCTTGTTGCAAACTCATTGGCTCGGTTTTAAGCAAATCACCATTCGCCAAAATTGATTCTAGTGCTAGCACATGGTTTGAAGTTTTACCGTAAACCAATGACCCCTGTCCCGAGGCATCGGTATTAATCATACCGCCTATGGTTGCCCGGTTAGAGGTTGAAAGATCAGGGGCAAAGAAAAAGCCATGCGGGCGTAAATAATCATTAAGCTGATCTTTGACGACACCTGCTTCTACACGAACCCAGTTTTCATCGATATTAATTTCGATAATATTATTCATGTACTTGGACAGATCAACCACAACACCTGGTGTTAAACTCTGTCCATTAGTACCTGTACCACCACCACGTGCACTGAACTTAATGGTTAAATACTGTTCATCACTGGCAAGCTTTGCCAATAAAGAAATATCTGCTTTGCTGCGTGGCTGAATAACTAATTGCGGTAACTGTTGATAAATACTGTTGTCAGTGGCGACGGCTAAGCGAGCACTATAACTGGCATTAATGTCACCCGAAAAACGCTGGTCTTTTAATGCGCCGATGAAGGCAGTGTATAACGGAGGCAAATGGCTTTGATGGCTAATATGAGGAAGCATATATAATTAAATGACTTCTTTAAAACAGGACAGTGATGCCATTATACCACGGAAGAAGTGAATTTTTAGTCAATAACAAGAATTCTATTCATTAATTTACATATTTAATGAATAGTTTTTTATAAGTTATGCAAATTATATCACTCACTACAAAATCATAGTGAGTGGGTTGGTTAAGCTTTTGCTCATATAAAACGACTTAGCTTTGCTTGTTTAGACAAGCACTTTACTAGCTATTTAATTAAATAATCAACTAAGTCGTCACTTTAGAGCAAAAGCTAGATCAACTTTATGAACTAGCGTTTAGCTTTTCAGCTAAATATAACCAGGTTGGCAAAACAGTATCAGGGTTAAGGGATACGCTATCTATACCCTGCTCTACTAACCAAGCTGCGAAATCTTCATGATCTGAAGGTCCCTGTCCGCAAATACCCACATATTTACCGCGTGCTTTACAGGCTTTGATGGCCATTGATAATAACACTTTTATTGCTGGGTTACGCTCATCGAATAAATGTGCGATTAGACCGGAATCTCTATCTAGACCAAGTGTTAACTGCGTAAGATCATTTGATCCAATAGAAAAACCATCAAAGTAGTCAAGGAATTGATCAGCCAATAATGCATTTGAAGGAAGTTCACACATCATGATGACACGCAAACCATTTTCGCCGCGCTTTAAACCGTGTTCTTCAAGAATATCAATAACTGCAGCAGCTTCTTCGAGAGTCCGCACAAAGGGTATCATCACCTCAACATTGGTTAAGCCCATGTCATTTCGAACCCGTTTAATGGCCTCACATTCTAAGGCAAAACAGTCTCTAAAATCTTCAGAGATATAACGCGCAGCTCCACGGTAACCAATCATTGGGTTTTCTTCATGGGGTTCAAATTCTGTACCGCCAACAAGATTTGCATATTCATTAGATTTAAAGTCAGACATTCGCACAATAACTTTTTCAGGTGAATAAGCTGCCGCCAACGTTGATATTCCCTCTGTCAATTTAGCAATATAAAACTCTACAGGGTTGGCGTAGCCAGCAATAATGTCATTGATTTCTTCTTGTAAATCGTCAGACTGCTCAGAAAAGTTTAAAAGTGCTTTAGGGTGAATGCCTATCATTTTATTAATAATAAACTCTAATCGCGCCAACCCAATACCAGCATGAGGTAAGCGAGCAAAAGCAAAAGCTCGGTCAGGGTTGCCGACATTCATCATGATTTTAAGGGGCAATTCAGGCATGTTATTTATTTCGGATGTTTTCACATCAAAGTCTAAATTGCCGCGATAGATGAAACCCGTATCTCCCTCAGCACATGACACCGTCACATTGTCGCCATGTTTAATTAGCTCAGTGGCGTTACCACAACCAACCACAGCAGGTATCCCCATCTCCCTTGCAATAATAGCAGCGTGGCAAGTTCGACCACCACGATTGGTGACAATCGCAGAAGCACGTTTCATGATGGGTTCCCAATCGGGATCTGTCATATCGGTAACCAGCACATCACCTGGTAAGATTTTATCCATTTCAGCCAGAGATGATAAAACTTTTGCCTCACCGCTACCAATTTTATGGCCAATTGAACGGCCCTCACAAACGATATCTAGGTTATCATGGGCATTTAATTGAAACTGCTCCATTACGTTAGTATTTTCTCGACTTTTAACCGTTTCAGGTCTAGCTTGGACTATATATAATTTACCGTCTAAACCATCTTTAGCCCACTCGATATCCATTGCTCGACCATAATGATTTTCAATAATAACCGCTTGTTTAGCTAATGACTGTACTTCCTCATCAGATAACGAAAAACGATTAGAATCAACCTCGTCAATATCAACAACCTCAACCTGCTTAGAATGTTCTTGGCTATTAGAATAAATCATTTTAATGGCTTTACTGCCTAAGTTACGACGAACTACCGCAGGTTTACCTTTGGCTAACGTAGGCTTATGAACATAAAACTCGTCAGGGTTCACTGCTCCCTGAACTACCATTTCACCCAAACCAAAACTTGAGGTAATAAACACTACCTGATCAAAACCCGATTCCGTGTCGATCGAAAACATAACACCAGATGCAGATATGTCACTGCGCACCATTTGCTGAACACCTGCAGATAATGCGACACCACGGTGGTCGTAACCTTGATGAACTCGGTATGAAATAGCTCTATCATTAAATAGCGATGCAAATACATGCTTAATAGCCACCATAACTGAGTCGAAACCACGTACATTCAAAAAAGTTTCTTGTTGTCCAGCAAATGACGCATCAGGCATATCTTCAGCCGTCGCTGATGATCGGACTGCAAATGAAGCATCCTCAGCAAAATCACCTGCTAATTTCGCATAAGCAGCTTCAATGTCACGTTGCATTTGAGGTAAAAAAGGTGTGTCTATTATCCATTGACGAATACTTGAGCCTGCTTTGGCGAGAGCATTAACGTCATCAACATCCAAGCCATCAAGTAATTGATAGATTTTTTCATTGATACCGCTTTGATCCAAAAATTCATTAAATGCAAAAGACGTTGTAGCAAAACCTGTGGGAACTTGCACACCAACATTTGCTAAATTAGAAATCATTTCACCGAGCGATGCATTTTTACCACCAACGCGGTCAACATCATTCATGCCTAAGTTTTGATACCAAAGAACATTTTCTTGCACGTCACTTCTCCGTTTAAAATAAAAATTTGATTCTAGGTTTATTTATTCACGATCACTTTTTCGTGGGTTGTTGAGGTTGAATACCCCTTAAAAATAAAAAAAGTCGCTACTTTGTTGAAATTCATGCTATTTAAATTAAGCTTAGACCCTTTATGAGCGCCATGACAAGTTTTAACAAGCAAATCTCCCATTCTTATTAAGGGCAACTGATTTTTGCTTGCTGATTGTAAACTAACTTAATAGACTAATATGGTGTCATTCTACACTGCTCAACCGATATAATTAAAGACAAAGTGAAATATAAATAGTAAGTTTTCAATATAACTTCCATAAATATTACACCCATTAATTTTTAATTTGTCTGATTAGTTCACTTTTTAAATTGTGTGTTAGTTAGTTTTTTTGCTAAGAGGAGTTACTTATGCGTTCAGCTTTTTATATTTCAGATGGAACCGCAATTACCTCAGAGGTATTTGGACATGCATTACTATCATTATTCCCCACTGAGTTTGAACACCACACCATATCGTTTGTTGAAAGTATTGAAAAAGCAGAAAAAGCTAAGCAACGAATTAATAGTGTCAGTTTGAGAAGTGGAGAACCTGCATTGGTATTTCATACCTTTGTCAATAACGATGTTCGCGAGGTAATTGAAAGCTGTGATGGTGTGCTTTATAATTTTTTAGAACCTTTTGTAAACCCCCTAGAAAAAGCACTGTCAATTAAAGCTAAACCGAAAACCCATAGAACTCACAGTATTCACGAAAATAACTATGATTACCGGATTGAGGCAGTGAACTATGCACTCGCCAATGACGACGGTGCCAATATCGCAAATTATGACGAAGCCGATGTTATTTTAGTGGGTGTTTCTCGTTCTGGTAAAACGCCTAGTTCCCTTTATTTAGCGCTTCAATATGGTATAAAGTCGGCAAACTATCCTTTTACCGAAGAAGATATGGAGGAGCTAAAAATCCCATCAGTGTTAAAGCCATTCCATAAAAAATTATTTGGTTTAACTATTGATGCACAGCGATTAATTGACATTAGAGATGGCCGCATGGCTAACAGTAAATATGCCTCTGCTAGACAATGTCGAATGGAAGTTAGAGAAGTTGAGAAACTTTATAAAAAAGAAAAAATTCCTTTTTTAAATACTACAAAATTTTCAGTGGAAGAAATTACTGCGAAAATATTAACGGAAACAGGCCTGCAACGAAATAAATACTAAACAACATACAATTATGGTGTTTTTTTATGGAAGTGTTTTGTTGTATCGTTTTTTATACATATATATTGATTTATTATTACTAGATGGTTCACATTAACCTTTAATTTCGCTATGTTAGCGTCATTAAAAACTTTATTTACAAACGCTGAAATATGCCGCCAAAAATCGTAATAAAGTCTAACTTAACTATAACCATGATTAAAATTTAATGACTATTAAAACTGATGAATTACGCACTACGTTAATAGAAAACCTTGCCTCACCCGCACAACTTGCTGAGCAAATCCCATTGAGCTCAGAAACCGCTGATTTTATTATACAAAGCCGTAAAGACATTGAAGCAGTAATTCGTGGTGACGACCAACGCCTTTTGGTTATTATCGGCCCTTGTTCTATTCATGACACCACTGCTGCAATAGATTACGCCAAGCAACTCAAAATTTTACGCGATAAATACCATAATGAATTACTGATCGTAATGCGTGTATATTTTGAAAAACCCAGAACCACTGTCGGTTGGAAAGGATTAATTAGTGATCCCGATTTAGATAAATCATTTCATGTAGCTAAAGGTTTAACCTTAGCCCGTAATTTACTTGTTGAAATTAATCGTTTAGGGCTCCCCGCCGGTACTGAATTTTTAGATATGGTTACCGGTCAGTATATTTCTGATTTGATCAGTTGGGGCGCTATTGGTGCTCGAACAACAGAAAGTCAAGTGCATCGTGAACTGGCCTCTGCTCTTTCGTGTCCGGTAGGGTTTAAAAATGGTACTGACGGCAACGTAAAAATAGCGCTTGATGCCATTCATGCCTCGAGTGTTCCGCATGTATTATATTCGCCAGATAAACGTGGTCAAATGTGCATTTACCAAACACATGGTAACCCCTACGCGCATGTCATACTGCGAGGCGGTAAATCCCCAAATTATCATACTGAAGATATTCAACAAACAGGACAGCAGTTACAAAAAGCTAACCTAGCCAAGCGTATCATGGTTGATTGTAGCCATGGCAACAGTTTCAAAGATCATAACAAACAAATTGATGTAGCTCGCTCATTGGCACAACAAATTAATGCGGGTGATCAAAGTATTTTTGGTGTAATGATTGAAAGCTTTTTAGAATCTGGCAATCAGAAAGTCATTGAGGGCAAACAATTGACTTATGGGCAAAGCATTACTGACGCTTGTATAGACCTCACTGTGAGTGAAGAAATTTTAGCACTACTAGCAGAGTCGGTAAAAAGGCGTTTCACTTAACAATAAAAACCTTGATTTAACAGCCTAAAAACTAAATATTTAGCAACTAGGCTATTAAATCTTGGCTAAAATGCCGTCACTGGCTGCTTCAACTAAATCTAAAACATAATCAAAACCACGTGCACCGCCATAATAGGGATCTGGCACTTGAGATTCCTCATGTTCACTTGCAAAATCTAACATCAAATGAATTTTGTGTTGCAAGTCAGCGGGCGCCACTTTTTTTAATTCACTAACATTGTCGTTATCCATGGCTAAAATCAGATCGAATTTAGTAAAATCAGTTTTTGTTACTTTTCGTGCTTTTATCCCTTCAAAGGAATAACCTCGGGCTATGCCAGCTTTTTGTGCTCGATGATCAGGTTTTTGCTTGGCATGAGCGCCAAGAGTACCTGCTGAGTCTACACTTAACGCTAAACCACTGGTATTCATCTTATGCTTAAAGACAGCTTCGGCGGTAGGAGAGCGGCAGATATTGCCCATACAAACAAAAAGAATTGACTTAATTCCCTTTAAATTCAGTTCGTTACTTGACATCTCACCTTCCATTATTTGTTGGTTTTTGTGTATTTACACCCTAATAAAATCAACAACTTGTAATTGTTTTTTGGGGAGTATTAATAGGTTTATAAATACAATATTCAAACGCTATACTTAAATAATAACCTGATTATTAAAATAATAATATAGTTTCATAGAATCCAATATTTCTGTGACCATTTGATAAACAAATTAACCATAATAAAAACCCACAAGACCCTATACTTATGTATGGGATTCAGCCGCTATAAGCCCTAAAACAAACTCGTAAACTTATCAAAAATTGTACTGATAATTTAGGACGTAAATTACGAGTTGATAGTCAGGTGATCTCATACGGTTTTTTATTCGTTAAGGTGAAGCTAACGAAGGAGAATAATGAATCCTATTTCATCAAAACTTGGGAAAAGGACACTATTGACTTTCTTCAAAATCGTTTCGATGACTCCTTCAAATCCTGCGTAAAAAATCTAGATGAAGAATGGATACATGTACATATATTTATAACACCAAAACTGGATGAAATGGGGATTTAGGTTTAAATTCATTTCACCCCGGTCTTGCCGCTCAACGAGCTTGCAAAGCTACGACTAAAAAATAAAAAGATCATGTGTATAAAGAGGCAATGCGTACTCTACAAGTTGATGTTAGCATCAAGAACGGTCAGCTTAGATATGGCGCAAAACGCCGTCGTTTATCACGTAAAGAATGGTATAACCAAAAACGCTACGCTAAATTAGTTAGTAAATTATTTAATGAACAAGCCTCACTAATTTCGAGTCTTGGTTCAAAGCTTGATAAAGCTAAAATATGCTTACTCAGTTTCTAGCTCGTAAGTTTACCGATAGAAAAGCAGCTTTAAGCTCTTCTAAGAAGGTTTAAGATAACTTTTCACCCTCCAATTAATAAATCAGGCCTTTTAAGTTATGAGGACTTTTACAAGGGTATGGAGCCTAAAAACATAAAAGAATTTGAGTATCGTGTTCACCAACTTGTTGGCAGACTTATTCATGTTCAATTTGGCGATGTTTATGAATATTATGATATTAGTAAAATTTGCAAAGAAACTGATGATCTTATCCGCGAGTTAAAAGCAGAGTTTGATTGCGTTAATATAAAACTTAATGACCAAGATTTTCCTAAATTTATTAGAAAGCTTGAGTCATATAAACTCTATGCAAAACTTGATAGTTACCATTATTATATTATTCAATTGCTGAAACTCTTGCTTTTTAGAATCGGTCGTTCAGATACAAAACGTGATATCGAAAATCAATTCAAAGAAATTATCATTGAATTAATTTATAAGCATGAGCCGCCAAAGAAGTTAACGCCTTTATTTAAAGATAAAAAGTCATTTAAAAAAGCTAGTGATTCTAATGCTGGAAGTAAACTAATGATAAAGCTAAGAGACTGTTAAGAGAACTAATGGATATTGAAATTGATGGATAAATTAAGGCTAGATTAATTATTTAGCCTTTATGTGTAGTAGCTCAAACTTGGACTGACATTTTAAATATAAGAGTTTAACAAAATCTGACAGACAACAGTAAGCTCATTGCGGACGGTGGCATTTCGTCAATGTAAGCCAACTCTTGAGCCAATGTGGTCATTAGCTTTTCCATCCAAAACGACTGTTCAATGCCAAAAATATACATTCAAAGGTCTTGTTGTTAAAGATCGAACATCTACCTTTAAATCTTGCTTGTTAGCAATTATTTTCAAATACTTATATTTTTTTATTAACTCTATTGTTTATCTTTAAAAATATAGTTATTAGATAAACCCAAGTAATACAACTCTCCGTCTAGAGAAGTTTTTAGCCTATATGAGCTTCCTGGTGAGAAGATTGTTTTAATCAAACGAGGATTACTTGGATCTGCAATATTTACTTCATCAATACCATAAGAATGTCCTAAAAAAGCTCTATTTCTCAAAATAGCCATGGCACCAAAAGTTGAAGAATAATTAGATTTAATTTTGCCGAGAAGAAAAGGAGTGGTTGTATTGGTGATATCAACAATGTGTAATTCATCATTACACGCCATTAAAGCTAAATTATTCTCGACAATTAACCGTGTTATATTATAACCACAATCATAATAACCTAATATTTCAATTTTTTGTGGATCGGATAGATCCACTATGGTTAATCCTGCATTTCCTCCAAAAGTATCCGAAGATGCAACAAAGAAATTTCCATTATAATAACTGATTGCATTAACTTGAGGGAAATCGTACTCAGTAATTAATTCAGGATATTTAGGGTCTGCAACGTCAACAACATATAATTTTCCACTATTGGTTACCTGTCCTAACAATGCTACTTTTGCTGCGGGATCAACGGCTACATCTGAAACATAACCTAAATTAATTCGACCAATTTCTTTCGGTTCATCAAAGATAGAAATGTCAGCAATAACTAAACCTGATCCCCAATTAGCAATGTATGCAGTATTATCTAAAAGTTCAATACTTGCGTAGCTTGCAATTTCACTAATTGATAGTTGAATATCCAGACGTCCAGTTTGATTAAAATTAGTTTTTTGATGGCTGGTTACTCCATAACGCCCTTGCACAGCTAATACACCCTCATCAGTAACCGCTATATCCGAAACATGATTACCACCGCTGAGTTCAAATTGAGATATTAACTGTATATTATCGATGGAATCTCCATTAAGTAATACACCGCGATCATCATGAGATAAAAAGATTTGGCCTAATGGTGTTGAAATTTCTTGTCTACCCACGTCAGTTGTACCTACGTTGATTGATTTTATATACTTTGTAGATTTACTAATATCATAAATATCAACCTCACTTCCTCGATGATAGTAAACTGTATTATTGTTAACACTCAACTTGCTATATCCATGTTCTACTAACTCTAGCTCATGTACTAAGATAGGTTCATAAGGGGTTGAAGTATCATAGAATTGAAGATATTCCATTGTTGAAATAATAAGAGTGTCTTTATTGAAAGCGGCAGAACCATCACTAATGACTGTGTTCAACTTAATTGGGGCATAAAGATCATTTATATCAACAAAAGTAGTATTTTGCCCTCCTATCATATTTTTGCCAGTGGTAATCAATAGAGAATCAAAAATTTTGACCTTTTCAGCTAGAAGTCTTAGCGGCAAAATTGAAGCTACAGAAGGGGATTCAGGAGAGTTTATATCAACAATGAAAAGACCATTTTCAGAATCGAATAAATACAATAAGTTCTCTGAGACTTGAATAAGCCCCTGTGGAAAACTGTATTCAAGGTTCGGTGCATAATTAAATTCAGTGATAAGCTGAGGTTTGTCAGGCTCGACCAATGAGTATACGGCTAAATATCCATCGCCACTGCCAGACACTGTGGCGTAAAGGTAATTTCCTACTACGGTTATAGCTTTGATTGCTCCCTTAGTTGGAGCTAATGAAGTCTTAAATACTTCATCAGGAGCGGTTGGCGTTGACATATCCCATATTGAAATCAAGCTACCTTGTGGTATGTAAAGGTAGTTATTGGCATAAGTAGGTTGTCCCAATTGGCCTGCAAAGCTGCGTATTGAATTTTGATCTAATTCATCGAATAAAACATCGATTGTAACGATGGCACTTACTTCATATTCACCATCTGAAATAGTATAACTAAAGCTATCTGCACCTTTGTAGGTATAGCGAGGTTGATAATGGATTTGATTATTGTTTAATTTAACTATGCCACTCTTTGCTTGAGTAATAGAAGTAATCGTCAATATATCATTGTCTGCATCTTTATCATTGCTTAGAACATCAACAAAATAATTAGCTCCTGCTGGAACATTAATAACATCACCAGTAGCAATTGGAGCCTGATTTTCTTTAGCTCCACCATTAGAGCCTCCACAGGCACTCATCACGTTGACAATAAATATGATAAAAATATTTCTTACTGTCAGCTTTTTAATTAGAGTTAACGATTTAGGAAAAGAGAATAAATAAAAGGGAAATATTTGTTTCATGTTTGCACTATTCCATTAGTTGGTTTCTATTTTATAGAAAAAATTGTTATGTAAATGATGAGTCAATATTCATTATAGAGATAACTAGCAGGCAATGTCTTGGGTTTCGTCTCTAAACAGCCAAAAACCTATTGAGGTTAATAACTATATGTCGGAGGAGCTCCCGCTTTGGCTCTAGAACTCTATCACAGCTTTGGTGGCATTGTTGCTAGTCATGTTATCCGATTAGTTGGCAATATTTATACTAAAACAATACATATTTATATCTGTGAGGAAGGATTGCAATTTTATCAAAAACGACATTAGTAAGTCAAACCTTAACGGCAGCTATTTGCTTGCAAGAGGCATAGACGAACAACCATAATTGTTCGTCCCCCTAAATGGCTCCTGAGCCATGAGGTGATTCAACTACTTGAAATAGTTTTATCAACTAATTACGGTGACTCACCAGTAATAAGATTGAATGATGTATTATGAAATATATGGCAAAAAAGAGAGGTGAATGTGGGCAGCATCGGACTTTCAAGTCTTGTCTATATAATTATGTGCGTGGCAGTTTTGGCTTTTGAGACTATCAGGTTAAAACAAATTTATATATTTAATTACTTCATTAAATTCAGATATGCAACCAAATATTTATAAACTTCAAACATGTATTTAAAACAGCAACAAAAAACTAAAAATGTATAAATAAGGTAGTTCAATTGGGGAATCATTGGGGAATGGTCGTAGCTCATTTATTTATAAGGAAGGACTTATATTGCCCTTACAAACAGTACTGATTTAATACCTTTTATATCATTTAAAACAAATCCTTTATTATAGTCATGATGTTACAGCTATATTTTAGCAGCTATTGAGAGTGAAATTATATGTTAATTTAGATTAGCGTTTTTTAAATAAAAAACAAAGGGGGTGTTTAAAATATTATTTAAACATTGTTAAAGCCAAAACCACGCAATTCTTAATATAATCGAGGCAGTTTCAGCTAAACAATGGTGTATCATTACAGTTTCAATATAGCTGGTTGCGGCAGTTTTAAAGCCACCTAGATAACGCAAACCAGCAATAAAAACATCTATCAAGTTAAACTATTATTTTGCCCGTAAGTCTAAAATAGGCATATTTTGACCGCCAAGCATGGTTGCGGGTAACTTACCATCCCAATTTTGAGCTTCAGTTAACTTCACAATTAACGGATTATTTCCCAGTGCTTTAGCTTTTGCTGTGATTGCCTCAGCTTCTGCTAAACCTTTAATTCGAATAGCCTCAGCCTCAGCAATGGCTACCGCCCTTATACCGTCAGCTTTAGCTTTTGCAGTATTGACATCTCGTTGCGCCTCAAGGTTTTGTCTGGCAAGTTTATGTTCTTCTGCCGCCGCTAAGTTTTTTTCAGTTTGCTTTGTTTCTATTGAGGTTAAATACTTAGCAGGTAATTGGATATTTTCAATTTGAATATTATCAACAGTCACAGGGAACTCTTTCATTTCTTCAATTAAATTTGCTTCAATTGCTTGAATGGCGGTAGCTCTATCTTGAATTAATTTTTCAGCATCAAATCGAGGAATAACGTCTTTGGTAGCTGATCTAAACCGTGGATCTAGTATTCGACTTTCAAATTGAGACAAGCCGCCATATTGCCTAAATAACTCCAAAGCGGCTGTTTTATCTACTGTCCAGTTTACTGAAACACTAATAGTAACCGGCATTTGTTCTTTAGTGCTTGAGGCCATGCGCTCTTCATTTTTGCGTGTTCTTACTTCGATTTCTTCAACACTATCGATAAAGGGGACTTTAAAATGCAACCCCGGGTTGACTTGTTCTTTCGCCTCGCTAAAACGTTTAACGATACCTATGTGTCCTTCATTAACAGTGTACACAGAGCTGGCCAATATAATAAGCACAACGGCTACTGAGCCAATAGTTTTTAGAGGAATGTTCAATTTTTCCATATTTAGGTTCATCCTATTTAGTAAATTCAACATTAATAATGACACTTATTGTTAACAACTTACAATAACTTAAATATTAACAAAGACTTTTTTATGTCTAAATGAATGAACATTACTATTGAATACAATGAATTTTACGACTCACCATAACTTTATTAAATCAAAGTAAAGTCCTCAGCGCAGTTTTCACCACTTGTCAGCCTTCATAACATGTAGCTATTGCCTACTATTTATTGCCTTAAAGGCATATAGAAACTATGTTAACAGTTAAAAAACACTTATGATTTCATTTCAGAGAGACTTATGACACCAGCCGTCGCTATCTTAAAACAACACAATGCTCAATACATCATTCACCAATATGAACATGATTCTGCTAATCAACATTATGGTTTAGAGGCAGCTGAGAAACTCGGTGTAAATGTTGATATTGTCTTTAAAACCTTAATTGTTAGTATTGATAACAGCCAACTCGTTGTAGCAATTTTACCGGTAAGTGCAATGTTAAATATGAAATTAATCGCAAAAGCACATGGTGGTAAAAAGGCGGTTATGGCGTTATCAACACAAGTCGAGAAAACAACAGGCTATGTACTTGGTGGGGTAAGTCCAATTGGTCAAAAAAAACAATTAACTACCTATATTGACTCTTCCATTGATAAATTTCCTAGGGTTTATGTCAGCGGCGGAAAGCGTGGTGTAGAGTTGGAATTAAGCCCGAATATTCTTCAATCTTTAACGCAAGCTACCTTGGTAAATCTTTGTCAGCTGAAATGATGATTGATTAATGTAAACTGATTAAAAAAAGGCAATCACCACACCTTGATGACTGCCTTTACTTTAGAAATAACTTGCTATGATTTTTGGCTTAAGTCACTCTTTTTAGCGAGTTTTAATTAACGTGAAAACTCCGAAGATTTGGCCCACTTAGGCCAAACACCTGGCTGTGATAACTCAGCGCCTATTTCAAAAAATAATTGCATATCTTCAACAGCGCCTGTTAAATCCCAATCATCGCGATATTCATCGCAAAGTCCGTGATAACATTTTGCAATGATTGGGTTTAAGCGTTCTCGAAGCTCAGCCGTTGCTGTATCTGCCGGAATATCACCACCTTTGGCGTAAAGCGCCGGTATACCGATACTTGCGAAGGCAAAATGGTCTGAACGATAGTAAATACCCGCAGCAGGTCTAGGATCACCAGAAATAGTTCTATTTTGTTTAGCCGCAGCGCGAGCTAAGTATTCATCAAGCTCTGACTGCCCTAACCCATAAACTGCAACATCTTTACTTTTACCGTTAACATTTAAGGCGTCCATGTTAATGTTGGCAACTGTTTTTTCAGGTGCGATGATGGGGTTAGCAGCATAAAATTTTGACCCCAATAATCCCTGCTCTTCAGCAGTTAACGCCAAAAAGCTAATAGAACGCTCGGGATTAGTTGCTAATTTTGTAAAAGCTTCTGCCACTTCAATGAGCGCAGCAGTGCCTGTGGCATTGTCATGAGCGCCATTATATATTTGGTCACCCTGCAAAGTTATGTCAGTACCTAAATGATCCCAGTGTGCTGAATATACGATATGTTCATCGGCTTTACTTTTCCCTGGTAATGTCGCAATAAAGTTATTAGAAACCGATTTTTTAAGGGTATTTTTAACGATAATTGAGGCGGTTAAATTGCCCATATCACTATTAAAACCACCCTTGGCTGCTTGTTGTTTCATTTCAGAAAAATCTAGGCCGGCTTTAGTAAATAACTCATTAGCAACTTCACTGTTTATCCAACCTTCTACAGCAACACGATCTTTATTTAAATCATCACGTTGGAAACTAAATTGAGGGCCTGTCCAAGAGTTTTTAACGACTGCCCAGCCATAAGAGGCTGGTGCTGTTTCATGAATGATAATAGCTCCTTCTGCACCTTGGCGACTTGCTTCTTCGTACTTATAAGTCCAACGGCCATAATAGGTCATTGCTTCACCTGTAAACAGATCATCATTTTTGGTCGCATAACCTGGGTCATTGACTAAAATAACCACAGTTTTTCCGGTTACATCAATATCTTTGTAATCATTCCATTGATATTCAGGCGCGTTGATTCCGTAGCCAACAAAAACCAACTCTGATTTATTGAGTTGCTCTAATTCACTGATGCGGGCACTCCCCATCACCATATCAGTTCCGTATTGGTAACTTTTACCACCAATATCCAAGGTCATGTCACTTGAGGCTTCGATTGATACCAGTGGTACAGCCTGTAAAAAACTGTCACCGTTGCCAGGCATAAAACCTAGTGCTTTAAATTGCTCGGTAAGGTAATCGAGGGTAAGTGTTTCACCATCAGTTGACGGAGCTCTTCCACCAAATTTATCAGAGGATAATATTTTAACGTGTTCGATTAATTGTTCTGTGTTAATAGTGTTATAGCTTTTAAGTATCTCTTGGGAAAGACCTTCAGTAACGGTTGCAGAGCCACTGGTGTTATTTACATTTGCAACATCAATTGCTTGCTCGTTAGTATTTGAAGTCGTTTCAACGCAAGCTAACAACAGGGTTGCCGTAATCAAAGGCAAGGCTATTTTATTGATCATAATCATATTATTTTTATTTAAAGAAAGGATGTAAGAGTATAAGTGTTCGTGCAAAAAGTCTCTAGTGATTAACTAAGGTTGAGGCTTGATGCAAAAATCCCCACTGTCAGCTTGCCTTTCCAAGGGCCAATATTCAACGAAATAATCATGCCAAGTCCTAAATTACCTTACCATAGATTTTAATCACTGCTTAGTTTAGAGTAGCCGATATTTATTAGTCACTTCATAAGAAATAGATAATGATAGACACCTTAAAAACTCTTTCTGAGACAGTTGCCAAGGCAAATGATTTATTTTATGCCCGCAATGCTTGTGTTGATACACTCATGGGAATAATGGATAAAACCTTAAGAAAACAAGGTATAAAAGCTGATGCCATCACTATCGATTGTATCACCGCCAACAAGAAAATTGTGTTAGTAGTCCACGATAGTAAACCAGATGCTGTTGATATTGCCCTAGGTGATAAAGACGGGGTGATTGAGTCTTCTAGCAGCCATAGATGTGCTGATATTAATGAACATTTTTTATTGACCTTGATGGAAAATAACTTTTTATAATTAATATAAAAGCTTCTGTAAGCCCACTTTAATAACACATGTTGAGCGTTGGAGAGATTATGCCGCACTGTATTATTGAACACTCAGCCGAAATATGTGCACAACAGTTAATCGATGCAGTGCACCAAGGCGCATTGAAATCAGACTTGTTTGAGGCAAAAGGTAGTGATATTAAGGTAAGAGCATTACCATACAAAAACTTCAAAACCGGCACTGTTTCATTGAACTTTATACATGTTACCTTAAAGATTCTATCAGGACGCAATAACCAGCAAAAAAAGCAGTTAACAACCATCGTACTTGCTCACATAAAAGAGTTAAGCCTAACTGGTTGCTCCATATCAGTTGAGGTAGTTGATATTGATAAAGACAGTTATGCCAAATTTATTAGCTAACCACAAAGTAAAAACTAAACATCAGGCTAGTAATAGTAGATAATATGGCTCACAAAACAGTAAGATTATTAATTTTAATTTTTTACAGGAAACTCCTTAATTATGAATACAAGCCATACCTTACTTAATGATGAGTTATCAGATGAATCTTCATCAGGTTGTACTAATACCAGTTGTTGCCCGCCTAGAACCCCAAGTGTTAGAGTAAGTCCTAAGATTGGCCGCAATGACCCGTGCATTTGTGGCAATGGTCGTAAATACAAAAAGTGCTGTGGTAAAGGCAAGTAATACAGGTAAGTAATACAGGTAAGTAATACAGGTAAGTAATACAGGTAAGTATTACTCTTTACTTTTAGTAGGTACTTTTTAGTAGGTATTAATCAGTAGGTACTTATTAATATACAG
>JBELHN010000005.1:136140-142529 GCA_042091395.1 Colwellia sp.
TTTTAGTAGGTACTTTTTAGTAGGTATTAATCAGTAGGTACTTATTAATATACAGTTTTCTTATTTTACCTGAGCTAAAGAGAGTTTAACTTAACAGAGTTTAACTTAGTTTAGTTGAGCTTCACTTTGCTTAGTTGAGCCTCACTCATTTTATTTTGTACTTGTGTGATCGAAGGATTAATCACATCACTATGTTTTCTAAAATAATATTATTCATTTTTTTAACAGCCTTCACCGTAAACTGTTCAGCAGAGCCTTATGAGGGAGTTTCAGTCGGCCTTTTTAATGAGCCAGCAGGTGATCGAGCGGGTACTGAAATTACTGTGACTTTTTTATCAGAACATTTTGGAGGAAAGCTCAGTGGTGTTTTGTATGCGACTAAAAATAAAGGCTATGAAAGCACTGAACTTTATGGAGGTTTTTCAGCACTGGGGTTTATTCACTATGATCAAGTTATTAATCCCTATTTGGGTGTCGGCTTATTTGCTGGTGAAAGCTTTAATTGTTCAAGCATTGAAGTAGAGCAAAATAGGTGTTCTGAAGAAGCTATCTTGGCTATTTACCCTGAAGTGGGTATTGAAGTAACAATCATGCGATTAACTATTAGCCCCTATATTCGTCGGTATTTTGATACCAAGTCATCAAGTAACTCAGGTAATGTGTATGGTATTAATTTTGGGGTTACTTTTTAAAAAGTGCTTCATCCCCAAGAATTATACTGCTTAAACATCACTTTTACGGTATATGGGTTTAGGTTTAGGTTTAATGCGCTGACTTAATTTTGCTTGTTTCCATTCTTAAAGTAAAAATGCTTAAGGTCACTCCAAGGTAAGCAGTTGCTCTTACTGAATTCACTAGGTAATATCCCTTTACTCAGCCAGTAAAGAGCCTTTTCAATGAACGAACAGCTACATTACGATCAATTAATAAGCATGTATGCTTTTGCTCCCGTAAATAAAATCTATGCACCAACAATGACTATAGTTAAAGGCAGTGCCACTATTGAAATTCCATTGTCTGAAAAATTTCATCACTCTGCAGGAGGAGTGCACGGCAGTGTTTATTTTAAAATGCTTGATGACGCAGCCTTTTTTGCAGCAAATTCATTAGAGCCTGAATTTTTTGTATTAACGACCTCATTTACCACCTATATCACCCGACCTGTTGCCTCAGGCAAAATGAAAGCGATAGGTAAGGTAGTTAATATGAATAAATCTCAATTCATTACTGAATCTATTGTTTATGATGAACAAGAACGTGAAATTGGCCGAGGACATGGTATTTTTGTTCGTGGTAAACATAAATTAGTGGATGTGCCCGGTTACGCTAAATAAGCTTTCTTACATTTAGACACCTTGGCATTACATCATAAAATGAAGTTCTAAATGGTGAAACTTACCTATGGGATACTATTTTTTAGCGATTGCAATTTGCGCAGAAGTTATTGCTACTTTGGCACTTAAAGCCTCTGACGGCTTTACTCATTCGACAGCAAGCATGCTGTGTATTATTGGCTACGGAGTGGCTTTTTATTTTTTATCACTGGTACTTAAAACTATCCCTGTAGGCATTGCCTATGCCATTTGGGCCGGTATGGGAATATTTTTTATTACTTTCATCAGTGCTATTATTTATAAACAAACTCCTGATTTAGCTGCCATTATTGGTATGTTGTTAATTTTAGCGGGCGTCGTGGTAATTAACGTATTTTCTAAAACCGTAACGCATTAGGCGTATTATGTGATCCTAAGTGATATATTTAATATCAGTATTTGCTCATCGCTCTTGTTAAACACACCGCACTTATTACTTGAATTTTAGAGTGCTGTAGTTGTCGAAGCCAAAATAAACAACTTAAAATCAAATAACTATAAATAAAACAATTTAAATAAAAGAATTCACCGTATTTCGTCTATCACAAAAAGGAAAAGACCATGCAGAATTACAGCAAAACAGCGGCACTTATTCTCGGTATATTTATTTTTATTGGCTTGTCTAGCCTAGGGTATTTACTTGGTGGTGCAGCGATAAATTATAAACAACTGGAACGCAGTGTTACCGTGAAAGGTTTATCTGAGCGAGAATTTCCAGCTGATATTGTTATTTGGCCAATACAATTTTCTGTAGCAAGTAACGATCTTCAAACACTTTACGATGCGATTGAGAAAAACACATTAAAAATTAATGATTTTTTAAAAGAGAATGCAATAAGTGCCGAAGAAATATCTTCTGCTAGCCCTGCCATCACAGATAAATCTGCACAACAATATGGTAATAGCAACGGCGCTGAGTTTAGGTATACTGCCTCACAAACTGTTACCGTTTACTCCAAAAACATTAATGACGTTATACGTGTTAAAAGTAAGCTCTCTTCTCTGGGTAAAGAAGGTATTGTATTTACTGCTGGTAACTATCAATCACAAACTGAATACAGTTTCACTCGCTTAAGTGAAATAAAACCCGACATGATTGAAGAAGCAACTCGTAAAGCACGCGAAGTTGCACAAAAATTTGCCACCGACTCCCAAAGTACATTAGGAAAAATAAAACGTGCTTCACAAGGGCAATTTACTATCAATAATCGTGATAAAAATAATCCACACATTAAAAAAGTTCGAGTAGTCACGACAGTCGAATACTATTTATCTGATTAACTGCTAGTTATGGTTTCGTTATGCACTTTAAACCCCATATAAATTGTGATTTAAAGTGCATAATAAAACCTAAAATAAATTATTACCAATGACACGAATTAATCCTAGTTCTTGTAAAATTCAGCTCACCTTTTAAAGCAATAATGTATCTTTGCAAGATGGAATAATTGCGCATTACACGCGACAGTTTACAGTGAGACTTTTGATGAAAATGTGGAACAATCTTAATATTATCCAAAAAGGGATTTTTATCGCTGTGATGTGTTTGGTTGCTCCATTCGCACCAGAATTTATCCTTATGTCACAGGTCGGTGGTATTGAGCTAGTATTTGGCTTTTTAGTTATATATTACAAGCCTGTTATTGTTAAAGTGCAGTCATTTATCGAGCAAGTAAAAATTGAACTTAGCATTTGTTAAGAAGCATTTAAAAATAGTGCATCGATTCAACCAAAGATGTACTTTACGCAAGCTTTATTCTATTCATGCGCACTAGTCTTAACAGGCTCAATTGTGTATGCATTTATATTTTTTCTACCAGCCTTAATGTTGAATGGCTTTCTTGTGAAATTTACTCTTTGTATAAAGCATGCTGCGCAATAAAAAACTCTTTTCCAGTATATTGTGAACTGACAAAACGTTTAGTCGATTTAGTCATTCTAGGGGTATATTCTCAATTTTATTAAATTTTTTTGGTATCTAAACTAAATAAAATATACTATGTTTCAACAATTAATCTAGGATTTGCGTGTATGGAACGTCAAAGTGAAAAAATCAAACGCAGCGTAATATTAATTAAGTGTTTTATGGCTTTAGTTGTCTTTACACTAGGGATTGATATTTATAAAACTAATGTTATTGATTTTGGTATGGTGGCGGGTGCGATTGGAATATTGTCAATGTTACGCGGTTTTCTCTGCTCTCCCAACTTGTTATCAATGCCAATTAAACGTTGGTTTAGGTCAGAACATAAGTTATCAAAAGAAAGTTACTTTTATTTTTTTCTAGCGATTATATTAATTATTGTCAGTGGCTTTTAACAATATTGAAAGGAGTATCGAAAGCAATATCGAAAATAATATAACCTTGCGAGATAATGATTACGTTATAACAGTGAAAAGTGATAACTTTTAAAACAGAATGCATTAAACTACGAGTACTTAAAAGAATTGTTTAAATTCACGGTAACATTACAATACAGGCTATTTTTTATTTAAAGGTATGTTAATTTTTATTAAAATCGTACAACACATTATATTTCATAACTCATAAGGACAACCCATGAAAAAGATTATTCTATCGTTACTGGCAATTATCATACTGGCTCTCGGTGGTATTACTTACTACGGTATCGCCAATCTTGATGCCATTGTTAAAAATGTCATTGAAAAAGTTGGCAGTAAAGTAACAGGTACAGCAGTCACTGTGGCTGGGGTAAATATTACGTTGAAAGACGCTCGAGGAGAGATTACTGGCCTTCATTTAGCAAACCCAACAGGTTTTGATAGTACTCATCTTTTTCATTTAGACGATGTTGCGTTAGATATTGGTAACCTTTTTGGTGATGTTATTGTCATTGATGAAGTGTTAATTGATGGTGCCGATATTATTGCAGAACAAAAAGGTCAAACAACTAACTTACAAGCCTTACTTGAAAACATTAAAAAAAGCTCATCTGCGCCAGCTGAAACAGAGGCAAAAGCAGCTGATGAAAGCACTACTTCAGAGCCTATCCGTTTGATGATTAAAAAGTTCAGTTTTATAAACAACAAGGCATCTTTAGAAACTGAGCAGTGGGAGCCGCAAGTATTAAAAGTGCCTAACATTGTAATGACTAATTTAGGCGACGAAAAAGTGGGTTTAACGCCTGAACAATTAAGTGCAGAAGTTATTAATCGCCTAATCAAGTCTGTTGAAACAGCTGCAAAAGAAGCATTAAAAGAAAAAGCAAAAGAAGAAGCTAAAAAAGCCTTAACAGAGCAATTAGATAAAAATCTATCAGATGAGGATAAAGCTAAACTTGATTCACTGAAAAATGTTTTTGGTCAATAACTACCAACAAGCGATACTAAAAGTCAGTTAATGAGTTTTAATATCATTTCAAACCGCCTTTAATGGCGGTTTTTTTTTGAATAATCACCAGTGAGTCTGCTGGGGTTTCAAAGTAAACTAGTGTAAAATATTAATATAATTTTATGACTACTTTATGTCTTGCCATACAGTGTTTATTTCTGCATTGTCAATGCGCTCGTTAAAAAACATTGTTTAACATCATTGTAAATACCTTCCATCTATATTTTGAGTAATTTCTTTATGAGCAAGCTAATAATAGCTACCCACAATGGTAATTTTCATGCCGACGATGTTTTTAGTGTCGCCGCATTAAAGTGCCTTTATCCTGAGGCTTCAGTGATTCGTAGCCGTGATGTAGATGCCCTCAATAAAGCCGACATTGTCCTAGATGTCGGTGGTGTATATGATGCTGAAATCGGTCGTTTTGACCACCATCAGCGTGGTGGAGCAGGAGAACGTGACAATGGCATTCCCTACTCTTCTTTCGGCTTAATTTGGAAAAAGTATGGCAGCCAACTATGTAACAATGATGTTGAGCTAGCCAAAAGTGTCGATAACGACTTAGTCTCTGTTATTGATGCTGTCGATTGTGGCTATGTAGAAGGAGTTCCTCAAGGTATTAGTTTAAGTCAAACGATCGCTATGTTTAATCCAACATGGCAAGAAAAGGCTGATTTTGATGGCTGTTTTGAGCAAGCCGTTATGTTTGCTTCTCAGGTGTTGGCTCGCTTTATTGCTGGTGCAAAAGGATCTAATGAGGCTGAGGCTATTGTTGCTGATGCAATAGCACAAGCGGCAGATCCTCGTGTTATTGTCTTAGAAAGCTTCACACCATGGAAAAAAACAGTCAACACCCTAGCACCACAAGCACTTTATGTAATATATCCGTCAGAATCGAATCAATGGCGAATTCAAACGGTTCCTGTTGAGCCTGGATCATTTGAAGACAGAAAACCTTTACCTAGTGCATGGGCCGGACTTGCTGATAATGAGCTCAGTAAAGTGATTGGCATCAATGATGCGAGCTTTTGTCACAACGGCTGTTTTATTGCTGGTGCTAAATCATTTACAAGTATCACAACCATGGCAAAAATCGCCTTAACGACTGAATCATAAATACCCGTTAACTTCAGCATGAATTATCTGATAATACCCCAACAACATAAAACAATGACTGCAATGTTAGTTTAATAGACTTACTTGGATATACTTACACCTTCGTGCTTGGTGTGAGGAAGTTAATCAATAAGTGAGATACTATAATAGCTGTTCAGTGAGTTCAAAATACTTATGTGTTAATAATTCTTTAAAATAGGAAAAAGAGTATGCACCTTATTTTGCTGTTTATAATACTATTTTATCTCGTCGCTTTTGTTTACGACAAAATGATTGATTTAGAAATTAAACGCTCACCCAATTTACACTCCAGGCTAATAGAATTAAAATATTTTCATTCTTTACAAGCAAGACCTAAAGCCCTGTCTGCGCTTCTTAGGTTCCAATTTATGGGAGTATCAACACCACTAACGGTGATTGGTAGTCTCTTTTCTGTGCTGATGTACCTTGGTATTATAGGGGGTGTCTACCTACTTAGTCGTTAACTCAGCCGTTAACTTAGCGATTAATTAAATATTATTTTATCTTTAGCTCAGTTAATATCTATC
>JBELHN010000006.1:0-20933 GCA_042091395.1 Colwellia sp.
GCTTCGCAATCCGTGAAGGTGGTCGTACTGTTGGTGCTGGTGTTGTTTCTGCAATTTTAGATTAATTTGTAGTTACTCTCAGGGTTAACTGCGTTATAGATACTCATTGACTAGCGTCAACTCCGTGTCAACGCCTTGTTAACCCGTCGATTAACAAACAAATAAATGCTAAAACACAGTAGTAATTAAAAAGGTCGCAAATGCGGCCTTTTTTGATCTTGAAATATAGCGATGTAAAGCTTAAATGTGCAGTGTTACAATTTCGTCCACAGATTGGGGTCTATAGAAAGTAACAAGGTATTGTGCTTATTAACGAGGAAATAAAATGACTTGGCAACCAACACTGACTTGGCAAAACGCGCAAAAAAGGGCGGTAATATTACAGCAAATACGTCAGTTTTTTGCAGAGCGTAATGTCATTGAGGTTGAAACACCTGCATTGTCGCAAGGAACCGTGACCGATGTTTACCTTGATGCCTTTGTCTGTAAACATAATTTTCTTGCTGATAGTAGCGTAGAAGAATCGGTCGATCTGTATTTACAAACCTCGCCAGAGTTTCACATGAAACGCTTACTTGCTGGCGGCTATGGTTGTATTTACTCACTGGCAAAAGCATTTCGCCATGAACAAGCAGGCCGCCATCATAACTCCGAATTTACTCTGCTTGAATGGTACCGTGTTGGCTTTAATCAGTTTGACTTGATGTCAGAGGTGGCTGAACTATTAAAAACTATTTTAGCGTGTAATGAGCCACTATTTACCAGCTATCAAGATATCTTTATTGAAACGGTAAACATTGATCCATTAACGGCAAGTTTTACTGAATTAGTTACAGTCCTTGAACATTATGATAAATCTGCTGATTGGTTAATTGAGCAGAATGATCTCGATGCGTTATTGCAATTTATCTTCACAGAAATCATTGAACCGACCATAGGTATTAATGCACCTTGTTTTGTTTATAACTTTCCGGTAGCACAAGCGTCACTTGCCAAAATTTTACCGCAAGATGCCAGGGTCGCTGAGCGTTTTGAGTGTTATTATCATGGTATTGAGTTAGTGAATGGCTTTAATGAATTGACCGATGCTAACGAGCAAATAAAACGCTTTCAGCAAGATAATGCTAAACGAGTGAAGCAGGGTTTACCGGCAAGGGCGATTGACGATAACTTTATCGCAGCGTTAAACCATGGCTTACCGCAGTGCTCCGGTGTCGCCTTGGGCGTAGATCGCCTGGTAATGTTAGCGTTGCCATGCAAATACATTAACGAAACACTTACGTTTGCAAGTGATAAAGCGTAAATATCAAAAAACACTTAAAGTGGTAATTTGTACTTTACCCAAAAGACCTTTTACTTAATAATTTTATAAAATATTTTAATTAATGTGAGTGATGATATGCAAAAATGTGCAATATTAACCATGGATTGTCTTGATGATTTTGAAGCTTATGACCATCTCATTGAGCCGCCACTTAATGCCTTGGCTTGGCAGGTAGAGATGGTGTCATGGCGCAAAACACAGGTTGATTGGAATACTTTTGACGCTGTCATTATTCGCTCCCCTTGGGATTATCAAGAAGATGCAAGGCAGTTTTTACAAGTGTTAACGAATATTGAAAACTCTACGGCTAAACTGGAAAATAGCTTAGCCGTTGTGCAATGGAATATTGATAAATTGTACTTAAAAGAGCTTGAGCAAGCAGGGGTGACTATTGTTCCCACTATTTGGCAGGATAAACTAGCAGGGCAATTAGTTGACGAGCAATTTTTAAAAAACTGTTGCGATCATTTAGGTCAAAAACAAATCGTGTTAAAGCCGCGAATCAGTGCGAACGCAGATAATACCTTTTGGCTAAATAGTAAAACGGTACAACAAAATCTTGCTGAGTTATCAGAAGCATTTTCACAACGTGATTTTATGGTCCAACCTTTTATGGACAATATTATTGATGAGGGTGAGTATTCACTCTTTTATTTTAATGGCCGTTATAGCCATACCATTTTAAAAACACCTAAAGCGAATGATTTTAGGGTACAAGAGGAGCATGGTGGTTGTCTTAAAACCGTTGAGCCAGAGCACTTATTACTAGAACATGCCAATCTTGCAATGCAGGCAATTAACAACATTCATACAACGCCACTGTATGCCAGAGTTGACTTAGTCCGCTTTGAAAATGGTTTTGCATTAATGGAGGCAGAGCTCATAGAACCTTCTTTATATTTTAATATGGATAACAAATCTCCACAGCGATTCGCACAAGCTTTTAATGAGCGAATGAAACAGCTACCAAAGGTACTAAGTTAAGATAAGCACTAGATAGTGGTCTTAATATATAAATAGTTAACTAGTTAATCGCTAACATTGCTTTTTCAAAAGCTTGAAGACTAAAATCATAACTTTGCAAGTGTGGAGAAAAAGCTAATGAAAAACGGCGATAATCAATATTTTTCCAAGTTTGTTCGGCGATTATTTTACGGTAAGTAGGGATTTGACTAGGTAACATGTTGGTATCAGCAAAGTTATAAGTAAATTCCTTTTCTTGATTGTAAATATTTACATTATAATCGTGAATATAAACGATGGCATGCACGCCAAACCAAACACTTAAAGCATAACTAGCCAGTAATTTTTTTTGTTCAGCCATGTCAAAGGTTGGTAATAAAGAGGCTGAGCCGGCAATAAATATATCTTCACCTGGCGTTCTTCCCAGCTCTTCTGCTGCCGTAATCGCGGCGAGAGCAACATTTTCATCAATAGATATAATAACCGAAACGTCAGGGTAACGTTGCAGCAGTTTTTTGGCTTTTTCATAACCTATGTTGGGGTTAAAACTAGTGTAAACCGTTTGTTTTATATGGAAATCGTCAAATTCACGAGCGGCTTGTCTGGCACCATGATTCCATTGAAAAGCGAGATCTGAATCACGAGAGCCGCTTAAAACAATCCCAAAAACCTGTTTATCTACTTTAGTTTGGGTTGATGGTTTAGCCAAATTATAGGCTTTTTTAGATAGTGCGAATGATATGTCAGATAAATTGGCATAGGAGTGTCCTATCCAGTATTTATATTTTTCAGCGGGTCGACCTATGTGTTGTCGTTGGTCTTCAGCAATGTTGGTATTGATCACAAATGATTTGATGTGGTGTTGTTCGCCATATTCTAATAACTTTTTCCCCAATTTGTATTGGTAAACATAAATCAGAAAATCAGGTTTATCTAACTGGCTAATATGATCGATAAGCAGAGAATAGTCATGCACATCGTGGCGAGTGGTATATAAGATGGTAAGCTGCATACCAAAGTCTAGCGCAGCTTTACGCATGGTATTACTAACAAAATCCCAGTAAGGATTACCCCTAACGTCAGGGCTAATAAAAACCACTTTCAATGGTTTATTGTTAGTTAAGAGCGAGTTATTAAATTTTTTGGTAGACAAACAGTCACCACTGAAAATAAGTGATGTAGTTAAACCAAACCATATGACCAAAGCGATTATTTTAGTTTTAATTAGGCTTATCTCAGTCAGTTTTGTTAAAGCGGTTTTAGGTAATTTAACGCGCAGCTTGATTCGAATATAACAGGTTTACCAATAAAGGGAAGTATCAAATTAACGCTGTGATTGTCTGATAATACCAATTAAAAAAAGAGGGCAGACTGATTAATAAAACAACAGTAAATAACAAATATGACAATATTTATATAAATATATCTTTTTGAGTTGAGGGTACAAACTCAATTGAATGATAGTGTCGGATTACAACTATGGTTTCAGGGGCAATAGCAGTCAATAAAAGTGACTGATTTGCCAATACTTGATGAGGTAAATAAATAAAAATTTAGCGATGGTTATATCAGAATTTTGTTATTAAATTTTAGCTGGTATACAGCAAATAACTATGCAGCGTTATCAGTAATTATTTTGCTAAACAATTAATATAATTTGATTTTTGTCGTTGTTTACATCTGGTAACGTTTATCTAAACGACAATCCTTGTTTATTTTATAAAACTACTCTAGCATCAAGAAGTTTAGTTAATATTACTTATTTTTACGAAGGAAGAAACAGATGTATGTTAACAAGTGTTTTTTGCAATTATCTTCCCTGCTAAACATAACCTAAAGATACCTGTTTATAATAGCGACAAGAGTTACCTAAACTCTCACTGTCTAAACGGGTATCAATTTTTTGTTCAATTGAAAATAATAACTATGTAAAAAGGAGACTAACATGTTTAAAAAGTTATTTATTGCAGCAGCTATTTCAGTAACATTATTAGGCTGTAGTACAACTGATAAAAACCAGGAAGATATTCAAAATACGTCAATACAAAGCGAGCCGATACCTGAATACTCAGTCGATTATTTTTTTAAAAATAGTGTTACGCGCAGTGTAACTCTCTCCCCTAAGGCAAACTATGTTGCGATGCTTAAACCGTATAAAGATCGCATGAATATTTTTTTTCATCCTATTAACCAGCCAGAAAAAGTAAAACGCATTTCAAATCAGATTGATCGGGATGTTGTTGGTTATGGATGGGTATCTGATGATACGGTGATTTATGCAAGAGACACTGGTGGTGATGAAAATTATTATTTAGTAACAGTAAATATCGACACCGGTGAAGAGTTAGTTATTACACCAAAAAACGGTGTAGTGGCTGGTATTATAGATGTATTACCAAATCAAGAAGATGAGATATTAATATCTACAAATCAACGTGACAAGCGAATTTTTGATGTTTATCGCTACAATTTAAAAACAAAATCAATGACATTAGCTGCTAAAAACCCTGGCAATTATAGCGGTTGGATGACCGATCATGACGGTAAAATCAGGGTTGCTATGGTTACAGATGGGGTAAATAGTCAAGTTTTATATCGTGATAATGAATCCCAACCATTTAAAATATTAAAGCAACTTAATTTTAAGCAAGGCTTTAATCCTCTTGGTTTTACGCCCGACAACAAAAATCTTTACGTAAGCACACGTATTACTCGTGATAAAGCTACGCTTATTGAATATGATGTAGTGCAGGATAAAGAAATCAGAGAAATTTTCACTCACCCTGATGTTGATATTAGCGGTATTAGTTATTCTGATGTACTCAATAAAATTGTGTCAGTTAATTACACCACATGGAAAGACCAGCGCCATTTTTTAGACAAAAGTGCAGAGCATACATTTAATAAAATTCAAGCAAAATTACCTGATAGCCAACTATCTATCTCTAGTAGCTCTCGTGATGAGCAACAAATGATAGTGGTTAGCTACAGTGATGTAGATCGTGCTGCTTATTACCATTACGATGTTAGCACCGACACTTTAACCTCTCTTGCGAAAAATGCACCTTGGCATAATGCACAACATATGTCGTTCATGAAACCCATTGAGTTTACATCACGCGATGGTTTAAAAATTCATGGGTATTTAACCACGCCAAGAGGAAAAGAAGCTAAAGATTTACCCTTAGTTATGCTACCTCATGGTGGGCCTTGGGCACGAGACTCTTGGGGGTTCCAACCTGAAGTCCAAATGTTCGCTAACCGAGGTTATGCTGTTTTACAGGTCAACTTTAGAGGTTCAACAGGTTATGGCCGTGAGTTTTGGGAAAAATCATTTAAGCAATGGGGGCAAACCATGCAAAATGATATTACTGATGGGGTAAGCTGGACCATTAATGAGGGCATTGTAGATAAAGAAAAAATATGTATTTATGGTGGCTCTTATGGCGGGTATGCAACACTTGCTGGTGTGACATACACCCCAGATTTATACAAATGTGGTATTGATTATGTTGGGGTATCTAACCTCTTTACTTTTATGGAGTCTATTCCACCATATTGGGAGCAATATTTAGCTATGCTTCATGAGATGGTTGGTCATCCTGAGAAAGATAAAGAGATGATGACTCAGTATTCTCCGGTATATAATGTCGATAAAATTAAAGCGCCGTTATTGGTGCTGCAGGGAGCAAAAGATCCAAGAGTGGTTAAAGCTGAGTCAGACCAAATTGTTGAAGCTCTTAATAAACGGGGTGTCGAAGTAGAATATATTGTAAAAGAAAATGAAGGGCATGGTTTTAGAAGCTTAGAAAATCGCCTTGAAGCTTATGAGGCTATGGATAAGTTTTTAAAACAACATTTAAAACCTTAAACCATAAAACCAGCAAACAATGAAATTAACGCTCTATTTACTTAGTAAATAGAGCGCTTTATTTATATGTAATATGATGAAGACTAATTGACATTACATCGCTATATATTTTCATATTAAGCATAATAAGTAGGCCAAAAGTAATGCTCATTTAGGCGTTATACCTTATATTTAGCTGTTTATCACTGCGAATTGAGCAGTAATAACTTACTAAATCCCATCACCATCGGTATGCAAGCCACATTCTCGTTGACCACCACCAAAACGCGTTTCTTCTTCAGTCATTCCTAGGGTAAGTGGTCTGGTGCTGTGAACATCACCAACCGATACATAGCCTTGCTCCCATAGTGGATGATAGGGTAAGTTATGTTTGGTTAAGTATTGGTGCACATCTTTGTTTGTCCAATCAATAATAGGGTGAACTTTATAACGACTTCGCAGCGTGCTTATCACTGGTAAGTTTTCACGGTGCGCGGTTTGTTGTCTGCGTATCCCAGAAAACCATGTATTGGCACCGAGTTCTGTTAAGCCTCGCTCTAAAGGTTCGACCTTGTTGCGGCGATTATAAGCTTTAAGGGTATCATCACTTTGCGCCCACTCTTCGCCGTATTTTGCCATTTGCCAAGCAGCACTTTCTTTGGCTTGGTACACCTGAAGGTTTAGGTTTAAGCGCTCGGTGAGCTGCTCAATAAAACGGTATGTTTCAGGAAATAAATGCCCAGTATCGGTAAGTATTACAGGCATAGTATTATCAATTTGCGTAAGCAAGTGCAGCATTACCGCAGATTGAATACCAAAACTAGACGATAATACAAACGATCCTGGCAGATTGGCAACAGCCCATTCGGCACGTGCTGTAGCATCTAGGCTTTCTAGCGAAGTATTCCATTGTGCTAATGCTGGGTTTGGAAACAGTGGCTCAGCTGTATTACTGAGCGCTGTCTGGGCAATAGAAATGCCGCTATCAAGCATGGTGAAAGTCCTTAAAGCTAACAATAACTTGGTCAACTATTCCGGCACGGATAACAAAATCACCAAAGGCTTCGTTATCGTGGCGCTCAGCAGACCAACGCGCACTTAAAGCGTCGATTTCGGTTAATACCGATGCTTCATCAACGTTTTCTTTGTAGAGCTTAGGTACTCGAGAGCCAGCAAGATCTGAGCCTAGGTACATGTTGTATTTACCAGGGCCTTTACCCACTAAACCAATTTCAGCTAGCATGGCACGGCCACAACCGTTTGGACAACCTGTTACCCGCAAAATAATGCTGTCGTCTTTTAAGCCATTCTTTTCAAGTATGGTTTCAACGTTGTCAACTAGGCCCGGTAAATAACGTTCGGCTTCGGCCATTGCCAAAGGGCAGGTTGGAAAGGCAACACACGCCATAGAGCTTTTACGTTGGTTAGAAACGCCGTCGTTAATTAACCCATGGTCACGAGCAAGTTGTTCAATAACGGTTTTGTCTGCTTCATCGACGCCGGCAACAATTAAGTTTTGGTTGGCGGTTAAGCGGAAATCGCCTTGATGCACCTTGGCAATTTCGCGCATACCTGTTTTTAATGATTGACCAGCAAAATCAAGAATACGGCCGTTTTCAATAAATAAGGTTAAGTGATGTTTACCATCTATACCGGCTACCCAGCCAAAGCTATCGCCGCGGTGAGTCAATTCGTAAGGGCGAGACTCAGCAAATTCGATTCCTGCACGACGCTCAACTTCTTCACGGAAGGTATCAACGCCAACACGGTCTAGGGTGTATTTGGTTTTCGCATTTTTACGATTTACGCGGTTACCCCAATCACGTTGTGTGGTAACAACTGCAGCCGCTACTGCCAAGGTATGCTCTTTGGCAATAAAACCAAAGTCATCAGCACAACGTGGGTAAGTTGACTTATCACCGTGAGTCATGGCTAAGCCGCCACCAACAAGCACGTTAAAACCAATTAACTCTCCACCTTCGCTAATGGCAACAAAGTTGAGATCATTGGCGTGTAAATCAATATCGTTGTTGGGTGGAATAACTACCGTGGTTTTAAACTTACGAGGTAAGTAATTACTGCCTAAAATGGGTTCAATTTCTTGATCTTCAGTGGTTTCAACACGCTCTTCGTCTAACCAAATTTCAGCATAGGCACGAGTTTTTGGTAGTAAGTGTTCACTAATTTTAGTTGCCCACTCATAGGCTTCTTGGTGTAAGCTTGACTCAACAGGGTTGGAGGTACAAAGGACATTACGGTTAACATCGCCCGCCGTCGCAATTGAATCAAGACCAACGCTATTGAGTGTTTGGTGCATCAATTTAATATTTGGCTTTAATACCCCATGAAATTGAAAGGTTTGGCGTGTGGTTAATCGAATACTGCCATACGAGGTGTATTCATCAGCAAATTTGTCGATGGCTAACCATTGGGTAGGGCTAATAATACCACCCGGTAAACGGGCTCTAAGCATGACATTGTGTAAAGGTTCTAGTTTTTGCTTCTGACGCTCAGCACGAATGTCTCTATCATCTTGCTGATACATACCATGGGTACGAATCAACTGAAAGTTGTCACTGGTGAAACCACCAGTCATACGATCTTTTAAATCGTCGAGTATGGTGCCACGTAAAAAGTCACTTTCTGCTTTTAAACGTTCGTTATCAGCCTGTTTCCCTTCAACAACTAATATGGGGTTTTCTACTTGGGTAAACTTGCTGCTCATTAGTAAACATCCTTCTGGTAACGCTTATTAGAACGTAGTGATTTTAAATAGTCTTCGGCGGCATCGGCCGATAAGTTGCCATGTTGTTGAATAATTTCAACTAAGGTGTTGTGTACATCTTTAGCCATTCGATTAGCGTCACCGCAAATGTAGAGATGAGCACCGCGTTCTAACCATGCAAATACGTCACTGGCGTGTTCTTTTAAACGGTCTTGTACGTAAATTTTTTCAGCTTGGTCGCGAGAAAAAGCAACATCCATACGTGTTAACAGGCCTGATTTTAAATAATTTTGCCACTCTACTTGATATAGGAAATCTTGCGTGAAGGTTTGATCGCCAAAAAACATCCAGTTATCACCACTGGCTTCTCGCGCATCACGTTCTTGCATGAAGGCCCTAAACGGAGCGACACCGGTACCTGGACCAATCATAATCACAGGGGTGTCATCCGATTGTGGTAAACGGAAGTTGTCGTTGTGTTCGACAAATACACGAACCTTTTGGCCTTCGCTTAAACGGTGCGATAAAAAGCCTGAAGCGCCACCGGTGCGGACTTTTCCATTGGCTTCATAGGTAACTACGCCAACGGTTAAATGTACCTCTTCTTCAACTTCAGACTGTGCCGAAGCAATTGAGTATAGGCGCGGCGTGATCTTGCGTAAGGCATCAACAAATGTTTGCGGCGCTACATCTGCATTACCGATACTTACTACATCAATGATTTGATGTTGACCGGCAAACTCACGGGCAGTATTTTTATCTTTGACTATCTCAATTAGCTTAGCGTCATTAACTTGTTGTGCCCAAAATTCAATAAATGCTGGTGCTGTTTGGGTGATTTCTAAATGTTTGATTAGCGCCTCTTTAATGGATACTTCTTGTGTTTCACCAGCAATTTTCAAACTAACTTTTTCATCACCGCTAAAATGCAGTTGTTGAATGAGTTCATTAACCAATTCGCTGTCATTGTCAAACCATACGCCTAAAGCATCACCTACTTGATAAGTTAAGCCTGATTCATCAAGATCAATTTCAATGTGACGAACATCTTTGGCAGAATCTCGACCGGTAAGTTTTTGGCTTACAGAGAATTCTGCAGCAAGTGGGTTTTGTTTTGAATAGAGGCTTTCTGCACCCGCGGTGGCAACTTCAACGACTGGCACTAATGCAGACTCTGCTTGATTAAGTTCTTCTTTGAGGGCTTCAACTATGCGCAGTGTCCATTCATCGCATTCCGTGTCGTAATCCACATCACAATCAACTCGAGGGGCAACTTGTTTAGCACCTAGCTCTAATAAGCGTTGATCAAAATCTTTACCAGTTTGACAGAAAAACTCGTAACTACTATCGCCTAGTGATAATACACTGTAATTTAAGTTGGGTAATTTGGGCGCTTTTTTACCTAATAAGTATTCATGAAACTCTATGGCATCATCAGGCGGCTCACCCTCACCATTAGTGCTGGCGACGATAAGTAAATGCGTTTCATTTTTTAATGATTTTGCCTTGTAATCGGCAATATTTTTTAAGACGACGTTAATGCCTGCCGCTTTAGCACTGGTCTCTAGCTTGGTAGCTACCCCTTTCGCATTTCCCGTTTGCGAGGCAAATAATATAGTAAGTGTTTTCGCCACTGCTGTTGCGGCAACTGCTGGCGCAACTTGGGTGATTTGCCCTTGTTCACTCTTGGCAGCCAAGTAGCCACTTGCCCAGGCAAGTTGCAAGGAAGAATAATTCGCTGTACTTTGCTGAAGCAAGGCCAGTTGGTTTGCGTCTAAAGCACTACTATTGTTTGCTGTAGTTGACGGATTTTGATTTAATAAGCGCTGCTCTGGCAACATAACTATTTCACCTATGATCATTAATGCAAGGAGAATAGACAATTTGCAGTCAAATACAAAGGAATAGATAGCGATTTTTTATTCCAAAAAGGAATAATGAGCAGTGTAAAAGTTTTATGAAAATAATACAGGTCAGATAAGTAGGTGTTGTATGAGCAGTAATTTAAGACGCGACCATAAAGAATATCAAACACATAATTTTAGTATTGTTATTTTGTTGTTGGCTTTTATTTGTGTGTCCATTTTAAGTTTTAAAGCAAATAGCAAAGCGCTTAAAATTTTTACCTACAAAACAGCTTCTGGTGGTATGTCATTTTCAGACAAAGAACCCTTTGGTGTTGCTTTTAGTTATTACCGTGCAGACTGTTATGCTTGTCAGCCTGATTCGTTGTTAAACTGGCGTAAGGTTAAACTCTATTTTCATCCCTACAAACAAACCATTAACGATGCAGCTGCTAATCATGGTATTGACCCTGCTTTTGTGCGAGCAGTTATTCATGCAGAATCTCATTTTAACCCCAAGGCTATTTCGAAACAGGGCGCGCAAGGCTTAATGCAATTAATGCCTGCTACAGCTAAGTCTTTAGGGGTAAAAAATGCATTCGCTGCTGCCGAGAATATTCAGGGTGGAGTTAAGCACTTAGCAAGACTCTTAAAAAAATATCGTGGTGATATGAAATTAGCTTCGGCAGCTTATAATGCTGGTGAGGGAGCAGTGAAAAAGTATGGAGGCATTCCACCTTTTAAAGAAACTGAAGTGTATGTGGAACGCGTTAATATTTTACAACAGCGTTACGACCGTTTTGCGCATTTAAGTAAGTAAAAGTTGATATTTAGTGGTATTTATTGATAAGCGATATAATAAAAGCCACGGCAGTGTTTAGCGTGGCTTTTATAAAGTGTGATAACTCAGTTTACAATTTAAGCAATATTGAGGGTTAGAAATGTACAATCGCACCAGCAAAGAAACCGTCGTAACTTAAGTCACTGTTAAAGTCATCTAAGTCATCTAGTTCAAGTCGAAGTGAACGATAGCCAAGTGTTAAATCTAAATCTACTGCTAAATTATCTAATATGGCATAACTAATACCCGCTTGCGCATCGTATATTGTTTGGCCATCGTAACTAATAAAATTGGCTTCTGCAAAGACACTTAACCCTGTAAACGGTAAACCAATTTCAGTTGCCAAATATGCCATAGGAATAATACCCGATACCGCTAGGTCACTTTGCAAACTATTGGCGGGAGCAATTACCGTAATGTTTGCATCAAGGTCTCGACCAGTTAAACCAAAATCAAAACTCACTAAATCATTATCAAATAGTTCGTAGTATAAAGTGTAATCAACAAAACTAGCATCTAAGGTGGTGTTTAGGCTTGTATTTGCATTATAGGTAATGTTATCGAAGGTAAAACTGGAATTGAGTTCTGTGCCACCAATAGTATCTAACGTTGTTGCGGCAATTCTGACATTAGGAATTAACGGAATAGGGTGTTCTAGGGCAACAAAATAGCTACCTTGGTTTTCATCATCAAACTCAAAAGCCGTTTGTGTATCTTGACCTTCACCAAAACTACCACTGGTTTCGTTTGCCCATACTTGGCCACCGATGTATAGACCCAATAACGTATCTGCTTGGGCATTGCCACACAGTAAGGCTGCTACACTAGCTGCCAGTATACTTTTTTTCATTATGTTATCCCTTAGTTAGAAGTTCATTTAAATCAATTAACGCTGCATTTGCACGAGAAATATAGTTAGCCATAACTAAAGAGTGATTAGCCAGTACCCCAAAACCACTGCCATTTAAAATCATTGGACTCCACAGTGATGCTTGACTCGCTTCTAATTCACGAATAATTTGTTGCAAGCTAATTTTGGCGTTTTTATTTTCTAACACGCTATTAAAATCTATTTCAACCGCTCTAAGGAGTTGCAGCAAAGCCCATGTAGCACCTCGCGTTTCATAGAAAACATCATCTATTTTCCACCAACTTGTTTTCAAATGCATACGTGCATCACCTTGGCTAGATTGTTTAGCCATGTTGTCCCCAGCTAAGTCAGTATTAACCTGCTCGCGACCAACACTTAAACTTAAGCGATGAGAGTAACTTCCTAAACGTTTTTGTACTTCTTCAATATAGGCTCGAAGATTATCTGCGCGGGCATAAAATTGCGCTTTATTACCACTGCCCGCACTCACCAGGGCGTTGCGATAAGCGTATAAATGTTGGATGGCATCGGCGTATTCTGATTCGGCACTTGGCAGCGTAAAACTTTTACTATCAATATTAAATTTAGGCTGTGCTTCTTGTAAGTGGATATTAACTGATGACTGTGATTGCGAACGGCTAAAATCTTTGCGCATAACCAGTGCCATGTCGCGAATCATTTCAAGGGCCCCAAATTCCCACGCCGGCATATTGTCGAGTAGCAACGAAGGTAGCATAATATCATTTGATAAGTAGCCTCCGGGTTTGTAAAGCAGCACCTCACTGACTTTGATCAGAGCTGTAGTCGTTGTGTAACCGATCACGGGTGCAACATTGTCTACTTTTGCAGCTTGTGTGACTTCTTTGTGGATGTCGATAGGCTCTGGTTCAAAACTCCAATAGATGCCAACAAGGTAGAGTAAAAAAGCAATACCAAGCATTGACCAGATAACTTTTTTAGTAGTAAACATCGTGTTCATATGTACTCCAAGAATATTTAATAAAATGTATTATCTAATGTAAGACGCAACAGGTAATTGCAAATTAACCTTGATGTCGTTTGAAAAGTGTAACGTTAATGGCGCAACATCTGCGGTGTTAATTGTTTTTTTCAAGGAAAAAATCATTAAATGCAAACCATGTGGGGCAAGAACTACTTGACTATTGGCTTTAATGTTAAGTGATTGAACTTGACGCATCCGCATCATGCCCCCCTCCATACTATGTTGGTGGATTTCTATCCTATCGGAGAGTGGGCTGGTGATTTTTTGTAGGTTTATAGTTTGCTTACTGTGATTAGTAATACTCATATAGGCAGCGGTTATATCACTGCCAGGGATACTACTTTTAATATAGCCATCTGATACCGTAATGACTTCATTGGCATCGGCTTTGACGAGTAAGGGCAATAAAAAAACGAAGGCAACCCATAATTTTTTATAGTGAATATTTCTCATGGTAACTATACATCCTTGCTAACAAATATTATGGTTTAGTAAATAGTATATATAAACTATACAGTATTGATAAACCTATGTAACTAAACTGGTGGCAAATGAATAATTTAATAATAACAACCGAGCAACAAGGCGTTTTTACTATAACCTTGAACCGCACAGATAAAAAAAATGCCTTAACAAATGATATGTACAAACAACTTTGCGAACTTTTAACGTATGCGCAAGATAACAACGCAATAAAGTGTGTCGTTATTCAAGGCAATGAGCACTGCTTTTGTGCTGGTAATGACTTAAATGACTTTATGCAGTGTAGCGCCAATAATGAACTCGTCGCGCTTGATTTTGTTAATGCCGTTTCTGTATTTACCAAACCGCTTGTTGCAGGTGTTGCCGGCGTTGCTGTCGGCATTGGCACCACTTTACTGTTACATTGCGATATGGTCATTGCTGCTGAAAATAGTTATTTTAAGTTACCCTTCACACAGCTAGGTTTATGCCCTGAAGCAGGTTCAAGCTTATTATTGACACAAAAAGTAGGAGCAAATAAAGCTTTCGAATTAATGGTATTAGGCACACCATTTAATGCTGAACAAGCTTTGAGTTATGGCATTACTAACCAAACGTGTCAGGCCTCCGAGGTTTTATCAATTACTGCCCAAGTTGCTCAAACCATTGCTAGCTTGCCAGTTGAGTCGGTGATGACCAGTCGCCGATTAATCCGACAAGGTAATGAGCAAGCATTACAACAAATTATTGCAGCAGAAAATCATGCTTTTGCTCATTTAGTTCAGTCTGATGAGTGCAAAACTATCTTGGCTAAATTCTTTAAATAGCCTCGTTGCGTGAGTTGATGATTAATGAGGTGAGCATTGCCTGTTTTGATCATCCACTCGGTTTTCTCTCTCTATCTTCATTTTTTAAGTGGTTAGCTGCAATGAGCCGCTTTTTTAGGACAGCAAAGCCAAATAACAACGGCAACCAATACTAGGGGCCAAAACAGCCCTAATAACCCTAAAAAAACGCTACAGCAAACCAGTAAGGTAATAAAGAGTAAGCCACCTATAAAACTCATGATAAAAGCAAGCCCGGCAATTATAAGAACCATCGCTGCCAGCACTGATAAAATAATAGTTGAAAGGGGCTCTAGCTGCTGGTTGTTAATAATTACCTGAATATTGCTTAAATCAAACACTCCTATGTCAAGCATGCATGTAATGCACAAGACAATTAACAAGGTGAGCAAAAGCGACTTTAATAAACTCATAGAACCCCCAGTAATTACTTAGGTACTATTACTTAATGCTGGCTTGGCAATAGTAAACTTGCTACAACATAGCTCACACCTGTAGCTACAGGAAATAAAAATAGTGCAGCGATAGCGATAACACGAACCATTAGCCGGGGGTAATTAAAATATTTGGCAATACCCGCGCACACCCCAGATAACTTTTTATAGCGGATATTTTTGCCTAATACAGGGTTAACATCTTTGATAGCTGAATACTCTCTGTGGTATTTCATAATAGTTCCTTAATAACTCTAACTCTAACTCTAACAATGACAAAATAATTACGCCTTCCTTGTTAATGAAGGCTATTAATCTGGGTTATCTTAAATAAATAGCGATTAGCTGTTTACTACCTTCTTCTTCATAGTAGCGAGTTCCGCTTCAATCGTATCATTTTGGGCTAAGTTGCTAATTTGCGTTGATAGATCTTGTGTGTCAGTTAAATCATAAGAATCTACTTGTGCTTCGATATGATCAATCTTTTGCTGATAACGTTCAAACTTGGTTAAAGCGGCATCAATATTGTGCACCACTGCTTTCTCTCGAATTTTTAAACGTACCTCAGCGGATTCTTGTCTTAAGACTAAGGCTTCTTGCCGACGTTTTGCCTCATCGAGTTTCTCTCTTAATCGTTGTGCGTCTGTTTGAATTGCTTCCAACAATTCGTTAACCACAATATTTTCTTCCTCTAATTTCACTTCGTCATTCTGAAATTTATGTTTTTCTGTTAACGCTAACTTAGCGAGATCTTCTCGATCTTTGGCTAGAGCTATTTCAGCTTGTTGATGCCAATGCGCAATACTTTTTTGAGTTGAAGCAATTTTACGTGCCAATATTTTTTGTTCCGCAATATTCTTGGCAGCACTTGAACGCACTTCTATTAAGGTTTCTTCCATTTCACTAATGATTAAACGTATCATTTTTTCCGGTTGTTCTGCTTTATCTAACATACTATTTAAATTAGCGTTGATGATATCGGTAAAGCGACTAAATAATCCCATGGTATTTCTCCTGAAGTTTAATGCGTTGAGATATAATGTTTTAAATTTACTTTTAATGTCTTTTTAAGTGCTTGTTTTAAATGTTTTTAATGTTGCTTGAAGTTTGTTTGTCAGCACTAATTTGTACTGTAATGTCCTTTTGATTAGCAGTAGGCTTCTTTTTAAAACTTACTTGCTGAGGGTTAGTTAGCTTAGTAGTTGCTGTTACGTTGGCAGGAACCCAAACTTTTGATTGCAGGTTATAATTTACAGACATTTTGCTAACTTGCTCAGCGATTGAAGACGCTAAATGTTGACTTATATCGGTCATTACTTGTTCACTTTGCTTAATAATAAATTGAGTGGTTGAGTGTTCTACATTTTCTAGCGTTGCTGCATTGGCAGTCGTTCCTATTAACGAACCTAGCAAGGCACCAATAAAAACGAATGTTAAGCTGACCTCTTTGATAGCATTGCTGGTTTTTTTAATTTTATTTATGTTATTCATAATAAATTCCTTTTAACGATTTATGTGAGTGGTGTTAATTAATTCATCTAAATTAACGACTGTGTTAGCTTTGTTAAATTGAGCTAACCTAAGCATTCTTGATTAAGTTATTACAAGTGCTATGCCAACCTAGAATTTTTTATTAAGTAACTGTTTTTATATGATTTTATTTTTTTAGTCGTTTTGCATGTAGGCGACAAAAAAAGAGGTGTGATAAATTTTAGTCAAATTAATCATTTTTTGGTTATTTTTACTTACCTCTTGCTTATTGGTTAATGATTAATCAAATCTTTTGCCAGTGGTAGGCTTATAATTGCTTATTGTGCTCTTCAGTATTACGCAAGGTTGAGACTAAACAGTAGATAATTGAAAACAAACCTCTTGTTGTCTTGAATAACACATCAAAACCTCGTAGCTTAATTGGTTCCTGTTAATAACAATGGAACTACAATGGCTCACCCTATTCTTACTGATCTCAATAGTCGGCATACCGTAAAAAAATATGATGCATCCAGAAAAATCCCTGCTGAAGATTTAGCAGTGCTGTATGAGGCAATGCGTTTATCGGCTTCGTCTATTAACTCGCAACCATGGAAATTTATTGTTATTGAAAGTGATTCGGCAAAATCTCGACTAAGTGATACCTTTGCTAATATGCATCACTATAATCAACCGCATGTTTATGATAGCTCGCAAATTATCTTGTTTGCTTATAACCCCAAATATAGCCGTGAAGATTATGCCAAGGTGGTTGATAAAGCTATTGCTGATAAACGCACTGCCATTGAGAATCGTGATGCCGCGTTTGCTACTTATGCTTTTGCTCAACTTAATACCGATGCCGCTGGCAATAACAGCAGCTGGACTAAAGCGCAAACCTATTTAGCCTTAGGTAATACATTACATGTCCTTGCTCGTTTAAAAATTGATGCTACGCCAATGGAAGGTATCGATATTGACTTGGTTAATGAGGTGTTTAGTGAAGAGTTGGCTGGATATCAATGTGACGTTGCCTTAGCTATTGGTTATCATCACCCTGATGAAGATTTTAATGCGAGCTTGCCCAAATCTCGTTTAGCGCTCGAAGATGTCATGGTGAAACTATAAATCTTGTCATGTTGCAGTGAGGTTTATTTTAATGTTATTGGTTAACGTTAATGCGAAGTGATTTGATTGAAATCCTTGCTAAGGATTGGTGTTAAGTTTTTTTTTAAGTACAATAATCATTCTTTTGGCATTGACCTATTGTGTTATGTATTCAAACCAAGATTATGCGCTGCAAAATAGCAACACTTTTAATATTAAAACTCGATGTGCTGAGATTTATTTCCCAAGTAATTTAGCTGAGTTAAAGCAATTACCGAGGTTAACGTCACAAGCGTTTTATATTCTCGGTGAGGGTAGTAATACCTTATTCGTTGAACAACAAGCCCCCGTTATTATTCAGCCAAAGTTTTTAGGTATGGCCGTTAGTGAATACGATGATCATTACATGGTGAGGGTTGGTGCTGCTGAAAATTGGCATGAGTTGGTATGCTTTTGCCTGACACGAGGTATTAATGGCTTGGAGAATTTAGCATTAATACCTGGAAGTGTCGGGGCAGCGCCAATTCAAAATATTGGTGCTTATGGTGTCGATTTTTCAGATTATTGCCAAGCAGTAACATGGTATGAATTTGCGTCTCAGACCATGCATACCCTGTCAAAGCAAACGTGTGATTTTGGATATCGCGACAGTATTTTTAAAAAGTCACTTTACAATAAAGGCTTGGTTACTGAAGTCGTTTTAAAATTCCCTAAAGCTTGGCAAGCCAATTTAAGTTATGCGGGTTTGGACACTCTGCCTAAAGATTGTTCTGCGTCGTCTGTGATGGCCCGAGTTATTGAATTACGCAATAGCAAACTGCCTGATCCTAAAAAACTGCCTAATGCTGGAAGCTTCTTTAAAAACCCAATAGTGAGTGCAAAGGTCTTTGCTGCTTTATCAAAAGATTACCCAAATATGCCGTATTATCAACAAACTGATGGCAGCGTTAAGTTGGCTGCAGGATGGCTTATTGAAAGCGCGGGTTTAAAAGGCTTTACCCATAATCAGGTTGGTGTGCACCACCAACAAGCCCTAGTCATTGTTAATTATGGTAGTCAATCTGGTGCTGATATTATCAGCCTAGCCAAATATATACAGCGTAAAGTAGCCGATAAATTTTCTGTAGTGTTAATGCCTGAAGTAAGAATGATAACAGCGCAAGGTGAATGTGACTTTGATTCTATTGCTGATAAGCAGCCCTTGAGTCAACTTAACCCTTCTAGGAAAGTTGAAAATGACTAAAGCGGTGAAAGAGCATTTAATCAAGTCATTAGCACCGGGTCGATTTGTTTCAGGGCAGTTACTGGGTGAGCAATTGGGTATCAGCCGAACTGCGGTGGCAAAGCATATTAAAGCATTGATGGCCATAGGTTTAGAAATTTTCAGTGTTACTGGTAAAGGTTATAAGCTTGCAAGTCCCTTATCTTTGTTAGACAAAGATACCATTATTGGTTTACTTGATGGTGACAGCACCGTTGATAAAAAAAGTGATATCCCACGCGTGGAGGTCCATAGCTTAATCGATTCAACCAATGATTATTTAATGAGACGTTTGCCTAATCAATTATCGCCTGGTCAAGTCTGTTTGGCTGAATATCAAAGTGCTGGTCGTGGTCGTAGGGGAAGACAATGGGTTTCTCCCTTTGGATCGCAAATATATTTATCGATGTATTGGCATTTGGAGCAAGGCCTATCGGCAGCAATGGGGTTAAGTCTTGTCACTGCCCTTGCGGTTAGCGATGCTATTAAAATGCATTGTGGTGTGCAAGTTCAGTTGAAATGGCCAAATGATGTTTATTTACAAGGTGTAAAATTGGCAGGCATCTTAATTGAATTGGAAGGCCAGGCATTAGAGCCTAGCCACTGTGTTATAGGTATAGGTGTTAATTTAAATATGCCGCCAGAGGCGGGCAAATTAATTGAACAACAATGGACCGATTTACAATCACATAGTGATGTTGAAATCAATAGAAATGCGCTAAGTGCACAATTGATTAATTGCTTAAGGCAGAGGTTATTTGCATATCAACATGCGGGCTTGGTACCTATGTTGGATGAATGGCATAGCCATGATGCTTTTTTAAATAAACGTGTAAAATTAATGACTGGTGAGAAAATAACCCATGGCATTTGTCGAGGTGTAAACGGTCAAGGAGCCTTGCTGTTAGAGATCGATAGTCAAGTTAAACCTGTATATGGTGGTGAAGTGAGCTTGAGGATAGATGAGTGATTTTTCTAATTGATGTTGGCAATAGTCGAACTAAGTATGTGCAGTTTGATAACAAAACTCTTTCCACAGTGACACAGTTAAACAACGACCACTTTACAGCTGATTATTTCTCACATTACTTTAGCAAGGCCAAACAAGTCGTTATGGCTAATGTTGGGCATCTAGTGTTAACCCAACGTCTAGCTAATTGGTGCCAAGATCAAGGTGTTTGTTTTACCGAAGTGCAAAGCGAGCAACGAAAAAATACACTTATTTCTGCTTATCAAGAGCCAACAACCTTAGGTATTGATCGCTGGTTAGCCCTCTTAGGTGCTATAAACCTTTACCCGCAAAAGAGAGTGTTAATTATTGATGCAGGTACCGCGACAACAGTTGACTTATTAGCGAGTGATGGCCAGCATCAAGGCGGCTGGATATTGTCAGGTATCGAAGCATTGTTTGATACCATTATTCAAAATAGTACTCTAGTACATGCCAATAAGAGCACAATGCCTAATGTCGCTTTTGGTAAAAGCACGACAGATAATGTAAATAATGCTTGCTGGGCGGCAACGTTAGGTATGATAGAGCAAGCAATAAAACAAGCACAACAACTTGGTGAAATTGAACACATTATTTTTACTGGTGGCAACGGGCAAGCTTTAAAGCATTTATTGCTGGAGAATAATAAGCACAGTAATGAGCTTGGGTATAAAGTAGAGCATAATGAAAAGTTAATATTTTTAGGCTTAAAAAGCTATTGTTAGGTTTACATTATTGCCCAGTTGCACAGCCCGTAATTAGGGTGAGTTTTTTTATAAATAACGGTATGCCGAATATCACAACTAGGCTATTTAACAGAATTTATAACGAAAAACTGTGCTAATAAGGTGAAGCCAACAAGGTGTCAATTAATACCTATAAAATCAAATGAGTGAATGAAATTTTATAAACTCAAAATAATGAACTTTTCGAGCCAATAAA
>JBELHN010000006.1:21033-49184 GCA_042091395.1 Colwellia sp.
AATGAGTGAATGAAATTTTATAAACTCAAAATAATGAACTTTTCGAGCCAATAAATGCGCTTGAACATCTATCGCTCTGTAGAGCAAATACAATGAACAGGAATTAACATGAAAGCAGGAATTATTGGCGCAATGGAGCCTGAAATTGCCATTTTAAAAGAAACGTTAACTGATGCTTCTCAAACAGAACACGGTGGCTATACTTTTTATAAAGGCAAAATTAATAATGATGAGGTGGTCATTGTCCAGTCAGGTATAGGAAAAGTGGCAGCGGCACTGGCAACAGCAATGCTTATTGATCGCTTTGCCGTTGACTACGTTGTTAATACTGGTTCGGCTGGTGGCTTTGATAGAAGTTTAAAAGTTGGCGATATTGTGGTTAGTTCTGAAGTCAGATATCACGACGTGGACCTAACGGCCTTTGGATACGAAGTCGGACAATTACCGGCGAACCCTGCAGCATTTTCGCCAAACGACTATTTGGTTAACGCCGCCAAGGAGGGTATTGAGCGACTAAATCAAGGAAAAGAGCAGTCTATTAAGGCTGTTTTGGGTTTAATCACCACAGGTGACACCTTCATGACTAAAGAGGAGGATGTAGCTAAAGCGAGAGCAAACTTTCCCTCCATGGCAGCCGTAGAAATGGAGGGAGCAGCCATTGCGCAGGCATGTTTACAACTCAATACTCCGTTTGTCGTCATTCGCTCCTTATCTGACATTGCAGGCAAAGAGTCACCGCATACGTTTGAAGAGTATTTGCAAACTGCTGCGGTTAATTCGTCGCAGTTAGTGATAAATATGCTCGAACAACTGCAAGGTAAATCACCTGACAGTTTAAATAGTTAATTAAGTTATATTGATGAATAACTGTTTAACATGAGGGCTAACAGATGCCAGAATTTAATACTTTAACGGCTTTTAGTTATGATTTAATCATACTGCTTGTCGTTCTGGTCATCAATGCTGTTAGCAGTTATTTTGGTCTACATCAGCCGCTACGTTTTTTTCAGCTTTATTGCTCACAGTTAGCCAATAAGGTAAATCGCGTTACTAACAGTATTGAGCAGCAAACATTGGCAGGTTGTTTAGCTTTGTTCATCACTATTACCCCCATTGTGATCATATTGTGGCTATTTGCAGATTTTGTCGCGGTAGATGCTTTATGGCAAGGCTTATTACTTTATCTTGCTGTAGGTATAATAAATCTGGGTAGAGTAACTAAAAGCATAGCGCAGGCCTTAGTTATCAATAAAACCTATCAAGCTAAACAATTACTTGCTCCATGGCTTTTAAGAGATGTGCAACAGCTATCAACTCTGGGTTTATGTAAAGCGACTATTGAAATGCAGCTGTTGCGCATAACACAACAAGTTTATGCGGTTTGTTTTATTTACCTTTGTGCAGGGGCTTTATCAGCTTTAACTTATCGCCTTCTTCTGGAGATGCATTATTGTTGGAATACTAAATTGGCTAAATTTCATTATTTTGGTCTCTTCAGTCAACGGTTAGTGAATGTATTACAATGGCTACCTAGCCGCCTAATGGCATTGCTAATGTTGTTGACGAGTATCAAATCAAACAGTGTATTGTCTTGGCGATTGACACGCGTTTATTTTTTTAAATTTAACGATAATTTTGTGATTGCCACACACGCGTTAGCCTTGGGTGCAAGGCTAGGAGGGGTCGCCATGTATGATAATAAAAAGTTACGAAAAATTAGCTTTAATGACCTAGCCAAACAACCTGAACCAAGAGATATCATTATTGCCACTGCTAAAGTTAATTTTTGTCTTTATGCCACATTAGCTTTACTTGTTGTTGTGGCTTTTTGCTACGAATTGATTAGCTTGTCACTATGAAGGGTAAATTATGATTGAGCTTTTGTATTACTTAGATATTTTTGGCATCGTTGTTTTTGCTTTATCTGGTGCCCTAATGGCTGGACGATATCAGCTTGATCCTTTTGGCGTTGTTGTGCTCGCCTCCGTTACTGCCGTTGGTGGTGGTACTATCCGCGATGTTATTTTACAAACGCCAGTGTTTTGGGTAGAGAAACCCTATTACCTCTACGTGATATTAGCCACAGCACTATTAACCATTGCCTTTATACGTCAACCTAAAAGGATCCCCAAACGTTTTTTATTAATTGCTGATGCCTTAGGTTTAGCTCTTTTTGCGGTAATAGGCACACAAAAAGCACTGTATTTAGGTGCGCCTATTCCTGTGGCTGTTGTACTTGGCACCATTACTGGGGTTGCTGGTGGTATGATTCGTGACGTGCTGTGTAATGTTATACCAATGATTTTGCGCGAAGAAATTTATGCGTTAGCAGCCATGTTGGGCGGTAGTCTTTTTATTCTTTTACATTGGCTAAATTGGTCAGATACGCACGCCATCATTGTCGCTATTTGTGCTGCCTTGATTTTGCGTTTAGCAGCTATTTATTGGCATGTATCTTTGCCGGCTTTTAATATTATTGAAAAGTCGAATAACGATAAAAATTAGCGTAACAATTTTCAAGTGTGAGTTGATTCAACTGAGCCTTTACTTAGTAAATACGTTATTCATCGCTTGATGAGTCTTTTCATACCAACCATCTGCAATGGTAATAGCTGGTAGAGCCTCTATTTCTATAGTACCTGAATTAGCGGTTTTATTAGATTCATCATAGATGTCTAAAACATTTTTTATGACAATTGGCTGTGCTTTTAGATTAAGCTTCTCAACTAATAATTTTGTACCTGCTTCAAAAGGTTCTATTTTACCGCTACGTGAGCGTGTGCCCTCTGGGAAGATAACGACTTTTTTCCCCTTGCATAATTTGACGTCTTTAAGCAGCTTAATAATGGCGCGACGATCCTTTTGATCGACGGTGATATGACCAACCACCTTAACAATACGAGACACTGGCCATACATCCATTATCCCTGTGCGACCAACAAAGCGGACATCATTACCAATGGCTTCCTCAAGCGAAAAGATATCAACCATACTCTGGTGGTTTACAATAAGAATATCGGTATCATCATCAATGGAGCCAGTTACGTTGACTTTAGCGCCTAGGCTGCGAACGATACGAATACTGAAAAAACGACGAAAACGATTAAACCTACTACTATGGCGCTTACAAAGTGGCAGAACCATAGATTCAGCCGCTATTGTGAGATACATAGAATATTTTTTGATGTAAAAGGCAAACATGAATCAAACTTAGAAGCTTACTGTTAAGCTTCAACCCCCCAGCCATCGTTATAACCAGAAAACTTCGAAGCGAGTTTTTCAAATGCAGTTTCTTGTGCTGAAATTGCTGCATGGCTTGGCACCATGGTTAAGCTAATATCTAAATCCCAGACGTTAGGTGTTTCATCTGGATGCAACTCAATAGTCATTTCAGGGTGGTTTGCTTGAATATGATCAGCCATTAACTTGGCTTGACTCTCTTGCTCGAATAAATGGAAGAATACCACCTTATACGATTGGCTTAAATCAATACCAGCTTGCTGCATTTCGGCTAAGACTTGGCCAGTTTCGTCATTAGGATAGTTCATAGTAAGTCAGTGTTTTACGTCATTTAAATGTCGCATTATAAAACGCTATGAGCAACTTGGGTAGAGTACACATTAAATAAATGCTGATTCGATCTATTTATTGTTGAATATATTGTTCAAGCATCACATTCACCGCGTTAATTATTTTCTTGTTGCGTTCGGCACCACTGTCTTTTGTATCAAATTTAAGTGGCGATATACTGCGCCATACCGAGCGCTCTTTTGTTGGGTTCACTAAATCAATGATCAGACCATTAGTGTAAACATGCCAATCATTATTGTGCTGCTGCCATGTATTGGCTTTAAGACAAGCGGCACAAAATCGTACTACCTTATTATAAGTTTGATAGTCTAGGAGGCTTCCTTTAGTTATATAATAAGTAACAATAATATCAGCGTTGGCAGGATCTGTGTAAGTGAGATCTTTTTTATTAAGGGCCTTTTCTATAGCAATTTCGATTCTGTTACGCTGATCATGGCTTAAACTTTGGCTGCTGTAAAAAGGTGAGTTACTTAAATAAAAACTGTATTGTTTAATCGCTGAAAAATTGAAGGTAGATTGATAAATGACAGGATTTTTTTGAGAGCTACAGCTAAATAAAGCTGATGTGCATAAAATTAAGAATAATATTTTAAAGTAAATAATGAATTTATTTGGTAATGTTTTATGCACGTTTAACCTTCAACACAAGTAAATGGATAAGCCTAACAAGTTGCACTAATAAAAGCGATAACCATCATCTCTAAGATAAATGCTATAAATTGATCAATGGATATTGAAGTAAACAGTATCATTTTTGTTGTCTTTCTTGGTCATAATTAACAGCATTATGCTCAACAAAAATTAAATAAACAACAAACGCCATTTAATGTAAAGCCTGTCGTGGTGAATTAGTACTTAAATTAACAAACTAAGGGAAACAATCAATGACGCTCAACAGAATACACCTTTTAATAACTGTGTTTTTTATTTTTTCTGCTTTATTTTCAATGGCTTCACAAGCTGATTCTTCAGTGTGGAAAGTAACAAAGAATAATGATCATATTTACATTGGTGGGACGGTTCATATATTACCACCTTCAGCCTTTCCTTTACCCAAAGAATTTGAACAGGCCTATAACAAAACACACAGTATCGCCTTAGAGACTGAGTTACCTGATCCGAGCGATACTCGTTTTCAAATGAAAATGATGCAGCAAATGACCTATAACAATGAAGATAGACTAAAGGATTTTATTTCTGCTAAGACATATCAAGATTTATCTAACTATGTGAAGGCATTAGGCGCTGATTTAAGTATGTTTGAACAGTTTAAACCGGGTTTTTTAATGACCATGCTAGCACTATTAGAAGCTAAAAAGTCTGAACTCTCAGGCGAGGGTGTTGACGCTTTTTACAGTACAAAAGCTAAAATGGATAAAAAAAATATTACTTACTTAGAAGATGTGTCATTTCAACTAAATATGATTGCTAATATGGGGGCAGGCAATGAAGAACGTTTTATTAAGTCAAGTTTAAGCCAAATGAAAAATTTTAAAACACTGTTTTTAGGCTTATTAGCAGCATGGCGAACCGGTAACGAACAGCAACTTTATGAGTTAGGCATTAAACCCATGGAAGAGGATCCAAAAACGATTGACTCTCTGCTTATTCAACGCAATAAAAATTGGATCCCTCATATTGAGCGGATGTTTAACAATGACAGCCATAAAGAATTTGTATTAGTGGGTGTTGCTCATCTGGTAGGGAAAGAGAGTGTTCTTGCTTTGTTGAAAGCTAAAGGCTATAAAATTGAAAAAATATAGTGAAGGTTTGTTGATTAGAAAGCCATTAAATTGAGGGTTGCCTCTAAAGTTTTTCGAGATAAGTACTTTTTATTGTATCGGTTAAATTGTAGCGGTTAAACTTTAACCTAGCCCTTTTGAGGCAAGCCCTTTTAGCAAAGAAAAAACTTGTAGCTTAATTTATTTGATCGGTTTTGTAGGTGATTTTAAAGCGCCATTATTTTTTTAGAGGAAATAGCTAAATTATCTAGGCTCTTTCTTGTATGGAAACTTAACAGCCTAATTAACAATAGCGGAGCTATTTACCAACTATATTTTGCAAGTTCTGAATTTTAAGTTAAGCTGCCAATAGGGTATTTTATTTTTTAGATGTTTTCCCGAATCTTGTCCTTAAATTAATCTCTCTTTGTATTGGTGGCGTAAAAATTTATTACCCTCATTACACTGCGACTTATAATATAGGTAAATTCAATGTTTTCAGTTCACGGTGATTGGCGAATACTCGTTATTGATAACTATGTACTACAGTGGTTTAGCGGTACATGGAACGAAGAAGCAGCGATTCAATATAGTCAACAATTTAAAGAACAAACCGCGCACCTCAATGGTAGCCAATGGGCTATTTTTTCCTTATTTGATGAGTGGGAGCTGGGTGTACCTGAAATGGAATCACACTTAATAGCCCATTGCCAAGCATTTAAAGACAATGGCTGTGTTAAAGATTGCCATATTTATACGCCATCAGTTTGGAAGAAAATGTTACTTGAAAACATTGTGCCACAGAGCGAGGGTAAATATGAGCGGCGAGTCTTTAGTAATGCTGATGATGCTCTCCATTGGATGAATACATGTGGTTTTTCCATAGAGCTAGAGCCTTTTTTGCAAAGCCTTCCAACGGTTCAATGACAAAAAACCAGTCAATTGACTGGTTTTTTGATATTTAGTAATTAGCAATTAATCATTAATTAAATTAAAAAATATTAGCGTTTAATTCATCAGCGATATAACCAATGGCTTGTTGGGCGCGAATACTATTGCCTGCTTCATCAAGTCGTGGCGAAAATACTGCCACTGAGAATTTCCCTGGTGCTACAGCAATAATACCGCCGCCAACACCACTCTTTGCAGGTAAGCCTACTTGGTAAGCCCATTCACCGCTGTTTTCATAAAGGCCAGCAGTAGCCATTACCGCCAAGACATGCTTAACGTTATCATTTGTCATTAAACGTTGCTTACTAATAGGGTGAGTGCCGTTATTAGCAAATACTGAGGCCATAACCGCTAAATCTTTGGCAGTAACACCAACCGAACATTGGCGAGTGTAAACCGCTAAATTTAAATCAACATCTCCATAAAACCGGTCATAGGAGGTGAGTAATTCAGCAATTGCTCGATTGTGACCATTATTTTCTGACTCTGATTGATAAACATTTTCTAACACACCCAAATTACGGTTAGCAAATTGGTTGTACCATGATGATAGTGATGCCCATTTTGCTTTTTGATCTTTACCATCAAGTAAACTCACTGCTGCCATAGCCCCTGCGTTGACTAGTGGATTGATGCTGCGGTCTTCATTTAACTCAATCGCTGTGACTGAATTGAAGGCTAGGCCTGTGGCGTTTACCCCAATTTTATCAAGAATATTTTGTGGGCCTTTTTGCTCCATCGCTAGTGATAGGGTAAATACTTTTGATATGGATTGAATAGAAAACGCTTGGCTAACATCACCTTTTGTGTAGACTTTTCCATCTGTAGTGACAAGTGCTAAACCAAATAACTTGGAATCGACTTCGGCCAATGCTGGAATGTAATCAGCATTTTTACCTGGGTTTTGGTTCTTATATTTAAGGTATGCTTGGTCTAAAACCGCTTGTATAGCAGGCTGTTGGCTGGCTTTTGCCCAAACTGGGTTGGCACATATTAATACACAGACGTGTAGGCAAATAATGATGTAATGGTTGTATTTCATTGTAAGTATTCCTTGTTAATATTTAAAACCGACAGACGTTTGTATTCTAAAATTGTCACCTTCAAGGCCTGACATGCTTTGTAGCTCGCCATATTGAAGTTCCATTCCTGCTTTTACATGGCCTTCTGACCACATTAAGTTTGCAGTGGAGTAAGAGCTATTTTTTATTGAACGTGCTTTTTGGCGACGTAAGTTATCTACAGAGAGGTAGCTATAGCCGACGGCACTACTCCATTGTTTATCCCATTGCTTATTAAAATAAGCAAAACCACCGGTTACCGGGATTGCTTTTAAGCGGCCATTTGAATCTAAGCCAGCATCAACACCTCCGGTTTCATCGCTGTAATAACTGCAACAGGTGTCATTGATATAGCGGCCAATACCTTGTCCATGCACTAATTGAAATTGTACAGAATGCTCCTCTGATAGTGTCAATAATCCCGAAATATTAAGACCAAACCCTATGGTAGTATCTTTTTCTGTCGATGTTTCGAAGCCAAGCTTTCTCAATATTACGGCGGCTTTAACATAGCCAAAATCACCATTGTGAAGATACGATCCAGTAAAATCTGGAAGCTCGTTAATATTGTCATAGCTTGGGTTTGGGACATCATAAGGTAATGCAAAGTCACTGCCTGACTTTTCAATCGTGAACATTATGCGACCTTGTTTACTCACTGCAGTGTTATATCGAATTTGTGGCTGACGGGTAAATACCATCGAATTAGGTCCCCAGTATTCGAGGGTGTTTGGAAAAGCATTAATGTCCATAAAACCACTAAAAGTTTGACCCGCACCAAAGTCACCTATCTCACCCCACAAATGTGTTAAATGAAAATCAGCATTGCCCTGACTATCAAACATATCAAATTCGAACCTGGTCGTCATGGCGCCGTATGCTGTGGGTGTGTAACTTTTAAATGACAATTTAGATTGACCGGCTGTTAATAACGTATTGTCTTTAGTCGTGTTATCTTCATAAGCAATAGAGGAAGGTTGAAAGCCGGCGCGATTAGTCATTTCACCATTATTGTAGATGGCGTCTAACCATATTTGGCCACCAAGTTGAAGGGTTGTATTACTGTTGCTTAGTACAATACTTTTATCAGGTGCATCAAAAGCGTGACTCGACCTTTGCGCTGTTTTAGGCAGCTCTGCTGGCGTAATTTTAGCAGCTTGTGGTTGCTGAGTAGTTGCTTGACTGCTTGTTGTTGTTTTTTGAACTTGAATTTGTTGTTCTAATTCAATTAAGCGCTGCTCTAAACTTTTTATACGCTCTTCATCAGTTTGTTGGCCATTGGCGGCGTTAGCAGTCATTATGCTTAAAGTAATTAGGGAAAGTGATAAATATTGTTTTTTGCGCAAACATCGATTTTTTTTTGCTGTTTGTGTGCTTTTAATCATTATATAACCTCGTTTATCGAGTTGAATCCATTGAATTGTGTCATCTAATAAATCAGCAATAGAAAGTAAGCAAGGTAAGCGTATATATGAGCAGGTAACTTACATCCATGTGCAATATTTTTGTTCAATATGTTACTTAACTTACAGTATCTTAATTACAGTATAAAACAACCAGTTATTATAAAATTATCACTTATCAAGCATAGTTTATGTAAAAAAAAACACAAAAAAAAACCAGTAAATTCATTACTGGTTTTTAATGATGACTAGCGAATTTTTATTAATGAACGGTAATACGCGCAAATTTACGCTTACCCACTTGATAAACAGCGGTGCTGCCAGCGTTAATAATTAAACTGCGCTCGGTAATTTTTTCACCATCAATTTTAGCTGCACCTTGTTTTATCATGCGAAATGCATCAGAGGTACTGGCCACTAAACCTCCTTCTTTAAGTAAGTTAGCAATGGCAATTTCACCGTTTTCTGTTGTGATGGTTAATTCTGGCATATCATCAGGCAGTGCACCTTTTTGAAAACGATTGATAAATTCGTCATGAGCAGCCTGAGCAGCAGCTTTATCATGAAAACGGGCAATTAATTCTTTAGCTAAGTCAATTTTAACATCACGGGGGTTTTTACCCTGCTCAATTTCTACTTTATAGTGTGCAATTTCTTCAAGCGGTTTAAAGCTTAACAGTTCATAATAGCGCCACATTAACACATCAGAAATCGACATGATTTTGCCAAACATTTCTGTCGGTGAATCGGTAATACCAATATAGTTACCTAATGATTTAGACATTTTCTGAACGCCGTCTAAACCTTCCAGTAATGGCATCATTAATACTGTTTGCGGTCGTTGACCTTCAGATTTTTGTAATTCACGACCCATCAATAAATTGAACTTTTGATCCGTACCGCCTAATTCGACATCAGCCTGTAAAGCAACCGAATCCCAACCTTGTGCCAGTGGGTACATAAATTCATGAATGGCAATGGCTTGTCCATTCGCGTAGCGTTTTTTAAAATCATCACGCTCCATCATACGGGCAACGGTTTGCCTTGAAGCAAGTTGCAACATACCTGCAGCACCAAGCTTATCCATCCATGTTGAGTTAAAAGCTATTGTGGTTTTAGTAGGATCTAAAATTTTGAACACTTGTTCTTTATATGTTTCTGCGTTGGCTAACACATCTGCTTTAGTTAATGGCTTGCGAGTAGCGTTTTTGCCTGTTGGGTCGCCAATCATACCAGTGAAATCACCGATTAAGAAAATAACTTCATGACCTAGCTGTTGAAATTGACGAAGTTTATTAATTAATACCGTATGCCCGAGATGTAAATCAGGTGCTGTAGGATCAAACCCGGCTTTAATTTTAAGAGGCTTACCGGTTTTTAATTTAGTGAGTAACTCTTCTTCAACTAAGATTTCTTCTGCACCGCGCTTTAGTTCGGCAAATGCTTGGCTAACTTCGGTCATTATGACTCCGCTGACTGATTTGGATATTTCATCAAGGTTATAATACGAGTGACGCTTTGTTAAAAGGCAAGTTGCCTGCTCATTAAGGTAAAGCTTCATGACAAAAGCCCCGGCTTTTAAGGGACTTTATAGTTAATAACTTGCTCAATGAAGAGCGTTTGGCTTAACAAGTGTGTCGAATCGATTTTTTTGATGAAAGTAATGTGTATTTAATGCTCGAATTCTACTGTACTTTTAAGCTAGGATAAAACCCTCAATGCGCTTTTTGTGCAGATTCTCACATTATTTAGTCAATCCATGCATTAATACATGCAGTAATCCATGATGATATATCCGATTATTATAAAAACCATGGTTACCACTGAGCGCTTGCTAGTCATTAAAACTAGTAAGGAGTAAATAAGTTGAAAAGGGATCGCTACAATAGTTATATTTTCCTGTAGTTTGACCTGAGTTTTGATATAGTCAGTTAAAGATCTGATTGTGTTGTTGATTTATTGTTCCTTGCTATGAAACGTCCGAGTAGCCCTGTGTTAAAAAACTTGTTAACCAACTTATTAAAAACTTTTAATAACCTCCCCAAATTACACCGACTGATTCTTTTAGTAAGCAGTGCCTTTTTGTTGGTGTTGTTAATTATTCCTGCAAACAAAAAATCACCAGACTCTGATTACACAGGGGTTGGTAAACGAATTGACATAGCTTTACCTAGTGACATAGTGCCTAATTCAGGGTTAACGAATACAAAGCAAGTGATTCAACACTCAGCGGTGCAAACTGTTCGTCAGCAAGTTGCTAAGCCATTGCCTTCACTAAATAAAAATCGAACTACCCAACAAGAAGGTAGCCTGTCTAAATCTAGTGATGGACTTACTTTAACACCCAAGGTAAAAGTGGCAGACTCCTTAGAACAATTGGCACATTTAAGTTGGCAAACCATTAAAGTCCGTAGTGGAGACTCGTTAGCCTTAATTTTAAAACGTTTAGGCTTTAGCGCGCAAACCACCTATGCAGTTAGCACAGCAAAAGGTGATGATAGCAAATTATTAAAACGTTTGAATGTTGGTGATGAACTGCGAATTGCCAGTGACCAAGAGTCACGACTTGCCGCATTAGAATACTCACTTTCGAAAACTGAAACATTGTTTATTACATTAGTGGGTGATAACTACCAGTCACACCGTGAAACCAAGCAAGTCACAATTAGAGAGAGCTTTAGTTATGGTACAATCACCTCTAGCTTCTGGAATGCTGGTGTCGCTGCTGGACTGAGTGATGGTCAAATTATTAGTTTTGCCAATATTTTTGGTTGGGATATTGATTTTGCGCTTGATATTCGCAAAGACGATAATTTTCAAATTACCTATGAACAAAAGTATGTTGACGGTGAGTATATTGGTACAGGTAATATTTTGGCTGCTGAGATTGTCAATCAGGGTGAAACATTTCAAGCTATTCGTTTTACGGATGGCGAATATTACAGCCCTGACGGAAAAAGTATGCGCAAGGCTTTTTTAAGAGCACCAGTTAATTTTAAATACATTAGCTCCAGCTTTAAACCACGCCGGTTTCATCCCATACAAAAGCGATGGAAAGCACATCGAGGTATTGATTATGCCGCTAAAAAAGGAACCCCTGTGTTTGCTGCAGGTAATGGTAAAGTGACACATTCAACGTACAATAAATATAATGGTAATTATGTTTTTTTACAGCACGGAAATGGCATAGTGACGAAGTACTTACACTTCTCTAAACGGGCGGTTAAAAAAGGCCAACGTGTGAAACAAGGGCAGATTATTGGCTATGTAGGTTCAACGGGAATGTCACAAGCGCCACACTTGCATTATGAGTTTTTGTTGAATGGTGTGCATCGCAACCCACGCACCGTAAAATTACCCGATGCTCAGCCCATTGCTAAAAAATACAAAAAACAATTCTCACTATTAGCAGAGCAGCGCTTAGCTATATTAGCTGGCGTCAAAAATGCCCAGCTATCCACACAAGATAACAATATTGCCACCAATGACTATTAGTATAAAAGGACAAGGCTTTGGCTATTACATTGGCTTAATGTCAGGCACTAGTGCTGACGGAGTTGATTTAGCCTTACTTGAATTTACCGCTAAGAGTTCCCAACCACGCTTTGTCGCAAGTAATTATCAAGCCTATTCTGAGGAAATACGGAATAAAATTACCTCACTTTATCAACCCAACAACAATGAAATTGACCGTGCTTTTCACTTAGATGTTGCCCTGGCGAAAATCTTCGCTTCGGCAATAGTCAACTTCCTTAAACAACACAACCTTGATGCTAGCGATATTACAGCGATAGGCAATCATGGCCAAACTATTCGTCATCGACCAACTGGTGATAATACTTTCACGCTGCAAATTGGTTGTTGTCAAACTCTAGCAACCTTGACGGGTATTCGTGTGATTGGCCAGTTTCGAAAAAAAGATATGGCGCTAGGTGGGCAAGGTGCGCCCTTGGTACCTATTTTTCATAAACAGTTATTTGCTGATCACGAAAAACACCATATTTTGGTGAATATTGGCGGTATTGCCAATTTGACGTTTTTACCTAAGTTACATTGCAAAGACACCGTATTGGGCTTTGATACAGGCCCAGGTAATGCTCTGCTAGATGACTGGTTTGTTCAATGTCACCCCAACTGTGATAACAATTTTGACCTCGGCGGGCAGTGGGCGAGCCGGGGTAAAGTCGACCAGTTTTTGTTAAAGCAATTGATGTCAGATAAATTTATTCAAACATCAGCACCTAAAAGTTCAGGCCGAGAGTACTTCAATCTTGTTTGGTTAAAAAATCAATTAAACCATTTAGCGATGACTTTACCGGAGCATCAGCGGCATTTTTTAAATACTGTTGAGGCCAATGTTGCTGTTGCAGATAATGTTGAAACAAGGTTAACAACTATTGACGCGGTTGATATTCAAGCCACTTTACTTGCCTTTACTGTAAGTAGTATTGTCAATGCTATTGCCAACCTTACGTCACAAGCGCAGGTATATTTGTGTGGAGGAGGCGTTCATAACCGTGAATTGGTTAATCAATTTGAGCAAGCATTAATGATTGAAAATAAGGGCTATAGAGTTAACAGTTTGAAAAATATTAATATTGATGCTGATGCGTTGGAAGCTATGGCCTTTGCATGGCTAGCTTTTGCATTCGATCATGCATTAGTCAGCAATATGCCAGCCGTAACAGGCGCTAGCAGTGAATGTACTTTGGGCTGCGAATTTTTACCTTAATTTTTTTTATTTTTTTTAGTATAAATTTTAATTAGTTGCTTTTCATACTAGGCAACATAATTGAATTAGCCATCCATCCTTCTCGCTTTATTGTATTTGCTCACTATAATTAAGAGTTGAACACTTTAAAAAATAGACTTGGTCATATGTGTTAACTAATACCCTAGAACACGTTAAAAGTTTATATGTAGGAGGCCTTATGGAATTTAAAGATATTCACATTGGTATGAAATGTGGCAGTAAAAAAGGCAGTGGTACTGTTACATGGGTTGATGGTTCAACACATACTATTTATATGGTTGATAGTAATAATGTCAATAATTTTGAAGTTAACATTAACGATATAATCGATGATCCACAAGCACATAATAAAGAAGATACTTACTATTGATTAGTATTTTAATTTTCTTATCCAGTTAAACCCGAAATTTTTTTCGGGTTTTTTATGAGGTAAAAAGCATTTTAGCGCACTTTAACAATAACATTTCTAAGGTACTTTTTTTGACTACGAATATAACCGCATAACCTTTAAGTAGAATAGCCACATCAGAAGGCTCTTGCGAGTATCAACAACCAACCACCCACTGCAAAGACAACTTTTACAGATTGAGCTGTCTTTTACCCTCATTGCCTTAAACAATATTAAGATACTAGCGGGGAATAAATAATTACTCTAGGTCAAAGCAAAATAGGCATCAGCCAATAAGTTTCCATTAAATAGATTGAATCTATCACCGCTATTTGCCACACTGCTGTAGTAAAATTGTGCATCATGTAAGCTGTACAAATTCAATGTATATTATCAATATAAAATTCATAGATAAGGTCTTTTATGGAATGGTTGTCTGTACTGCCACCCTTGGTTGCGATTGTTATTGTGTTATGGAAAAAAGACGTCATTCTTGCTTTGTTAACGGCGATATTTTCAGCTGAATTTTTAATTGCCTCATCGCATCATTATTTGGCATTGTTCTACGCCTTTGTCGGTTTTATTGAACGTATTATTTCTGTGGTTAGCTCTGCTGGTAATGCGCGTATTTTAGTATTTAGTATACTCATCGGAGCTTTGTTAGCTTATATTCGCGACTCTGGAGGGGTAACTGCTGCCGTAGAAAAATTAGTTAATAAAGGTATTGCTAAGAGTAAAAGGCAAGTGAGCAGTTTAACTATGTTTACTGGTACAGTGATATTTATCGAGTCGAATTTAAGTGTATTAACGGCAGGTATTTTATCAAGAGATTTATTTGATAAATTTCGTATGAGTCGTGCTCGTCTAGCCTATATCATCGATAGTACTAGCGCTCCCATATGCATTTTAGTACTGTTAAATGGCTGGGGTGCATATGTGCTAGCGCTGTTGAGTAATTACCAACTTGCGCAATCACCTATGTCTATCCTTTGGGGTTCGGTTGCTTTTAATTTTTATGCGATCATGGCCTTGCTCATGGTTATTTATACCGTGATTACCGATAATGTACATGGCCCACTTCGTGATACTGAACTCGCGTTAAAAGAATTACCTAACAATGACACAGATACTGTATCTGCAGCTTCACAAAAACAGGCAGAAGCCCTAACTGATTTTCGTGAACGAACAATGGTACCTGCCACTAAGGCCCGCTATATGTTAGTACCCTTGATGACAATGGTTATAAGCATGTTTATTTTTATGTACTGGACCGGTAATGGTGATATAACGGCGGGTAGTGGCAGTAAATCTGTCCTTTACGCAACCTGCTTAGCCTTGGCAGTAGGCTACTTTTTATTACGCTTTTCTAACCATTTTAGCCATAAAAAATTGGTTGAAGTTGGCTTTAAAGGTATTGCAGAGCTATTACCTTTAGTCGTTATTGTTTTGTTATCACTTACCCTAGGTGCAAGCCTAAAAGATTTAGGTACCGGTCTATTTATAGCAGGGGTCGTAGGTGAACACTTACCCATTATTTTTATTGTACCTATGCTATTTCTGGCAGGTGCAATCATATCATTTAGTACAGGAACTTCATGGGGGACCTTTGCTATTTTGATCCCAATTGGCGTACCGTTAATTCAAACACTGGGTTTACCTCCTTCCTTAGTGGTTGCTGCAATTTTAGGGGGAGGTATTTTTGGTGATCATTGTTCACCTATTTCTGACACTACTGCGGTGTCTTCTATTGCCTCTGGTTGTGATTTACTTGAGCATGTTAAAACACAAATGCCTTACGCTTTGTTTGGTGGTGCCGTTACACTTATTGCCTATTTTATTGCCAGCGTGATTTTACTCTAATCGCTGTAATTATAACGCTATATTATTTTATAAACCGAGTTGAAGTTAGCTTTACTAAATCGTTAAGTAAAAGACCTTAATTACTCCTATCTATGCATCATTAGATCGGCTAAAATATGCGCTTTCGATTATTCGCAGTTTGTTTTACAGGACCCGTAATATGTCAAATCATAATGACGATTTTAAAGATACTACCTCAACTATTAATGTCTTGATGGTAGTTGCTGCCATGTTCGCCATGCCATTACTCCCTATGATTATGGGATGGTTCACAATGTTGCGTTAAGCAACATTGACAACATTAGGAGACAATACCAGTTATTTGCTCATAATCACCCATACATAGTAACTTCACTAACAGATTGTTTTACTTTTGCTGAAGATAATTTAACTGCTTGCTGCAACCACTTATGGTTGATGTTTATCAATATTTGAATACTTTTTCTGGTTTTTTTATTGTCATTCTAGTTAACTTTTGAGTCATTAAATATGTCTGAATCAACTTTGCTCACGGTATTTATTCCGACATTTTTCTTCGTGTCAATAACGCCCGGTATGTGTATGACATTAGCCATGACCTTAGGGATGAGCATCGGAGTTCGTCGTACCTTATGGATGATGGTCGGTGAGTTATTAGGTGTTGCGATGGTAGCAATAGCCGCCGTATTAGGTGTCGCCAGTGTGATGATGAATTACCCGCAAATATTCGCTGTCTTAACCTGGTTTGGTGGAGCATATTTAGTGTATGTGGGTATCGCTATGTGGCAGGCGAATGATAGTTTATCTAAAGGTAAGGGTGACAAAGTAGATAGTCGCCGCCGTGTCCTTTTTGCACAAGGTTTAATAACCGCTGTTGCCAACCCTAAAGGCTGGGCGTTTATGATATCGCTATTACCCCCTTTTATTTCTGTTGAGCGAGCGTTAGTACCTCAATTAGCAACCTTACTCACAGTAATTATGGTAACTGAATTTACAAGCATGCTAGCTTATGCCAGTGGTGGAGCTAGTTTACGAGTTTTTTTGAATCGGGGTAACAATATTAAATGGATGAATGCTATTGCTGGCAGTTTGATGATTGGCGTTGGTCTTTGGTTAGCGTTTGGCCACGGCTAATTTAAGCACCGCATGACTCATTTAACTAACACGATAGGTATTAAACATGATTAAGTTACGTGATCTTGAATACTTAACTGCAATCGATAAATACAAGCATTTTGGTAAAGCGGCACAATCTTGCTTTGTTAGTCAGCCAACCTTGAGTGGTCAAATTATGAAGCTCGAGCAGCAGTTAAGTTTGCAGCTTGTTGAACGTCATCGGCGCAATGTTATGTTAACGCCTGCCGGAGCAACCTTAGTTGAGCAAGCTAAAATTGTATTACAAGCTGCAGAACAGTTTGAGGCTTGTGCAAAAGCCTTATTAGATCCCTTGGCAGGAGATTTACATCTAGGTTTGATCCCAACGCTAGCACCTTATTTATTGCCATATATTATGGCTGATCTCAATACAGAACTACCTAATATCAACTTTTTTCTCCACGAAAATCAAACGCAGATATTATTACAACAATTAGATGAAGGGCAGCTAGATGTATTAATTTTACCCTACTTACCTGATATGGAAAAATTTGAATCTTATCACTTATTCGATGAACCCTTGGTTTTGGCGACACCCCAAGGACATAGGTTGGCACATAAACAAGGCTTAGTACTCAATGATTTACATGATGAAAAAATCCTTACCTTAGCCGATGGCCACTGCCTCAAAGAGCAAGCTATGGGCTATTGCTTTGCTGCTGGTGCTAAAGAAGATAATCGTTTTCAAGCAACTAGCTTAGAAACATTACGGCATATGGTAGCCAGTGGTATAGGTATTACGTTACTCCCTTCGCTTGCGGTGCAGGAGAACTTAGCCGCCGACTCTGTCTGTTACAGCTCATTTCAAGCACCTGCGCCCATTCGCAGTATTTGTTTATTGATTCGGCCAAATTATTCGCGAATGCAATGTGTTCGGGCTGTGGTCGCGAGCGTTAGACAATCCCTAGGTAAATCTTTTAAGATCCTACAACAGAGTGAAAAAAGCTAAATTATAGCTGTCACCTAGGTGTGAATAAACCAGAATGACAGGCTAATAAGTTTTACGCTACTTGTTACAAGAATACCTCTGATATACTGGCGCTGGCCATTTAATCCTTATGAAAGTAAATTTGATTATACTTCATGAGCTAAAACCTTGATTAAGGAATAGTGTTTGCGTTTTATTAAGGTGTTATTGTCTATTTTGTTAACGTTAATGTTCGTTACTGTGTTGGCATTTTACGGTCGAAATTTCGTGGTCACCTATCTGGCGAATCATTATCTTGCTGAATATGACAGTTCTCTAGACTGTGTTGACTTTACTATTGATGCTGATTTTAATATGGTTATTTATAGTTTATGTATTAGCTCACCTATTGCTGATGTCGAAGTGTTAGACAGTCAAGTACACTGGCAATTAGACCCCCTTCAATCACTGAATACTTCAATACTTGAACTGGTTTCAGGTATCCAAATCAACCACCTTAATATTCAAGCTAGGCCGCAAACTGCACTAGTTACCAGCGATAATGAGAAACCATTACAACAAGGTTCCTCATTCAACTTTAACAATTTACCAAGCGTATTGAGAAATCACACCAATGAACTGTTGAACAGTTGGCCAATGATGACTGTTGACATTGAGCAAATTCACTACCAGCCTATCGATCATACCAAACAACAAAATACTGACCTATACCAAGGTAAGTTCTCTTTGAGTGAAAACAACTTAGCAATCAATTTAATTGATGATACTGATACTGAAATTTTGTCCTTGTTGGTAGACCGTACCTCCAAAGAAACTGATATTGTTATTGTGTTACAACTTGCCGAAATTCAACATTTAGTTGAGCAACACCGTCTCTTGTTTAAGGAAGAATTTACATATTTGGGGAGGCAAAAACTAGGCAATTTAAGTGGTGCTGTTAGGAGTAAATGGACTGTCAATGATCAGGCTATTGTTATCGATAACCAATTGACTCATGCCAAGTTGGTGGGGGGAGAATTAATTAACGATATCGGCATCACTTCGGTATTAGCAGAGCTTAATTGGCAAACACGGATTCAGGCTGATAATTTACAGCTGGATTTTCGCCGAGGTAAGAATCAATATACTCTAGAAGTAGCCACATTAGACAAAATAGTAGATAAATTAGAGTTAGTTAATGATTTAAATGTAAATACCATAGCCCTGTTAGCTGATAACCCCATCAAAAATGTTCAAGTGGATTTATCAGACGCAATGAATATTGACTTTAGTAAGCAAAAAAGTACTGGCGGTACTATCCGTTTAAGTAGCCAAAATGAAGCTGCACCGATAAATATATTATTTAATGATTTAGCGTTTAGCTACCAAATAAATCCAACTTTTTCAATTGCTTTAGATTCTGCAGAATTGAGTTTTAACAGTTTACTAAACATACAACAAGTACTCAGTATTACTGATGACCCAATAAAAGTTAATTTAACTGCAAATATCAAGCAAACCTCTAAACAGTGGTTATTGACTCTACATGATGATTCGTTTGTTAGTTTACAAAATTTAGCTATAGACTTTGATGAAGGGAGAAATCATTCATACCAAAACGCTACTTTCAATCCTAGCATGGCGTCATTGCAGTTTGCTGTTAATGGCGACGTAGCGATTGATAAACATAACTTACAAAGTAACCTATTTAATAATGCTAAGGTTGCACTGTCGCTCAGTAGTTCAGCTAAGCAATTGGATATTGCCAAGTTCCTGTTCCTAAATGAGTTAACCGTGGATGCTAAACTTAGTGGTAATAGAGACGGTATCAGTATGCTTGCAAAAGTCAGTACTGATCAGCTGCCAATAGCTTCAGTAGAGCTGTCAGGTGATTTAAAAGCTCCGGTGTTTGCCCTCAAGGGTAATGATATTTTATTGACCGACTTATTGGCTTTACACATTCAACTTCCCCTAGAGGTAAATCTAATTGATGGCCGTCTTAGCTATCACTTACATGGACAAATTTTTAATATAAACGATATCACTGCCAATACCTTTGATGCTTCCTTAACTCTTAAAAATGTTAGCGGAGATATAGGAGGAACTTGGCTACAAGAATTAAATTGGCAACAAGAGGTTCGTATTAAAAACAACCATATTAAATCAATAGTTCAGTACCCTGTGTTGGAAGGAGAAGTCTTACCAAACTTCAGCCTTGCCAAAATAGAGTCTGTAACCCCTATTACTAATGTAGTTAGCGATATTGTTTTTGATACCTCTATCGCAAACTTTACCGTAACGGCTGATGATATCAGCGGCAACATACTCGGTGGCTCATTTGAGCTCAATCAGGTGCAATGGCCATTAAATCAAATAAAACCTATTGAAGTTAACTTAACTAAAATTGATCTAGAAAAATTACTCGCCCTAGATAAAAAGCAAGGTATAGTTGTTACTGGTAGTGTTTCGGGTCATTTGCCAGTCTATTTTGACGGTATTCGACCTCTTATTAAAGAAGGGCATTTGTACAATGTTGGTAGTGGTGTTATTCAGGTGTTTAATAATCCTGCGGTAGAAGAGTTAAAGTCAGGTAATACTCAGTTAAAGTTAGCCTTTGATGCCTTACAAAACCTTCATTATCATCACCTTTCCTCTGAGGCATCAATGGCTGATGATGGTTACATGTTGCTATTAACGACAATTAAAGGACAGAATCCTGACTTACAAAATGATGTGAATTTTAATTTAAATCTCACTTATGACTTACTAGGTTTACTTGAATCACTTACCATTACTAAGCAACTTGAAAACCAAGTCATTAATGACTTACAAAATTAATCAAGGAAAACTTATGGATAAAATTTTAGTATCTTTATTAGCAATGCTTTTATTCAACGCTTGTACACATCGAGTTGAGGTCAGTGCTAAAGAGCCTATTACAATTAATTTAAACTTGAAAATTGACCATGAAATTAAGGTCAAAGTTGATAAAGAACTCGATGATATTTTCAATGAAGATAGCGATATATTTTAGGAAAAATAATGAAAATAAAAAATAACGTTTACCGTATATATAAAAAATTCAGTCTGTTCGCAGGTGTTATTTGCATGTCCTTTTCTGCTTGGGCTATCTCGCTTGATCAGGCTAAACAACAAGGTCTTGTTGGTGAAATGCCTAATGGTTATTTAGGGGTTGTGGTTGCTAGTAATGACGTTAATTTGCTTGTTGAAACAGTCAATAAAAAACGCAAAGATATTTACATTAACCTAGCACGTAAAAATAAAATTACCTTACAACAAGTCAGTCAGTTAGCCGGTGACAAATCAATAGCTAAAACCAAAGCAGGGCACTTTATTAAAGATACTAGTGGTAAGTGGGTTAAAAAATAATCTAAGGATCATTGAAACATAACCACTTCATAAAAGTAAATCGTATTGTAATGAATCAAGCCATATTAGTATTTAATTAATGTATCCATTTTATGGCTTGTTATTTGTGGTATTGCTGTCGGGAGATTTTTATTGAATAAGCAACTAACCTCGATGTTAATTGTTGTATAAAAATGTAGAGTTTGCGTGGGTTATTCCGTGTTAATCAATAAATAATGTTGTTAACTTTGGCATTTAATTCAACCACAGTTTTATTTACTCAGTAACATTTTAAAATTACAGTAAACACAGTACGGCGATATAAATTGGTCTCTATATCATTGCCAGCAAAGCAAAAACTCTAGCTCAAAGAGTCTTTTAAGATATGATTTTGTGATATAATGAATTTATATTTTCTGATTAGCAGTCAAATAATATGCACATTGAGCATGGTGAAGTAACTATTGAAATTATCGATAATATTATTTTAGTCCGCTCTGTTGGTGCATTTAACGAGTATGGTGCTAAAAAATATACGGAAGGTATAAAAGCCGCAATTAACAACTTATCGAGCAAAAAATTTTCAATATTAACAAATAACCTAGAATTTTTAGGTGCTACCCCAGAGGCATACCAAGAACTTGAGGCTTACAACCTGTGGTTAAATACTCAAAATCTCATTGCTAAAGCGATGGTTATTACCTCAAACACTACGTTAGATGTGATTAATATGTTGTCACCCTCTCGAGCTTTGCAACAAAATGAAAACTTTGATAACGAGGCTGATGCTCTCGCTTGGTTAAAGAGCTTGAACCTTTAATAGTTTACTCATTTGTTACCTCAAGGCTAACGACTTTAATTACTGGTAATACCACTACACGATTTTTGCGCCATTTTGGTGCTCATTTATTGAGTATTCGGATTTTGATGGTGCAACACTACCAAAAATAATGAAATAAGGGCCTAAAATAACCTAAAAATTTTGGCAAACTTTTTGCAAATTCTAAGCTAATCACTTTCAGAGCACAGACATTTGCAACAGGTTAATGAAATGCCTCAATTCACTGACAATCATTCAATACTTTTGGTTGAAGAAAAACAGCCAAGGACTTCTATCCTGAAGAAAACGCTCTGCGAAAGTAATTACCAGGTATTAAGGCACGTTGATTTTAACAGTAACATAGTTGCTGAAATAAATGATGTTACCCCTGATATATTGATTTTATCAACTGAGGTTCTTCCTAGTTATGTATTGAAACAATTAGGCGAAGTTAGTGAGATAGCGCCGTTGCCTATCATTATCTTCTCAGAGGCAGACTCTCCAGCCATGATAAAAGATGTTATTAAAGTTGGGGTAAGTGCATTTATAGTGCATGAAATCTTACCGCAACGATTACCTAGTATTATTTCTGTTGCCCGTGCTCGCTTTAAGGAGATGCAATCGCTGCGCAATGAGCTTAAACAAGCAAAAATACAGTTACAAGGGCGGAAATATATTGATAGGGCAAAAGGCTTAATTATGCATCAGAAAAATATTAGTGAAGATGAAGCCTACAAAAAACTGCGAAAAATGGCTATGGATCAGAGCACTTCACTTGCTGATGTTGCTAAAAATATTATTGATGTGTGTGATCTATTAGCACACTAATAAAAGAAAATTATGAGGGTTCATTTAATACACTCGTAACCACTCTCATTAGTCATTCTAACCCCAAAAAGTGATATATTGTTTGAAAGATCATTTTTCGTGATCATTCACAGGTTATTCTTATTCATTTTTACAATCTAGCACGTTTAGGATGAGTTTTTTGATTCTTTCCTAATTTAATTGTGAATGAATTATCAAATTAGCCATTGCTCCTAATCAATTAAACATCAGGTGTTGTCAAAATGTTGGGATTAATATCTTATTAGTTTAGCGTTTAAACATCCCTTCATTACATGTTAAAATGAATGATGTGGATCAAAAATGTAATTATTGTGAGTTATGTAATGAAAACTTTCATCTGCTGCTAGTCAAACGCCCTCTATTTAGTTAGTCTAATGTACTATGTTAAGTGGTTTTCGTAAATAATCATCAGAACATCACTAATAACAGCACATTTACTTAGGACTTATGCAATGCAACCTCAACAATTAGAACGGAAGAAAACACATTTAAACGAGCGTAGTCCCGATGGTTGGATGTCTTCTCTTAGTGTAGATTGTGTTATTTTTGGTTTAGCTGATAAAAAACTCAATATATTATTAGTAAAACATGCCAAAGGAACTAACCAAGGTAAATGGGGCTTACCCGGCGGTGAAGTTCGTTATGAAGAGTCGCTAGAGCAATCTGCAAACAGGTTACTTGCTCACCTCACTGGCGTTAATGATATTTATTTAGAACAGTTACAAGCTTTTAGTGCTGTTGATCGGGTACCAAGTGAGCGTGTTATAACCTTTGGATTTGTTGCACTTGTTCAGCCTAAGCATCATCACTTAGCAATTAACAAAGATACCTTAGATACCCAATGGGTATCAATTTCAGAAGTTCCTGAGTTAATCTATGATCACCAACACATTCTTAATTCAGGCGTTGAATTCTTAAGAAAAAAAATACGTTATCAACCGATTGGCGTCAATTTATTACCTTCAAAATTCACTCTAGGTCAATTACAAGAAATGTACGAAACAATTTTAATGACTAAGCTTGATAAGCCCAACTTTAGACGCAAAATGTTACGTATGGATTTTTTAGTGTGCTGTGATGAGTTTCAAAAAAAGGCACCGCATCAAGCAGCGATATTGTATCGGTTTGATGAAGAGCGCTATCAAAAACTCTGTGCTGGTGGATTTAACTTTTATTATTAAACTTTACCTTATCTATGTTTTAGGGCACTTGGTTCACTTTTTACTACAAAATTGAATCAAGTGCTTTTTTAATTGAAATTTTATTTGAAATTTTTTAAATAAAAATCAAGCAAATAACGTTAATTAAACAAACGATTTGTGATTATTTTATGAGCAGCTGTTTACAGTCATTATTTAATAAGGTTACAATCGTAAATCAATATAGTCATTTTGACCAAGAAAGGAGTCCTGTATCTAATTGATTAAATTGATAAAGTTGCCAAAACCCATAAAATAATTATAAAGGTGTGTGCGATGATACGTTATTCAATAATCAAAACTCTACTTGCCATTTCGTTGTCTTGTTTATCATACGGTGTGTTTTCAGGCCCCGTTACTGAATATGGACAATTGCAAGTGCAAGGAAATAAAATAATTTCTGTGAAAACCGGAGAGCCTGTTCAGTTAAAAGGTTTCAGCACTCATGGGCTGCAATGGTTCCCATATGTAACAGGTGACGGCGGTACTGTTGAAAATATGGTAAGCGATTTTGGCGTGCAGGTTATTCGCTTAGCCATGTACGTTCACGAAAGAAGTGGTGCCGATGGCAATACCATTGCAGGTTACTTGGGAGAAAGCCCCAATATTTATGAAGATCAAGTACGGCCACTTATTATGGATGCAATTGCTAATGACATTTATGTAGTGGTCGATTGGCATTTACATTGGAACCCTGCTTCAGAGCAAAATAAACAATGGACGCCAAGCCCATATACTAATGAAGCAAAAACTTTCTTTACTATGGTGGCCGAAGAATTTGGTAACCACCCTAACATCATTTATGAAATCATGAATGAACCTGGTCAATTCATTAGTTGGCAACAAGTAAAAAATCATGCAATTCCGGTGTATGATGAAATTCGTGCCATCGACAACAACAACTTAATTTTAGTACCAACTCCAAGTTTTTCTCAAAATATTTTAGATGCTGCTAACGACCCTATCGTTGATGATGAAACAGCTAACGGCGCGTTTAATATCGCTTATACTATGCATTTTTATGCGCAATCTCACAATTTTAGAGCCCGCGCTGATGAAGCACTTTCAAAAGGTATTGCCATATTTGTCTCTGAATGGGGAATGAGTGATTTTACTGGCGATGGTGCCATTGATACCTCTGAAAATGGTTCCTCTGATTTGTGGGTAGATTGGATGCGCGATCGAAATATCAGTTGGCTTGCGTGGAATTTTGCCAATAAAGATGAAACAAGTTCGGCACTTAAAGCCTATGAAAATAATAATCTAGGTAATGAATGGCAATGGACCCAAAATACCCTGAAAGAGGGAGTACCTATGCAAAGTGGTCCTTGGACTGACGCAGTTATTTCCGATTCAGGTAAGTGGATTCGAAGTAGAATTCTAGAAGGTCAACCTTGTGTAGAGAATTGCCCTCCTGTCGGCGTTATTCAAGCTGAAGGATATGCGCAAATGTCGGGTATTCAAACAGAAACTACTACAGATAATGGCGGTGGTGAAAATGTTGGTTACATAGATCCAGGTGATTGGATGACCTACGCTGTTAACATCCCCGCTGCTGGCAGTTACACAATTAATTATCGCGTTGCTAGTTTAACAGGTGGTTCATTTCAATTTGAAAAAGCAGGTGGTGATGTTGTTTATGGTCAAATAAATGTACCAGCGACAGGTGATTGGCAAGCGTGGCAAACAATTAGCCATACTGTATCTTTAAATGCCGGTCAACAAGAGGTCGCATTAGCTTCATTAGGTGGCGCATGGAATGTTAATTGGTTTGAAATTATTGATAATGATCAGCCTATTATCGATGGTGATAATGACGGCGTTGTTGATACTATTGATCAATGTCCAAGTACTCCTCAGGGGGTTGCCGTAAACTCGACTGGTTGCGAAACTCCCGTTGTGATTGATAGTGATAATGATGGTATTGTTGATGACCTTGACCAATGTCCGGGTACACTAACCGGCATAGCAGTAAATGAAGTTGGTTGTGAAATTCCTGCGACCAACAATTGTGCAGGCATAAATACCTACCCTAATTGGACAGCCAATGATTGGCCGGGAACACCAAATAACCATAATAACCCTGGCGATTTAATGCAAGTTGATGGCAGTGCTTACAGCGCTAATTGGTATACCAGTAGTTTACCAGGAAGTGATGCATCATGGACATTTGTTAAGTCCTGTAATTAGATAAGGCTTTTACTGTAATAAAAATGGCGCTATTTGCGCCATTTTTTATACCGACTTTTAATTTTTTGAACAAGTTACAAGTCAATCTATATATTTACATTAAATAGCTTGCTAGTAATTTTCTTACAGTACTAAAGCAATCTAAAATGTTATTTTTGCTAAAGACCTATGCCATTTTGCAATAATTGATGACAATCAAGCTTCTGTTCTGTTTGCTTAATTAAACAATACATGTTCTTTTATTTAGTCTTTGTCGTTTGAAGTATTGGTCTTTATCCAATTAATCCTGATGTGTTTTGAGTCATAAAGACTTTATTTCCACTAATTTACTTTTGCTAATTCGTTTACCTAAGACTTTACCCTTGCTGTTAACCAAGTATATTCAATGAGTGTAGCGAACCTGAAATCTTAAATTGCATCGCCGCTGTTAACGCCAACAAAGTTGGTAATCCATCGCTCACACTTTTACATAACCCACCTATTTTTTACTCTTATTGACCAGTTCATCGTGATCTTTTAATAGATCTTAGATTTGTATCGCATGCTTTTTTTAAGAGACGTATGAGTACACCATTCAAGCGTATAAACGCCTGCAATAACCGTTCAAGTAAAGGTAAAGTGTTTATTTGAACTGCAATAAATGTCTATATTTAACAGTATCTTGCAATTATATAGTCAAAAAGACTAACTTATTTTTGTTTTGCCATTGAATAATAATATTTTAGCTATTACAGTGAAGTTGTTAGCCAATAATCGAGTAAATAACAGTCACAAATTAATAAAAAAATGAATGCATAAGGCGTACAAAAAAGTAACTGACTTACTGGGTGAATTGCTAATAAAGTAATTAATAATTTGAAATATAAAAACATAAAAAAGATCATAAAAATAAAAATTACGACAAGTGAGAATCACAATGCCAAATGTATTAAATAAAAAGAAGTTTTTCAAAAACACCGGTCTGTCATTAGCGATAATGTTAGGCTTATCAAGCGGAGCATATGCAGTAGATCCTTTAACAACCAGTGGTAATCAGGTATTAGCAGGCGGCCAACAAACTAGTTTTGCTGGGCCAAGTTTGTTTTGGAGTAATACTGGCTGGGGAGCAGAAAAATTCTATACTGCTGAAACAGTGCGTAGTGCAAAAAATGAGTTAGGCGCAACATTAATCCGTGCTGCGATAGGTCATGGTAATGATGCCGGCGGAAGTTTGAATTTTGACTGGGATGGCAACATGGCAAGGTTAGATACCGTTGTTAATGCTGCTATCGCCGAAGATATGTACGTAATTATCGATTATCATAGCCATCATGCACATGAAGATTGGGCAATGGCTGAGCGCTTTTTTGTTGAGGTTGCCAGTAAATATGGCCAGCACGATAATGTTATTTATGAAATTTATAATGAACCATTTAATATTTCCTGGTCGAATGATATTAAACCTTATGCAGAACATGTTATTGATAAAATTCGAGCCATTGATCCTGATAACTTAATTATTGTTGGTACACCGAATTGGTCTCAAGACGTCGATGCCGCGTCGTATGACCCCATTAATCGTCCAAATATAGCGTACACACTACATTTCTATGCTGCTACCCACAAAGGCGGTTTACGGGCTAAAGCATCAACAGCGTTAAACAATGGCATCCCATTATTTGCTACAGAATGGGGTACAGTTGAAGCAAGTGGTGATGGTGGTGTCGATTATGGCTCAACTGATGAATGGATGAGCTTTCTAAAAGCCAATAACATCAGTCACGCTAACTGGTCAATCAATGATAAAGCAGAGGGTGCATCGATGTTTAACCCTGGCGGTGGTTGGGGTAATCTCACGGCTTCAGGTGCTAAAGTCAAAGACATCATTCAAAACTGGGGCAGCGCTGCACCGGTAGATCCTGTTGACCCAGTAGATCCTGGTTGCACTTCCGATTGTCCGCCTGTCGGCGTCATTC
>JBELHN010000006.1:49284-70887 GCA_042091395.1 Colwellia sp.
GTTGACCCAGTAGATCCTGGTTGCACTTCCGATTGTCCGCCTGTCGGCGTCATTCAAGCAGAATCTTATGCGCAAATGAGTGGTATTCAAACTGAAGCGACAACCGATAATGGTGGTGGTCAAAACGTCGGTTATATTGATCCAGGTGATTGGATGACATACGCAGTGAATATTCCAACTGCAGGCTCTTATACCATTAATTATCGGGTTGCCAGTGTTTCAGGTGGCTCAATTAAATTTGAAAAAGCCGGTGGTGAGGTGAGTTATGGGCAAATCAGTGTGCCAGCTACGGGTGGATGGCAGAACTGGCAAACCATTAGTCATACGGTAAACTTATCTGCAGGCCAACAAAATGTTGCTTTAGCGTCACTAAGTGGTGCCTGGAATGTTAATTGGTTTGAAATTGTTGCCAATGGTGATAGCCAACCCGTGACTGACAGTGATAATGATGGCGTGGCCGATAATGCTGACCAATGTCCTAATACTCCAGCTGGCGACAATGTTGATGCTAATGGCTGTACAATCAACACAACGCCAGTATCCGCGTGTGACGGTATTAACACCTATCCGAATTGGACCGCCAACGACTGGCCAGGTACACCGAACACTCATAATAATGCCGGTGATTTGATGCAAGTAGATGGCAATGCTTATAGTGCTAATTGGTATACTAGTAGTTATCCAGGTAGCGATGCCTCTTGGACTTTTGTTAAAAGCTGTAATTAGTCGAAGTTTAATTAATAAAGAAAAGTAATAGAAAACTTTTACGTAATAACAATTAAAAATGGTGCCTTAGGGCACCTTTTTTATTACGGAGCTATTATTTTAGAGTTTTTATACAATAACCCCATAATGATAAAAATAATCAGTAAATACTTAAACGCATTAGGGTGTTGTTGATAAATTGTTTGATAATCTATTAGGCTAACCTCGTCCAAATGCAGTAAAGGTATATCTGTTGATAAGGGTGCAGAAATAACAGTCCCCGTAGGACTAACAATGCGCGTTAGGCCTGTATTGGTAGCGCGAATTAAAGGTATTCTAAATTCAATAGTGCGGAAAAGAGACAACGCAAAGTGAGTGTTCTTAGCCGCTAATGCCGAGAACCAGCCATCGTTGGAGGTATTTATCATGACCTCACCACCTGAGGCAACCCCATTTTTTACTGTGTCAGTAAAAACAACTTCATAGCAAATAAGTGGTATTAGATTAATAATCTTGTTTGTTAATGTAAGTGGAATTGTAGCATTGGATTTTTGGGTACGGTAATTGGGCGCATTGGCAAAAAACTTTTTAAACCAAGGTAGTGCGTTAGAAAAAGGAATATACTCGCCAAAAGGTAATAATACCTGCTTGCTATAATAAGAGAGTTTGTCACTATCGTGATGTAATTCCATCGAATTAAAATAGCCACTCTCTTCTTCTAGGTTTTGTGTAATTGGTTTGATTGCTGTTAATAAAAAGTTTTGTCCTGAAAAAAATTGCTTAAAATATACGTCATCGTCTTCAAAAAAAGCAGAAGATATGGGGACAGGGACTTCAGGGAAAATAACTAAATCAGCAGACTTAAGCTGGCGGCTAGTGCCCAATAATTTAGTAAGGGGTATTTGCTCATTATACCAATCAGCACGTGACCTGTTTGAGGTGGCAATATTAGGTTGTATTAACATCACCGAGAGCTTATTAATACTGCTGTTTAATTGGGTATTAATTTCTTCCACCCGAAAGTGCCCATAAAGAAAATTACCAACAAAAATGAAAATAGCCAGCATGAAACAATAGATCGACTGTGTATGTTTTTTGTTAACTTGGGATAAACCATTAGCAATAAGAAAATTAATACAATGAATAATAAAAAATACTAGCGCCACGCCACCTATATCGGCAAATTGTAGGTAAATAGGCTGTAAATAGAGAGCATGAGCCAAATTACCTGGCAAAATATGGGGAATATAATTGACTAATAGAGTGAAAACAGCCGCGGAGAGAAGAGCACCTGAGGTGCTTTTTCCTAACTGATACCTTACATGGCACCAACATGCCAGTGCATAGGGCAAAGCAGAGATGAGGCAAAAAATAAACACCAGTAAAATACTTACATGAGGTGAGGCCCCAGAGATTTTTGTTAAACCATCGGGTACCCACCAAATACTGAACATCCAGCCCAGTGTGGCCGCTAATAGGCCTATCATGAAGGCATTTTGTGTATTAGTTGTACGGTTTAAAGCAATGATAATCGGCACCATAACTAACCAAGACAACTGGCCATAACCACCGCTAGGAAACGCCAAGTAAAAAAATAAAACGGTAAGTATTACCGCCATTAAGTCAGTTGTTTGCTGTGTTTTTGAGAGTTTTTTTACAAGCAAAATATTTTTCATCTCTACAAGGCAAGTGTGTCTTAACTAGATTATTAGTGCTGGATAAATGTTGAAGTATTAAGCTAGGTTGCTCATTTCTTGTTGCGGTAAAACCAAGCCACAACAACAATTAACATGATTTGAAAGAATAAATGCAAAGTGGGAACGCTTGTGCCACCACCGCCTCCGCCACCGCCTCCGGCATTTGCCATAAAAGGAAAAAATAAGATAAATACAATTAAAAAGAAGTGTGTTCTCAGCATAATTAGCACTTTTTTGATAACGAATAGCTTGCATACCAAGGTCGGTCTTTGTTGCCTTGATGGTTAATAGAAAACCTCTTCATCATGTGCTCAGCTATTAAAATAACGACAACAGCAGTTAAAAAATTTATACCCTGCCAAACGTACAAGTGATAAAAGTTGAATAAGTTATCTGGCTTTTGAATTTCAACAATTAGGTGCAGTATTCGTAACATGTTTTCACACTGAATTAGTAACAAGCTAATGATTATTGAACACACCCTGCTGAGCAATGAGTAATTCAAGGCAAAAATTGCTGAAGCTACCGATGCGGATAACATTAATGCCATACATTCATTATCAATAATTAGGTAACGTTCACTATTCACTATAGTAATAACATTGCCATTAACGCTAATACCTGTAAAAAAACAGCGATAGATATTAGCTACCCAGTCAGCTAAAGAATATTGCACAAGCAGAGCAAGGCTTTTGTTTTGCATGATAAAAAAAACAAGGCTTTGTGACACTATGAGGGATAATAAAAACTTATAAAAATAGCGTAAATTTTTTACATCTTGCTTGTTGATGAAGATAGACAATTATTTAGTTCGGGTTTGAATATTATGTTGTTAAGTATGGAGCTATAATAGCAATGCATCAAGGTAGCTGCGTTGTTTTTATCGAGATAATGTGGCAATTAACAATTATCTATCAATTTTTTAATCGTTGTGATTATTGTCAAGTTGTCAAATTTTATAATTATTAAAGGTGTTGCAATGGCAGGCTGTCTTATTAATTAACGGCTTATTAATAACTAAGAGAATGCAATAGAGTTAACTTATGAGGTTTTATAACAAAACTGTACTCTAAATAATATAATAGAGAGTGCTTTAGTATTAATAGAGATGAGAATGGGGTGGCTAATGGGACTTGAACCCACGACAACCGGAATCACAATCCGGGGCTCTACCAACTGAGCTATAGCCACCACTGATATAAAATCATGTTCAATAAATAAAACGTCACTAAACATGCATGCTGCGAATTAACAGCGCGGCGATTGTATTGCATTTTATCGCCCTTTGACAAGGGAAAAATATATTTTTTGTTAGTTTTTTTCAGTTGCTGTTATTTAAAGGCTTTGCAACCTTGCTAACAATAAACCCTCTTGCCTCAATCTTCAGTTAATAAGGCGAGAGGGGTGTATGTTTAGAAGTACTAATTAACCTTTGTTGAGTAAGTCAATAAAAAAACTATATTCTAAAGCGGTGTCATGGATGCGTTTAAATCGACCCGATGCGCCACCATGACCTGCTTCCATATCCGTTTTAAATAGCAACAAGTTATTATCAGTTTTATATTCTCGTAATTTAGCGACCCATTTCATCGGTTCAAAGTATTGCACTTGTGAATCATGTAGGCCGGTTGTAACCAAGATATTGGGGTAGTCTTGTGCTTTAACTTGATCATAGGGCGAGTAGGCCTTCATGTATTCATAATACGCTTTGTCTTTTGGATTGCCCCACTCTTTGAATTCATTGGTGGTCAGTGGAATACTTTCATCAAGCATGGTCGTGACTACATCAACAAATGGCACCGCGGCAGCAATACCCTTATAAAGCTCAGGTGCTATGTTAATAACAGCGCCCATTAATAAACCACCAGCACTGCCACCTGCAGCAAATACATTATCCTTATCGCCATAGCCTTGGGCTGTTAATGAACGAGTAACGTCAATAAAGTCAGTAAAGGTATTCATTTTAGTAAGCTTTTTACCGTCTTCATACCAGGGGCGACCTAGCATTTCTGAACCACGAATATGGGCGATGGCATAAACAAAGCCACGGTCAAGTAAACTTAAGCGACTTACTGAAAAGTAAGGGTCGATAGTGGCGCCGTATGAACCATAACCATATTGATACAGTGGGTTGCTGCCATCTTTGTTGAAGCTATCTTTGCGGTAGACAATAGACACAGGTACTTGTTTACCGTCTCGTGCCTCAACAAATATGCGTTCAGAGGCATAATTATTACTGTCGAAATTACCTAACACCTTGGTTTGTTTGAGTGTTGTTTTGGCAAACGTGGTTAAATCAATATCATAATGAGTGGCTGGTGTGGTAAAGCTAGCATAATACAAACGTAAAGCGTTATTACTGACTTCATTGTTACCATACAGGTATAATGTATAGGCAGGATCATTAAAACTTAAGGCGTGTTTTTTACCTGTTGATAGCTGTTGTATAGTTAGCTGGCTAATGCCCTGCTGACGTTGCTGATACACAAGGTGATCGTTAAACAACACATAATCTTCTAATTTAATCGCATCATTAGCTGGAATAACTTCCTGCCATAAACGCTTGTCTCCTAAATTTTGCTGATTTACCTTCATTAAACGAAAGTTATTGGCTTGCCAGTTGGTTTTTATGTAAAACCAATCATTCATTTTTGATATTGAGTATTCATGGCCCTCTTCACGCTTTATGAAGCGTTTTGGCATGGCTTTAGGGTCATTTGCATCTATCACTGAAGCACCACTGGCTTCAGTGCTGGAGTGCCAAATAAAAATACTGCTACCATCTTTAGATTTGCTGAGACCAGTATAATAAGCTTTATTTTTTTCTTCGTAGATCAGTTGGTCATCTGCTTGAGGGGTACCCAAGGTATGACGAAAAACTTGTGAGCCGAGCAAGGTTTGTGGGTCTTTCTTGATGTAGTACACCGTTTTATTGTCGTTAGCCCACATAAGGTTACCACTTGTTCCTTGCAAGGTATCATCAAGTAGTGTGTTTGAGGCTATGTCTTTAAAATAAACAGTATAAATGCGTCGACTTAGGGTATCTGCACCGTATGCAAAGAGTTCAGCATTGGGGCTGGCGCTTAAACCACTGACTTGATAGTAATCATGAGGCTTGGCTAATACATTCACATCAAGCAAGACTTCAAGGTTGTCACCGGCAAAATTAGTGGACCTTACGTATATTGGGTATTCGTTTTCACCCTGCATTTGGCTGGAGTAAAAATAGTTACCCCGTTTAATAGGCACTGAATTATCGTCTTTTTCGATGCGGTTTTTTATTTCTTCAAAAATTTGTGCTTGCAGTACTTCGGTGTGTTGCATTTTTGCGTTGATAAAATCATTTTCAGCGGCTAAGTGCGCTAATATTTCGGGATCAGTGCGGTTATCGTCCCGCATCCAGTAGTAGTTATCGATACGCTTGTCATCATGAATTACCATTTCATAAGGGACTTTTTTTGCAATTGGTGCAGTAATATTTGCCATAGGGTCATTTGCATCATTGTGTTGATTACTGCATGCTGTAATTAGCAAAGTAGCACTAGCCAATAAGCTTAATTTACAGTGCGTTGAAAACATAAACATAAATATCCTTTTAAGTGTAGGGTAAGTCTCACTTATCAGTTAGGGAGAGATAAACAAGGCTTATTAAAGATTGTGAAATTGATCATAAAAATTTATCGCGTCTACGTTACCACGGTAAGCAATATTAGCAAGTAAACTGGTCGCTAATTATAAGTCAATTATCTCACTTTAAGTCGATGTCAAAGTTGCTGTTTTGGCATCTACATAAGTCTTTTTATAATTGAGAGGTGTTAGAGACTATTGTCAATAACAAAGGTTGCCATAAACAAAAATAGTCTGTGTTGTGTTATTATCAGAGTGGCATTATTAAAAGGAGTTCATTACATTCACCTTGTTATTTTAAAGGTGCTCAGCATCATTTAATTGCTTTAAGATGATTTTCTTTGTGTTCAACTGAGTATGGTAATTTAGGAAGCGTATGTCACTTGATAAGATTTCAGCACAGCTTACCCGTAATAACAAAACATTGACTCCGGTTGAGCAATGGGATCCACCTTACTGTGGCGAAATTGATATTCAAATTAAAAAAAATGGCGAGTGGTTTCATAACGGGTCTGTTTTTAAACGTTTGGCTTTGGTGAAGCTGTTTGCTTCGGTTTTAATTAAGGAAGAGCAACATAACACTAGCGAGTATTTTTTAGTAACTCCGGTAGAAAAAGTTAAAATAACCGTTGATGATGTACCTTTTGTTATTACTCAGTGGCGATGGCTAGATGAGCAGCAAACTCAGCTGCAAGTCACTACTAATCTAGATGATGTTTTTACCCTAGGTAAAGAAAATCCCATCACAACCAATACTGAGGGTGACTTATATGTGCTGGTGCGGCGAAACTTATTGGCAAAAGTCCACCGTAATGTTTTTTACCAATGGGTAGCCATGGCACATGAAATAATCACTGAACAGGGTATCGAGCTTGTTATTAGCAGTGACGATTGTCAATTTAGTTTGGGGTGTTATTAATACCCTCATATGTTATTTGTGCTTGCATACGGGACAGTGAGCTTGCTTTGTTAAGTTAAACTGTTGCCAAGTATTAGCCAGACCATCAAATAAATTCAGTTGATTTAGCTGCACATCATGGCCTGTTAATAACTTAATTGTTTGTAAACTTTGCATGCCTGCCACCAGCGCTAATACCGGGCCAATAACTCCTACTGTTTGACAATTATTAGCCGGTGGTTTCTCACTTACGGGAAAGAGACACTGGTAACAAGCGGAGCTGTCAATACGCGGGTCGATGGTGAGTTGCTGCCCATCGAAGCCAGTTGCGGCACCTATTACGAGCGGCGTTTTGTATTTTACGCAGGCTTGATTAATAAGGTAGCGTGTGTCGATATTATCTGAGCAGTCAAGTACCACATCAACCATAGGTAGATAGTAATCACAAAGTTCTTGATCAAACATTTCATCAATGGCTTCAATGTTTGCATCAGGAAATTGGGACTGAAGTTTCTCGGCTGCTGCATCGGCTTTGTTGGTGTTGATATCGGTTTCATTAAATAATATTTGTCGAGGTAAATTACTCAATTCTACGGTGTCACCATCGGCAAGAAATAAGGTGCCAACCCCAGCAGCAGCTAAATATAAGCTTGCTGGGTTGCCCAAACCACCAACACCAAGAATTAATACCTTGGCATTACGTAAATTAACTTGGCCGTTTTCCCCGATACTATCCAAACTGATTTGTCGAGAATATTTTAGTTGTTCTTGAATTGTTAACACATTTTTTCCTAAGAGTAGACTTGCACGGTTAATGGTTAATGGTTAATGGTTAATGGATAAAGGTGCGGACTGCGCTGGCTTTAAACTGCAAGAAAACTTGCTGATTGACGACGAGTGATAAGGTATGTACAGAAAACTGACTAATCATCACAAAAAAGTCTTGTTGATCACATTGTACGGTAATCATGGCATTATGTTGTTGTTGGTTGATCTGTTTAATTTTACCAAAGACCTGATTAACAATAGAGGTGTCTTCTATTTTTTTTAAACTAATACTAATATCATTAGCCAAAATAAAACAACGCAATTGCGTTAAGTGGTTAAAGTGTTTTTGCATGGTTAACAATATTGTTTGCTCAGCGCCAAGCCCTAGCTGTGTTAGACCATATCCATTGTTAATGAGTTGAATAGGTAAAGACAAGCTCGTTTGTTTATGGCTTATATCGCTGTAATTAAGTTGATGAATCACCGTATGAATATTACCAGAATTGGTTATTTTACCTTGATTTAGCACCCATAAATTGTCACATACTTGTTGCAGTTCAGCTAATGAGTGACTCACATAGAGCATAGGTATGTTGAGCTTTTTTTGAATGATTAACAGCATGTGCAGTAATTTAGCTTTACTGTGTTGATCTAAGGCACTCATTGGTTCATCAAGTAACAGTAACTTTGGTTCAGCAAGTAGGGCACGTGCAAGCGCGACTCGTTGTTGTTGCCCCCCTGAAAGCTTAACAACATTATGTGTTAACAAAGGAGCCAGTTCAGTTAACTGAACCACTTCATCTACCAATAAACGATTACCATGACAGCGTTTTACCGCATAGTTAAGATTTTCATGAACTGACAAGTGTGGGAACAATCGACTGTTTTGAAACACTAATCCTATTTGTCTGTGTTGGGGTTTAATAGCATAGCTGTTTTTAGTGTCGACTAAATTTTGTTGGTTAAAAGTAACGCTTCCAGTAAGGTGTTGCTCTAAGCCTGCTATGGCTCTTAATAATGTCGATTTCCCTGAACCAGAGGGGCCAAAAACACCTATAATACCGTCTAAGGTCAAACTTTGATTAATGGCTAGCTCAAATTGACCATAATTAACGCTTATTTGCATCGCCAATGTAGCGATATTATGAGAGGTATTAGTCGTCAATTGAGTGCTCCGAATATTGCCTATACCTAGGTGATAATTGCTTATTAGTATGGGTTAAATTTAACCAATAAATAATTGCCAATATCACCATGGAGCTTACTAATAAACCAATAGACAACATATGTGCCCGAGCATAATCAAAGGCTTCAACATGATCGAATAAAGCAATAGATAAAACACGGGTTTCGCCTGGGATATTACCACCAATCATTAAGATCACACCAAACTCACCAACCGTGTGTGCAAAACCTAAGGTGGCAGCAGTAATAAAGCTGGTTTTCGTTAAAGGCAGTACAATTGAAAAAAACCGATCGACGGCACTCGCGCCAAGCACAGCGCTGGCCTCTAATAATGAATCACCCAACTGTTCAAATGCACGTTGCAGTGGTTGCACAACAAAAGGTAATGAATAAAGTACTGAACCGATAACAATAGCTGAAAAGCTAAAGGCAAGCTGCTGGCCGGTGGCTTGTTGCCATAGTTGGCCCGGTAAATGTTCTGGGGAAAAAGCAATCAGTAAATAAAAACCTAATACGGTAGGCGGTAACACTAATGGTAATGCAACCACCGCCTCTAAAATGACTTTGAAATGACTTTTCATATTAGCAAGATACCACGCCAAAGGTGTCCCTATTACTAATAAAATCAGGGTTGTTAAACCAGCCATTTGCAGCGTGGTAAGCAATGCTTGTAGGTCTGATGTGAGCATTACTTTGTCTCCTGTTTGCGCACTGCATAACCAGAATTTTCAATAAAAGTCTGACTTTGATCAGAGAGTAAAAATTGACGAAATACAGCAGCAGCTTCAGGCTGACGAGTGTTTTGTAAAATAACCAGCTGTTGTTGAATCGGTTGGTGATAGCTCGCTGGAATAAGCACACCGGTTAAGTTGTTTGCTTTTAGTTGGCTATAAGCAATGAAGCCTTGGTTAATACTTTTACTACGGAGTTGAGTAAAGGTTTGACTAATATTAATGCCAGTAATGAATTGCGATTGATAACTTTCCCAGAGTTGCATATGTTGTAAAACTTCTTTTGCGGCTTTACCGTAGGGGGCAACATCAGGGTTGGCAATAGCTAAGCGTGTTCTTGGTTTATTTGATAACTGTGTTGCTAATGTGTCAATCGATGTCGTTGCTATTGTGCTTGAATAAAAGGCTAACCTTCCAACAGCATAAGTGGCCCTGCTACCAGGAAGAGCATGACCTGATTGGTCAAGCTGAATTGGCCTACTGGAATCAGCGCTAAGAAATACATCAAAGGGCGCACCGTACTTTATTTGTAAGAATATCGCACCACTAGCAGCACTGATCACCTGTGTTTGAATGCCTGTCTTTGCCGTAAATTTTGTTAATAAAGGTTTTAACACAGGGCTAAAATTAGCTGCAACAGCAATACGTAAAGGTTGAGCATGGCCAAATGACGTTTGCTCTGGCTGTAACTCTGGCTTCAACTCTGTTTTTAACACAGGCACTAATGCAGGACTTAACTGAGTATTTACCTTATTATCTAGCTCACTATCTAGCTCAATATCTACCTCAGTAATTAGCTCAGTATTACTCTGAGTGTTAGCCACTAGGGTTATTGGTTGTGCGTTAACAGCCAATGAAAAGTAAAGACTAACCACTAATATAATTTGCCAAAAGTAGATCATATCAACGCCAGAGTTCAGCTTTATCAGTATCTGTTTTTTTTGCCTCTAACCAGTGCTCAGAGCGCACTCCATTTCGAATAATCTGTTCTTTTTTCCAAAAAGGCGCTTTCACTTTCAAAAAGTCCATTATAAATTCGTTGGCAGCAAAGGCGTCTTGACGGTGAGCACTGGTTACGCCAACAAACACAATTTGTTCACCCAGTGATAATTGACCAATGCGATGAATGACTTTTACTCGGCCAAGACACCACTTCTGTTGCGCTGTCTTGATGATATCGCTAATACTTTTTTCTGTCATGCCCGGATAATGCTCTAACATTAAACTGCTTACTTGGTTGTGGTTGTTTTGTTGCCTTACCCTGCCCGTAAAAGTGACTACAGCTCCGTCGTTAAGGTTGTGCTTTTCAAGTAAGGCAACCTCTTCGGCAAGGCTGAAATCCTCAATTTGAATTGAAACATTTGGCGTATCTTGGCTTTGTTTTGATAGCATATTGACTCACCCCCCTGTTACTGGTGGAAAAAATGCGACTTCATCGCCAGAGGTCAACACGTAGTCATTGCTCACTATAGTATGATTTACGGCAGATAAAATCGATTCATGCTGCAATGTTATTTGCCAATGTGGGTGCTCATTTATTAAGTATTGTTTTACTTCTAACACAGTACTAGGGGTGTCAATGGCTAAGTTAAGGTGAGCACAGCCTAATTGCTCTCTTAATGCTGCAAAAAAAACGATAGTAATCATAACTGATTCTCAGGTTAGGTTGATAATGACGGAGAAGGTGACTGCCAAAGCCCAGACTTACCCCCTTGCTTGGTGATCACTTCAATATTAGTAATACGCATTGCTGGATCAGCAGCTTTACACATATCAAACAAGGTAAGGCAAGCAACAGAAACAGCTGTTAAGGCCTCCATTTCAACACCCGTTTGACCGGTAAGTCGACATAAGCTGGTGACTTTAATTTGGTTATTTTGGCTATCAGGTAAGAAATCAACCTGCACCTTGCTAAGCATGAGAGGATGACAAAGTGGTATGAGATCACTGCATTTCTTGGCGGCTTGAATACCGGCAATACGCGCAACAGCGAATACGTCACCTTTTTTATGTTTACCTGTGGTAATTAACTCAAAGGTATTAGAGTTCATTGCAATATAGCCTTGGGCTGATGCCGTTCGCGATGTTATGACTTTATCCGTGACATCAACCATATTAGCCTCACCACGTTGATTGAGATGACTCAGTTGCGGCGTATCTACCGTTGATTTATGGCTTACCATTATTGACGGCTCCCGCATTGTGATTTGATTGATGCATTCACTTCAATAGACAAGTGAGGAATAAAATTACACGGTTTATGACTTGCATCAAGTTGTTCTTTAATGACTTTATTCCAAGCAGTTTTACAAGCATTGGTTGATCCAGGTACACATAAAATAACGGTTTTGTTAGCCATACCACCAAAAGCACGTGATTGAATAGTTGAGGTACCAATTTCCAATAAGGAGACATGTCGAAAAATTTCGCCAAACCCTTCAATCGCTTTGTCAAATAGTGGAGTTAACGCCTCAGGCGTGTTATCTCGCTCCGTAAAACCAGTGCCACCGGTAGTAATGATGACGTGTATGGCTGGATCAGCAATCCAATTAGAGACCTGGGCCCGGAGTTGATATACATCATCAATGACAATGGCTTTACTTGCCAAGTGATGACCGCTTTGTGTAAGGCACTCTACTAAAGCTTGCCCTGAGGTATCATTTTCTTCTGTTCTGGTGTCAGAGACGGTTAAAACCGCAATATTTAAGGGGATGAATGGCTTTGTATTTTTCGCTGACATTTCTTTATCCTTTCGTCTTTTTTGGAGTTATTGACTTATTATTTTTCTGATAGGTTAATTTTTTCATAAGCACGTATTATTATGGGGTACGCTAGCAGGGGTGAATCGTTGCTGAGCTTGTTGCCATTGTTCCGGCGTATTGCTGTTGAATAACACGTGCTTATCACGGTTAGGCACACTTACATGGGGAATATTTGTCAACAAGGCTTTCACGGACGGTCCAGATTTTTTACTGCTATTACTTGCTCGGTTTTGTTTGCTAAATGTTTGCGCAAAAAAAGTTTGTAAATAAACATTGTTTGGCAAGTAAAGAGGAAGGTGATGAACACGTTGCTGATAATCGCTAAAAAAGCTAGCCTTTTGACTGAGTTCACCTGTTAATTTTAGCCTAGCAAGGTGTTGGCTGGTCATTAACGGTAAGTCAACGGGGATTATCATCAATGCTCTTGGTTGCAGGTGCTCTGGATAGTGGTTTAGAACACTATAGATACCAGCAACGGGGCCTGCATTTTTAATCATGTCAGGTATTTGATGGTTATCGCCACTAATAATTGTGTGGGTAATACCTGCATCACGTAACAGTTGTTGAGAAAAATCTAACATACTTTGACTAAATTGCGCACCTTGTGCAGGCTTGCTTATAGTACGTTGTAATTTTGCTTTGTCTTGCCCCATGCGAGAAGATAAGCCACCGGCAAGAATAACACCGACACAATCTAACCTTGTATTAATCATTATCAACCACCTAGCATAGCAAGGTGCTTGGTGGCACCAGTGAGTTTTTCATGTAAATAATGGCTGGCTTTTTTATCAGCTAGTAGGGCAACAATTTTTGTTTTTAGTGGGGTAATTTCATCATCTTGTAATTGCTCACGCAACGATAAACCCTGTTCACCAAATAGACATAAATGTAATTTACCACTGGAGCTCACCCTGAGGCGGTTGCAAGTATGACAAAAGTCCTTAGAGTAAGGCATTATTAGCCCTATTTTACCTTGGTAGTCAGGGTGATAAAATTCTTGCGCTGGGCCTGCCGATTTGTTTTGAATTACAGGTAACCAACCATCAAGGATTAAATTTTGCTTTATACGTGACCCTTGCACATGTTGAGCGTCAAAAAAGGCTTTGTTATCGCCAGTTTGCATCAATTCAATAAAGCGCAGAGTAATAGGGGTATCTTTGATCCAATCAAGATAGCTTTGAATGTCTTTACCGCTATGCTCTCGCATTAACACAGTATTGACTTTAAAATTAGCACGACCATCTGCCAGGCCCATATCAATGCCTTTCAAGATGGTGTTCAGTTTATCATGACCAGTGATAGCTTTAAATTGCCGAGGATCTAAGCTATCAATGCTAATGTTGATTGCATCAAGTCCGGCATCGAGCCATTGCGGTAAATGTTGTGGTAATTTAAAGCCATTGCTAGTAATCGCCACTTTCTTAATACCGGGAGTGTGCTTACACAGATTAATGATATCAGGTAAATCTTTGCGTAAAGAAGGCTCACCGCCTGTGATACGAATTTTTTCAGTCCCCAAAGCGGCAAAAGCCTTGGTCAGTCGTTTAATTTCTGCGAGCGATAAAAAGTCGCGAGGTTGTTCGCACTGATAACCATCGGGCAAGCAGTAGGTACAACTGAAGTTGCAAACGTCGGTAATCGATAGGCGCAAATAGGTAAACCTACGGCCAAAGTTGTCTGATAGCATGTCACCTTTCCAAATGTAGGGAGGCTAACGTGTTTCCTTGTTAACCCTGGCAGCTAAAAGGCTAAATAACATCATAATAAAATGATCAAAAGCGCTTGGTTTAGCTACGGCATATTACCTCATGCCATTGGTGTATGTGTCAGCTATGAATGAGCGAACCCTACAAAAACAGTTTAGCGATAATAGCTCGGTGTTGTAAGTAATATAAATCTCTTTCGAGTATATACCTCCTGAAGTAGCACATGCAAGCACATGCAGATTTTGGCATCGCTTACTTCACAGTATTGCTTGTTAACAAGTAAGCCAAAACACACTGGTATTTAAAGAAAAAATCATCATCTAGTTATAGCTTACTGGTATACTGTTTGTATTATGTATTTATACAAGCCATATGCTTTTCTCGTCATTGCAATTGATCGCACTTGGCTCGGAATATTCTTTTCTAAATAATGTGAATGAGTTTTTTATGTCGGATATTTGTGCAACACCAGGATTATTACCTTTTAATGAAGCGCTAGCGACGATATTAGCCAATGTTAAGCCTATTACAGAAACCTTAACCTTGCCCATTGAACAAGCTTTAGGTTATGTCTTGGCAATTTCCGTCGTGAGCCCAGTTAATGTCCCACCCCATGATAATTCAGCGATGGATGGTTATGCGTTTGCACTGCAAAGTTTACATGAAACAAGCAGCTTAACGCTTGCTGGTCGTTCAATGGCAGGCGCTCCTTATGATGGTGTATGTCAGCCTGGCCAATGCATTAGAATTATGACCGGCGCTAAAATACCGACAGGTTGCGATACTGTTGAAATGCAAGAGAATACGTGTATTGACGGTGAAAAAGTTGAATTTTTGGTGAATCAGTCTTTAGGGGCAAATGTCCGTAAGGCAGGTGAAGATATTAATATGGGTGATACTGTTTTAATTGCAGGCAAAACCCTTAACGCAGTTGATATTGGCATTTTAGCTTCCTTGGGGATTGCCGACATAGTGGTTTATCGAAAGTTAAAAGTTGCATTAATTGCCACAGGAGATGAATTGAAATCCCCAGGCCAACAACTTTTAGAAGGTGATATTTATGAGTCAAACCGCTTTGTTTTAGCAGGCATGTTGGCCAAACTTAATGTTGAGATCATCGATTTTGGTATTATTGACGATGATATCACCTTGCTTAAAAAGGCCTTTGTGCAAGCTGATGCACAAGCGGATGTAGTTATTTCTTCTGGCGGTGTGTCGGTTGGTGAGGCTGATTACACTAAAACCGTGTTGGCACAGCTTGGAACCGTTGGCTTTTGGAAAATTGCCATGAAGCCAGGTAAGCCGCTTGCTTTTGGTTCCTTGCAAAATAGTGTTTTTTTTGGTTTACCAGGTAATCCTGTTTCAGCTTTAATTACCTTCCATCAACTTGCCCTTGTGGCCATTGTTAAAATGCAAAGTGCCAGTACGTTAAAAAGAACACAATTAATGGCCAAAACAGTGAGTACATTAAAAAAATCACCTGGTAGACAAGACTTTCAACGAGGTATATTTTCAGTTAATGAAGCAGGCGAAAATATTGTTACCTCAACAGGTGCTCAAGGGTCAGGTATACTTTCAAGCTTATTAGGGGCTAATTGCTTCATTATTTTAGCCAGTGAGCAAGGACAAGTGAATGCTGGTGACATGGTTAAGATTGAGCTTTTTGATCAATACCTTTGAATGTCATCTGCATAAACACCTTATTGTTCATTGTTAAAATTTTACATAAATAATGAGGGTTTAAGGTTAAAGGACTAAGAGTAAAGGTGATTTTTCAGTATGAGTCGTTAACGCTGTACTCACTGACTAATTTATTTTATCTGCTCTGCGTGATCTAAATTTAATTATCTCGTTATAGGAGTTTGTTAAGGCGTTATTCCAAGTCTACAATTGGTAGTAAGCTATTGTGTTATTTTCATATGTAATTACTTACTGATGAGTAAAAGTTATGCAAACACTTAAACTCAGCTTTGCCAAAATTAATTGTTTAAATAGACGTATTGCAGAAGTCATCGTTAATCAAGACGTAGTCATTTCATTAGAGATGTCAGAAGAATATGACCAGGCGCTAGCAACGCATTTCGCAAGTGATTTTGCGCTATTAATTAATAAAATTAACCATTACCGCTTTGCTTATGAAGCAAAGCTCACCATGGCTTCACACTCAAACTTAAAAGCCATTGCCGTGATTACGTATAATAAAAAAGACAGACAATCGGTTGAAGCAACTGCGGTGATGAGAAAACGTGATGGCTGGAATTTAAAGGTATTTGACGGCTTAAATTTAGGTCGACAAGCAGGAATCGATTGGTTAGAAAGTCAGTTTCCCGCGACTTAGCATGCAATATGGTGGAGTGATTAATTGCTAGAATAAAAATTACTACACGCTCATAGCTATGATAAAAAGTAAGGAACTAGTGTAGATATAGCCCTTACTTTTTTTGGGTTTTAGCGTGTTAACTTCAAAGTTGGGCAAAGCACTTATCAGCCGCAATTAACGTCTGATCTATAATATCATCGGTGTGGGCAGTTGATATAAAACCTGTTTCATATGCCGAAGGTGCCAAATAAATACCTTCTTCTAGCATTAAGTGAAAAAAGCGTTTAAATCTATCACCATCACAGGCGGTAGCTTGCTTATACGTGGTTATTGTTTCTTTATCATCAGTGAAGAAAAAACCAAACATACCGCCAACATGGTTTATGCTAAGACTGATGCCATGACGCTCAGCTGCAGCTTTTAACCCCAGGCTAAGCTTTGCTGTGGCATTGCTTAATTGTTGATGCTTTTCACCTTTTGCTAGCTCAGTTAATGAGGCCAAGCCTGCTGCCATGGCAATAGGGTTCCCTGATAAGGTACCAGCTTGATAAACAGGCCCTACAGGCGCGACGAAATTCATTATCGCTTGTTTACCACCGAAGGCGCCTACCGGCATACCACCCCCAATGACTTTACCTAAGGTGGTTAAATCTGGTGTGACGTTATAAAGTGCTTGAGCACCACCTAAGGCAACCCGAAAGCCTGTCATTACTTCATCAAAAATGAGTACGCTACTATGATTGTCACAAACCTCCCTTAAGCCCTCTAAAAACCCAGCCACAGGTGGAATACAGTTCATATTACCAGCGACAGGTTCAACGATAATACAGGCAATTTGGTCTTTATAAGTGTCAAAAATAGCTTTAACTTGATTAATGTCGTTAAAGTTCACCGTTAAGGTATGCTTTGCAAAATCTTCAGGAATCCCAGGAGAATTTGGCACGCCCATAGTCAAGGCACCTGATCCGGCTTTAACGAGTAGTGCGTCAGCATGGCCATGATAGCATCCCTCAAATTTTAAAATCTTGTCACGACCGGTATAACCTCTTGCTAAACGAATGGCACTCATGGTCGCTTCTGTCCCCGAGCTTACCATGCGAAGTGATTCCATTGAGGGCACTAATTCTCTCACCTTTGCGGCCATATTAATTTCAATTTCAGTAGGCGCTCCAAAACTTAAACCGTCTTTAGCCGTAGCCATTACCGCATCTAATATCGCCGGATGATTATGCCCTAAAATCATAGGCCCCCATGAACCCACATAATCAATGTATGCTTTGTCGTCAGCATCATATATGTAAGCACCTTGCGCACGTTTAATAAAGCAAGGACTGCCACCGACACCATTAAAAGCACGTACTGGTGAATTTACACCACCGGGGATAACTTTTTGAGCTCGCTCAAATAATTGTTCTGATTTATTCATAATTGTTTCTTGTATAGTGTGTTTTATAAAAAGGGTTACAGGAATATATTACATATTTTTGTTGGTAAACCAGTTAACTGGTTTTTCATAATCTGTTAGTTGTTCTTCAACACCAAGAGTTAACGCAAATAATGCCATACGCACTAGAACACCATTTTGTGCTTGTCTAAATATAGCGAGATTGTCTAAGCCGTTTAAATCGGTATCTAATTCGTTTGCTTCGGGGCGAGAATCACGTGGTAAAGGGTGCATAATTACCGTGTTTTTTTGACAATACTTTCTATAAATATCTTTATTTAAACTAAAGTGGCCTCGATAAAGCTCAGCTTCATCCTTACTGGCAAAACGCTCTTGTTGAATGCGGGTTTGATATATCACATCAGCAGAAAGGTGACCTGCCATAGTTTCAGTAACAACGACTTCATGGCCAGCATTGGTTAAGCTGGAAATAACACTGTCAGGCATTTGCAGCGCCTTAGGTGCTACCATGGTGACTTTCACATTATCATATAAGCTCAATAGTTTAGATAAAGAGTGCACAGTTCGTCCATGCTTCAAATCACCCATTAAGACAATATTGAGTCCATCTAAACCTTTATTAAAGTGCATCATTTCAGATTGTATGGTGAATAAATCAAGTAGCGCTTGTGTAGGGTGCTCATTAGCGCCATCGCCACCATTAATAACAGGCACAGTACTTCCTTCAGAAAATTGTTCCACAGAATGCATTTGGGGGTGGCGCATAGCAATAACGTCAGAATAACCACTAATAACTTGTGCGGTATCGAATAAAGACTCACCTTTGCTCAATGATGAGTTTTCTTGACCGACCGTTTCTCGAACAAAGCCACCTAACAAGTTAAATGCAGTACCAAAACTTACTCGTGTGCGGGTACTTGGCTCAAAAAACAAATTGCTGAGTATTGCACCATCAAGCACGTGACATCGTTTTTGTCGTGACGCGTAGGGTGTCATTTGAGCAGAAACCTGCAGTATTTTAGCAATAGCTTCCCTATCAAATTGTGATACTGAAAGTATGTTGCTGCCTTGAAATTTCATCATGTTAAAGTAATATATTGAGCAAAAAATATAGGCTCAAATATACCATAAAACGGCTAATTTGCGAAGCGTAAACAACGGTTAACTTATGTTTGGGTGGGGCAGGAACAAAAAAGGCAGCGGTTGCTGCCTTTCGTTTGGGTAACACAAATTAGCTAGTGTAAGGTTGCTTTGCGGCGTGCTAACGACACTAGCACTAAAATTAGGAGTACAGCTAAAGAAGTACTACCACCACTTGATTTATTGCTTGTGTTATTTGTGGTTGACGTTACAGAGTTTGTAGTCTCTTCTTGCTCAACCTCAGTCGGTGTAAATATAACATTTTTAAGGTAGCCTTTATCATCACCCTCCGATACATAAGCATCTTTAGAGTAAACCCAGATAATCTGGTGTTCACCATCGGCGAATTCAGGCAGCTCAACTTGTGTATAATCAACTTCTCCGGATATAAAGTCGAATTGTTGCCCGTCAACCACTAATAATAAAGCATCGAAAGGCTCTGCGGGATTATCAATATTTTCTTCAGATGAAACAGCCCACTCAAATGATAGAACCCCTGCACCTGAGAAGGTAAGCATAACTTTACTTTCTTGTGCATCAATAATATCACCACTCTCAATTGCGGTATCAATATCATTTAATTGCCATGCCAAATTGCCACCCGTAAACCACTGTAATTCAGAGGAGTTACTTGATAGTTGCTCGTTTATTTCATTACTTGTAGCTAAGGCTTCAGCAGAAATGAAACTGGTGCCAGCAGGAATATTTTCATTATCGGTGCCGATAATTATTTGGGCTTGATGTTTGCCGGCAGTTTGGGCGTCAAATATGACTTCAATCTCACAACTCGATTGCGCAGCCAGCAAAGTACAATTGTCGGTATTTAGGCTAAGTCCCTGGTAGTCTTCACTCTCAAACTCAAGGTTAAAAGTTAAGTTTGCATCGATATCGCTGTTGTTAGTAAGAGACAGTAAAGTAGATTGTGCAACATCTTGAGGAGAGGTCGCAAAGTCATATCTGGCGGCAATCGCTATACCATCCGTAATGCTTTTAATCCAATCAGTAAATTCACCAACCCTAGCATATACACCAGGGAACCTGCCATCAGCGCAACCTGTGCCAAAGCTAACAATACCGACTTGTTGAAAACCTTCATTGGTATTAACTAATAACGGACCACCGCTATCACCCTGACAAGAACCTCTGCCACCATCAGCGTAATTGGCACATATCATGGCATCTGTGATACCCAATTCTTCGGGTGCGTAGGTAAAATCGTATAAGTCTTCGTAGGTTTTGATTAACTTATTTTTACACTGTTCATTGGTCATTAACGACATTTCAACCTGATATAATTTATCTGGTTGAGAGCCTGAAGGTTGTGCATCATCAGGTCCATAACCTACTTGGTTACCCCAGCCAATCACTGTTGCATAACTTGTCATGCTGGCTAAATCAGTGGTAGTTGTCGCGTCTGCTAAAATCACTGCTGGTTTGTCAATGGTCTCAACCAGCTCTATGAGTGCGATATCGTTGTTAAAATAAGCGCCTTGGTTGTAATTTGGATGAATATATATGTTTTTAATGTCAGTTGCATTGTCAGCGCCATCGCTTAAGTCATATTCACCGACATTAACTTTTAATGTGCCTGGAATGACATCTTCAACACAATGCGCTGCGGTAATTACCCATTTATCACCAATAAAACTTGCACCACAGGTGGAGCTTTGAACAGTAGTAGCTTGTGCTGAAACATCAATAGTGGCAGTGTTATCTAGTTGCTTCAACAGTGTTTCACCATCGGCTTGGCTAACGGCAACTACAGGGATGTTACCTGAGAAATCTTCCCCTAATGTGCCATCAAAATTACCTTCGACATTGTTGAATATGATGGCGCCCAAACCACCACCTGCTTGGCAATTATCTACTTTCACTGAAAAATTTATTTCACCTCGGGCAATCACACATATTTTGCTCTCAGCGGCACTGCAAATTGAGTCGCCGATGCCGCAATCAGCCATAGAGGCGCTGACTTGTCCTGATGGACCAAAGTTAAACGCATTGGTATCAAAAGTTTCACCCTCGACATCAAGAGAGGTATTAACTTGATTGCCTAAGAAAACAAGAGCCGACATCCAAGGCCAATCTCCTTCAGTAGCTACTTCACCACCTACGATTTTAGGTTTTATTTGCGCCGGAACTTCAGACTGTTTGGCGATTGTGGTTATAGGTACTAAGGCGGCTATCGCCATGAGGGTAAACAGAACAGGTTTCATATTTATTATTCCTAGTAAGGATACTACATAAAATTAACGTTATATTATCATTGTCGCTTAAAATTACCTTGCATAGAGGTGGATTGCAATTACCTGAGGAAGAGTTAACCTCTACTGCTTGTCATCTTTTCGCTACACTTTAGCCGATTTTGGCGGCTTTTAGCTGAACAAAACAAGCCGTGTTATCAATGTCGGTAGAATGATTTATAGTATCGACTTTCATTAAAGCTTTAAGAAAATCATAACATTAACTTTACATTCGCAATGTGCTATCAGTAAACCAAGCATCTGTAATTCTAAAATAGCTTTACTTAATAGCACCAGTTAAAGTTTGGTGTTGTGTACAAATATTTTCAAAATTTCGAGGTAAGATCTCAATGCAAAGAGTTATGCGGGCTTTACATAAGCTAAAATAATAACTGCAAATAAAATAAATACCGGTA
>JBELHN010000006.1:70987-74628 GCA_042091395.1 Colwellia sp.
TTAACAAATAACCTAGGTAAATAAAAAATTCCCGCAAACCAGGCAACCATAAAAATCACATGCAAGGCTTTAAACCAGAGAATATGGGTAACAATAAATGTGGTCATGTGGTTAATTTTCCGTCGACTAAAAATACACGCAGTTGCTCAAACGTCACTATCCCTAAACAATCATCTATATTTTTTTGATAAATATAGACTGCCCCTGAACGTTGTTCTACTAAAGCAAGGTAAGCTTCAGCTAAAGTAGCCTGATGATTAATAGGTAATAGTTTATTTAAAATCAACTGCTTAGGGTGTGATTCATCTAGTTGTGTTGTGCATTGATTATTATCACCTGTATCCAACTGTGCCCAAAAATAATCTGCCGGGCAATTGATTGGCGTATCAACTTTGTTCAGTACTGGTTGGTTTTCATTGCGAGTAAGCAATTCACCCATAATTGTACGTTCGGAGGCGTTATTTAAGATCAGCAGAGGTTCTTTCATAACAGCTAAAACGCCAATGTTTTGCAAGGACTCTTCAATAGGAGGTTTTCGATAAAGTAGACCTTGAGCATCAAGTTGCATAGTAAATATTGATGAATTATTACAAACTTGTCTTGAAACAATACTGGCGATGGTGATCACTAACATAGCAGGCACAACTAATTCGAGTTGTCCTGATAACTCTACTACCGCCAGTAATGCTGCTAATGGTGCATTCAAACTTGCCGCCATAAAACCGGCCATACCCATTAACATAAAATCACCCGTTAGATTAACCCCCGGAATAACCAGATTGTTTAAGGCTCCAGCACAAGCTCCAGCGATTGCACCTATGGCCAGAGTCGGGCCAATAATGCCACCAGGTATTCCAAGACCTAAGGCAAAAACGGTCATTAATAATTTAGCTATTAGTAAGCTAAGTAAAAAGCTAAAAGGTAAGCTTGTTGTGAGTGAAATATCAATGGTGTTGGTGCTCGTTCCTAATGCACCTGGGACCAAAAAGCCAAGAGCACCAGTAATAACAGCAGCAAGGAGTAAGCGGGGTATAATATGGTATTTAACACTGCGGCTAATAATGAAGACAAGGTACTTATTAAAAGCGGCAGCTAACATACCGAGCACAATGGCTAATAAAATCAGTGAAAAGTAGTGTTGCTGTTGCAGTGCAATAGTTTGGAAATAATGAAAACTTGGTTCAGTGCCAAAAAAGTATTGAGTCACTAATGAACCAACAATCGACGCTAGCATGACGGGAACAAAAATGTGCACTTTATATTCTCGCATGATCACTTCCATAACAAAAATAACCGCAGCAATGGGGGTATTAAAGGTTGCCGCAATTCCAGCTGCAATGCCACAAGCACAAAGAGTTCTTACACTATTGTAGGGTAGTTTTAAAACACTTGCTAAATAGCTACTACAGGCCGCCCCTAAGTGAACAGCAGGTCCTTCTTTACCAACAGAAAAACCTGAGGCTAATGCTACTGCACTTCCCCAAAACTGGTTGAGTGTATTCTTGAAGGGGATAACACCATGTGCAACTTTTAGCCTGTGCAGAACAAAGGGGATACCAGTGCGTAAATACTTATACCCAGTGAGCCAAGCAATAATTAGAATAACAATTGCACCTACAATGGGTAAATCGAAACGACTTAATGCATTTAAACTGTTATAGTGTTGACGCTTACTTAGGTAAAATTGTTGTATCTCTTCAATGGTTAACGTAAAGAGCACCACCAATAAGGCAGATGCACAGCCTCCTAATATGGCCAATAAGCAAATCTGCCAAGATGTTTTTGGCAATGCTAAGTGTTTTCTCATTGCAGCAATAGATATCATCATAGGATTATAATACTTTACAAATGAAATGGTTAGCAATAATAAATCTGCGAGTAGTGGTAGAGCGATTAGGAGCTTTCAAATCAGCCTTATTTTTGTTGATTATCATTAGCCTTTGTCTCTTTGTCGGTTATCGTATTGGCAATTATTACCATCACTTTCAAGAAAAAAACCTTGAGCAACAGCAAACTAGATTAGCACAACTTTATCATCAGCAAGAATTAAATACTGCTCAAATACATAGTCTTGAGGTGGAGTTGACCGTTGAGCAATTAGCCAATAAACAAGTAGAGAAATTACTTAAAGAAGCTTTAGAGCAAGAATTTGAATTAAAAAAGCAATTAGCATTCTACGAAAAAATTATGGCACCTGAAAAGGACGTTGAAGGCTTGTTAATTGACAATGTGCAAATTTCCTCAGGAAAAAAACCTAATCAATTTACATTTCAAGTAACCTTAGTTCAGCAGAGGTTAAAACGTCGTTATAGTAAAGGTTACATAGATTTATCATTCTCGGGCAGTGAGCAAGGCCAACTTAAAAACTTTAATTTATCACAAGTTTCAACTCTTAATAAAAAGTCATTAGCCTTTAGCTTTCAATACTTTCAAATTATTGAAGGCGATTTTACGTTACCAAAAAATTTCATCCCTGATAGCTATATGGTATCGGCTACTTTAACAAAATCTAGATGGCAAAAGTATGCCAAAATTGAAGAGCAATATAGCTGGCAAATTGAGCAGCCCTGACATTAGTTTACACAATAATACTTGCTAAAATAGCTGTTGTTTAAGATAATTAGGTTGGTTACTAATTTATCGCTATATGTATTTATACTTCTCTCTATTAAGTTGAGCAAAATGTCTGATCAAGAATTACCTATTAAATTTACTGATGCTGCTGCCAGTAAGGTCTTATCGTTAATTACTGAGGAAGAAAATCCTCAGCTAAAATTGCGAGTTTATGTAACAGGTGGTGGTTGCTCAGGTTTTCAGTATGGCTTTACTTTCGATGAAAAAATTAACGATGGTGATATGACGATTGAAAAACAGGGTGTCATGATGGTAATTGACCCTATGAGTCTTCAATATTTAGTCGATGGTGAGGTTGATTATTTAGAGAGTCTAGAAGGTAGTCGCTTTGTAGTAAGTAACCCCAACGCATCAACGACCTGCGGTTGTGGCTCCTCATTTTCAATTTAATTACTGTATAATTGTTGATTAAGGTGTCACTGACTTCGGGTCATTCTTTTTATTGGCCTAATCATAGTAATCAATTAAGAGAGCTTTTGGTCTCTTACGGGCAACTTAGCCAGCTTATATTAAAATATTAAAATATTAAAATATTGAAATATTTATATAGTTATTGCCGACTGACACTACTCCCTCCCCACAGGCACAATTTTTAGTAAACCTGCACCGAGCTTGAAGTTAAACACTGCACTAGCGATATTAGGTTTGATAACCATAGTGATAAAATTCTTCCTAGGTTTTTTGTGGGTTTTGGTTATTTGTTAAACGTCGTTCTAATAGTCTACGCCTTTAGTCAGTCAACATTGCCTTTGTATTCAATTTTTGTAGGTTGTTGCTAAAGAGGTTAGCAAAAGGCGATTTTATATTGCCGAATAAAATCGTCAAAGTTACACAGTTAGCAGTATCGGAAAGTGTCAAAAAACTGACCAAAGAATGATGGTCGCAAAGTAGCTTTGCCGCAGCCTCCAATCCGATTATGATCTTCATTAGCAGCATTAGCTCAAGAGAGATAATTAATTTTTATCGAAGCTAGGGTGGTTGGGCTACTTAAATTGTTGATATTTTAT
>JBELHN010000006.1:74728-127368 GCA_042091395.1 Colwellia sp.
ATTAATTTTTATCGAAGCTAGGGTGGTTGGGCTACTTAAATTGTTGATATTTTATATTTTATTGTCGTTAGTTAAAAGTTATACGACAAGTTTAATCATAATTACATTAGCTGATTATATCTCTCTTTATTTGGTATTATTATTGTTTGCAAAATCAAGGCTTATTATAGGTATGGCTTTAAACTTGCAGGCTAGATTTGTTAATAGTTTTGTTACGAATTTAAGCTCATTAAATTAAGTTACTGGCCGATAAAAAACAGTCAGTTGATTAAACTTGTTAGGATTGTTATGCAGATTTCACCCATTATCATTTTCGTTTTAGCACTGTACCTTGGCTCACCAGCATTTGCCTACGCAAAAAATATGCAAGCAGTACAGATATATTCAGACAACTTACTACTGGACTTAATTAAAGAAAATAAACATTTAGATCGTGTGGTATTAGACGAATGTCAACTAGTGCAAGATATTGAGGCGCGAGCTAGTAAAGTTAATATGCCTTCTTATCAATTTCTATGGGGAGATATGCTGGCTTATGGCATTTGTGTTAAGAAAGATATACCACTGGGTTTACATTACATGCACCTAGCTGCAGATCAAGGACTACCAGAGGGTTTAGAGCAATTAGGCCGTTATTACCATATTGGCAAATTTATGCAGGTTGATATAGACCGGGCCGTAATGTATTTAAAAACAGCAGCAAGTTTGGATAATTTGAAGGCACAAATGCGCTTAGCTACTTTATATGAACAAGGCTATGGCAGCCCGCTTGATTATCCCGCTTTGTATTCACAACTTCATCATTCGTTAACTGATGATAAAGCCACTCATAAAAAAATTAGTCAATTACTTGCCAATTTGGCTGATAAAATGCCAAGGCAAGTCATTGAGCAAGCAAAGCGTAATCGTTATACAAATTAAGAGTTCATTAATCTTTATGTTATACTAATGGCAGTTTTTCTTAACTATTGAACCCTCTTAGTGACCTATAACGATCCACATGCCAAGCGTGAAGCTGAAAAATACCAAAAACCTGTTGCTTCTCGTGAATTACTTCTCTCTATTATTGAGAAAAATTCACCACCTCCCAGTTTTGCAAGTTTAGTTAAAATATTAAAGTATACTGAAGACTATCAGCTTGTTGGCTTAAAGCGTCGTTTGCGAGCAATGGAAAATAGTGGCCAGATTATTTTCAATAAATTTAAACAATATGCACTGCCTGAAAAAAACAGCCTAGTGACTGGCAAAGTTATTGGTCACCGAGACGGCTTTGGTTTTTTTAGTCCAGACGATGCCTCCATTTCTGATAAAAAAGGCAAAGACTTTTATATCTCATCACATGAAATGCAGCGTGTTTTTCATGGGGACATTGTTTCAGCCATATTGGTTGATCGATCTGATAGAAAGGGTCGCAAAGAAGTAAAAATCGTAGAAGTCATTGAACCGAGAAAAGCTCCTATTGTGGGCCGTCTTTATGTTGATCATCATATTTGCTCTGTCGTTGCCGAAGACAGTAAAATAAAACAACAGGTGCTTATAGATCCTGCTGCTCGAATGGGGGCTAGACATGGCCAAATGGTGGTAGTTGAAATAAGGCAGAGGCCAACTAAACGCTCTCAGGCTATTGGCAATATTGTCGAAGTTTTAGGCGACCATTTAGCGCCGGGGATGGAAATAGAAATTGCCCTACGCGCTCACGATTTACCGCATCAATTCTCACATTCTGTGCAAGCTGAAATTGCCAGTATTGCTGACGAGGTTGAACCCTCGGCAACGTTAGCCCGTCAAGATTTACGTGATTTACCTTTGGTGACGATTGATGGTGAAGATGCCCGTGACTTTGATGATGCGGTTTATTGCCAACCCAAAAAATCTGGGGGGTGGCGTTTATGGGTAGCGATAGCCGATGTGAGTTATTATGTTCGCCACGGCAGTGCCTTAGACGACGAGGCTATTGCCCGGGGTAATTCAGTCTACTTCCCAAGTCAAGTTATCCCAATGCTCCCTGAAAAGTTATCTAATGGTTTGTGCTCACTTAACCCAAATGTTGATCGATTATGTATGGTCTGTGAGATGACGGTTAGCGCTGCAGGTAAATTATCAGGTAGTAAATTTTACCCAGCGGTAATGAATAGTCATGCACGATTCACTTATACTAAAGTTGCGGCAATCCTGGAAGGTGATGAACAACCTTGTCAAGAGTATCAGTCCTTGGTACCCGATTTACAAAATCTACAAAAAATGTATTCGGCGTTGACGGCTGCTCGCATAGCGCGTGGTGCTATAGCTTTTGAAACACAAGAGTCAGTATTTCTTTTTAACGAAAACAAAAAAATTGATAGTGTCGTGCCATTAATTCGTAATCAAGCGCATAAGATTATCGAAGAATGCATGATTTTAGCTAATGTCGCTACGGCTAAATTTATCGAAAAACATCAAAAACCTGGTTTATTCCGGGTACATGACAAACCCAGTGAAGATAAGTATCGTAATTTTATTACTTACTTGAATGAGTTAGGCTTGTCTTTAGCGGCTAAAGAGTCGCCTGAACCAAAAGATTATGGTGATATTTTAGCTAAGGTTGCAGATCGACCAGACCAAGAACTTATTCAAACCATGTTGTTGCGTTCGATGCGACAAGCGGTATATCAAAGCGATAATGAAGGCCACTTCGGTTTAGCATTGCCTTCCTACAGCCACTTTACCTCGCCGATTCGTCGCTACCCAGATTTGGTGGTGCACCGAGTGATAAAAGCTATTTTAGAAAAATCCGCACCTAGCGAAGCAAATCAAGGGAGTCACGAATATTCTCTCGAAGCTGTTATTGCGTTAGGTGAGCATTGCTCGATGACAGAAAGACGAGCGGATGAAGCGACCCGCGATGTTGCCGACTGGCTAAAGTGTGAATTTATGCAAGATCATGTTGGCGACTGCTTTACGGGTGTTATATCCACTGTTACTAATTTTGGCATGTTTGTTCGTTTGCAAGACCTCCATATAGAGGGTTTGGTACATATCACTTCTCTGGGCCGAGATTTTTACCATTTTGACGATGTGCGTATGTGTTTAACGGGTGAGAATACCGGTAAAAAATTTGCTGTTGGTGATGAGGTTCGAGTACAAGTTGCCGCGGTAAACCTAGATGAAAAGAAAATTGATTTACGTTTGCAGGGTAGTGACTTGGATATGAGTTACAGCACCCACAAAAAAGCTAAACCTAGAAGCAAATCAAAATCCAGGTCAACATTTTCAAGCAATAAACTTGCTTCTGCATCCACCGATAGCACAGCCGCTACTAAAAAAAATACGTCCAAAAGGAAAATCAAAACACAGCCCAACGATGAATTTAAAGCGAGTGCTAAAAACAAACCTAAAGAGAAGAGTAAAGCTAAAAAGCGAAGCACCCGAAAAAAAAGACCAGGTAAAAATGCACGTAAAGCAGCAAAAAAATAGCGTCAATTAACCGCAATATCCTTTTTAAACGACAGAGACAAACATGGCAAAAAATGAAGAATTAGTTTTTGGTATTCATGCTATTAAGGCACTACTTGATGCTGCACCTGAACGATTTATTGAACTTTGGTTATTAAAAGGTCGAGACGATGAGCGAATGTTACCCATCATTAATTTGGCTCGTAAATATGGTATTGGCTCGCAATTAGTTCATCGAAAAGTTTTAGATGAAAAAAGCCAAGGTGAACAACATCAAGGTGTTATTGCTCGGGTTCGTCCAGGCAAAGTTTATACTGAAAATGATCTTGAAGACATTATGATATTAACCCAACAACAGTCTATTGAACCATTTTTTTTGATTTTAGATGGAGTCACTGACCCTCATAACTTAGGTGCCTGTTTACGTAATGCCGATGCCGCTGGCGTGCAAGCCATAATTGTGCCTAAAGATAACGCTGCACAAATTACGCCCACGGTCCGAAAAGTAGCCGTTGGCGCAGTTGAAAGTGTACCGCTAGTGCAAGTGACTAATTTAGCCAGAACCATGAAGCATTTACAGCAAAAAGGGGTATGGATTATTGGTACTGCCGGTGAAACTGATACTTGTTTATACGATGTTAAACTGACTGGGGCCATGGCTCTGGTCATGGGTGCTGAGGGAAAAGGTATGCGCCGTTTAACTCGAGAGCATTGTGATCAGTTAGTTAAATTACCCATGGCAGGCCAGGTATCGAGTCTAAATGTGTCAGTTGCAACGGGTGTTTGCTTATTTGAAATGGTCCGTCAACGAGCTTGTTCGTAATTTATTTGAGTACACGTACGTAATTTATATGAGAAGTAGTTCAGTCACAATCAACAAGGGAAGTTATTAATGAAAAAAATTGTTATTTTATTGCTGGTTATTTTGGTGGTGGTGATATTAGCACCAAAGTTTGTTGGTAATCTGGTTAAACAAGAGCGCGCTGAGTTAGTCGCACAAATGAATGAAAATCAGGGATTCACGCTAACGACCAATAAGTATCAATCGGGTTGGTTTGGTGCCAAAGTCAATTCTACGCTAACTGTGGTTGATGCTGCTGCCAAGAGTAAGCAAATTAGTATTGAACTAGTTGAAGATTTATCTTTTGGCCCCCTAATGCTAACGAATAGAGGCTGGCTTTTAGGATTAGGGTATAGCTCTGTCAATCTTGATTTTGAAGACACTAGTCATAACCAAGAGTTCTTCGAACTGATCAATGATAAATTACATATTGGCGCTTTATTATCCTTGAATAAAAATGTGACGGGTTTTATTCACAGTGATGAAATGAGTTATGAAAAGGGGACTGAAAAGCTCCTTGTTGGTGCTGTTTCAGCTCAATTTACCCTCACCAATCAAGAGCAGATTGAAGGTGATTTTTATTGGGAAGGTTTAACACTTGTCGATAATGCGCAAAAGTTTGTTTTAGAAAACGCAGAGTTCACTACCAAACAAAAAGTTATCAGTGGTGATTATGTCAAAGGTAATGCAATTTTGTCGGGTGATAGTCAAGCCAGTATTAAAAAAATCGACCTGTATCAAGGTAGCAATCATAAGCTATCACTTTCTGCATTAACGCTAGATAATAACGTGTCTTTATCTGAAGGTTTACTTGCTTTATCACTGAACGTTGATATTAAAGAGATCAGTATTACCGGGCAAGACTATTTAAACGCTAAACTAGCCATCTTGTTTAATAACCTTGATTTTGTTGCATTGCAATCGTTAAACGATACCTTAACAACCGTCTCTGCAAAACTCTCTGAACGAGAAACGAACGCGATATTGCTAAAGGCGTTATCGGAAGTTATTGAGCGAATGCTAGCTAAACAGCCGCGGTTAACCATAACTGAGTTAAGTTTAGTTACTGAACAAGGACAAGTTAACAGCGACTTTGTATTCAGTGTTGATGAAGACCGATTTGATAGCGCTAACTTAAGTGCGGTGTCGCTTATGCAGGCATTAGACGCTGAAGCGAATGCTGATATACCGTTGGCACTTGTTGCTAAACAGGATGTAACGGCTATGGTAGATAATTTTGTTCGACAAGGTTACCTACAAAAAAATGATAATACCATTGTTGTTGCAGCTGAATATAAAAACAGCCAACTAATACTCAATGGTAAACTTTTTCAATTTTAGCTTATAAACTAAGCGTCAAAAGTGTTTAACGCCCATAGCCATTTCAGTTGAAAGCAACATATTGTTGTGAGTTTTTATTTAAAGGAAACTTCTGATAACAAGCTTATTAACGAATTTTAAAAGCTTGTTATGCAGAGGTTGTAATTACATCAGGGATAAACTTGTTACTGGTGATAATAACTTAAACACTTTTTCACTTCGTCTTTTGAGCCCATTATCACCTCAACTCGCTGATGAATACTGTCTGGTTCAATATCCATAATACGGCCTTGGCTGGTCATGGCTAACCCACCAGCTTGTTCTAATAAAAAAGCCATAGGGTTGGCTTCATACATTAATCTGAGTTTGAAGGGTTGCTCTGACTTTCGGCTATCAGCTGGATAGGTGAAAATACCGCCTCTGCAGAGAACTCTGTGAATGTCTCCAACCATGGCTGCTATCCATCGCATGTTAAAGTTTTTGGCGCGTGGCCCTGAAGCACCAGCCAGTAAGTCATTAATGTATTCTTGCATGGGTACTTGCCAAAAGCGTTGATTTGACATGTTAATGGCAAACTCCGTAGTGTTTTTTGGCACTTGTACATTCCTTTCTACCAATAAAAATTCACCGTGGGTTTTATCTAAAGTGTAAAAGTGAGTTCCCTTACCTGTTGTCATCGCTAGAATGGTTGCGGGGCCATAGAGCACATAACCGGCACAAACTTGCTTGTTACCTGCTTGTTTGAACATGTCATCATTGCCAGCATCTAACTCGTTTGGGGCATTATGAATAGAAAAAATAGTGCCAATCAGCGAGTTAATATCTATATTTGAGCTGCCGTCTAAAGGGTCAAAAGACACAATATATTGGCCATTAACATCACCAGCAACACAATGGTCTTCTTCTTCGGATGAAATAGCTTTAACCAAACCAGATTCCAGTAATAAATCTTTTAAAAGTTCATTTGCGACTACATCCAATTGTTTTTGCACTTCTCCTTGAATATTCTCATCGAGGGTTGAACCCAATACATCACCAAGGTGGCCTTGGCTGACCCGAAACGAAATTTCTTTAGTAGCAGCCAAAATTGTATTGATTAATGAAATGAGATCACGAGATACCTTGTCTTGACGTAAAGCTGGAACCAGTCGTTGCATCGGCTTACCTATAGTAGAAAAAGTTACTGAAAAAAGTTACTTAAATATTAATTGTATACTTTATAAAATTAGCCAATAATGGCTACGATTAACGATATTACAAGGTGTGAAAGTGAGTAAGTAATCTTTCAGTGCTCGTAACAAGCTAATTATAGCAAGCTTAATGCTTAATTGAGTAGCCTTTAATGTGTATTTAATTGATGTTTATTAAATTAGTTGATTATGAGCGAATAATCATTTTACTGCGTTATCCAAGTCTTACAGGAAATACTATAATGTTTAAACGATTCTTTTTGGGGTTATTTATTGCCTTAGCCTTTTCAGCATCGGCACAAAGTAATTTAGCTGATTTTGTTAAAGATAAAACAGTTCATCAAGGTTTTTTTACGTTTTATCACGACAATAAGGAAGGCAAAATTTACCTAGAAATTGATAAGTTTAATGCGCAATTTTTATTTCAATCAAGTCTACCACAGGGTATAGGTTCAAATGATATTGGCCTTGATAGGGGGCAGTTGGGTGAGACCCGACTCGTACAATTTGAACTGGTTGGCAACAAAGTTTTTTTAAGGCAGTTTAACCCTTACTATCGGGCTGATACGGACAATCTCATGGAGAAACAAGCGGTTGAACAAGCTTTTGCAAGTTCAATTATTTGGGGTTTTAAGGTTGTTGCTCGAAGTAAAAAATCTAACAAAAATAATAAAGCGCAGATATTGATCGACTATACGCCATTTTTGTTATCTGACATTCATAATATTGGCGACACATTGAAACAAAATAAACAGGGCAGTTTTAGTATTGATGACAGTCGAAGTGGTATTTACACAAAACGAAGTAAAGCCTTTCCTGAAAATACCGAATTAGAAGCAACAATTACGTTTACAGGGGCAGGTGCTGGCCAGTATTTAAAATCAGTCACCCCAGATGCGCACGCTGTGACAGTTAACTTGCATCACTCTTTGATTAAACTGCCTGATAGTAATTATCGCATGCGAAAATTTCATCCGTACAGCGGTTATTGGTCTGTGGCTTATGCCGACTATGCAAGTGCAATTGACGAACCCTTAATTAAGCGAGTTATTCCAAGACATCGTCTAAACAAACAAAATCCTGAAGCAAAAACCAGTAAAGCGGTGAAACCAATTATTTACTACCTCGATAGTGGGGTTCCTGAACCTATCAGAACAGCTTTACTTGATGGTGCAATGTGGTGGCAGCAAGCCTTTAAAGATATTGGCTATGAAGATGCCTTTCAGGTAAAAATATTGCCAAAAGACGCGGATCCTATGGATGTAAGGTACAACGTCATTCAATGGGTGCACAGAGCAACAAGAGGTTGGTCTTATGGCAGCTCAGTTATTGACCCAAGAACGGGTGAAATAATTAAGGGCCATGTGACGTTGGGCTCTCTAAGGGTTCGGCAAGATTACTTAATTGCTTTAGGCTTAACATCACCATTTATTGGTACTGAAAAAGCTGATACCAGTGCAATGCAAGCTATGGCATTAGCAAGGATTCGACAATTATCAGCCCATGAAGTTGGCCACACGCTGGGCATAGCGCACAACTTTGCTGCTAGTGTTAACGATAGGGCTTCTGTGATGGATTACCCACACCCGTACATTAGATTAAACGATGAGGGTGAAATTGATTTATCGCAAGCTTACAAAGAAAATATTGGCTTGTGGGACAAGTATGTTATTGCCTACGGCTATGCTGATTATGGCGCAGAAACTGATGATGATATAGAGAATCAACTGGCAGAATTAGTCGCTGCAAGTAAAGCCAAAGGCTTATTGTATGTTTCTGATCCTGATGCACGACCTGCTTCAGGAGCTCATAATACTGGACACTTGTGGGATAATGGAAGTAATGCGGCACAAGAATTAAAGCGCGTAATGCAGGTCCGAGCCAAAGCATTAGAAAATTTTGGTTTAAATTCAATAGCACCGGGCACGCCTTTGTCAGAATTAGAGACTGCTTTGGTACCTATTTATAATTTTCATCGTTATCAAGTCGAAGCTGCAGCAAAACTCATTGGCGGGGTAGATTATGCCTATGAAGTTAAACCTGTTCATCATAAAAAGCAGCCAGCTAACAGTCAAACATTAGATGAAATGCAGGAAGTGAATGAGCCAAATTCAATGCTACAGGAAAATCATGTTATTGCCGAAGAGCAGCAACGTATTCAAGCTGTTTCTGCGGCAATGCAGCAGCAAGCATTAACGGCATTACTGTCGACCTTGTCGCCGCAGTTTTTAACCTTAGCAGACGATATTATTAGTCTTATTCCACCAGCAGCCTATGGATATTCGCGAAATAGAGAAAGTTTTACTTCTCAGACAGGTCCTACCTTTGATCCTGTCAGTGCTGCGCAAGCAAGTGCGAAACATACTTTGTCGTTATTACTCAATCCGCAACGCTTAGCGAGGTTGCAACAACAAGCTGTGCGATATCAACAAGGTACTATGCGCGCAGAATCAACTAACGCAATTTTTTCTGTGCAACAGCTCATCCAACAGATAATAAATAGCACTATTAAAGAAAAGCCTCACTCTGGTTTGGCCTTGTTAGTTCAACAACGGGTTAATCAACAAGTGGTTGAACAGCTTCTAACGTTATGGCACACCAAAAGTGTCGTGAGCGAAGTGCGCAGTGAAGTATTAGCTAGCTTAAAATTATTAGTGGAATGGCTTGATGATAATAATGACCGTCGGCAATATTCAGCCTTGGGAAATCAATTTATTTTACTTGCCAAGCACATTGAATTTAGTCTTGAAGAGAATCATTGGATAGTGCCAAAGAGCACTGTGACTATGCCGCCTGGCTCACCAATTGGCGCAAAATAAAAACTGACAAAGGCACTTATGAGTTAATAATACAGTGACAAATATTACTTAACAGTGCCTTTAACTGTGTATTTGAGAGAACTGTTGTCAGCTTTTGTCGAGGGCTTAATTAATACCATTATATTACCGACAAGCATCAAGGTTAAACCGACAACAACATAGAGGTTCCAACTAAAACCTTCAACTAGGCTCGAGATAGCCACGGCGACAGCAGGAAACATTATGTTAGCATAAGAGGCTTTATGCGCTCCAATTCGCGTTAACAAGGTTAAATAGCAAGCAAAAGCGAATACGGAGCCAAACAATGATAAATATAACAGTGATCCAATGTAATAAGGGGTAAAAACAAAGCTAAAGGATTTACCTTCTATGATGATAACGACTAACATGCCTACTGTGCCATATAGCATTCCCCATGCAGTAGCAGGTAATAGAGGGATCTTTTGCTGAACGTTTTTAATGGACATCATATTGCCAAATGACGCAAAAACAACCCCAATTAATCCCAAAGATAGGCCCACTAAAGTATTTTGTGATAATTGAGTATCATGTATTGAAGGCCAAAATAAAATAACGATGCCAAGTAAACCTATACCTCCACCGATATAAACATTTTTATCGATAATAGTGCTAAACCAAATACGGGTATTTACAATGTTAAATAACAATAAAGTAGAAAACACAATGCATGCTAGGGCAGAATTGATGTAGGTTTGTGCTTGATAAAGAAAATAATAATTACCACTAAATAAGAAAAGACCAAACAACACCAAATAAACGTGCTGTGCAGGCCTAAAGGTTAAGTTGTATTTTTTAAAACGGCAATAAGCAAACATAATTAATGCCGCCAAAGCAAAACGATAAAAAATGGAGACTTGAGGGGCAACTTCCCCTAATTGGTAATTAATAGCAATCCAGGTTGATCCCCAAATAAGCACAGTTAGTAAATAGAGTACGTAATTGTGCATTATCAAGTTAATCCTTCACATGACATGACATGATTGTAATGTCATGTATCAGTTAAAAAAAGCATATTAAAGGGAAGTTTAACGGTAAGCGATTAGCACGACAAGTGCATAAAGCGAGCGAACGAAAACTATGTAATTAGGTTTACGGCATAACTAAAGCACCTAAGCATTTACAGAGTATATCTTTAATATATTCCGACTCATAAGCATTAATGACATAATAAGCATTCAACGCATTTTATATTAACAATATGACCGATAAACCCAAGGCACCATTAACATTACTACTACCACTACTGGCTTCTATACTGGCGTTATCACCTTTAGCCGTTGATATGTATTTGCCTGCCATGCCAACGTTAGCAGGGCATTTGAATACCCCAATCAGTATGGTACAAAATAGCTTAAGTATTTATTTATTGGGTTATGCCTTTGGGTTAATTTTATTTGGTCCTATGGCTGATAAATATGCGCGTCGTTATTTAGTTATATTGGGTGTGGGGGGATTTTTAGTCACTAGTTTACTCTTGCCCATAGTCAATAATATTGAACAGTTTTTATCCGTGCGTTTTATTCAAGCATTTGTTAGTAGTGCGGCCACTGTCGTTGTACCTGGTGCTGTGCGCGAATATTACGGTAAAGATACCGCTAAAGGCCTTTCATACGTGAGTATGATAATGATGCTCGCTCCTATGATTGCCCCTAGCATTGGTAGTGTGCTGTTGTTGGCGCACAGTTGGCAACTTATTTTTTATGCTTTAGCTGGTTATAGTTTGTTAGTGCTTTTACTGGTTATTAGGTATTTGCCCAATGCTAACCATAACAAAAAAGCCAGTGATTCGGCGTCGGTGAACACACCAATGAGCTTCATGCAGCGTTATGCCATTGTCTTAGGTAATAGCCAAGCAAGGCTCGATATCATTAGTTCAATGATGACATCACTGGCATTTTTTAGTTATTTAACCGCAATCTCATTTGTTTATTTAACGGTGTTTGCAGTATCTGAATATACTTTTAGTGGCTTATTTGCCTTAAATATTTTGGGTCTAATGACCGCCCATTTTACCAATACTCGTTTTGTGGTGCGAAAAGGTTCCCGGTTTATGTTGCGTTGTGGTCTGAGTATTGCGACGGTTACTTCTTTAAGCCTAGTGCTAGTCACTTTTTGGCAGTTACCGCTTATCTATACTGTTATGGTTATTTTCCCACTACTGGGCAGTATTTCCATGGTGTCGGTCAATAGTGATGCATTGATTTTAACTAAATTCCCCAAACATTCTGGCACAGTTACCGCAGTAATTGGTACTGTTCGCTGGGGTATTGGTGCATTAGCGGGCCCTATTCTAGGTTTTTTTTATAATGGTAGTGCCTTACCATTTTCATTATTAATGTTCACTTCTGTTTGGCTGGTATTATGTTGTCAGCTGTGGATATGGTTTAATGATAAAAAGCGACACAATGTTTTAGATATTTAAAATTAATCATTCAATAAAGGATAAACGATAAAGGAACCCGAGCGATGACAAAAGTAGCCGTTATTTTAAGTGGTTGTGGTGTGTATGATGGTAGTGAAGTGCATGAAACGGTGCTTACATTATTAGCAATAGAGCAGCAGGGCGCTAGTTATCAATGTTTTGCACCCAATATTCCCCAACATCACGTTATTAATCATGTTACCACGGAAGTGATGGCTGATGAGCAACGAAATGTATTAATTGAATCGGCGCGGTTAAATCGTGGTGAGGTTGACGATTTAAGTGAATTACGAGAGCAAGATTTTCAAGCTATCATTTTTGTTGGTGGCTTTGGTGTGGCTAAAAACCTCAGTAGTTTTGCGCTAGCAAGTGAAAGTTATACTGCTAACTCACAAGTGATTGATGTTGCTAAATGTTTTGCGAAAGCCAACAAAGCCGCGGGCTTTATGTGTATTGCGCCAGCACTGCTACCATTTATTTACCCTAAGGGTATTAAGGGGACTATTGGTCATGACACGGCGACAGCTGCTTTGATTGCGGCTCAAGGCCTTTCACATCAAGAAGCAAGTGTTGCTGATGTGGTTATTGATGAACAACATAAAGTGGTGACAACACCGGCGTATATGTCGGCGCAATCAATTAGTGAGGCGGCACTGGGGATAAATAAGTTGGTGAAATATGTGTTAGCTTTTTGTTAGTTTGACTATCATTTAAACCAAGTTTGATCATATTACCATTGGTTGTATGAATCTCGAATATGATAAAAAGTATGGGTATCATATGCCAATAAGAGTTGATAAGCGTTTAGGTTTTTTGTCTAGTAGAAGGTGTTTTTTAATTCAATTTAGCGTGATGATGATGCTTATCATGATGCAAAGTAGCTTACCATTATGGGCGAACTCAATAGCAATGAAAGTTAAACAGCAGGCTTCTCCTCAAGCCAATAAAAAAATGCCGGCATTAACGATGTTTGAACAACGAATAGCGCAACGTATGTCACTTGATATTCGTTATTTTTGTGCCGACATCAATGGCCAACCCAGTGTCCCCTCATCCAAACATTGTCGCCAACCACTGACTCACTTACCCGCAGAGTTGGCACAACTAATTAGCAGTACTAGTTTAGGTGGCATTGTGTTATTCGCTGAAAATGTTGAAAATACTGAACAAATTGTCAGGTTGACGCATGATATCCAACAAGCAGCTTTGTTGTCATCTCGAGCCAAGCCAGCAATTATTGCTATTGATCAAGAAGGCGGACGGGTCGCGCGCTTTGCTGGAATGACCGGTTTTGCTGGTAATATGGCCATTGGTGCAAGCTACCCTGAGCATGGCACACATTTTTCAAAAGCCGTTAATACCATTATTGCTAAAGAACTTAAGGTACTGGGCATTAATAATAATTATGCCCCTGTGGTTGATGTCAATACTAATACCAACAACCCTGTTATTAACACTCGTTCGTTTGGTGAATCTGCTGAGCAAGTCGCCAAATTGGGCGCCACAGCTGTAACAGCTACACAATCTCAAGGCATTATGGCAACCCTTAAACACTTCCCCGGCCATGGTGATACGCATGTTGATAGTCATCTAGGTTTACCCAGAGTCGATCATAGTCGAGCTATCATAGATAAAGTAGATCTCGCGCCTTTTGCCTGGGCTATTAAGCACGCTCAGCCAGCGATGATTATGACTGCTCATATTCAATACCCTGCCCTTGATAGCTCAGTATTTATTAATGATACCGGAGATAGCTTTATTCGACCTGCTACTATGTCTCGTAAAATTTTGACAGATTTACTGAGGCAAAAAATGGGATTTAACGGCATTATTGCTACCGATGCTCTTGATATGGCGGGCATTAGTCATTTTTTTAATGACGTTGAAGCGGTCGTTGAAACCTTTGTCGCTGGTGCTGATTTAGCCGTTATGCCCTTTAAAGTTAGGACACCTAACGAGGCGTTAGCGTTTCATGGGTTTGTTAAAGCGGTTGCCGATACCTTATTAAGTCGTATTCAGCAGGGTGATTATACTATGGCTGAATTTGAACAATCTATTCAACGACTCAATCACTATTCAGACAAATACATTGAAGTCAGTAAAGAGTCTCTGGCTAGCAAGATTGAATTAGCCAAAAACGTTATTGCCCATGACTTACACCTCAATGTTGAGCAAGCCCTAGCTGATGCGGCAGTGACTGTCCTTACACAGGATCATGCTTTACCTATCAACTTAAATCCCATTAAACACATCTATTTATTGGCCGCAAATCAACAAGAGTTAGCCGCATTGAGTAACGCTCTTGAGATGGTTTTAAATGAAAAAATGTCAATAGAAAGATTGGCTTCGTTGGTTATTCATAAATTTAATGCGCAAAGTGCACGTTTTTCAGGGGCGTTAAGCAAAATGATCAGCCAGATAACTCCTCGCACTGATATGTTGATTGCCAGTGTTGATATAAAAACTGCGAGCTTAGTTGATCTTGGAGGGATGGATGATTTAACACCGAGTTATGGCAGTGCGAGAGAGCAGCAGATGAAACTAACTTATCAAACCATGCTAACTGAACAGTTGACGCAAGCAAAAAGCTTACAGTTGCCAACAGTGCTTATTGCTAAAGGCTCGCCGTTTTTACTTGCGCCTTATCGTGGTTTAGTGGATACCCTATTGTTAAATTACGATGATAGAATTTACCAAAACAATCAGCAACAATTTATAAGTCCTGGTTTTAACGCAAGTATGCAGGTTATTTTTGATACTGGTAAAGCGCCAGGGCAATTACCTGTAACGTTGAAACAATAAAAGCACTTGCTTTATAAATGCGCCACTTAATATGTCGTTATAAACACATAATGTGTTTATTTTTTTTTGACTTTTGTTGGCATGCTCTTTTTCTTTTTTTGTATATTATCCCGCATTAATATCTTAGGAGCGTTACTGTCATTGCCTAAATCATTCATGTGAGATGAGACTAAACTAGCCACTAAAATTGTGAGATAGAATTGTCCAATAATGGCTTCTAAATAGACTAAAAACCGTGGAATTGGCAATAAAGGTGACACATCACCAAAACCGAGAGTAGTTATAGTAACAAAAGAAAAATAAATAAAATCAGGGAACAAGTTATACCAAGCACGGCCATTACTAATATTAACAAACGAGTCAGGAAAGCTCAGCTGAACTAAGGTATATAAAACTGCCCAAATTAAGCCCAGCAAAATATATAAGCAAATTGCCCCTAAAATTTTATTACCATCTATGGTGCCGGTAAATAATACTTGTTTTGCGGTTCTCATTGCACTTGATACTAAGAAGCTAAATAACAAAATTAAGTACAGATGATCAAATCCTGTGCTGTCTAACCAAGCACCAAAAAATGTGAAGAATAAAATCGCCACAGGAAAAATATACGTTTTACGTAATACAAAGTCTTTTGAGTCAACTCCCCATACCGCTACCAATAAGGTCACAATAAGCGCCGACTGCACTAGTCGTGGCACGGAATCGTCAAAAAACTGTTGAGCAAGTGCGGTGCCTAATAACAACAAAAGTAACGAAAAAGTGAGATAAATAAAATTATCATCATGGGTCATTTTTTTCAAAAGTAAGTACCAATTATCAATAGCCTAGCAATAGGTTATCTGATTGTAGTGATAATGCAATATCTGCATTAAATGAAATACCAGATACTTAAAGCGGTGTTGCCAACGGATAAATAACCGCAAAAATAATGCATATCCGTGGCGGCATGCTAGTGAACATTGAGATGATACGGTGTTTTAAAAGCTGTCGCAGTGTTCCTGCATTAATAAAACATAATAAATTTACTATATGATACTAGCATTACTTTTAAGATTAATGCTGGGAGGGAGTGCTAGCTTTTTAATACCTGCTAAAGTTAACTATGGTTAATATAAAAATTACGATTTACAGTAATTTACATAAAGCATACACTTGTAAACTCAGGGTTAACTTTCTTTTGTTAACATAAATTTTTTAACGCGGCGTAGGGTATTAGTTTCATGGATATTAGTATTGAAAAAATCGAACATTACATGCAAATGCTTGGGGAAATGGCATTACAATTTGGCGTAGTATTTTTACTGGCGGTAGTTGTTTACTTAGCGGGTAATTTTATTATTAAAAAGGTACTTGGTTTAATCGAAGTTGCCCTAAAGAAAAAAGAAGTTGAAGTCACATTACATCGTTTTTTATTAAGCATAATCAGTACATTATTAAAAGCTATTCAAATTATAGTATTTGCTTCGATGATAGGTATTGAAACAGCTTCGTTAATTGCCGTTCTAGGTGCTGCTGGCTTAGCGGTTGGTTTAGCCTTGCAAGGTAGTTTGGCAAATTTTGCCGGCGGTGTTCTTATTTTATTATTCCGTCCATTTAAAAACGGTGATGCGATCAATGCGCAAGGCTTTGTAGGGAGCGTTGAAGAAATTCAAATATTTAATACCATATTAAAAACGTTTGATAACCAACGTATTATTATACCTAATGCGTTATTGTCTAATGGCTGTGTAACCAATATTAACGTCAATGGAACTCGTCGTGTCGATATGGTGTTTGGTATTGGTTATGATGATGATATTGGCAAAGCGAAAGCAATATTGAAGTCTTTGCTAGAGGCTGACGAGCGAGTACTTAAAGATCAACCCATGGATATTTGGGTGGGTGAACATGGTGAAAGTTCAGTGAACCTGTTTGTTAGACCGTGGGCGGAAGCTGCTAACTATTGGGGAATTTACTTTGATATGATGGAGAATGTGAAAACCGAATTTGATAAAGCTGGTATCAGCATTCCATATCCACAGCGTGATGTGCATGTCCATCAAACTCAACTTTCAACATAATGAATAATTACTTCTAGCGTAGAAGTGAGTTAACAGTTAATAAGCGACTAGTTAAGTTGCAAAAAGAAAACCTATTTCTGTGAAATGAGATAGGTTTTTTATTGTCTTTGTTATTTTTGTTGTTGATATGTTTGTTCACTGTATAAGTAGCGTTGATATTATTTAATGATTCGAGGAAAGAATGATATGAGCTTATTTAGCTTCAGGGCAGTAAAGGGGCCAATAATGTATATTACATTTATTGTCATCAATGTAATAGCAGGTATTTTCATATTAGCGGCATGCCAACCAGGCATAACAAAAAAATCGAGTCAGGCTAATCTCAATGAAGCTAACCATAACAATAACCAAACCCTTGATTTATCCGTTGCAACGTTTCAAGAGCAACCTTTACAAAAACACCTTAATGCCCTAGCAAAAAATTTGAAAATCAGTTATCAATTTTTAAGTAACATAGAGACTGATTGCCCTGATTTAGATAAACAAAAAGTTGCGCATTGTTACAGTGCTATTATAACGTTACAGCTCAATAAGCAAAGTAACCTCGATTATCATCGCATTAAAGACTGGCAACTTAATTATTCACAAGTCTACCCTAGTTATGCCAGCAGCAGTGAAACACTGAATTTAGAGCACCTCAATGGTGATATTCATCAAATTAGCCCTAAAGAAAACTTCAATGGCTTTAGGCAGGGGCAAGCCCATCAAGTAAAGCTTTGGGTTAAGAGCACGCTGCTCAGTGAATCACAGTTAATGCCTAATTATTGGTTGTCTGTGCCTACTTTATCGCCGGTAATCGTTGACAGTACTCGCAGTGATATTGACGCTGAAACTGGTTTGGAAATTCAACCTTGGGTTGTGCCTTTTAATGATTTACCTAAGCAATTAAAGTCAGCGCCAAACGATAATAACCGCTATGCTGACACGCAATGGCTTTTTAATCATGAACCCAAGGGCATACCTGAAGAAGGTAACCTTGATTTCACCATTATTCCCACTCCAAAATCAATGACCATAACAGATAAAACTGCGCGCTTAGATTTGAGCAAAGGCTTAGCTGTAAAATTCACTGGCGCTATTGGTTATCCTGAAGTCGCTGCTGCATTTGAACGTTTAGCTATGCTAGGTATTCACGAGAGTACTTCGGGAATAGCGGTTAATATTAATCTCAATAACAACAAAGCAAGTGATTGGCGATCAGGGCATTACCAATTAACAACCACAAAAAGCAGTATTAACATTGGCAGTCAAGACAGTGCCGGGGCATTTTATGCGTTACAAAGTTTGGCAAGTTTGCTAACACTTAGCTCAAAGCAAGTACCCTTGGTGTATTTGGATGATCAACCGCATTATGACTATCGAGGCCAGCATGTTGATGTGGCTCGAAACTTCCATAGTAAAGCCTTTATGTTTGCTTTAATTAAACAGATGGCTGCATACAAATTAAACAAACTACATTTACATTTAGCAGAGGATGAAGGCTGGCGTTTAGCCATGCCTAGTTTGCCTAGACTAACCAAGGTTGGTGGTAAACGTTGTTTAGACTTATCTGATAAGCACTGTTTACAGCCACAGCTTGGTGGCGGCGATACTAGCAGAGATGGTTTTTATAGTGTTGATGATTACCAAGACATTTTGCGCATGGCCAGTAAACACCATATTCAAGTAATACCCTCATTAGATATGCCGGGACATTCCCGCGCTGCAATAAAAGCGATGGAGGCGAGATACCATGATTACATGCAACAAGAAAATGAGGTGGAAGCTAAGCGCTATTTGTTAACAGATTTTAACGATACTACTCAATACCGTTCTATTCAAAACTATAACGATAATACCTTAAATATTTGTATGGAATCTACTTATGCCTTTGTGGGTAAAGTATTAGACGATTTACAAGCAATGCATAAAAAAGCCGCTCACCCTTTGCATTTATATCATATTGGTGCCGATGAAACTGCAGGTGCATGGTTAAATTCGCCAATTTGCCAAACATTACTTGCTGATGATAGCAATGACTTTAATGATGCAAAACATTTAAGTGCTCATTTTATAGAGCGTGTATCACAGATGGTAGCAGCGCGTGGCATTGCCGTTGGTGGCTGGAATGATGGCCTGCAAGAGACCGAAACGGCTAATATGCCCGATGAGGTCTACTCCTATGTATGGGGTGCTCTACCATGGGGCGCTCATCAACAGGTTAGTGAGCAAGCATATCGCAATTGGCAGGTAGTTTTATCAACACCTGATGTTTTATATTTTGATTTTCCTTATCAAGTGGACCCCAAGGAACGAGGTTATAACTGGGCGTCGCGTCGCGTATCAACGCGTTCATTGTATAATTTTATGCCTGATAATTTGCCGCTACATGCAGAATTTCGGCAAGACACTCTCGGCAATGATTTTACGATAAATGACCAGGTACAGTATGATGACTCAGGGCTAATTACTCATAAACCATTACCAGAAAACTATTCAGTTACCGGCATTCAAGGACAACTTTGGAGTGAAACTATCCGCAGTGATAACCAAGCTGAATATATGTTGTATCCAAGACTACTGGCACTTGCTGAACGAGCTTGGCACCAAGCAAATTGGCAAGTGCCTTACAATCATAATGGCGCCATTTACAATAAAAGCTCTTCTGTGTTTACTGATCATTTACGACAATTAAGAGATACGCAATGGCTTCATTTTTCGCAAACTATTGGCGTTAAAGAATTGCCAAAGCTTGATTTAGCAGGAGTTTTTTACCGTATTCCTACCGTTGGCGCTCATATTGATGAGTCACAGTTAGAGGCCTCTGTTGCACTTAAGGGTTTACCCATAGAATACAAGGAAGGTAATGGCCAATGGCAAAATTACAACGTACCAGTAAAAGTAAATAAACCTTTGCAAATTAGAGCCCGTTCTTCTGATCTCAAACGTGCAGGCCGCACTTTATTGGTCGAGTAAAGAGAATAAATAACCGGTGATAAGCAGAGTTGATATAAGGTAATAGAATTTAGCCAAGTAACAGAGGCAAGTTACGAATAACTCACTACAAGCAAAATTGGCTGAGAAATTACTTTTTAAAAAGTCTGCTGTAACGCTTTATTATTGTCTTACCAAAGGAACATTTTGCTGTGATGATACTGTTAAAGCATTGATAATCTCTTGCTGATATTTTTGCTTTTTTTGCTGGTTAAAGCCAAGGTGGTTGGCAATTATTTTACCCTGGCGATTAAATAAATAACTGCTTGGCATACCCTTTATCGCAAATTTTTTCGATAACAACCCTTGGTTATCGTAAATGATATCAAAGTTTGCAGGGTATTTTTCTAAAAATGCTTTGGCATGAGATGTTTTGCTATCAAGGTTAATACTCAACACGACAAAGCCTTGTTGCTGATGCGCTGCTTGAATGGCATTTAACCAGGGAAATGACTGACGGCAGGGTACGCACCACGAAGCCCAAAAATCAAGGTAGACAACTTTACCGCTATGAAGGCGCATTTTTTGTTCGAACTCAGTTAAGCTTGTGTTTGCCGTAGCATTTGCACAACTTAATACAACTGCAAGTGCAATTAACCATGTTGTTTTAATTCGCTTAGTGATATTTCGCATAGGCACTCATAAGTAGTTTTGTATCTGTTGACTATACATAATCAAGGCTGTGATGCACAATACCAAGATTAAAAGCACGCCATTAAAACTAAGCTTTTAGAAAGCTAGGTTAGTAGGCTATTCAAATAAAGACACGTTATGAACTTAAAACAACTGCTAGTTAGCGCCTGCTTGGCGTATTTGCTTATGAGCAACCTTGCTTGTTCTGCGACTGAAAGTCTTGCTGATAACGAAACTCAGCTCAGTGAGTCCAAACACAATGATTGGTTAAAAAAGCGCTTTAGCCAACAACATGACCAGCTAATGCCTATTGTCGCTGTTGCCGATATGTTTTTTAGTTGCCAACAAAAACGGCAGGCAGAACACACCCAATATTCAGTGAGCTTTTTAGTGCAAAAAATGGAAAAGCAACAGCTTGCCGAAAAGTTAAGTAGTTGTTTGGGTGACGATACCATGCAGTCAGATGTGGCATTGAATTTTGGGTTGTTAGGCTGTTTTCACGAACAACTCAAGCATTTACCAGCAGCGCAATTACAACAAAAAATGCAGTTAGTAGAGCAGAGTTTGCTGACCCTTTCATATGAAGAACGCAAAAAAAGTTTTACTCAATGTGTGAATGAGCAAAGTATTGGTTATTTAAAATAACACTGGTCGATGCACAGTATGATTTTGCCGGTCTATTGAGTGGAGTCATAAGTTAAACCTTGTTAATTTTACACACCTTGTAACAAATACTTTAGGTCTTTTACGCTTGCTACTTTCTTATTAATGGCCATATCCCTTATAGTAATGGGCAGTAATTAAATTAAACAAGTTATGTAAAAAAGGTAACGAGCTAATGACGCAAGAAACACCTAAAATTTTAGTAGTCGATGATGACATGAGGTTACGTTCATTATTAGAGCGATATTTAGTTGAGCAAGGCTATACTGTCAGAAGTGCAGCAAGTGCAGAACAAATGGATCGTTTATTAGAACGCGAAAACTTTCATTTATTAGTGCTTGATTTAATGTTGCCAGGTGAAGATGGTTTGTCTATCTGTCGTCGTTTGCGTCAAAATGCCAACAGCATTCCTATTGTTATGCTCACAGCTAAGGGCGATGAAGTAGACCGTATTATTGGTTTAGAACTGGGTGCAGATGATTACATGCCCAAACCATTTAACCCAAGGGAGTTGCTAGCACGTATCAAAGCAGTACTTCGTCGCAGAACCCAAGAGGCACCTGGTGCGCCTGCACTTGAAGAAAACACCATCAGCTTTGGTGGCTATAAGCTCAACCTAGCGACCCGTGAAATGCAAAAAGGTGAATTAAATATGCCATTAACTAGTGGTGAGTTTGCGGTATTAAAAGCGCTTGTTACTCACCCTCGAGAGCCACTATCACGTGATAAATTAATGAATCTTGCTCGCGGTCGAGATTACTCAGCACTTGAACGTAGTATTGATGTGCAAGTTTCTAGATTAAGGCGCATGTTAGAAGATGATCCCGCTAAGCCAAGATATCTGCAAACAGTTTGGGGCTTAGGTTACGTGTTTGTACCTGATGGCAGTCCTGCCTAACTAACCTGCCGTCAGGCTTCGTTGTCCCATTAACGTTAAGCAAGGCTAAGTGTCAGTATGGTAACGCCATCTATAAGCTAGCCTAACTAAATTAAGTTGTCATGTTGTTAAAATGAAAATACTGCCTCGAAGTGCGTTTGGTCAAACTGTTTTGTTAATAGGCTTTTTATTATTTATTAACCAAATTGTTTCCTACATCTCATTTGCGCTTTACGTAATTGAACCAAATCAGCAACAAATGAATCAACTCCTTGCTAAGCAAGTGCGTGTGGTCTTTATTGACATCAACGACGCTGAGCTAAGCCCAAAAATGGCCAAAGCATTTCACAATGAAACAGGCATTGGTGTTTATCTTGAACAAGATGCTTTTCAATATGGTTTAGCAGGTGCTGGCTATTACCCTTATCGCTCTGAGCAAATGTCTATTTTACTTGGTGGCCCTGCTGAAGTGCGTATTTCACAGGGTGATGAATACTTATTTTGGATACGTGCACCGCAGGCACCTCACCTTTGGGTTAAAATTCCATTAACAGGCATGGATAAAGGCAACTTTTCACCTTTGATATTTTTCATGATTGTTATTGGCTTATTAAGCGTTATGGGAGGCTGGCTTTTTGTAAGGCAACTTAACAGACCATTGAAATCACTAGAAATAGCTGCTGAAAATGTTGGTCGAGGTGATTTTCCTGAACCGTTAACCGAACGTGGCACCTCAGAAATTATGGCGGTAACACAAGCCTTTAACCATATGTCCAAGGGTATTAAACAGCTTGAAGATGATCGAAATTTATTAATGGCGGGTATTTCTCATGACTTGCGTACGCCATTGACCCGTATTCGCTTGGCGAGTGAAATGATGCAAGCAGAAGATCTCTTTCTTAAAGATGGCATAGAGGCCGACATTGATGATATGAATAATATAATCGATCAATTTATCGATTATATTCGCCATGACTCAAAAGATAAGGCAGAGTTCGCCAGCCTTAATGTATTAGTCGATGAGGTGATCCATGTTGAGACACCAGCAGATAGAAATATTATTTTTCATCCCGGCGATTGCCCTAATATCCCTCTTCGTCACGTTGCTATTAAAAGAGCATTAGCTAATTTAATTCAAAATGCTATTCGTTATAGTAATGACGATATAGAGGTTTTCACTGCTGTAGAACGAGGTTTTGCAACCGTAGTTGTCAGTGATAATGGGCCAGGCATTGCTGAGGTAGATATTGAACGTCTATTTCAACCTTTTACACAAGGTGATACGGCAAGGGGGACTGAAGGCAGTGGCCTTGGCTTGGCCATTATTAAACGTATTGTTGATACTCATGGTGGTCGAGTAACTTTGTCAAATAAACCGCAAGGTGGCTTAGCTGCTAAAGTTGCTCTACCACTTACATTTAAGGCGTAAATAACACTTACTAAGCTCTTGCGACGTTAAGCTGCTTGCCCAATACAGAATATCATAACCGCAAAGTAAAAAAGCCATAATAGCCTTCGCTATTATGGCTTTTTGATATGGCTTTTTGAATTTATGGGCAACGCTTATAATTGCGGGCCAGCATCAACCAAGGCCTTGCCATTTTGCGTATCGGTAAACTTTTCAAAATTGTTTACGAAACGCTTGGCTAGGTCTATCGCCTTGTTGTGCCATACTTTTTCATCACTGTAGGTATGACGAGGGTCAAGTATATCACCTTCAACACCTGCTAGGGTTTTGGGAACTTCGAGGTTAAATAAAGGCACAATTTCGGTTTCTACATCATCAATCGAACCATCTAAAATAGCGTCAATAATTGCCCGTGTTGCTTTTATTGAAATACGTTTACCCGTGCCATTCCAGCCAGTATTTACTAGGTAAGCTTCAGCGCCAACAGCAGCCATACGTTTTTGTAAAACTTCAGCATATTGCGTTGGGTGTAAACTTAAAAAAGCCGCACCAAAACAGCTAGAGAATGTCGGGGTTGGTTCAGTAATACCACGCTCTGTGCCAGCCAACTTCGCAGTAAAACCTGACAAAAAGTAATATTCTGTTTGTTGAGGTGTCAATTTCGCTACTGGGGGTAAAACCCCAAAAGCATCAGCCGTTAAAAAAATAACTTTTTTAGCGTGGCCCGCCCGTGATACTGGTTTTACTATATTGTCGATATGATGAATTGGATAGGAAACACGGGTATTTTCAGTTTTGCTATTATCATCAAAATCAATCTTGCCATTAGCGTCAACGCTAACATTCTCTAATAGTGCATCGCGTCGAATGGCATTAAAAATATCAGGCTCATTTTCTTTACTTAAGTTGATTGTTTTCGCGTAACAGCCACCTTCAAAATTGAATATGCCATTGTCATCCCAACCATGCTCATCATCACCAATGAGTTGTCTTTTAGGATCTGTTGATAACGTTGTTTTACCAGTACCAGACAACCCAAAGAAAATTGCCGTATCACCATCTTTGCCAACATTTGCACTACAGTGCATGGAGGCAATGCCTTGAAGCGGAAGGTAGTAGTTCATCATTGAGAACATTCCCTTTTTCATTTCGCCGCCGTACCACGTACCACCGATTAATTGAATCTTTTCAGTTAAGTTGAAAGCGACAAAATTTTCAGAGTTTAACCCTTGCTCTTGCCACTTATCATTCACTGTTTTTGCACCATTCATGACTACAAAGTCAGGCTCATAATTTTCAAGCTCTGCAGATGTTGGGCGAATGAACATGTTCTTAACAAAATGCGCTTGCCAAGCAACTTGAGTAATAAAACGGACTTTTAAACGTGTGGCTTGATCAGCACCACAAAAAGTATCAACGACGAACAAACGTTGACCTGAAAGCTGCTCAGTGACTAAACCTTTTAAATGATGCCAAGTTTCAGGAGTCATGGCTTTATTGTCATTTTTACCTTGATCTGACCACCATACAGTATCCTGAGTTACATCATCACGCACTATGTACTTATCTTTTGGCGAGCGACCAGTAAAAATACCCGTGTCTACATTGACGGCACCAAGTTCAGTCACCACACCTTTATCAAAACCTGAAAGGCTAGCTTTTGTTTCTTCACTAAACAGTAACTCATACGATGGGTTATAAATAATTTCGTTAACATCGTTGATGCCGTATTTTGACAAATCAATTGAGTTTTGTGGGGCGGTCATAGCAAGTTCACTCCTAAGTATGACATATTCATGAAAGTAATTAGTTTATGAGGTGCGGTATGAAAGTTTTCATGTTGACTTCAATTTCGTTATTTTAAGTTAATAACGTACAAAACGAAAGTAAAATATAAGCTTGTTAGAAAGTTTTCAGTATAAACTTCATGAATGGCAAGGTAAATTCTTATAATGAAATTAAAAAAAACCTGAAAAGATGTATTTATAATGGGGTTTAACGATATTATATTAGGGGAAATTGGCAAGTCACATTAATACTTTAACAAGTTAATTAATAAAATATTAATGTGAAAAAAACAGGTAAACACTAAATAAAGGAATATAACTTAATGGTTAACTTTCGAAATGAAACTATGAAGATCTGTTTCATCAAAGTCATAGGTTGTTAAACAATAATCGCAAGTCATTGAAATTTTACCCTGTTCGGCCAATATTGCCTTAATTTCACTACTTGGCACTTGCGATATAGCGGTTAGACATTTCTCTGCAGAGCAGCCACACAAATAAGTAACCAGTTGGGGTTCAAATAAGTTGACCTGCTCTTGATGATACAGGCGGTAAAGAATCGCTTCAGCATTTAAGGTAAAAACTTCCTCGGCTTTAAGGGTGTTAGTTAGTTGGCATAAATGTTCAAAATCAGTTTCATGCTTAGCTTTGTTGTCAATACCACCGTCACCATCTGGTAATAATTGTACTAGGGTACCTGCACAGCGATGCTGCTCACTATCACTGAATAACCAAATTTTGGTAGGAATTTGTTCTGATACGGCAAAATAGTGCTCTAAGCAGCCAGCTAGAGAGTCTTGATCTAATGCCACGACACCTTGATAAGCCTCACCAACTTTGGGACGGATAGTAATGATCATAGTGCCTTTACCTACGAGTGCTTTAAACGTCTTATCTTTTATTGGATGCCGCAGTTTAGCAATACCACGCATTTGTTGTTGGTGATTGCCGTTAACTGACATGTAACTCAAAGGGCCATCACCTTGCAACTGTACTGTGATGTCACCCTCAAATTTTAACGTGGCGGTCAATAAACAGGTGGCACTTAATAATTCCCCCAGCAAGGTTTCAACAGCTTTTGGGTAATTATGGTTTTTAATGATTGCTTGGAAGCTGCTATTTAACTGCACGAGTTCACCACGAGCGTGAGCCTCATTAAACAAATATCGGTTAAGTTCGTTGGGGTAACTCATAAAGTTAGATCCTTTCTTTAAATTCACGTAGTTTTCGGCGTTGCTTTTTGTCGGGTTTGGTATCGCTGGCGGGAGACAGTAAAATACCTTGTTTGCGTGCTAATGCATTGCGTTCTCGAGTAGCAACGCTCTGCGGCTTTTCTTGGTACAAGCTTTGCGCAAAACTGGCATCTCTTCTTTTGTCAGCTAATGCAAGCACTGCGACTTCTTTTTCTTCAAAGCCCTGTCTAATCTTAATTGTATCACCAATTGACACTGCTTTACCTGATTTCGTCCGCTGACCATTATAGAAGACTTTACCGCCATCAATCATTTGCTTGGCAATAGCTCGCGTCTTATAAAAGCGAGCCGCCCAAAGCCATTTATCTAACCGAGTACTTGGCGTTTTTTGAGTGGGTTGTGATGCTGTCATAATAAAAGTGTAAAGTGGATAATAAAATACCAATAAAAGGCATTATAACAGTTGTGAAATTGTGAATTGAAGTTTTTTGTTACGATTATATTGATGCAAATGAGCAAAAACCTGTGCTACTACTTGTTGCATGGCTTGCGGTAAAGTATCATCAGGTCATTGCAACATAAATCTAACAACTGCTTTCACTAGATACAGCTAGATTAATTATATAATAACAACCACTTAAGTAGATATGAACTTTCCCTCAAACATAACTGACCTCACTTCACTACTCTCGCAACTTGGTCATCGACGAGTTGCTCAAAGTGTGATGGCCATTTTAATCGTTTATATAGCGTTTATCTTTGCCAATATAACTTGGTCTGTTGCTCCACTTACCCAACACCAAGCAACAAGTTCAGCTAAAAGTGAGGCAAGTTTCTCAAGTAACCAACAAGGCAATTTTATTGATGTAGCAAAAATTCAAGCATTGCACTTATTCGGTATTTACGATGAAAAAGAAGAAAAAACGCAAGTAGTTGAAGTGTCTAATGTGCCTGAAACATCGTTAAATTTAACTTTATCAGGCCTAGTGGCAACTGACGATACAACTATCGCTGCAGCAATTATTGAGCACCAAGGCAAGCAAGAAACCTATGGAATTGGTGACACAATTATTGGTACCCGTGCTAATTTAGAGCAGGTATTAATGGACCGTGTCTTAATTAAACAGTCTGGTCGCCTAGAAACCCTGATGCTTGACGGTTTTGATTATAATCAACCAGCAAAGAAAGTCGCAAAACAACCAGCAGACAAAAAGCCTGTTAACCTTGCCCCAAAATCTCGTCGTTCTGATGTGGTTGATCAGCGTCGCAATAAACAATTAACAGATACTGCAAAAAATGTTCGCCGTGAATTATCCAGCGACCCTACAAAAATTAGCGACTATTTACGCATATCACCCAAACGAACGTCAGGAAAAATAGTGGGATATTCGCTTCGTCCGGGAAAAAGCCCAGAATTTTTTAAATTGGCGGGTTTAAAAAATGGAGATATTGCTGTGCAAATGAATGGGTTTGATTTGATAGAACCAGCACAAGCAATGCAAGCCATGGCTGAAATGAAAAAAGCGCGTGATATTTCCTTGCTAGTTGACCGTCAAGGTAGCTTAACTGAGATATTAATTAGTTTAGAGTAATAAATACTTGTCAATGAATAAGTATTCAATTGATAGCAATAATATGAAGTACTAAGGTCAGTTGCAAAACGGCCTTTAAAATAATAAAACAGAGATGTCCCTAATGATAAAAAAGTTTTTACATGGTCTAACGGCAGCAATCGCCATAAATTGCTTATGTTTCGTTAGTCAAGCCAGTGCCGCGCAATATTCTCCTAACTTTAAGGGCACTGAAATAACTGAATTCGTTAATATTGTGGGTAAAAATTTAGAAAAAACCATGATTGTTGACCCAAATGTTAGGGGTAAAATCAATGTTCGCAGTTATGATTTATTAACTGAGGCACAATATTACCAATTCTTTTTAAATGTTCTTGAAGTTTATGGCTATGCGGCCGTAGAAATGGACAACAATATTGTTAAGATCATTCGTAACAAAGATGCTAAAACTGCATCAATCCCAGTGATTGGCGACAACAGTAATATCATTGGTGATGAAATGGTTACTCGTGTTGTTGAAGTCAAGAATGTGACAGTACGCGAGTTAGTGCCGCTACTAAGACAATTATCTGATCAAGCAGGCGGTGGTAACGTTGTTAATTACGATCCTGCCAATGTTATTATGCTTACTGGTACCGCTTCAACCGTAAATCGCTTAGTTAAAATTATAGAGCGGGTTGACAGAGCCGGCGATCAAGATGTTGAAATTATAAAACTTGATTTTGCTTCAGCGGGTGAAATGGTACGTATTATAGAAGCCATGAACAAACCCACCAGTGGCAAAGCAGGGCAACCTACCTTTTTGATCCCTAAAATCGTCGCCGATGATAGATCAAACAGTGTCATTGTTAGTGGTGAAATTAAAGCCCGTGAACGAGTTGCACGGTTAGTTAAACGTTTAGACAGTGAATTGGAAACTAACGGAAACACTCGCGTTTACAGGTTAAAATATTCAAAGGCCGAAGATCTGGTTAAAGTGTTACAAGGAGTAAGTGACACTATTGCCGCAGAAACTAAAACGGCTAAATCAAAAACGCGTAGTAGCAATAAGCGTGATGTGAGTATTGAAGCGCATGAATCAACCAATGCTATTGTCATTACTGCACAACCAGACATGTTGCGCTCACTTGAAGCGGTTATTCGTCAATTAGACGTGCGCCGTGCGCAAGTGCTTGTTGAAGCCATTATCGTTGAAGTATTTGAAAGCGACGGTGTGAGTTTAGGGGTGCAATGGTACAATGAAGCCGGTGGCTTTACGCAATTTACCAACGGCCAAGCCAGTATATCAGCCGTTGCGGCAGGTGTTGAAGCTGCTGAACCTACTCCGGGAGATTATGTTCCCGCTGAATATAATAGTGATAATGTACTCATTAAAGAAGGTTTTTATCAAAATGAAACCGAAGGTGATTACAGTATTCTTGCACAAGTACTAGGTAATGTCAGCGGCATGATGTTTGGTATTGCTAAAAATGATTGGGGCGCCATTGTTAATGCGGTCAGTAGTGATACTAACTCCAACATTCTAGCAACCCCAAGCATCACCACCTTAGATAATGAAGAAGCTTATTTTATTGTCGGCCAAGAAGTGCCAATTATCACCGGCTCAGCTACAGGCAGTAATAATAATAATCCGTTTCAAACTGTAGAACGGCAAGAAGTGGGCATAAAATTGCGAGTGACTCCCCAAGTTAACGAGGGTAATGCAGTACAATTAGTAATAAAACAAGAGGTTTCCTCGGTAAGTGGGGCAACCGGTGTGGATATTGGTATTAACAAAAAAGAAATAAAAACCACTGTAATGGCTGATAGTGGTGATACTGTGGTGCTTGGTGGCTTAATTGATGAAGATGTTCAAGAAAGTGTGCAAAAAGTACCGTTGCTGGGTGATATACCTATACTTGGGCATCTCTTTAAATCGACTAGAAATAGTACCCGTAAACGAAATCTTATGGTGTTTTTAAGGGCGACCATAGTTCGAGATTCAGCCTTAATGGCGGAAATTAGCGAGTCGAAATATAACTTTATTCGTGCCGAGCAAATACTCACTGAAGAAAAAGGTTTATCGTTAATGGATGATACAAAATTGCCTATTTTACCTGAGTGGCAAGACAATTTGACCTTACCTCCGTCTTTTGAAGAGTATCAAAACGACATTGATCAGAAAAAAAATGGTTTAATTAAGTCCCCCACGGTTGAAGCAGTAAACAATTAATGAGCGAACATGCAGAGATACTCGACCTTGAGCAAGCTGATGAGTCTACTGAAGTAGATTCAGATTCAGTGGCTAGCAGGCAAGAAGTAAGTGCTTGGTTATTACCTTTTGCTTTTGCTAAACGGCACAGTGTTTTGGTTACCACTAACCCTGAAGATGGTGGTTATACTTTACATTGTCTCGCAGATGTGGACTTTGACATCATCCTTGAAGTCAGGCGCTTATTGAAAGCGCCGTTTGCTTTTGAGGTGTTAAGCTTAACTGATTTTGAATTATTGCTAACCGTGGCGTATCAACGTGACTCTTCTGAAGCACAACAAATGATGGAAGATATTGGCAACGAAGTTGATTTATACTCCCTTGCTGATGAATTCACTGAAAGCGAAGATTTACTTGAAAATGAAGATGATGCACCCATTATCAAGCTGATTAACGCCATGCTCAGTGAAGCCATTAAAGAAAGTGCTTCTGATATTCACATTGAAACCTTTGAAAATACACTGCAAATTCGCTTTCGTGTTGATGGCGTGTTGCGTGAAGTCCTAAAGCCAAACCGTAAATTAGCTTCTTTACTTGTCTCTCGCATTAAAGTGATGGCAAAGTTAGATATTGCCGAAAAACGCATTCCGCAAGATGGCCGCATATCATTACGTATTGGTGGCCGTGCTGTTGATGTGCGTGTTTCCACAATGCCTACAGGTCATGGCGAGCGTGTGGTATTACGTTTACTTGATAAAAATGCTGCCCGTTTAGATTTACAAGATTTAGGGATGACAGACAAAAACCGTGAAAATTTTTCTGCACTGATTGAAAAACCACATGGCATTATCTTAGTTACTGGCCCAACTGGCTCAGGTAAAAGTACCACGCTCTATGCGGGCTTATTACAAATTGATGCTAAAGAACGTAATATTTTAACCTGTGAAGACCCTATTGAGTATGCCATTGAGGGTATAGGCCAGACACAAGTAAACACTAAAGTTGATATGACCTTCGCTCGCGGTTTACGGGCTATATTACGCCAAGATCCCGATGTGGTTATGGTAGGTGAAATTCGTGATCTTGAAACTGCTCAAATTGCTGTACAGGCGAGTTTAACCGGACATCTAGTACTCTCAACCTTGCATACCAATACAGCTGCAGGGGCTATAACACGGATGGAAGACATGGGTGTAGAGCCCTTCTTGTTATCATCGAGTTTATTAGGAGTCTTGGCGCAGCGGCTCGTGAGAACACTGTGTCCAAACTGCCGTGAAAGTCACCTACCCAGTGAGGAAGAGCGACATATACTTGGCTTAGGCGATGACAATGAACGTGTTATTTATCGCGCTGTGGGTTGCCCAGAATGTAGTTTTAAAGGCTATCGTGGCCGTATGGGCATTCATGAATTGTTACCTGTAGATGAACAAATAAGAGAGATAATTCATAACGGTCACGGCGAACAAGCTATTGAAAAATATGCACGAAAAGCTAACGCGAGTATTCGTCAAGACGGTTTTAACAAGGTTTTACAAGGGCAAACCACACTAGAAGAAGTATTACGTGTTACCCGAGAAGACTAAGCAATTTTGCACGGTATAAAACTCCATTGTAATGAAAACAATGTATTTTAGACTAATGAGCAAGCGATAATTATTAGGCAAATAACATAAGCAGTTATGGCAGCATTTGAATATCAAGCGGTAAATAGTCGCGGTAAAACTATCAAAGGGGTTATCGAGGGAGATACACCCCGACAAGTGCGTGGGTTATTGCGTGACCAAGGTTTAATGCCTACAGCTGTATCGGCAACCTTAGCGAAAGGTAAGGCAGACAGTAATAAAAGTGCAATGGCCTCAAGTTTTGGACAATCCACTGGCGGCAAGGTTTCTGCCTCTGAGTTGGCCCTCATTACTCGCCAACTTGCAACGTTAGTTGAATCAGGGTTACCTCTTGAAGAATCATTAATGGCAGTCGCTGAGCAGTGTGAAAAAAATCGTATAAAGAGTATGATCATGGGCGTTCGAACAAAGGTAACCGAAGGCTATGGTTTATCTGAAAGTATGGCTGAATATCCCAAAATATTTAATCGTTTATACCGAGCAATGGTGGCTGCGGGTGAAAAATCAGGTCATTTAGACAAGGTGCTAAACCGTTTGGCTGATTACACCGAACAACGTCAACAAATGCGTTCACAACTTATTCAAGCATTGGTTTACCCCATTATTATGACCGTAGTTGCGGTTGGGGTTATCGCGATTCTATTGACCGCAGTAGTACCCAAAATAGTTGGCCAGTTTGAGCACATGGGAGAAAACTTACCGGCTACGACCCAGCTTTTAATTGCCAGTAGTGATTTTTTACGAGATTACGGCTTAGCTTTGGTCTTAATATTTGCCGCAATAATATTGGTGTTTTCACAATTGTTAAAAAAACCAGATTTTGAAATGGCCTTTCATAAATTTACTTTACAACTCCCGGGTATAGGCAAGGTAGCTCGTGGTATCAATACCGCTCGATTTGCCCGAACGTTAAGTATTTTAACAGCGAGTGCAGTGCCTTTGTTAGAAAGTATGCGGATCTCTGGACAAGTGCTAGATAACTTATTTATCAAAAAACAAGTGAATAGCGCTACTGATAAAGTCCGAGAGGGGGCCAGCTTACGAATGTCGTTAGAGCAAACTAAATTGTTTCCTCCTATGATGTTGCATATGATTGCCAGTGGTGAAAAAAGTGGTCAACTGGAACACATGTTAGGTCGAGCTGCTGATAACCAAGATAAAGAATTCGAAGCCCTAGTCAGTATTTCACTCAAGGCATTTGAGCCAGCGTTGATGGTTGCTATGGCTGGTGTGGTTTTATTTATTGTAATGGCCATTTTGCAACCTATTTTACAACTTAATAGCTTGGTTGGTGGTTAAAGTTGGATTTAAGCTCAATAGCAAAATTTGAATTTGAGTGATAAAAGATAGTTAATTAGACGTTAGGAACGTGATATGAATATGAAAAAAGTACAAGGTTTTACCCTATTAGAAGTCATGGTAGTTGTGGTTATTTTAGGCATTTTGGCCAGTATGGTGGTGCCTAATTTAATGGGTAGCCAAGAGCGAGCAAATATGCAAAAAGCGGTATCTGATGTCACTGCTCTTGAAACGTCATTGAGTCTTTATAAAATGGATAATTATGATTACCCGACTACGGAGCAAGGCCTTGAAGCTTTAGTTGAGCAAACCGATCTTGAGCCGGCACCTCGCCGTTTTCCTGACGACGGTTACATCAAGCGTTTACCCAAAGATCCTTGGGGCAGTGAGTATATTTTGCTTAATCCTGGTGAGCAAAGCACGATGGATGTTTTTTCTATGGGGCCAGACAGAGAAGCAGGTACTGAAGATGACATTGGTAATTGGAATTTAGGTGACTATCAATAACCTATGAATGACTTAGCAATAATTATAACGCGCTAATTTAAACACTTGGTGGTAAATCTATGACCACCAAGTGTTTATTATAGCCAGTGTTATAATCATATATTGAGCCAATCTAGGCATTTTTAGTAGTAAAAATTATGGCTGCAACTTCACACCACACAACACGAAAACAACATGGCTTTACTTTAATAGAGGTTATGGTGGTCGTGGTACTGATTGGTATAATGGCCAGCCTAGTGCAATATAATGTCGCAGGCAATAATCCTGCAGATAAATTACAACATGAAAGTGCTCGTTTTAATGCTATTTTTGAAGTAGCAACCGACTATGGCATGCTTAACAATATTGAATTGGGCTTAGTAGTTGAGAAAGACGGCTATCAATTTTTAGGCTATGACGGGACAAGTTGGACTGACATTCCCGATCAAGACTGGCTCGCCAAGGTTTCCCTTCCCGATGAAGTTCGGCTAAGTATTGAGTTAGAAGACTTACCTATTGAGGAGCCACTTCTCTTTGATGCAGACACTTTTCAAGATCAAGATGAAGATGATTTCACTTTATTGTCACAGGAAGAACAGGAAAAACGGATTATCCCACAAGTCTATTTGCTTTCTGGTGGAGACCTTACACCTTTTAGCGTTACCTTTCGCTTAAACGAAGCATTGAATTTTACTGAAGAGACTGATGATTTAGCGTATCGCGTTACAGGGATATACAGTATTCCATTGACAATTGAAGGGCCAGTACTTGATGAATAAAGTTAAGCAAAATACTGGTTTTTTGAAAACAGTAAAGCAATCAGGTTTTACGTTAATTGAAGTCATGTTAGCCATGGCTGTTTTTGCCGTTGCTGGAGTAGCTTTACTGGGCGTGGCTGATAACAATTATCGGCATATGAGTCTTTTAGAAGAAAAAATGTTGGCTAACTGGGTTGCCTCTAATCAGTTGGTTGAACTCAGTTTAGCCACAACATGGCCACCTAAGAATAACCGTAAAGGTAATGTCGACATGGCTGGACGAACTTGGTACTGGCAACAAAAAGTGGTTAAAACAGATAATGATTTGTTGCGGCAAGTTATTATGGAAGTGCGTTTAAACGAAGATGATGAGTTAGTGAGTGCCAGCCTTGCAACCTATTTAAGTCAGGACAAACCCTAATGGTTAATGGTGTACTGAAAAAAAATAGGCATCATCGTCATCAGGGTTTTACCCTGCTCGAGGTGTTAATTGCTATTGCTATATTCTCAGTAGTCAGCCTAGCGAGTTTTACTATCTTTGACACCGTTTTGCGTGGTGATGAAAGTTCAAAATTACGTAGTGACAGGCAAAATGAATTACAAAGAGCCTTTTTCCTCATTGAGCGAGATGTCATGCAAATAGCTAAGCGGAGTTTGCGCATTAATGGTGAAGCGCCAACTAATGTTTTTATTCAAACAGCAGATGATAGTTTTTTAGCCGATAACCAAGCCATGGCGTTTGTGCGCAACGGTTGGACAAACCCAGGATTACTGTTGCCGCGAAGTGATATGCAAAGTGTTGCTTATCGTCTTGAGGATAATACGTTAGAACGCTTACATTATAATTTTGTTGATGCTGTGGTCGGCCAAGAACCGAAAATTAGACCCTTAATAAGTAATGTGTCAGAGCTGTCATTTCAATTTTATGATGGTCAAAAATGGCAAGAAAAATGGTCTGGTAATACGCTTCCCTTAGCGATTGCCATTGAAATAGAAACTGAGGATTTTGGTTTACTTCGCCGTCAATTTTTAGTGGCGGGAGACAGCATGGTTAATGACAAGGCTGACAATTAAGTATGTTAAGAGAAACATTCATTCAGCAACAACTGAATCAACATCTTTATCATGAATTCAGGGCAAGGCCCCTGAGTAAACAGCAAGGGATTGCCTTAATTACCGTCATGTTAATTGTGGCGTTATGCGCCATTATTGCCTCGCAAATGACGACACGTTTACAAACTCAAATGCAACGCAGTACCAATATTAGCTTTAACCAACAAGCTTACTGGTATGCAATGGGCGCTGAAGAACTGGCCAAACGTCTATTAATGAAAGCGTTTAAAGATGAACCTGAAATCACGCACCTCGAACAAATATGGGCACAAGAAGAGCGTAGCTTTCCCGTTGATTTTGGTGAAATAAGTGGTGAAATAACTGATTTACAAGCCTGTTTAAATCTCAATGCCTTACATCCCAATGCAGTCACTAAGGAGGATACCAAGCAGCAAAACAAAAATTCACCCGAAACCAAAAACAAGGCGGAAGCTAAAGAGAAAGAGTCTGACAAAGCTAATACCGCATCCGCTCCACCCAAAAAAAATAAAAATAATAAGCAATTGCCCGCTGCTACTGTGCTTGAGGCGCTGATTGTTAATTTAAATATTGAAGGTGTAGGAAATTTTGAAGCAGAAGCTATGGTTAATGCCTTAACAGATTGGTTAGATGGCGATGATTTAATTACCAGTTCGGGTGGTGCTGAGGATAACGATTATGCGTCTAGAGAGTTTCCTTATTTAGCGGCTAATACTTACTTAGGCAGTGTTAATGAGCTAAGGTTGATTGAAAACTTTACACCAGCTGTTATTCTAGCCTTAACACCTTATGTTTGTGTTATACCGCAAAATAATCAACATAAAATAAATATTAATACCCTAGATGCTGAGTTACCTGAATTATTGCAAGCATTAATTGATTCAAGCCTAGATGATGCCCAGCAAATTTTAAGTGCCAGAGACAGTGCTGGCTATGAAAATGTACAAGATTTTTTAAACTTGCCAGAAGTGACTGCTGCAGGACTGGAAAGCTGGCAAAGCGGACAATTTGGCGTAGATAGCGAATATTTCTCGTTGAAGGCAAATGCCAACTTTAATAATAGCTATTTTGCTATGCGATCAATACTAAAAATTGATAAAAGTCAAGAAATACAAGTAATTAGTCGTACCATAGGACGTAACTAGTGACAGAAACATTATTTATTCGCTTGGGTAGTCAAGCACAGGATACGGTACATTGGTTGATTACCAATGAAACTGCCCTTGAACAGCAAGAAATTATTGCTAGTGGTGAGTTAGCTAACGCAAGTCAATTAACTGAACTAACCAGTAAGGCTGAAAATCGATACGTAAAAGTCATCGTGCCGGGCAGTGATGTACTACTAAAATCATTAAATGTGCCGGCAAAATCCAGTAAAGCAATACGCTTAGCTGCGCCTTACATGCTTGAGGATAATTTAGCTGAAGAAGTTGATGAGCTATTCTTTGCTTACGCACAATTACCCGAGGATGCCGAGCAGAATAATTGCTTTACTGCCATTGTTAGCCATCAACAAATGCAGCAATGGCTGGAATGGTTAGCTGATGCTGATATTACTACTAGGACAATTTTACCTGATACATTAGCCATGCCGATGTCGGCGAATGAGTGGCAGGCCATTGCTATTGGCCAACGTCAAGAGCAAATAATTGTTCGTAAAGGCTTATGGCAGGGGTTTGTGTTGGACGTGAATGCATGGCAAATTCAACTACAATCACTTGCAAACTTAGCCCAAAAAACTGATGAAGAAAGTGATGAACGACTTAACAGTGTTACCATTAATGCGTATTCTCCTATTGAGGTAAACGAATACGTTGAGCTTGTTGCTATGCCTGAAGAGTTACCACTGGCATTAATGGCCAAACACTACAGTAAACAAACTCAGCAATTTAACCTAATGCAAGGTCAATATAAATTAAAAGAGCGTCGCAGTAATACCAGTCAACAATGGCTTTGGGTAGCCGGTGTTGCCATGTTTGCATTACTGTTAAATTTAGGCTTTAAAGGTGCACAATTGTGGCAATTAACAAGTGCCCAGGAAATAACTGAGCAACAGATCATCTCCGAATATAAAAAAGCCTTCCCAAAAGCTAAGCGTGTCAGGCTATCAACTATAAAATCACAATTAAACAGAGAGCTAGCTTTACTGGGTGGTAGCAATGACAAACAAGGCTTTTTGGCCATGTTAGCTGAGTTACAACCAGCTTTTGCAAAAGTACCTACCTTAAAACCTGACACCTTAAAGTTTGATGGTAAGCGTCAGGAGCTCAGAATTCAGGCATCAGCAAATGACTACCAAGCATTTGAACAATTTAGCTTGGCTTTAGCAGATTTTAACGTTAAACAAGGTTCGCAAAGTAATCAAGGTGACCAAGTAACAGGTTCGTTTAGTATTTCTAATAAAAAAAATAATACCAGTAGCAAGAGCAAAACACGAAAACCTTCGGGACAAGCTCGACGTATGACAAGATCTCAGGAGGCTTCTTCATGAAAGCGTGGTGGCAACAATTAAATGGTCGCGAACAACAATTGGTTACAGCCATGGCTATTGCCATACTGATATTTGTTTTTTACAGCGCTATATGGCAACCCTTAAATGAAGGTTTAGCTGACGCGCAAAGTAAACTAACAAAACAACAACAACTGTTATCTTGGGTAAAGGAAAATACAGCCTTGTATCAAGAAGCAAAAAAATCTGTTGGTAAAAGTAGTTTTTCGGGCAGTATTTCCAGTGTTGCTAACAGCAGCGCCCGCAAATATAAGCTTACCATTACTCGCATGCAACCGCAGGGCAATGATTTGCAGGTGTGGATAGATAGCACCCCCTTTACACAGTTACTTTTTTGGTTAGAACACCTAGCTAATAATGAGGGATTGCAAGTAAAGGCAATTGATTTGAGTCAAGGTGATGCTGTCGGCGAAGTCAAAGTTCGTCGTTTACACTTAACTCGCTAATAGAGACGTTATCTTGCCACTATCATGTGCAGCAGTTAAACAAAAACATAGAGAAATTTAATGAAGAAATGGTTAGTTTTTAGTGCAGTTTTTTTGAGTAGTTATTTAGTTTTTTTGGTGGCTAGTGCACCCTTGTTACTGCTAACTAATAATGTAAACCTTCCTAAAAATGTACACATATCTGGTGTATCAGGCACAATTTGGCAAGGTGAAATCGCTAAAGTTACTATTAACAATATTGATATAAAAGATTTGAATAGCACGTTAAGTTTTTGGTCATTAATTGGTCTTTCACCAGCTATCGATGTGACTTTTGGTGATGCGATATCTTCGGGACCTGAAGGGAAATTTACTTTAACGGTATCATCGGATTCATTAATTCTTTCAAAGGCAAGTTTATTTATGGCTGCTAATCAAGTTGCTAGTCAGTTACCTTTGCCTATTCCTGTCAATGCCATGGGTAATGTTGAGCTCAATGTTGCCGAACTATCCGTAAATACTGACAATGGGTTAACCTGTCGTCAGGCAAGTGGCCGCCTGACTTGGCTGCGCTCTTCAGTTGTCGCTTTAGATAACACCGTTAAGCTTGGCAATATTAGTGCCGAGTTGTCATGCGAGAAGGACGATTTATTAGCTAAAATTAACCCAAATAATAATTTAGGCTTAAGTTTTACAGCACGATTGTTATTGCCTTCACAAAGAGCTACTGGCCAAGGCTTTATAAAGCCAGGGAGTAAATTTCCTGAAGCCTTAAAGCCAGCAATGACATTCATTGGCCGTGCTGACCAGCAAGGTCGCTATCCGCTCAAGTTTTAGTGAAAAACGTTTTTATAACCCTTTTGGCGGCCCAGCAGGTTTGGGCCAGTCGTTAGCGCTGAGCCTTCCCTGTTCAATCATGCCACCAAGGCCCTGTAAACCTCCAGTATGCAGTAATACAATACGCTCGTTTGCTTGAAAATAGCCTTGTTCAATAAGTTCGCAGAGCGCCAACATCATTTTACCAGAATAAACAGGCTCAAAAGTAATACCAGTTTGCTGGTTAATTTGTTTGAGTCGCGCAATATCATCATCATTTATTTTGCCGTAGCCACCTCGGTGAAATTGGCTAAGTAATTGCCAGTTATTGTGGCCATTTGCAAAATCAGGCAGTAATTGCTTAACATCGGTTATCAAATATTCAGCTTGCTTTAACACTGCAATACCAAGGATTTTATGTGTAATTTTATGTGGCTGACTGTCACCGGTAATTAATCCGGCCAGTGTTCCACCACTGCCAACTGGTGTCATTAAGGTATCAAAAGAGGTTTGATCTGTTAATTCGCTAATTATTTCTGCAACCCCTTTAATGGCATCGGTATTAGTACCCCCCTCCGGAATGATCAAGTGGTTGGGAAACTGTTGCATTAATTCGTTAAGGTAATTGTCTTCAAAACGACGACGATAGGTTAGGCGGTCAACAAAATGTAGGTGCATGCCCCAATGTCTTGCCCAAGACAGGGTAAAATTATTGGCGTATTGAGGTTCACCGCGAATAATCCCTACGCAGGGAATAGTATGTTGCTTACAAGCATAAGCAAAGGCGTGAATATGGTTGGAAAAACAACCACCAAAGGTTAATGCACCGGTGTACTTTTTTTGCTTAAAATTTAACAGGTTGTATTTAAGTTTTCGCCATTTATTGCCGGAAATTTCATCGTGGATTAAATCATCACGTTTTATTTGTACATGAATGTTGTGTTTTTTAAATAATGGTAATTCAATCTTTTGTATGATTGATAATGGCTTAGGCATGGTATGCGACTACAAAGTATAAATAAAACACTGCTGGTGCCGTGGCCCACGATAACAGCTTTGAATGACATTTCCGTAGCTATTATAGGTGAATCGAAAATAAATATAAGACGAAAAAATAAGGTAAACCAATTAAAAGCTTGCAAATAAGTTAACCACTTAATAAGCTTAATGAATAGCTATGACGATTTCTTGCTCTATAGGGGTAATAAGATTAGTATCAACAATCATTTTTGCTAAAATGCGGTATTGCTGACAAATGTCATTTTTAACGAAAATAACTCAACTTTTTAAAAAAAGTCATTCAACTCATCGTGTCGGTATTGCTCTGCAACATCAACGCTTAGCTGTGAGTTCAATTCCGCAAGTTCACGTTGCTCAAAATGATGAGCACAATTCAGCTAAGGTATTATTCGAAAAGGTTGAAGTGATCGCTAACGATTACGCAAGTGCAATAAAGTCATTACATGCTCGCTCACCAATAGACGGCTCAGCTTTTTTAGTATTGGGTGAAGCTCAATCTCAAATAGTGCAAGTTGACAAACCTAACCTTCCCGACAATGAAATAAATGCCGCGCTAAAATGGTTAGTCAAAGACTTAGTTACGATAGCTCCTGACAATATGATACTTGACTATTATGATGTCCCTCTACTTAATGGCAGACAAGAAAAAGTTAATGTGGTGTGCGCGCCCGCTAATGAACTTAAAAAGCTGGTCGAAGTCACAGAGCAAAATGGCCTAAAAATCAGTCATATTACGACCCAAGAATTTGCCTTTGCTAACTTATTACCTGCACAAAATGATGCAATATTACTGGTTTGTCAGCAACCAAATGAAGAAATTGTTTTGATTATAATCAAACACCAACAACTCTTTTTTCATCGCCGCTTGCGTGGCTTTGCCAATATTGCCACTAAATCAGCTGAAGAGTTATCTTATTCCGTTATTGATGAAATTAGTTTAGAAATTCAGCGTTCAAGTGATTACTTTGAACGTCAGTTAAAACAAGCACCTATTAAAGCCATCAAAGTTTTGCTACCGATAGAGCTTGAAAATATGGTAGTAGAAAAACTAGCAGACAACTCGTTAGTGCCTGTTAGTTTGCTCGAAATTCCTCGCCCCTTTCATCAACAGCGAGAGTTTGCTACGGCCATTGGTGTCAGTTTACAAAGTACAGCTTTTGATGTTGAAAGTTCTGAGGAGCTAGTCAATGCCAGCTAAACACAGTATTAATTTATTACAAGCTGAGCTTTATCCCCAACAAGCATCATTGACGCTGAATAAAGTCGCTATGGTTTGGTTAGCTTTGTTACTCATTATGGCGTCTTGGGCATTTATGACACAATTAAGCTTGTCGCAATCAGCGAGCAAACACCAAGCGTTATTGCAGATTAAAAATCAAAAGCAAGCATTGTCTGAACAATTAGAGAAACAGCTGGCTGATAAAAAAATTAGCCCCGCATTATTAACAAAATTTGATGAAATGAAACATGTGTTAAGTCGAAAAAAAGCCTTGTTTGCAAAGTTAACCGATAGGGATCAAACTTTTTCAGGCGGATTTGTGATGGCCATGAACGACTTATCGAGTATGCACAATCAGGGTATCACCATACAAACAATTACTATCAACGGCCAAGGCATGAAATTTACAGGCTTAGCTAAAAAACCGCAAAATGTGCCGGCTTGGCTCAACGGTTTTGAAAAATCTCGTCTACTATCAGGTAAAGGCTTTGCTAATTTTGAACTAGCTCAAAATGAGCAAGGAGTGACTAGTTTTGTTGTCAGTTCATTATTTGAAGAGGCCATAAGTCAATGAAGCAGTTATGGTTTGATTACAATCAAAAATTTTTACAGCTTTCAAGTAGAGAGCAGGTTTTATTATTACTAAGCGGTTTAGCGATAATATTTTTCATTATGTCATTTGTTTTTATTGATCAACAACAAGCTAACATGATCAAATTTGACAAACAAATTCAAACAATGCATTCAGACAATTCCAACCTTGATATTATTATCAACGACTACAAATTAGCACTTGCACGAGACACAGATCTTGAAACTCAACAAAATATAGAACAATTGAATGTTCATCTCACCGAAATAGATAACAAATTAAGCTTGCTCAATAGTAATTTAATAAGTCCTAACCAAATGAGAACAGCTTTAATAAAGCTGTTAGCCCTAGAGCCAGGGGTATCATTACTCTCTTTCGAATTAATGGAAGCTGAACCCTTAATAAAGTCTGAACCCACAGTGATACCAAACATTGTCGGTAACCAAGCTGATACCAAAGCATCTGGTTTAAATTTTTATAAACATATAATGAAAATAAAACTGTCTGGGCAATATTTTCAATTACGCAATTATTTAGCGCAATTGGAGCAATTGAGTTGGACTTTTTTTTGGCAAGACTTTCACTTACAAGTGAAAGATTATCCGCTTAATGAAGTTGATATTACCATTTATAGCTTAGGCGCAGAAAAGGAGTTTGTTGGTGTTTAAAATAGCCTTTACTCTGAACTTATTATTGTTGGCTTTTAGTGTAACTACTTCATTAATGGCTGCAGAATTAGACCCGACTAAACCATTTGAGTACAGTGGTGCAACGGTTGGGCAAGAAAACGATAAAAATGGTTTTGTGCTAAGTTCAATTGTTCATGGCGAAGGTATACATACCGCAGTTATTAATCAAAATATATATCAATTATTTGATTATATTGGCGAATATCAAATCATCGCAATAAATAGTGATAGCGTAATATTAAGCAATAAAGCGGAACGGTTAAGGTTAAACATTTTCAAGCACGCGGGTTTTAAAAGTAAAGTGATCAAAAATATGGTAGTTGACTAATGACTAAAAAAAGTTTTTTTATGAAAAAAATACATGACAAAATTATGCTACCTGCATTAGCCTTTATGTTAACGGCCTGCCAATCGGTACCTGAAGATCCCACTGAAATGAAGCAAGCCCTTGATCAAACCTTAGCTGAAATGAATACCGTTAATGCGCCTGAACCGTTAACGCAAGTACCTAGTGCCGTGCAACAAGAATTAATGTTAGACGACATGAATCGAGCCAAACAGGGGCTGTTAGCTGAAAAAAGATTAGAAATTGCAGCCACTGAAGTCAAGGCTAAAGACTTCTTTCAAGCCATTGTTGAGGGCTCACGTTACAATATTATCATCCACCCTGATGTCTCTGGTGAAATATCACTGAACTTAAATAACGTTACTTTAGATGAAGCCTTGTCTGCAGTAGAAGATGTATACGGTTATGACGTTTCTCGTTTAGGCAATACCGTAAGAGTTTTTCCAGCGGGTATACGCACTGAAACAATCCCTTTAAATTATTTATTTCTTAGACGCTTTGGCTCTTCAAGTACGTCGATAAATTCTGGTGGTGTCTCAGAAAATGGTCAAAACAACAACAATAACAATAACAATAACAACAACGGCAATAACAATAATAACAACGGTAATAACAACAACGGCAATAACAACAATAACAATAACAACAATGGCAATAACAGCAATGGTAACCAAAATGCTAATGGCGTTAACTTGTACACCGAAAACCAATCAAATTTTTGGCGAGAATTAAAATTATCACTTGAGGCTTTTGTTGGCAAAGGTAATGGTCGTTCGGTAATCGTTTCACCACAAGCGGGTTTAGTCACTGTGCGCGCTTTGCCAAAAGAAATTTTGGCCGTTAAAAAGTTCATTGTAGATACTGAAAGCCATTTACACAGACAAGTTATTATTGAAGCAAAAATAATGGAAGTGACGCTTAATGATGATTTTCAGCAGGGCATTAGGTGGGACCGGGTACTAGAGCAAATAGGTAGCGCCAATGTAGTGTACTCAAGTTCAGGTAATATATTAGGTAATACTATTTCCGATACTATTGGCGGCGTAAATACCATAGCCTTCAGTAAAGCCACCAATGGTAGCAATTTTTCTGGTGTGGTCGATCTGTTGCAAACTCAAGGTAATGTGCAAGTTCTGTCTAGTCCACGTATTACCGCCACTAATAATCAAAAAGCAGTGATTAAAGTGGGTGAAGATGAATATTTTGTTACTGGAGTATCAAGCACCACTACCACAGGCACCTCAACCACCACTACTCCAGAAGTTGAGTTAACCCCCTTTTTCTCTGGTATTGCCCTTGACGTTACACCACAAATTAGTGAAAACGGTAGTGTTATTTTGCATGTACACCCATCTGTGACTGTTACCGAAGAGCAAAGTAAGAACATTGGAATTGGTGGCGAAGTATTGTCATTACCCTTAGCGCAAAGCCGAGTTCGTGAGTCTGATACCATTATTCGTGCTAATTCTGGAGAAGTCGTGGTTATTGGCGGTTTAATTGAAACCTATCAGGTTGATGAAGAATCAAAAACCCCCTTATTAGGTGACATTCCTTTTCTTGGTGAGCTTTTCAAAAATAAATTACAATCTTCACAAAAGCGCGAGTTAGTTATTATGCTCAAACCGACTGTCGTTGGCCAAGATACTTGGAAAAATCAACTAAAGGATGCACGTAGAATGTTAACTAAATGGTTTCCAGAAGAAAGCGATGCCTGCAGTATGTCTAATGAAGGTAAGTTAACTGAACAGTGCCGAGTTTTATGTGAGGATGAAGATTACGCAAAACAACACTCACAATGTCAGCAATAACAACAAGGTTTTACAAATAGCACTACTTAATGGCTGCTTTATATTTCTCGCTAATTGCAGCTAGTAATATTAGTGTATTAGCAAGGTTTATATGTACTTATATCATTTTGGCTTAGCTGAATTACCCTTTACATTAACGCCAAATACAGACTTTTATTTACCCATGGCTATGCATAGTGAGGCATTGGCGGTACTTACCACAGCGCTAAAAACCGGTGAGGGCTTTATCAAAGTTATTGGCGAGGTTGGTACCGGTAAAACCTTATTATGTCGTAAACTATTAAATGAGTTACCTCATCATTTTGTAACAGCTTACATACCTAATCCCTATTTAAATCCAGATGAGCTGCGAAGGGCTGTTGCTGTTGAGCTTGGCGTGAAACAAGCACAACGCATGTCGTTACAACTGTTAACTCAGCGCATTCAATCACGTTTACTTGAACTACATGCTATGGGCCATTCTGTGGTACTAATACTGGATGAAGCACAGGCATTACCCACAGAAAGTTTAGAGGCTTTACGTTTGTTTACTAACTTAGAAACGGAAAAGCGTAAGTTATTACAGGTGGTTTTATTTGCTCAACCGGAGCTAGATTCGCGTATAGCAACCACAGAATTTAGACAATTGAGGCAGCGTATCACTTTTTCATATAAGTTAAGGGCGATGAATGCTAACGAAGTTCAACAATATATTCACCATAGACTTTTAGTGGCGGGTTATCGCGGGGCTGAATTATTTCCTAGCCGTGTGTGTAAAAAAATTGCCATGGTAAGCCAAGGGGTACCGCGTATAGTGAATGTTTTGTGTCATAAAATTTTAATGCTGGCTTATGGGCAAGGGCATTATAATATTTCTGGTAATCTGCTCAATTTAGCTGCTAAAGATACTGAAAGTGTCAACAGCTCCTCGCCAACAAAAAATATCACTATTGCCACGTTAATTGTAATTATTATGGGCTGTATTTTTTATTATGCAGTAATGGTTAACTCATGAGTGTTATTAATCAAATGCTGCAGGACCTTGAAAAACGCAGGCCGGAGCCTGTCAATAACCAAGTCAGTGTTAATCCCAGTAGGACGGTATACTCACCCGTTAAAACGGTATTCATTACAGCAACACTAGTGCTTGGGGTATGTGGTTTAAGCCTATATATTTGGCAATTGAACAATGAAAATACTTTTTTAAAAGCTAATATTCCTGTGGCTTCGCCTAGTACTCTAATGGCTACACCTAGTGTCAATGAGGCTGTGCAGCAGTTTACTGGATCGAACAAACAAACAAGTCAATTGACTGAACATACCAACCAAGATGAACTAGACACAGCGAATAATGCCGCTCTACCTCAAAAGACAAAACAAACTGACAGACAAGTTAAACCAATAACTAACACACTAGTTGCCAATACCTCGGTCAAAGTTACACCGCAAAAAAATGTGGCTGAGCAAACAACGTTTGCAACAAGACTTACTCCCGTTGATGCAAGTGAACAATCGACAGTTGTTGCCAGCAATGCCAACACCGATGAAAATTTTGCTGATAAACGCCATGATAAGGTCGAAGACAAGGTACAAGCGAATGCTAGTGGCAAATCACCGCGCACAAGTATGAAAGTCTCTAGACGTCAATTATCAGCAGATGAATTAGCCGAGCAAAAATTACGATTAGTTGAAAAGGCGCTATCAGCCAACGATGTTGATAAAGCTGAAAAATTGCTTGAAGATATTGTTATTATAAAACCGAATGACAGCCAAGCTCGCAGAAAATTAGCCGCACTGTGGTTCTCTCGGCAAGAAAACCAAGACGCACTTAATCTATTGTCACAAGGCATAGCCCTTAACCCAGAGGACGCCAGTTTGCGGGTCATGAAAGCGCGAATGCACCTTGAACAAAATCAACTTAAATTGGCTTTAAATACCTTAACACCGTTAGCTAGTTTACCAAATGAGCAATATCAAATAATGCTCGCCAATACTGCACAAGCTAGCCAAAAAAATAATATTGCACTGGCCTCTTATCAGGTGTTAACTGACATGCAACCCCATAAGGGTAAATGGCCATTAGCTATCGCTGTGCTTCATGATAAAAATAGTGAATTTGCACAAGCCAAAAACTTTTATCAAACTGCACTAACAAAGCATGATTTATCGTTGGCTTCAGAAAATTTTATAAAGCAACGTATTCAAGTAATAGGACAATAGGACAGATTATGGTAAGTCGAAAATTAACTATGCGTTTGGGTGATTTGTTAGTAGATAAACACATCATCACCAATGAACAATTAATGCAAGCCCTGTCCAGTCAAAAACAAACGGGTCGCAAGCTGGGTGATACCTTAATAGAGTTAAATTATTTGTCTGAAAGGCAACTATTACAGTTTTTAGCTCAGCAACTTGATATTCCATTTATTGATATTTCGCAAACCAAAATCTCCCCCGATGTAGCCAGCTTATTACCAGAGGTACATGCTCGTCGGTTACGGGCTATTATTATCAAAGATCGTGGTGACAGTGTACTTTTAGGCATGAGTGATCCTGCTGACTTAAGCGGTTTAGATCAATTAGAGCGAATGCTAGCGCCGAAAACAATTGAGCTTGCCGTGGTTATGGAATCACAGATTTTTGATGCCTTTGATAGCTTATATCGTCGTACTGCTGAAATTGAGTCGTTTGCCAGTCAATTAGAGGAGGAGTATGAAGAGTCTGCTAATTTTGATTTATCCACCACCTTTTTAGATGAAGGCGGCGATGCAACTGTCGGTAAGTTACTGCAGTCTGTTTTTGAAGATGCTGTGCAAATGCGTGCCTCAGATATCCATATCGAGCCTGAAGAGCATCAGCTTCGTATTAGGCAGCGTATTGATGGTGTCTTACAAGAAAAAATACTTAAAGAAAATAAAATTGCTGCAGCCATGGTGCTTCGTTTAAAACTGATGGCTGGGCTAGATATCTCAGAGAAGCGAATTCCGCAAGATGGGCGCTTTCACCTTGATATTGCTGGCCATGGTATCGACGTGCGTATGTCAACAATGCCAGTGCAATATGGTGAGTCGGTAGTAATGCGTCTGTTAGATCAATCTGCTGGGCTATTATCACTTGAACAAACGGGTATGCCAGACGATATTATTAAACGTATTCGCTTACAAATTAATCGTCCACATGGCATGGTTCTCGTCACGGGGCCAACAGGTAGTGGTAAAACTACCACACTCTATGCGGCATTAAGTGAACTCAATGAAGCCAGTAAAAAAATTATTACCGCCGAAGACCCGGTTGAATACCGCTTACCGCGAATTAATCAAGTGCAGATCAATACCAAGGTAGATCTGACTTTTTCGAGTGTATTACGCACCGCTTTGCGCCAAGATCCCGATATTATGATGGTGGGTGAAATGCGCGATCAAGAAACCGTAGAAATGGGCTTAAGAGGTGCTATAACTGGTCATTTAGTGTTATCAACACTGCATACTAATGATGCTATCACCAGTGCCTTGCGTTTAATTGATATGGGCGCTGCAGGCTTTTTAGTAGGAAGTGCTTTACGTGCTGTTATTGCCCAACGTTTGGTGCGCAGAGTATGTGATTCTTGTGCAGTAGACTATCATGCTGATGAACAAGAACAGTTTTGGTTAACGAACTTAGCGGGAGAGCAAGCCCAATCCAGTCAATTTAAACAAGGTAAAGGCTGTCAAAAGTGTCAATATACCGGTTACAAAGGTCGTATAGGGGTATTCGAGGTATTAGAAATGACAGAAGGTATGATGGCGGCATTAAAGAAAAATGACAGTGAACTCTTTGCTAAATTAGCAAAACAAAACCCCAGTTTTACGCCACTGGCGAAAGCTGCATTTAACTACGCGGCACAAGGCATTACTTCTGTCGAGGAAGTGTTACGTCTGGTTGAAACAGTTGATATTAATTAGGCTTGAGGGTCGGTGAAGGAGCAAGCATTCATGTTACAGCAACGAGATACGTATGGCATCATTTAATTATACTGGCCGCAATGCTAATGGCAGTCAGGTGCAAGGCAGCATAGAGGCCACAAATAGTGATATGGCCGCTGATAAGCTTTTTAAAAAGGCCATTACCCCAACCGCCATTGTGGCAGAGCAACAAGCGGCAGACAATGTTGCCAACATGGATGTAGCTGAGCTGTTTAACAACGGTAAGGTATCATTAGAAGAACTTATTGTTTTTTGTCGGCAAATGTATGCATTAATGCGCTCAGGGGTGCCAATACTCAGAGCAATTAATGGTATGGTTGAATCAGCTAACTCCAAAACACTAAAAAAAGCCTTAATCGATATAGGGAAGCAATTAGAAGGGGGGTATACCTTTTCATCGGCATTAAATGGTCACCCTAAGATTTTTGATCATTTATTTATTTCATTGATTCATGTGGGTGAAAACACAGGTCAATTAGAGCAATCTTTTTTGAAGCTAACCAGTTACTTAGAGCGAGATTTGGCTACTCGAAAGCGTATTAAAGCGGCGTTACGTTATCCTTCTATGGTGTTAATTGCTATCAGTGCGGCGTTGGTTATCCTCAATATATTTGTTATTCCAACCTTTGCGAATATGTTTGCCAAACTGGGTGCAGACTTACCTTTTGCTACGCAGTTTATTATTGCTAGTTCAGATTTTTTTATTAATTACTGGCCACACATGATAGTGGCATTAATAGTGATCATTATACTGATAAAAAAATCATTGCAGACAAAGCAAGGTAGATATCAGTGGGACCGACGTAAAATAAATATCCCCATTATCGGCAGTATTATTGAACGCTCTATTTTAGCGCGTTTTTCCCATAGTTTTGCTATTGTGTTAAAAGCTGGTGTGCCGATGACAACCGGTTTATCCCTCGTTGCCGAGGCGGTGGATAACAGCTACATGCAAGAAAAAATTTCAGCCATGCGACAAAATATTGAAAGTGGAGAGAGTTTATTACGCTCAACAATTGCCAGTGCGCTATTTACGCCGTTGGTCATACAAATGGTATCAGTAGGCGAGGAAACAGGTCGAGTTGACGAACTACTGGTTGAAGTTGGTGACTATTACGAACGTGAAGTCGACTATGATTTAGCCACCCTAACAGCCCGAATTGAGCCGTTATTATTGCTTGTGGTGGCCGCTATGGTTTTAGTGTTAGCGTTAGGTATTTTTACCCCAATGTGGGATATGGCCTCAGCCATACAAGGCTAATATCGATTATGGCCATAAAACTTTCGAACATAGTTGATAAAAAATCATTCAGCTTGTTCGAGTTTATTATTGTGATTGTTATTATTGCCCTGCTTATGAAAGCGTTTATGGCCTTATTTTTTGAGCAGCAAACGCAAGTGACTAATAGTGCCTTTAGCGCATTAGTTCAGCGCTTTTCAACTAAAGTAAACTTAGTACACAGCGTGTGGTTAACCAGCGGCCAACCCAACATGGTGTACTTAGCACCAATAAAAGCACCACTTGGAGAAAATAACAACTCAGCGATTCCGGTCAATAGCTCAGGTTGGATTGATGATAATCACCCTCGTTTAGCCTGTCAGCGTATTTGGCAGCATGTGTTAATGGCACCTAGGGTAGTGGTTAACTCGCAGGTAATAGTGGTTGATATTAACCGTCGAAGCGATGCGAAAGAACGAGTTTGCCGCTATAGCCTTGCCAGTGGTGCGTCTTTTGATTATTACACGCAACAAGGTAAGGTGGTGATAAAACGCTGATTAACTGGTTGCCAAGCAAATACTTGCTATATTTAAATTATGGGTAATAAAACAATAACGACTTAATGAGGTAATTTGTTGTGTGTGCACGAGTTGATGACTTGTTAGGTGATTTCGCGATTAATTAAAAAGCCTTAAATGTATTATTATGGAGATCTAAATGTTTGCTAAAAACAATGGTATAGCCTCAGCACCAGCACCAGCACCAGGCTTTACTCTAATTGAATTAACAATCGTTATTGTTATATTAGGTATACTAGCAGTCACTGCCGCACCAAAATTTTTTAATGTAACAAAGGACGCTAGAATCGCTTCACTTGAAGCGGTGCAAGGGGCTTTGAAATCGGCAAGAGACTTAGCCAAAGCAAAAGCGTTAATCGCTAATGTAGAAAATGGTACAGTCGTCATATCTGGGCAAAATGTTAACGTGTTTAATTATTATCCTGAAGCAAATGCCATTAATTCATTGATGGATATTGATGCCAGTACAACGGGCGTAGGTACTGACTTTCAATACAATGATGGTACTTTATCAATTAACTATCAAATCCCAACCGCACCTAACCCAGCACTTTGTCGAGTTGTTTATACTTTTCCAGACTCGCTCTCAACGCCGACAATCACCGAACCAGTCATTGGTATTGATGATATTGGATGTTAAGGATGCTAAAAGGTTATTGAGTCATGAGTGATGATCATTACTCGGTTGCGGGAAAGCTTTTATGGAGACTGAAAAGATACTGACTTGCGTCAAAATAACAGCTAATAATATGCCCCTTGTTTTACATAAAACCAAGACCAGTAACCGATAGAGCGTGAGCATAGGTTGTTTTGAAAATAGAATCAGTGGGTAGGTAAAGTCTTTTTGGTGATTGAAACAGATTTAATTAACGCAAACAAGCTGTTAAAGTTGAAATTAGCAGAAATACTTCTCATAATGTATTTATAAGGTTATATTAAAACTAAACTATAATTAGATTATTTTAATCGCCCATTGTTTAGTTAAGTAATCGTCTTTAATCAATATTTTATATACACAACGTCAAGGTTAATGTAATGATAAAAAATATGGCTCAGTGCGACAGCTTTTCACGGCATTCAATTCACTTGACTCATGATAACAAGCTGCAGCGAGGATTTACCTTAATTGAGCTAGTCGTGGTAATAGTTTTGATTGGCTTTTTAGCGGTTAATGCCATACCTAAGTTTATTGATTTAACCGTGCAGGCTAAACAGGCCAATATTGAAGGTATGGCTGGTGGTTTTGCAACGGGGGTGTCACTGGTGCGCTCGCAATGGGAGTCTGAAGCTCGACCAAAAGATCCGTCTGGCAATAATCTTGTGAATTATGATGGCACCACAGTATATTTAACCAGTGAGGACAGCGCTACTACACCGGCTATTCGCCCTGGTTATATCGTCGGTAACACTAGTACTGCCGGCATTAACAGTAAAACTATGACGGCAAATGATTGCATTGCCGTTTGGCAAAGTTTATTGCAACAGCCACCCAAAGTGGCAAGTACAATTACTGACATTAACAGCGATAGTAGCTTTAGGTATTTAGCCAGTGTGTCAGGAACAGCAGCGAGCACATTGTGTTATTACCATTTAAAAGAAAGTTTAGCCCGTGATAGTAACGATGACTATTTAGCCCCTGCTGTCGCTGATTTAAACACGGTTGGTAATAGCTTTAGTTATCAACCCGCTAACAGTTCAGTAGTGATATATATTAATGATAATGCTTAACTGATAGTGTTTAGTCGCATTGCTGCAGCTTTTAGTTATTGCGAGATATTGTTTAGTAGTAATTGTTTAGTATTAAATTATTTAGTATTAATAAGGTAGCTAAAAGTAAAAAAATGATTGTGTATTAGTTCAGCACTATTAGTGCAACTATTACCAATCAAAAAGCATTGAATTTAAAACATTAGTTTAGAAATATAGATTTAGAAAGCAGAACCGTGAAAAATGAAACTTAGTAAGGATAAAGCTAAGCGCTAGCACAATTAAGAGTCGTACCAAGGAATGCCTGCACA
>JBELHN010000006.1:127468-128694 GCA_042091395.1 Colwellia sp.
AGGATAAAGCTAAGCGCTAGCACAATTAAGAGTCGTACCAAGGAATGCCTGCACAATTAATTTATTTTATTATTTAGTTCGTTAATTGAGGAAAAATCATGAGAAGTCGTTTACAACCTAATACAAGTCAACAAGGTTTTACCTTAATTGAATTGGTCGTCGTCATTGTTATTTTAGGCATTTTGGCAGTAACCGCTGCCCCTAGATTTGTTGATTTAACCGATGATGCCAGAACGGCAACCCTAGAAGGCGTTGCTGGCTCATTGGAGTCTGCGGGTTCACTAATTTTTGCCAAAGCCCTTATTGCCGGTAATGAAACCGTTGATGGCGCCGCAACTACTGCGCCAACAGTAGATAATAATGGGACAACCATCAATATTAGTTTTGGCTACCCGCGCTCTAACGATGCAGCGGCAGCAACTGCTTTGGAAGATGATGTTCTTGACTTATCAGCCGGTGATTTTGTGGTTACCTGGTATTCAGGCACAGAAGTTTACATTGAACCTGAAGGCGTGAGAGCTGATACTGCAACTGCTGCCCCTACTACTTGCTTTGTCTCCTACACAGAACCTACTGGTGTAGGTACTAAACCAACAATAGCGGTAACTGATTGTTAATATTTGCTTTGCTTTTTAAGTACTGTTAAAAGAATAGGTTTAGCAAATAATTTATCTGGGTTAATCATCTCGTAAATGTTTGCTAAATGCTATAAATTCTTAGTATAGCCAAGCTACTCAAACTGTTAAGTTAAGCACAGGATTAACGTATTAATGGAAAAAAGCTAGGCTCCATTAATCATCAAAGCACTAACGGTTTAAGTAACACATATATTAATGTGGCATTAACGTAAATGGTTTAGTTAAAATCAGTGTTGATATAAGACTTAGTTATCCATTCATTAAGTAGTGTTGAGCAAGCGAAAATAACTAACCGATAGTGACCATGCAGTCATGGCAAACTAGAAATAGCCTAGCTAATGACTAAGTTATAGCGGCTTCATAAATCAAGCTAAAAATGATTACCTTGACCAAGCTCAATTCAAATTCGTGCAAGCCGTTTTAGCTGCAATAAAACAAAGTAAAAAACCATAGTCATTGTCGTTATCATAGAATTTTTGTATGTGTTTATCTTTGTTTACCCGTGACACAAGGTTACTTTGATTAACTAAGCAGATTAAACATCAGCTAATAACAGCAGATAGGTACTATGAACACTAGAGGCTTTAC
>JBELHN010000006.1:128794-134657 GCA_042091395.1 Colwellia sp.
TATGGCTACCCCTTGGCTAATGATAGTAATTTTCAAAATTTATTAGCGCTAGGCACAGACTTTAGTTTTGCAGCATTGGGCTCTCCAGCTGGTGCAAACATAGCTGTGTATTTTAGTGACCAGCCAACGCCAACCAGTACCAGTGCTAATTGCATTGTGGTGTACACCTTACCAACAAGTGTTGGCTCACCGCTCACAATTAACCTTAACCCTTGCCTGTAATGAAGTCATTGATTGCTAGCCGCGCTCATAACCCAGTTACTCGGCAAAATGCTGCGGGTTTTACCTTAATTGAGCTGGTTACAGTAATTATTCTTATTGCTATATTGTCAGTTAATGTTTTACCCAAATTTTTTTCCTCTAGTGGTTTTGAAGAGTATACCTACCGTGATGAGTTACTCACTAAGTTACGGGGTATTCAACAACGTGCCATGCAAAGAACTGACGTTGCTAGTTGCGCAGTGATCATTAGTGCAGATTCAAAAATCCTAGGTCTGCTAGCAATAAACAATACGGGTTGCGGTAATGGCTTAGCAGGTGACTCAACCACTGTAGCGATCAGTAACTCACACAATGTCGCCTTCTCGATAAGTAGTAATGTTAACAATAACGCGTTTTCTTTTTCTGATTTAGGGCAGCCAGTTGGTTGTACTTCAACACCCTGTGAAATTACCTTAACTGTTGTTGGTGATGAGCAAAGCCTATCAATAAGAATTAATCAAGAGGGCTATATTTTTGCACTCTAATTACATGCGATACAAACACAAGGGATACAGCCACAAGGTGAATAGTCACAAGGGGTTCAGTCACAGGGGCTATAGTCACAATGCTTATAGAAATAAAATTGCGGGCTTTACCTTAGTTGAAAGTATTGTCGGTATTGTGGTGTTAGCAATATCATTTTCGGTATTAACTGCGTTAATTTATCCTATTGCCGAGCAAAGTGCCGAGCAATTACATCAGGTTAAAGCGGCTGAATTAGGGCAATCTGTGCTCAATGAAATACAAAATAAAGCCTTTGATGAAAACTCAGACCGCGCCGGTGGTGCGTTGCGGTGCTCAGAATTAAGCCAAGGTAATTGCTCAACAATAATGGGTAGTGAGGGCGAAAGTCGTTCTACTTTTGATGATGTTGATGATTATAATGGCTTAGAGTATGGCAGTGTTTACAATCAAGCCGATATTGAAAATTCCACTGGTCAAACGTTAGCGGGATATTCTGGCTATTCTATGCGAATAACGGTCGCGAATGATCAAAATTTTAATGGTTCACTGGCAGGTAATAACTCAACCGCAAAACTAATTACCGTGATAATTACCACACCCACGGGCAATAATATAACCTTTGCTACTTACCGAGCTAATTTCTAATGCGCCTCTTTACAGCAGTGCTAACGCCAAAGCGAGCAACAGGTTTTACCCTCATTGAAGTGATTACCGTTATTGTTATTTTGGGAGTTCTGGCAAGCGCAGTGACCAGCTTTATCAGGTTCTCTACGCAAATTTACAGTGAAGCCAGCGATAGAGAACAATTAATCTCTTCTACACGTTTCGCCATCGAGCGATTAAATAGAGATGTTAGAAATGCGCTACCCAATAGTTTGCGCTTAGTCGCGAATAATTCGGGTAATAATAACGCGTGTTTGGAGTTTGTCCCTATTATTAGTAGTGTTATATATACCAATATACCCATTGCGCCGGCAGCGGCTTCAGCAACCTTAACCGTAAAAGACCCTCATAATGTTCTCAATTTTAGCAGTGCAGCTGCTTTAAGCGTCATAGTTTTTCCTGAAACAGCCAATGATGTATATGATAATAACAGTGGGAAAATTTATGGCATTGACAGTATTGGCGCTATTAATACTTTAACCAATGAACGTGATATCAGTTTAGATAGTACCGTGCAATTTGCTGAAGCATCACCGGTAAAAAGGTTGTTTGTTGTGCAGCCAATTAGCAGTGTGAGATATTGCCGAGAGGGCTCATTATTAACTAGAAATAATATACGTGTGGCGGAAAATATTCAGGCCTTAAGTTTTGACTTAACTACTGCCACCCTCACCGATAATGCCTTAGTCAGAACTATTTTTACATTACAAAAAAATAATGAAGAAATTATCTTTAACCACGAGATAAAGGTGCTTAATGTTCCTTAAACTGATATTGCCCAAGCTAGTGCAAAAACAACAAGGTAGTGCGATTGTACTGGCCCTGTTTATTATTGTGGTAATGAGTTTATTAGGCACAGCCATGGTAAGAATGTTAAGTGCTAATGCTGAAAACATTGTGTTTGAAGTAGTGGGTACCAGGGCCTATTTTGCTGCACAAGCTGGCATGCAAGAAGGGTTACATAATATCTACCCATTACAAGCTCCAGCGGAAGATTGCACTGCTTTGTTACCTATTCCATTTACTTTAGTCAACAGAAATTATAATAATGAGGGCTTATTAAATTGTTCTGCAACTGTCATTGTTACAAACTGTGAAAGCATTGAAACGGCAGTAGGCGTGTTTGAACATTTTTATTTGATTGAAAGCACAGGCCAATGCACTGCGGGCGATATAACAACAACCCGAACTATTGAGGTGCAGTCAAGATCGCTGGGTTTATAATTGCTGCGAACCTAAAATTAAAGGGTAGCCAATATTTAGTCGTAATTATTCATTAGTAATGAGAAATTAGAAATAAATAATGATTAATTAATAACTATTAATAAAGAATTAGTAAGTAAAGAAGTCACTTTTAATCATTAAAAATGAAGAGTCAAAGGTTGTTTAAGTAACTAAGTAACTAAGTAACTAAGTAACTAAGTAACTAAGTAACTAAGTAAGTAATTAAGTAAGTAATTAAGGCAATTTGACTCAGTAACCATAGCGATATAGCCTTGTTTAGCATCGGTGTGCTTAAGGTAAAAATAAGCGATATCGGTGAAATAACGAATATATCAGTTATATAATGTTAAGCAGCGCTCTACAGAAGAAAACAAAGTGAAAGACAATTTAAGCCAAATAAAGCCAAATAAAGTTGAATAAGGTTAACTATGCAGTATCGTCTAGTCCTAGTACTACTTATTTCTATGGTTAGTAGCCAATGGGCACAAGCTAACGAGTGCTCTGCTGTGTTTCCTGATGGTTTACAAAATAATAATAGCCAAGGCTTTATTCTTTTTGGCTCTGGGTCGCAATTAATTAATAGTTTCGATAATATTCTCGCCTCAAGTAATGCAATTAATCAACCTCTTAATGCAGCTTTTACTTGTGATACAGTAAGTTGTTCAAGTTCAGGTAGTATTGCGGTTAATGTTAATTATCCTATTCCAAATGTTACCGGTGTCGATATTACGGTTGCCTCTAATGGAACTGCTACTTTTGCACCGGGTAATTACAATAACTTACAACTTAATTTTCAGTCGGTACTCAACCTTTCTGCGGGTGATTATGTTTTTAATGGTAATTTTGAGGCTGGCTCGGCAAGTCAAATCAATATTATTGGCTCTGGCGTAGTAAGAATTTTTGTTGCTGGTACTTCACAAGTCAATTTTCAAGCTGAAATAAATGCTAACGGCACAGCAAGTAATTTATTACTCTACTTTTCTGACGATACCAATCTAGGTTCAGAAAGTGAGATAAAAGCATTTATTTACTCTAATGCAAACATCACGTTAAATAATGAAGCACAAGTCACAGGGGCAATTAGTGCGAACACTGTTGACTTAGGTTCAACCTCTTTTGTACAGTTCGAGGCGACCGTGCCAGAGTTTGGTGATTTTTGTCAATCGCAGCAAGTAAACCCGATACTTGAATACCGTTTTGATGAGTGCAGTTATACTGGTGACCCGGGTGATGTAATTGATAATATCGGCAGTTTTAATGGTACCAGCACTGATATTTTAATCCCCAATAGCACTGGGGTAGTCAATACCGCAATAGATATGGCCAGTGTTAACCCTGATCCTTATAAATTTATTACCGTACCGAAGGAGGCCATTAATGGTTTAAATGATTTTACCATTGCCACCTGGGTTAAAATTCCTAATCAAAACGGTCAGCGCAATCAAATTATTTCTGCATTAGGTAATAATACCAATGACGACCAACTCGAGTTTGTGGTGAATAATAATGGTAACACCGTGTATGTGAAGTTATTAGATGACGACGAATTATTTGCCGCCGGACAAGATCTAACTGATGATAGCTGGCATCATGTCAGTATAACCCGCAAAGACAGTAATATTTGTTTATATGTCGATGGTCAACAACAAGAGTGTAAAAATACCAGCCCAGTGGGTAGTCTTTCAGTCAGTAATAATAATGCGGTTGTCATTGGCCAAGAGCAAGATAGTTTTGGTGGTTCTTTTCAGCGAGATCAAAGTTTTTTAGGGCAACTGGACGAGTTTAAAATATATGACAGTGAACTCAGCTCAGCCGATATTAACCTTATTTATAGCAATGAATTAGCGGCCAACAATTATGATGGCAGCGCCCGCGCAGTTGTAGACTGTGCCCCACGATTTGAGGCAGGACGAATTACCCTAGAAGACACAGAGGGTATTGACAGTACTGGTTTTGATAGTAATAGCAGCGACCTCCCTGCGGGCTTTTCGCAGGTGTGTTTTGATACGCCATTTTCTGAGCCGCCAGCAGTATTTACTATGCCGACTCGGCAAACGAATGAATTGACTAACCGGCTCACGTTACGAATTCGTAACGTGACCGAGACAGGCTTTCAAGTGACACAAGTGCGATCTCAAGGGGCTAACGACCCCAATGGTTATGATCCACAAACTGTTGACTTTATCGCTGTCAAAAAAGGTAATTATCTACTGGCAGGTAATCAAGCGGTTACCATTGGTGCTGAGAATGTCACTCAGTATCAAGCCAGAAATCGAGGAGGAGCTAGCTGGCGTAATGTCACTCTGGATTTACCTAACGTGCCAGCTGTGCTGGCGACCATGCAAACCATGAACAACGAATTTGCTGATGGTCCCTTTCCTTTTTCCCAGCCTTTTATGGCAGCGACTGTCAGAAATGTTCAAGCTAATAATTTTCAATTAGCCATAGAGCAAGGGGAAACCAATACCTCATTTTCTCAAGCGGAAAATATCGCTTACCTTGCTATTACCCCGGGCACTGGAGTATTAATTCCAGCCAGTGGAGGTGATCCGGGTGTAACCTATGAAGCGATAAGGACCCCTCAAAATATTAGAGGTTTAGCTATTAACGATTGTAGAGTCTCTAATTTTACTAGTAACTTTGCTAATACCCCACTGGTTATTGCTAGTCAAAATACCCGTAATGGTAGTGATGGGGGTTGGCTTGAACGTTGTAGTATTTCAGCAAACTCTGTTGGTTTTAATATTACCGAAGATGGTAGGGATAATGATCTAAATCACATCAACGAACGTGCTGGTGTCTTAGCATTGGGCGGTAATTTTGCTGACTACACCAATAGCTGTGGACCGAGTATAGATCACTTTGAAATAGACACCCTTAACGCCGAAGGTTTAACGTGTGAAGAGGATACTATTACCTTAAAAGCCTGTGCCAATGCCGATTGCTCAGCGTTGAGCACAGATGCGGTAGACGTTAATTTCACGGTACTTGGCGTTGATGGTTTCACTAAAACGGTGACTATTATTGGCGGTCAGGTTGATGTGAATTATCGATATACTGAAATCGGCAATGCCAGTTTAACGTTAACCCCCGTTGATCCGCAAATAACCAATGATGTTGAGTGTGCTGACAATGCTAGCCTTTCCACTTGTGACGTTGACTTTAAGGAAACGGGCTTTAGATTTGTTAACGGTACAGTTAATGGCATAGTTAATCAAAACTTGCCGGTACAATTATCAGGCAAGCCGTC
>JBELHN010000007.1:0-118804 GCA_042091395.1 Colwellia sp.
GAGTTTGTGCTAATTGACCAGTGCTTGCTTGCATGCGGTAGTTAAACTGCTCGCGTAGAAGCTCTAGTAATTCAGCATTTAGCTCTTCAATGCTTTTTGCTTTAAGTTCACTAGCTTTCATTACAATGCCGTCCTAGTTACGAAGGTAGTTTTGAATGGAAGTTTAGCCGCAGCTAAAGCAAATGCTTCGCGTGCGATTTCTTCAGAAACACCTTCCATTTCATAAAGAACACGACCTGGAAGAATTTGGCAAACCCAATATTCTACAGAACCCTTACCCTTACCCATACGAACCTCAAGAGGCTTTTTAGTAATTGGCTTATCAGGGAATACGCGTATCCAGATTTTACCTTGACGTTTAACATGACGAGTCATGGCACGACGAGCGGCTTCAATTTGGCGTGCAGTCATACGACCACGCTCAACCGATTTTAAGCCGAAAGTACCGAAGCTCACTGAACTACCAACGTTGGCTAGGCCACGGTTACGTAGTTTAAATTGCTTGCGGAATTTAGTACGTTTTGGTTGTAACATTACTTATTCCTCTACTTCGCTTTACGGTTGTTCTTTCTTTTAGGCTTAGCAGCTGGTTGCTCTGCTTGTAATGGCATGTTGCCAATAATTTCGCCTTTAAAGATCCAAACTTTGATACCAATGACACCATAAGTTGTGTCACCACGCGCAATAGCGTAGTCAATATCAGCACGAAGAGTGTGCAAAGGCACACGACCTTCACGGTACCATTCAGCACGTGCGATATCAGCGCCGCCTAAACGACCACTAACTTGTACTTTGATGCCTTTCGCGCCTAAACGCATTGCGTTTTGTACGGCACGCTTCATAGCGCGACGGAACATAACACGACGTTCAAGTTGACTAGCAATGCTGTCGGCAACAAGCTGCGCATCCATTTCTGGCTTACGTACTTCAGCGATGTTGATTTGAGCAGGAACACCAGCAATTTTAGAAACCGCTAAACGTAATTTTTCAACATCTTCGCCTTTCTTACCAATAACAACACCCGGGCGAGCCGTGTGAATTGTTACGCGGATAGATTTAGCTGGACGTTCAATAACCACTTTTGACAGTGATGCACGCTTAAGCTTTTCTTTCAAATATTCGCGAACCTTGTGATCGCCGTCTAAGTTGTTAGCAAAATCTTGATTGCTTGCAAACCAAGTAGACGCGAAAGGTTTCGTGATACCTAAGCGAATACCGGTAGGATTAACTTTTTGACCCATACTAATATACTCCTAAGAATCAGACACAATCACAGTAATGTGACTAGTGCGCTTGATGATGCGATCGGCTCGGCCTTTCGCACGTGGCATAATACGTTTCATTGTTGGACCATCGTCAACTAAAATAGTTTTAACGAATAATTCATCAATATCTGCACCTTCGTTGTGCTCTGCATTAGCGATAGCAGAGTTAAGTACTTTCTTTACTAAATCAGCAGCAGACTTGTTGCTGTAAGTTAGAATTTCTAGTGCTTTCTCTACATGTTCACCACGGATTTGATCCGCAACTAAACGTGCTTTTTGGGCAGAACCACGGGCAAATTTATGTATAGCTATAGCTTCCATTTAATTTCCCCTTACTTCTTCGCTTTCTTATCAGCGATATGACCGCGATAAGTACGAGTTGGTGCAAATTCTCCTAATTTGTGACCGATCATTTCTTCGGTTACAAATACAGGAACGTGTTGACGGCCATTATGGACAGCGATGGTCAATCCGATCATTGTAGGAATGATCATTGAACGACGGGACCAAGTTTTAATTGGCTTTTTATTCCCGCTTTCCACCGCTTTCTCTACCTTCGTCAACAAGTGTAGGTCTATAAATGGACCTTTCTTGAGGGAACGTGGCATGGTGAATCCTTATATAATTCAAATTCTTCATGTTGAACTTAATTTAATAACGCTAACTAAGCCCAAGCAATCAGAATATTAGTTTAAATGTACTAATTACTTAGTACGGCGACGTACGATAAACTTATCAGTACGTTTGTTCGAACGAGTTTTGTAACCCTTAGTTGGCACACCCCAAGGTGATACCGGGTGACGACCACCAGATGTTTTACCTTCACCACCACCGTGCGGGTGATCAACAGGGTTCATGGCAACACCACGAACTGTTGGGCGAACACCACGCCAGCGTGAAGCACCAGCTTTACCCAGAGAGCGAAGCATGTGTTCAGCATTGCCGATTTCACCTAAAGTAGCACGACAATCGGCTTCGATTTTACGCATTTCGCCAGAGCGAAGACGTAAAGTAACGTAAGCACCATCTTTCGCAACTAATTGTGCGTAAGTACCAGCAGCACGTGCAATTTGTGCACCTTTACCTGGCTTAAGTTCGATTGCGTGAATAACGCTACCTAATGGTACGTTACGAAGTGGCATAGTGTTACCGGCTTTGATGGGTGCGTCTACACCAGACTGGATAACATCACCAGCTGATAAGCCTTTAGGGGCTAAGATGTAACGACGTTCACCATCTGCATATAATACTAATGCGATGTTAGCACTTCGATTTGGATCGTATTCTAAACGTTCTACTTTGGCTGGAATGCCATCTTTAGTACGTTTAAAATCAACGATACGGTAATGATGCTTATGTCCACCACCAATGTGACGAACCGTAATACGACCATTATTGTTACGACCACCAGATTTAGACTTAGTGTCTAATAGTGGCGCATAAGGCTTACCTTTATGAAGCTCTTTGTTTACCACTTTAACTAGGTGACGACGACCTGGAGAAGTAGGTTTACATTTTACTATAGCCATTTTAACTGCTCCTTATGATTCCGCGCCAACGAAGTCGATATCACTACCTTCTGCAAGGGTTACGTAGGCTTTTTTCCAGTCGTTACGACGACCAAAACGTGCACCGGTACGTTTTACTTTACCCTTTACATTAAGTGTATTAACACCTTCAACTGTCACTTCAAAAAGTTTTTCAACTGCCGCCTTAATTTCAGCTTTAGTCGCATCTGTAGCTACTTTGAAAACAACAGTGTTGCTTGCTTCAGCAGCGGTAGTTGCTTTTTCAGAAATATTTGGTGCTAAAAGCACTTTTAACAAACGTTCTTCGTTTATCATGCTAAAATCCCCTCAATTTCTTTAACTGCATCTGCAGTGATTAAAACTTTTTCGAAACCAACCAAGCTCACTGGGTCGATTGCTGCAACGTCACGTACGTCAACTTTGTATAAGTTGCGTGCAGACAAGAATAAATTCTCATCAACTTCTTTCGTTACAATCAATACGTCTTTGAGCTCTAAACCTTTCAACTTAGCAACTAAGTCTTTAGTTTTAGGTGTTTCTACCGCAAAGTTTTCAACGACAACTAAACGTTCTTGACGAACTAGTTCAGAAAGGATGCTAGCAATAGCACCACGGTACATTTTACGGTTAACTTTTTGGCTGTGATCTTGTGGCTTAGCAGCGAATGTTACGCCACCAGTACGCCAGATTGGACCACGAGTAGTACCAGCACGTGCACGGCCAGTACCTTTTTGACGCCATGGTTTTGCACCACCGCCACTAACTTCTGAGCGAGTTTTTTGAGCACGAGTACCTTGACGGGCACCTGCTGCATAAGCAACAACTACCTGGTGTACTAACGCTTCGTTAAACTCACGTCCAAAAGTTGCTTCAGATACTTCAAGAGCACCCGATGCGTCTTTTAATGATAATTCCATCACAAAATCTCCTGGACTAAGCTTTAACAGCTGGTTTGATGATTACGTTGCCATTGATTGCACCCGGAACTGCGCCTTTAACAAGCAACAAGTTACGTTCTGCGTCAACGCGAACCAATTCAAGGTTTTGTGTCGTAACACGCACAGCACCCATGTGACCAGACATTTTTTTGCCTTTGAAAACGCGACCTGGTGTTTGACACTGGCCTAACGAACCGTTAGAGCGATGTGACAAAGATACACCGTGAGTAGCATGCTGCATGCTAAAGTTCCAACGCTTAATACCACCTTGGAAACCTTTACCTTTAGATGTACCGGTAACGTCTACTAATTTTGTGTCATTGAACACATCAACAGTGATTTCACTGCCGGCTTCAATGTCACTACCTTCATTCTCGTTTAAACGGAATTCCCACAAGCCGCGGCCTGCTTCGATCCCTGCTTTTGCGAAATGTCCAGCAGCTGGTTTAGTTACTCGGCTTGCTTTACGCTTGCCTGTAGTAACTTGTAATGCTGAGTAACCATCGTTGTCTACTGTTTTAACTTGAGCAACACGGTTTGCTTCAACTTCAATAACCGTAACAGGAGTAGAAATGCCATCTTCTGTGAAGACACGAGTCATACCCACTTTACGTCCAACTAGACCTATAGTCATTGTTAAAACTCCTCTTAGCCCAAGCTGATTTGAACATCAACGCCAGCTGCAAGATCTAAACGCATTAATGCGTCTACAGTCTTTTCAGTTGGCTCAACGATATCAATCATGCGTTTGTGAGTACGAATTTCGTATTGATCACGAGCATCTTTGTTAACGTGTGGAGAAGTCAAGATAGTGTAACGTTCTTTGCGAGTAGGCAGTGGAATAGGACCACGAACCTGAGCACCGGTACGTTTTGCAGTATCAACGATTTCTGCTGTAGATTGATCAATCAAACGATGATCGAACGCTTTCAAACGAATGCGAATTCTTTGATTTGACATAAAGACAAATCCCCTTTTAAAAGAACAAAAAAATACATCCCTCTGCTTCCTTTTGTGTAGGAAGGGGGTGTATTAACTAAAAACATTCAACTCAAAATTAGAGTTGCTGTGAAGTAAATAAGGCTAGCTATATTTACTTAACGCTTAAGCTATCAGCTTCAGCGTTTTACAATTTGGCTAATAGAAGCCAATTGTGAGCGCATTATACAAGAATTTCTTTGCTGGGCAAGTAGTATTTTTGTTTTGAACTTCTTTTATTGCTAATGTTTTTTATTGCTGATGCTCTACTTATTGTTATTACCTTCAGACGTTGTCCACTAATTTAAAGTCTTACTATTTGGCACTGTTATCGCTCTTGTGATTTCCTATCACGTTAAACATGGTTTATTTTTGCAGATACACATACACATACACATCTACTTATGTGCAGAAGTGAAGCAGAGCATTTCTGTGACGATCTAAGTCGCTTTAAATACTTTGTGAACAACTTTCAGCAAAAAACTCTTAATGTCATTAGCGATTAACTAATCGCAAAATTAATCGCGTCAAAATGATTTAACAAGTTTTATCAAACTTGCAACACTCATTATTTATATAAGCTCCCTTCTTTAAATTCTGATTATTGAATAGGTCAAATTTTATTTAACACCCATATTTGTAGTCAAATAGTTTTAATACCTTATTAATACTATTTAATGTAAACAGTTAAGTTCCGTGATAAGGGCGAACAGAAGCATGGTGGTGTCTTTGCAATAATAAAATAAGGTGCTCAGTGTTTATCTGTTACTCGAGTTACAGCAGACTTTTTATCTCTCCTTGTTGATGTTTAATTACATTTACAAAATTAGTTCATAAAAAATTAGTTCATAAAAAATTAATCAATTTTCTATCGGTTTAGTTTTGTTAATGGTATACTCGCGCGCAAATTTTCAACAAGTTCTGCTTTGAACTTACTTGGCTTATATAAGCAGAAGAAGAATAAAGTAGGATAGACCTTAAACTAAGTAGAGTAATCTAATGGCAGATTTATCAAAATACAGAAACATTGGTATTTTCGCTCACGTTGATGCGGGTAAAACCACAACAACTGAACGTATCCTTAAACTTACCGGAAAAATTCATAAAACTGGTGAAGTACATGACGGTGAGTCAACGACTGACTTCATGGAACAAGAAGCTGAGCGCGGTATTACTATCCAGTCTGCTGCGACTACATGTTTCTGGAATGATCACCGCATGAATATCATCGATACTCCTGGTCACGTTGACTTCACTGTTGAAGTTTATCGTTCACTGAAAGTATTAGATGGTGGTGTTGGTGTATTCTGTGGTTCTGGTGGTGTTGAGCCACAATCAGAAACCAACTGGCGTTATGCGAACGATTCAGAAGTAGCTCGTTTAATCATGGTAAATAAATTAGACCGTTTAGGTGCTGACTTTTACCGTGTTGTTGATCAAGTTCGCAATGTATTAGGTGCCAATCCACTAGTAATGACTTTACCAATAGGTGAAGAAGACGGTTTTGTTGGTGTTGTTGATTTATTATCTGAAAAAGCTTACGTTTGGGATGATACAGGTCTTCCTGAAAATTATGTAGTAACTGATATTCCAGCTGATTTAGTAGACAAAGCAGCTGAGTACCGTGAAGAGCTAATTGAGACAGCTCTAGAGCAAGATGACGACTTATTAGAAGCCTACATGGAAGGTGAAATGCCAACCATGGAGCAAATCAAAGCATGTATCCGTAAAGGTACACGTGATATGTCTTTCTTCCCAACTTACTGTGCGTCTGCTTTTAAGAACAAGGGTATTCAGTTAATACTTGATGCTGTTGTAGACTACTTACCTTCGCCAACAGAAGTTGACCCGCAGCCTATCACTGATGAAGAAGGTGAGCCTACAGGCGAAGTCGCAACAGTTTCTACTGATGGCCCATTACGTGCGTTAGCATTTAAAATCATGGATGACCGTTTCGGTGCGCTGACCTTTGTTCGTATCTACTCTGGTACGTTAAACAAAGGCGATACTATCCTTAATACTTTTACCGGTAAAACAGAACGTATTGGTCGTATGGTAGAAATGCACGCCGATGATCGCACTGAGCTATCTTCAGCACAAGCGGGTGATATCTTAGCTATCGTGGGTATGAAGAACGTACAAACAGGTCATACGTTATGTGATCCTAAATTCCCTGCGACATTAGAGCCAATGGTTTTCCCTGAGCCAGTAATCTCAATCTCTGTTAAGCCTAAAGATAAAGGCTCTACCGAGAAAATGGGTATTGCTATCGGTAAAATGGTTGCAGAAGATCCTACCTTCACTGTTGAAACTGACCAAGATTCAGGTGAGACAATCTTACGTGGTATGGGTGAACTTCACTTAGATATCAAAGTAGATATCTTACGTCGTACTTATGATGTTGATTTAGAAGTAGGTAAGCCACAAGTTGCTTATCGTGAAACAATCACACAAGCGATTGAAGATTCTTACACACATAAGAAACAATCTGGTGGTTCAGGACAGTTCGGTAAAATTGATTACCGTATTAGACCAGGTGAGCCTGGCTCAGGTTTCGTATTCTCATCAACTGTTGTTGGTGGTAACGTACCTAAAGAATTTTTCCCAGCTGTTGAGAAAGGTTTCAAAGGAATGATGGAAACTGGTGTTTTAGCCGGCTTCCCTGTACTAGACGTTGAAGTAGAATTATTTGACGGTGGCTTCCATGCTGTCGATTCATCTGCGGTTGCTTTCGAAATTGCTGCTAAAGGTGCATTCCGTCAATCAATTCCAAAAGCGGGTGCACAGTTAATCGAACCTATCATGAAAGTTGATGTGTTTACGCCTGATGATCACGTTGGTGATGTAATCGGTGATTTAAACCGTCGTCGTGGTATGATTAAAGACCAAGAAGCGGGTACTTCAGGTGTTCGTATCAAAGCTGACGTACCACTTTCAGAAATGTTTGGTTACATCGGACACTTACGTACAATCACTTCAGGTCGTGGCCAATTCTCAATGGAATTCTCACACTACATGCCGTGTCCACAAAACGTAGCTGATGAAGTCATTGCTGAAGTTAAAGCGGCTAACGAAGCTAAAAAATAATTTTTAACATTATTTTTATTCTAAAGGATGCTTCGGCATCCTTTTTTTTAATTTAAATTAATTGCTTAAAGACGTTTTATTTTAAGCATTTAATATTTAGAGAAAGTACTTAGATTAAAAACACTGTTGGAAGGTGGTTATCAACATTTGGTTTTGTGTAACACCAATTCAACTTATGGGTGTGAATCGCTGATATAAAAAGGGCTATAAATTAACGCCTAATAACCCTTACTCAACAATGTGTTTTGATTTATAAACAATAAACGCATCATAACGCATTTAGTGAGGTAGGCTTTATTTCAATGGTTTGCCCTTGTAAATAACACGATGTGTTACTTCATCAAAACTCACCCAGCAGTAATAAATGTTTCATGCTCCCTAATTGCATCTTGCGGTTGTCTTAAATACACTAGCTTAGTTTGGGCTAGCTTTTTTAAATAACAGCACGAATTTTTCCCTAACTTAACAGCCAATATTACAAGGATAACTAATGCTGGTATGTCGATCACCAAAAAATCTTGTCGAGTTTGAAAAATATTATCAATTACGCTGGCAAGTGTTGCGCGAACCATGGGGGCAAGCACTCGGAAGTGAGCGAGATAAACTAGAGAATAATAGTATTCATCGCATGATTATTGATGAAAATGGTCAGGTTTTAGCGGTAGGGCGATTAGATTATACAGAACAATTTGCAGGGAGAATTCGTTTTGTTGCGGTTAGTCCTTTGATGCAAGGACAAGGTTTAGGTTACCAAATTATGACCTCATTAGAGCAAAAAGCCAAGCAACTTGGTATAGAGTCTTTGCATTTAAAGGCAAGAGAAAACGCTATTTGCTTTTACCAAAAAATAGGTTACCAATTACAAGAGTACTCACATATTTTGTTTGATGAGGTCAAACATTTTTCTATGCAAAAAACGATAACGCCGAGTTCAAAGCATCAACTTGATGCTGCTCTAGCGCTTCAAAAAATATGGTATGACACTATTCCTTTGAGTAAAGCGATGAATGTTGAAATTAGTTATTTTGATGGCAAATCCCTTATTACGCATTGTGCTCTTGAATTTAATAAAAATATCCATAACACCATGTTTGCAGGGAGTATTTATACTCTAGCCACACTTTCTGGATGGGGGTGGATATATTTGCAATTACAACAGCAAGGCTTAACAGGGACGATTGTTTTGGCTGAAGCCAATATTGAATATTGTAAACCGATATCAGCTCCTGGTTATTCAAAGATAATTGATGAGGATGCTACTGGCGATGTAAGTCCTTTACGAAAAGGCAAAAGTGCGCGGGTTAGTATAGTGGTAAATATTTATAACGGTGAAATGATTGCAGCTAAATTTGCTGGTAGTTATGCCGTTTTACCTGTTAAGTGACATAAAGGATAAAAAAATGCATTACCATTGTTATAAAATAGCATCGACATTACAAGTTTTCGTCTGGGCACTTTTAATGCTGTTCACTGTTTCAAGCTCAGCAAGCTCAAACAACAATGACAAGCAAAAAATTAAAAACGTATTAATCAAATTTCACCAAGCAGCAGCTTCAGCCAACTTTGAGACGTATTTTGACTTACTCAGCCATGATGCTATTTTTCTTGGTACTGATGCTAGTGAACGGTGGACTAAAGAAGCTTTTAAAGAGTACGTAAGACCTGCTTTTTCAAAAGGTAATGGCTGGCTTTATACACCACGGCAACAAAATATTGAGGTGATAAAGCAAGGGCAGGTTGCTTTTTTTGATGAGTTACTCAGTAGTGAAAGTTATGGTCTTTGTCGAAGCTCTGGTATTTTAATTAATACAGCTAAGGGCTGGAAAATATCGCAATACAATTTATCTATTCCTATACCCAATGGTTTGGCGAAAGAATTTAGTCAAAAAATTAAATCTTTTCAAGAGGCAGACCTAAATGACGGATAGCTGCTTAACACCTGAAAAGTTTTCAGTAGGTATTATTGGGTGCGGTTGGCTAGGTCGGTCATTAGCTGAGCGATTAAAGCAACAAGATATCGATGTCTTTGCCACACGTAGCAATACAATGAATATTAAGTCACTGCAATCAAATGGTATTCAGTCTGATGTTTTATGTTTACCAGCAGAACAATCTATCCTCAATCAACACCCAGTATTTAATCAAAACTATGTTGTTATTGCGATAACACCACAATTTAGAAGAGGAAGAATTGACTATGCAGAAAAAATTCAACAATTAGTTATTGCTGCTCAGAACAATCAGCACGTCAAAAAAATTATTCTAGTGAGTACTACCTCAGCATATAACGGGTTATTTGGAGAGGTTGACGAAACCACCGAGCTCAATGAAAGTGCAGATAATGTTGCACTAATAAAAAAAGCTGAACAAACCGTTTTAGGGTTCAATAAGCAGCGAAAAGGTGATGAGGATCAGAGCTCTTTTGTTAAATTGGCCAGTGTTTTAAGGTTATCTGGTCTAGTTGGACCAAGCCGACATCCAGCTAATTTTTTAAAACACGGTAGGATGTTAAATAACCCTGAAGCAAGAGTAAACCTTATCCATCAAGATGATGCCGTTGGCTTGATTCTAGCGCTTTTAAATAATACTAGCTTCAGTGGCATTGTTAATGGTGTAAGTAAAACTAATGCAACTAAAGCACAATATTACTCAGCCGCAGCGAGGGCGATAGGTATACCTGAGCCTTGCTTTAACACTGATAGCAGTTTTACTAATCAATCAAAGAGTCATTATGCATCAAAGCCGTCAAAAGTAGTTTCAGGGAAGAAAGCACGTACACAGTTGAAATACTCGTTCGTTTATGACGACCTTCTAAACTGGCTTTAACACATTGCTTAATTTGGCCTTTAATAATATCGCAAGATGTAGAGACTTCTATATTTTTAATTAAAACCTAATTTTAGTTAATGATTTTTAGCCAAGCTATGTTTGCTTTTGATATACTAGCGATGATTAATATTGTTGAGACAAGCATTGAATTTACTTCCGTTAACTTTTATCAAGCGACACCAAGCTAAACTACTTTTTGTAGTGATTTTGGCACATGTTACTATTTTAGATCTGGTTTATGTTAGTTATGATGGTCCTATCTTTTTTTGGCGACAAAACTTGCAATGGTTTACTGCGTTTATCCATCTAGTTGTAGCTTTCATGTCATTGATTTTTTATTTCATGCTAATTCGATTGAGCACCTATTTTCAGCGTATATTGGTTACTTATCAACATTCTAAAGTCAAGCGCTCTACCTACTAATGCGTGTTGTTTTAGCTCCTATGGAAGGTGTATTAGACCACTTGATGCGGCAAGTACTAACTCAAGTGGGTAACTATGATCTTTGTGTTACCGAGTTTGTTCGAGTTGTTGACCAAGTTATTACTGATAAAACGTTTTTTCGTTATTGCCCCGAATTAATTAATGCCAATGCTTATGGCTGCGTCACTCAATCTGGAACTCCAGTGCGGGTTCAATTGTTAGGGCAGCACCCTGAGTATATGGCGGAGAACGCCGCAAAAGTGGTAGAACTTGGTTCTTATGGTGTCGACTTGAATTTCGGTTGTCCATCTAAAACAGTAAATAAAAGCCGTGGTGGATCTATTTTATTAAAAGATCCTGAAAACCTTTACAAGATCATCAAAGCTGTAAAAGAGGCTGTTCCTAGCGATACTATTGTGAGTGCCAAAATTCGTTTAGGTTATGAAGATAAAAGCCTCGCGGTTGAAAATGGTCAGGCAGTGCAAGCGGCTGGAGCGGATCAATTAACCGTGCATGCTCGCACTAAAGTGGAAGGCTATAAACCGCCTGCCCATTGGCACTGGATTGCGAAAATAAAACAGTCGGTCAGTATTCCAGTAATCGCTAATGGCGATATTTGGAATCTTAAAGATGCACTCAAGTGCCAAGAAATTTCCGGTTGTACTGATTTAATGGTTGGTCGAGGCGCTTTAACGGTACCTAACTTAGGTAAAGTTATAAAACAAGAAGCGAATGAGATGTCATGGTCTGATGTGCGACTTTTATTACAAGGTTACAGCGCCTTTGAGATAGAAGGTCAAAAAAGCAAATACTTCTGTAATCGTATGAAACAATGGTTAAAATATCTTAAAAACCATTACTCTGAAGGTGAGGCTTTATTTAGTGAAATTAGAACCTTAAAAGATGCCGATGAAATTCGCGCTAGACTCTAAATGAGCTAGCTAATCTCAACTCAATGTTTTGATGAAACCTATCCGCATGTATTATTGACAGTGGCAGCGTTTCATTTCTTCTATTAAAGCATCAGCCAAAGGAGAAGCCTTAGTGTTTTTCGAAGAAATAAGCATAATAGGAATACTGTAACAGTATTTTTCAGGCAGTATTGACTTGAATAAGCCTTTTTCGACCCAGTAGCTTGCATAGTGCTCAGGTAAATAACCAATAAACTCCCCCGACAAAATTAAATGTGCAATTCCTTCGTCATGGTAGGCGGTTGCAGTATTTTGGTAGTTTAGGTCATCCTGCCTGACTTCTTTATCACGCATGTAGTTACTAGAAATCACCTCTGATGATTCCAGTAATTCATGTACTTCTTTGGCACCACAATCAAATAACTTGTGACCTTTACCACAATACAAGAAGTTTGTTTCATTATGCAGCGGGTGATAGTTAAGCCCCCGTAACTGGTGACGACTTACACCTAGGCCGACTAGAGAACGACCATTGGCAACAGAGGTTTCTACTTCGTGGGCTTCACAAACATTAATATCAAATTGAATGTTTTTACTTTTTGCCCTTAATGCAGAGATAACTTGGCCGACATTACAGCGGGGATCGCCCACAAAAGTATCTATAGTTGCAATAGTAATACGACCAGATAATTCATTTTTTGAACTGGCAACAGTACTGGCAAACGCTTGACACTGTTGTAATAATTCCAAGGAGGCTTGATAGGTAACACGGCCAGATTCTGTGATTTCAAAACCACCTCTGCCTCGTTTACACAAAATAACTCCTAAACGAACCTCTAAATCTGATAAATGTGCACTTATCGATGAACGACCTATATTGAGGCGAGATTCTGCTGCTGATAAACCACCACACTCAACTATAGCGACAAATATCCTGAGTAAACGTAAATCAACGTCATGAATCTGCATTATTAAATTCTCAATATTAGTTTGCCAAGGTTCTGCGCCTAACAGAACTAATAAGCATTGATCGGATCTCTAAGCATAGTATTCAGATTTTAGCTAAGCTTGAACTATCTTATTAATAAGTCTCAATGAGGTGAACTGGCTAAGTCATTAAACCTGATTTTTAGTTCGGAAAATCTGGAATGAACTACGCTTATTATGCATATATAAAACATCTATAACAAGTTAGTATGCTCTCAATAATGATGATTTTGTTGAAGTTGGCGGACTTTTATTGTGAATTTTTGCAAGGCTCTTAGTTGAGTCATACAAGATAACAATCAATTCTCTGCTCATGCTTAAACCATAGCCGGCAATGAGACAACAAAAAGGCAAAGTTGCCTCCAAGTTTATTTTAAATTACCAGCTGCTTTATTGCGTTTTAGTGGCTGTGCATAACCAAGTTACCTGGCAGGTGAGGCTATCTGAAACCATTCAAAGTAACACTTGAATATTAGCCAAGCCTTGATATGAAAATTAGGAGCATTGAAATGACGTTTAAATACGGTATTGACCGTTTAGATCTTGATATTGTTAACGGTATTGCCAAGGGTACTATCAAAGCAGAACTTTGCCAAGAAGCCATAGATAACATTAACACGAGTCGCGCACGCGTAGAAAAAATGGCGGCTTCCGATCAAGCAATTTACGGTATTAATACTGGCTTTGGCCCCTTGTGTGATACGCAAATTACCCCTGAGCAAACTAACCTTCTGCAAAAAAATTTATTGATTACTCATGCTGTTGGTGTTGGTGAGCCGATTGCCAAAGCAATATCTAAATTAATGCTCATCACTAAAGTTCATGCGCTAAGTCAGGGTTTTTCAGGTATTCGTCTTGAAACTATTCAAAGAATGCTGGCATTTATTCAGCTTGATCTTATTCCGGTAGTGCCAGAGCAAGGATCTGTCGGGGCGTCAGGAGATTTAGCTCCACTCTCGCATTTATTTCTCCCGTTATTAGGGGAAGGAGAATTCTGGGCAACTGAAACAGACCAAGCTGGTTCTACTATTAGTGCCGCGCAGGGCCTTGCAGAACATGGTTTACAGGCCATGGAATTGCAAGCAAAAGAGGGGTTAGCGCTCATTAATGGCACGCAATTTATTTTAGCGCATGCGATTACTGGTTTGACTAAAATGCGCTATTTATTAGATCTTGCTGATTTAACAGGGGCAATGAGTATCGAGGGTATGCAAGGCAGTCAGTCACCTTTTAGGCAAGAGCTACATGCTACCCGTCCATTTCCGGGTAGCCTAGAGGTAGCAAAGCGAATGCGAAGTTTTTTCGCAGGTTCTGAAAACATGGCAAATCACCAAAACTGTGATCGAGTTCAAGATCCTTACTCGCTACGTTGTATTCCGCAAGTACACGGAGCTTCTCGTAATGCCTATAGCCATTTAAAAGACCTTGCTGAAATTGAAATGAACTCAGTGACTGATAACCCTATTGTTATAAGTGCCGAAGAAGCAATTTCAGGGGGGAGTTTTCATGGCCAACCGCTAGCAATGGTGCTTGATTATACTTCTATTGCTGCTGCAGAGCTTGGCAATATTTCAGACCGCCGTTGTTATTTATTATTGGAGGGTTTACATGGGTTACCTCGCCTTTTGACTGAAAGCGGTGGATTAAATTCTGGTATGATGATCCCACAGTATGCAACGGCGGCATTAGTCACTGAAAATAAGTCACTGTGTTTCCCCCCCTCTGCGGATAGTGTACCCACCTCGATGGGACAAGAAGATCATGTTTCTATGGGCAGTATATCAGGTAGAAAGCTCAATCAAATTCTGGGTAATTTAGAAAAGATTTTAGCGATCGAATTAATGTATGCAGCGCAAGCTCTAGAGTTTCGTCGCCCCAATCAATGCTCTGATATTATTGAATTAAATCACAAAATTCTCAGAGGTAAGGTAGCTAAGCTCGAGGAAGATCGCCTACTTAAGCCTGATATAGATGCCATTATTAACTTAGTAAAGGCACAAGCATTCACCGTTAGCATTGATGAAAGTAAATAGGGGAATTAGATGATGGACACTGTAATGAATTTTCAAGAGCAAATTAAACAAGGCATTCCAGTCGTATTACCTGCGGCAAAAGCTTACCCGGCTGATGCTAACCGTGCACCAAAACGAAAAGATATTCTTTCAATAGAAGAGAAGCAGTTAGCTGTTAGAAATGCTTTACGTTACTTTCCAACTCAATGGCACCAAGAATTAGCGATAGAATTTGCGCAAGAGCTAAAAGACTTTGGCCGTATTTATATGTATCGCTTCAAACCTAGCTATGCTCTAAAAGCGCGCTCGGTAAATGACTACCCGGCAAAATGCCAGCAAGCTGCAGCGATTATGCTGATGGTTGATAACAACTTAGATCCAGCCGTAGCACAACATCCAGAAGAATTAATTACTTACGGTGGTAATGGTGCGGTATTCCAAAATTGGGCGCAGTACTTATTGGCAATGAAGTATTTGAGTGAAATGGAAAGTGATCAAACCTTGCATATATACTCGGGTCATCCAATGGGCTTATTTCCGTCTAGTGAGGAGGCACCACGCGTAGTTGTAACCAACGGTATGATGATCCCTAATTACTCTCAACCAGATGACTGGGAAAAATTCAATGCGCTAGGTGTAAGCCAATATGGGCAAATGACCGCGGGTTCATTTATGTACATTGGCCCCCAAGGCATTGTTCATGGAACAACTATTACGGTAATGAATGCCTTTCGTAAAGTGCTTAGTAAAGGTGAAAGTTCTAAGGGTAAAATCTTTTTAACAGCAGGCTTGGGCGGTATGAGTGGTGCTCAGCCAAAAGCTGGTAATATTGCACAGTGTATTACGGTATGCGCAGAACTTAATGGCCATGCTGCAACTAAGCGGCATCAACAAGGTTGGGTAGATGAACTTATAGATGATATGGGTGAGTTAGTGGCTCGTGTTAAAACAGCACAAGCCAACAAAGAGGTGGTTTCTATTGCCTATATTGGCAATATCGTCGATGTATGGGAAACCTTCTATGAACAAGGTATCTACATTCATTTAGGATCAGACCAAACCTCACTGCACAACCCTTGGTCTGGCGGTTATTATCCTGCTGGGCTTAGCTATGAAGAATCAAACCGTTTGATCCGTGAAGAGCCAGAAGTATTTAAAGTAAAAGTAAAAGCTACATTAAAGCGCCATGCTGACGCGGTTAATAAACATACAGCGCGTGGAACTTACTTCTTTGACTATGGTAATGCTTTTTTACTTGAATCGTCTCGCGCAGGCGGTGATGTTATGGCTGAAAATGGCATCGATTTTAAATATCCATCCTATGTACAAGATATTCTTGGTCCTATGTGTTTTGATTATGGGTTTGGGCCATTTCGATGGGTATGCGCCTCAGGAAAAGCAGAAGATTTAGATAAAACTGATGATATTGCAGCACAGGTACTCAAAACACTAATGCAGGATGCGCCTGAAGAGATTCAGCAGCAAATGCAAGATAACATTACATGGATTGAAGAGGCAAAACAAAATAAGTTAGTGGTTGGTTCACAAGCCCGGATTCTTTATGCTGATGCGCAAGGGCGCATAGAAATTGCGAAAGCATTTAATGATGCCATAAGTGCAGGTGAAATTGGTCCAGTAGTCTTAGGTCGAGATCATCATGATGTTTCAGGCACCGATTCACCGTTTCGTGAAACCTCTAATATTTATGACGGTAGTCGATTTACTGCAGATATGGCAATACATAATGTTATCGGTGATAGTTTTCGTGGTGCAACCTGGGTCTCTATCCATAATGGCGGCGGCGTTGGTTGGGGTGAGGTGATTAATGGTGGCTTTGGTATGCTACTTGATGGCTCTGCAGCTTGTGAACGTCGCCTAAAATCAATGTTATTGTTTGATGTTAATAATGGTATTGCCCGTCGAAGCTGGGCACGAAACGAAGAAGCTGATTTTGCTATTAAGCGAGAAATGGCTAGAACACCGAAGTTAAAAGTGACCTTAGCAAGTCGAGTCGAAGAAAATATTATAGATAAACTTTCATTTTAATACGTTCAGTTATACAGCTAGATACTAAAAAAACGCTGATGGTTTATTTACCTCAGCGTTTTTTATTAAGTTCTCAGCAAAATGTAGTAATTTATGTGAATTAGAAAGCATCATTTCCAGTTTGAAGTGGTTGACTAAAAAACCAAGTGGCTGCCTAGCCTATACTTATCACCTGGTGAAGTTAAAATGGCGACTGTTACCACGCCTTGTTTTGACCAAGTTCGACGTTTGACCTGTAAGCAAGGGGTGGTGTTAGTAATGTTTAATTGCTGACAGACAGCATTGCTAGCGATCACTGCTTCAATTTCATGGGTCGCTTCAGTTAATGGTGCAACAGCACACAAGTACTCGTGTGGTGTTATCTCAGTGAAGTTTTGTTGCAAATATTCTGGCACCAAGTCTGCGTTAACAAAACGTTGTTCTAGCTGAATTGCTTGATCATTTTCAAAGTGCAAAATTTCAGAATAAAAGATTTTTTCGCCAGATGTTAAGTTGAGTAAAATAGCTATTTCATCTGCTACAGCTATCGATTTTAAAGCTATTTGATGCGCTTTATGTTGATGACCACGATCACTGATTTCATCACTTATATTGCGTATTTCTAATACTGAAGACTGCGACTTAAATGTTGCAACAAAAGTGCCAGCGCCCTGTGAGCGAACTAGAATGCCTTGTTCAGTTAGTTCTTGCAATGCTCGCCTTGCTGTCATTCGGCTAACACTAAATTGTTGTGTTAATTCGTTTTCTGAGGGGACTCTAGCATTTTGCGGCCATTTTCCAGATTCAATGTTTTCACGAATAAATTGCTTGATAATAGTATACTTAGCAAGTTTATCAGGTGTAATTACCTTATTTATATTCTGGTTATCAGACATGTATATCGCTATCTTTACTGGCTGTTTCTATTAGCTATACCATGGCATAATTTTACATAAAAATCAATACTTGTATATACAAGTTGAGGTTTGACCGTTTTACAGGTAAAATTTTACTACTAAGTATTTATTACACTACGCAATTATTTTTCTATGGGCAATACTGACTTTTCGACATTTTTCTAAGTAGCTTTCTAAGTGACTTTCTAAGCAGTTTTGACATAACTTAGCTTAACGTTACAACTTTTGAAGCAATTGTAACCTCGATTCTCGAAAATTTTAACTGCTAGAAATTAGCAGCCCACATAGTTTTTATTATAACAAGGTAGCGTCATGCAACACTATTCACACTGGCAAACACTTTTTATTAATGTAAATTTAGCAACGATGTCAGAAGGTAGCGATGGTTACGGTGCCGTTATGGCTGCAGCTTTGGCAGTTAGTGCAGATAAAATTGTTTGGTTAGGAAAAATGTCTGACTTACCTGCGGAGCTTTTAAGCGCAGGCAAATTCTATGGCACAAAAAAAGAGTTAACCATTATTGATGGTAAAGGCCAGTGGCTAACCCCAGGTTTGATAGATTGCCATACCCATCTCGTTTATGGTGGTAACCGTGCTAATGAATTTGAAATGCGCTTGCAGGGTAAAAGCTACCAAGAAATTGCTCAAGCAGGTGGTGGGATTTTAGCGACAGTCAAAGCAACACGAGAGGCAAGCGAAGCGTCATTGCTAGCCAGTGCATTACCGCGATTAGCAGCACTTCATCAACAAGGCGTGACTACCGTAGAAATAAAATCAGGGTATGGTTTAGATACCCAAAGTGAAATAAAAATGCTCAATGTTGCTGGTCGTTTAGGCAATGAACTCCCGATGACAATCCAACGTACTTTTTTAGGCGCACATGCCTTACCTAGTGAATATAAAAATGATGCTGATGCTTACCTTGATGTGGTTTGTGAAACAATGCTACCTAAGATTGCTAATGCAAATTTAGCTGATGCGGTTGATGTATTTTGTGAGGGGATAGGCTTTAACCTTAAACAAACAAAGCGAGTATTTGATGCGGCCCAGCAGTATAAATTACCTATTAAAGTCCATGCCGAGCAATTATCTAACCTAGGTGCAACTGAGCTTGCTGCTGATTACAAGGCCCTATCTTCTGATCATATTGAGTTCTTGGATGAAGCGGGTATTAAAGCCATGAAAAAGTCAGGTATGACAGCGGTATTATTGCCAGGTGCTTTTTATTTTCTTAGAGAAACGCAATTACCACCCATAGCAATGCTAAGAAAGTACCGAGTGCCTATGGCCATTGCCACTGATGCCAATCCGGGTACTTCACCTATTCATAATATTCAATTAATGTTAAATATGGCATGTACTTTATTTAAATTAACTCCTTGTGAGGCATTGGCAGGTATCACTTGTTTTGGCGCTAAAGCGCTAGGGTTAGCAAAAACTAAAGGCCAGCTTGCTGTCGGTTATGATGCTGATATTGCTATGTGGAATATTAGCCAACCTGCTGAGCTATCTTACCAATTCGGTGTAAATCCATTAACCAATCTTTATCAATCAGGTGTGAAGGTTATTTAAAGGGATTCTGGTCAGGTATGTTACCTGATATGTATGGTGTTCGCTTTTACGATTATCCTCTTATTTCCCCTTTTACTGATTGCAGTATCTATATATTTTGTTATAAAAAATAAATCTATGAGCTTGTATGAAATTAATCTCTATAAGTCTATAGATTATTAACTCATTAAATTTTGTGGCTTGAGCGATTAATTTATAAAATGGTCAAAATAATTAGTTTTTGGTTTTTTTGTAAAAGCATTAATAATAAAAATTATATAATTATATAAATTTCATTAAGTTAAGTTTTGGCACTGGGGTTGCTTTAACAAATGTAACATTAATAAATCATAAAAATTAGGTCTGGTTATTGTATGGATATTGTTTCATCAAATTGCTTTCGTTTCGCTTTTTGCGTTATTTTACTGCTCACTCAAATTGGCTGTATGAATATAAATAATCGATATATTTATACCAACAAAGAAGGAGTGGTTACAGAGCTAAAAAGTCATTACCAACTTTTTGGTGAAGAATACCAAGTAACCGCAGATCTGACTGGGCCCCTAGCACTGGCTAATGATGGACAAACGATTATTGAGTTAACGACAGGTAGTGTCATTAAGATTGAGAATCTGTCGAATAAAACAGAGCTTCACATTCGTGAACGCAGTGGTAACGTTATCTACAGTTACCAGGTTGAGGGCTCTCCACAGTTGTTTACCTCGTCATTAAAAGAAGTGTATATGAGTGGTTTTTTTAATCATACCCCCATTGCAGCTGAACAGAGAACAAACATTCTTTACTCTCAATTCGGAGAAAAAGCGGCAATAGAACAGCTTTTATCATCAGCAAATGATGATACTAAGTCGGCTTATATAAAAGCCTTAAGTAAAAAAGACCTGTCACTATCATCGCAACAAAAGGTCATTATTGTGTTATCTGGTATAGGTAATGATTTCACACAAAGAATATCAGCTGAGTCTTTTGTAAATTATCAAAAGCCACTTAGTGAAAAGGTCTGGCTTGATTTAATTACTGCCTTTGACGGTATGGGCTCAGATTACGAACATAGAAGAGTGTTAGTTTTTGTTGCCACTGAGTTACCCAATTCAGTTGGTGTGAAAAGCGCTTTTTTAGCTAGCTCAGCATCCATTGGGAGCGACTATGAGAAATATAGTTTAATTAGTGAGCTAGCCAAACAAAAAAATGTTTTTGTGGTATCAGAGTTGTTCATAGCAAGTAATGATATTGGCTCAGATTATGAAGCTTATCGAATAGTCAACGACTTAGGATCTTTGATTAACACTCAGTTAGATTTTACTGCAATGCTCAGGTTTATAAAGACCATTGGTTCAGACTATGAAATGCGTATGGCGATAAGTAGTCTGTCTTATCAACACTTAGATCAAGTTCAAACAGCTGAGATAATTAAAGTAGCGTCTGATTATATTGGTTCTGACTATGAACTAGCACAAACGGTCAATTATATTGTGAAGCAAACACCCCATAAATTATCGCTGAATAGCGAAATTAGCTATGCAATAGCCTCAATGAGTAGCGACAATGAAAAAATAAAATTATATAAGCTAATGTAATTATACTCTTCAAGTTGAGCTAGTCTTAGATCATGATAAGTACTAAAAAATATGGTTTTAAGGTAAATCGAGTTGTTTGCAAATAGCACTACTTTCAAAAAAACTGCCGTAACACATGGGTAAACCTGCGGTGTAGTTGGCAGTTTTGAAATACTTTTTATCAGTGACTATTAACACATAAGTCACAATAACCGAACGTGCTGGCTCACCTCTTAAAAGGCTGAATACCCAAACTGCTAATACAGTTATTCAATACATTAGTCCCGCATTTGAGTATAATCAGTCTATTGATAAGCAAAGAAAGCCAGTGAGTAGTGACAACGTGACCACAGCAAACTTCCCCAAACGGTTAAATAAATACATCAGTGACTCTGGTTTTTGTTCTCGGCGAAGCGCCGATAAACTGATTGAAAATAATCGTGTGACTATTAATGATAAAGTTCCAGAGCTTGGGACTAAAGTATTGCTCGGTGACGTAGTCAAAGTTGATGGCTTTGCTGTGGCTCCTATCAGTGATGATAAATCTGATCGTATTTATATTGCTTACAACAAACCTGTTGGTATTACCTGTACCACTGAAACACATGTACGCGGTAACATTATTGATGCCATTGGCCATAAAAAACGTATTTTTCCTATCGGCCGCCTTGATAAACCCTCAGAAGGTTTAATTTTTTTAACTAGCGATGGTGATATTGTTAATAAAATTTTGCGGGCTGAAAATGCCCACGATAAAGAATATATCGTGACCGTAGACAAACCCATTAGTGAACGTTTTGTTGAACGAATGTCTCGGGGGGTGCCTATTTTAGGCACCATCACCAAACCTTGTATCGTGAGAGTAAAAAGCCGGTTTGTGTTTACTATTATTTTAACGCAAGGATTAAATCGTCAAATACGACGCATGTGTGAATATTTAGGTTATGAAGTCATTAAGTTAAAACGCTCACGAATCATGAACGTTGAACTGGGTAAACTTAAACCTGGGCAATGGCGTGATTTAACGGCGAATGAAATGGCTGACATTAACCAGGCTGTTCAAGGTTCAAGTAAAACTGCAGCAAATACTGCGCTACCTAAAATGAGTCAAGTTAACGGCAATCAAGCTGACAGCACGTCCCCAAAACATCAAGCTAAAAAACAAAACCGTATTGTGCAAAACACTAAAGAAAAAGCCCCTAAGATCGGTAACGGTGCTAAACCCTATGCATATAAATCAAGTAATAATAAACTTAGTGTTACTGAGCAAAAAGCAAATAACACTAAATCAAACAACGAAAATTGGCCTTTTAAGAAAAAAACTAATAAGTAATTACTCACTAGTTTTATGATTTTAAAGCGCTAAAAATCTCTTTCTAACTGATTATGAGTTGTTATTTTTTCGTTATTGAAACTATGACTTTACTGACATTTGATAATGCACCGCATCCCAGTCACCAATAGGATCTTTATGCCTAAATGATTTGACAAAGCGCATTCCCATTCTTTTCATGACAGCGATAGAGGCAAGGTTATCGGCTACAGCTAATGCTGAAATATGTGTGACTTTGGTTTCCGAAAATACTGAAGCTGAGACAACAGCACGTTGAATAGCTTGGGCAGCTTCGGTAGCAAAGCCATGCCCCCAAGTGTGTTGAAAAAATCGCCAGCCTACCTCTAAATTATTGAGTTGTGGTTTATCGGTAAAAAAAGCCATAGGCCGAATTAATACCCAACCTAAGTACTCATCATTGCATTTATCTAACACCTGCCAAATACCCCAGCCTAATGCTTCATTGCGATACTTTTGCATACGTGGCATAAACACCGAATTAACCTCATGCTTAGAAGAGGGGGTACCGCCATTAAGAAATTTCATCACCAGAGGATCTTGATCAATCTGCCACAGTGTTTCTGCGTCTGTTTCATCCATTAACCTAAACTTTAGGCGTTCACTGTTATTAATTTCCATTAATTAATCCTTTATGATGACCTTTTGCAATATTTAATGATTTTTAAAAGCCAATTAGCATTTAAATTTATTGGCATGAATTTTCTAAATATTACTTTATTTTTAGAGAAACCTTATTGCAATAATGGTTTTAAAAATCTTGCTGTATGAGAGCTTTTGTGTTCAGCAACTTGTTCAGGCGTGCCAGTAACTAATATTTCACCACCACCAGAGCCGCCTTCAAGGCCTATATCAACAATCCAATCGGCGGTTTTAACCACATCTAAATTGTGTTCAATTACCACAATCGTGTTGCCATGATCACGTAAACGATGGATAACTTGAAGTAATTGTTTAATATCATGGAAGTGCAAGCCAGTTGTTGGCTCATCTAAAATATACAGGGTTTTACCCGTGTCACGTTTAGAAAGCTCTTTAGATAATTTAACGCGTTGTGCTTCACCCCCAGACAGGGTCACCGCAGATTGGCCCAACTTGATATAACTTAAACCAACATCCATTAAGGTTTGTAGTTTTCGTTTTACCGCTGGGATAGCCTTAAAAAATGCAAATGCATCTTCAATGGTCATATCCAATACTTCATGGATATTTTTGCCTTTATAAAGTACCTCTAGGGTTTCACGATTATAACGTTTACTTTTACATACGTCGCAGGGCACATAAACATCAGGTAAAAAGTGCATCTCTACTTTGATCATGCCATCGCCTTGACAAGCTTCGCAGCGACCTCCTTTAACATTAAAACTAAAACGACCTGATTTATAACCCCGTGAACGTGATTCTTGTGTCGCCGCAAAAATATCACGTATGGCGGTAAAAATACCTGTATATGTTGCGGGGTTTGAACGTGGCGTTCTCCCTATTGGGCTTTGATCAATATCAATCACTTTATCTAAATGTGATAAACCATGAATACTTTTATGCGGGGCAGGTTCATCAACCGTTGCGCCATTTAACTCAATATGTGCCAATTTATACAAGGTATCATTGATTAAGGTTGATTTACCTGAGCCCGATACACCAGTAACACATGTCATTAAACCTATTGGGATCACTAGATCAACATCTTTTAAGTTATTACCACTGGCACCTTTAAGCTCAACCACTAACTTTTTATCAAATTTATGCCGCTTTTTAGGCACTTCAATACACTCTCTTCCAGACAGGTACTTACCAGTAAGTGAGTCTTTACAAGCAAGAATATCGTTAACTGTTCCTTGCGCGATAATTTGTCCACCGTGAACACCTGCACCCGGGCCAACATCAACCACAAAGTCAGCAGCACGAATAGCATCTTCATCATGCTCAACAACGATAACGGTGTTGCCTAAGTCTCGTAAGTGAATTAAGGTGCTGAGTAAACGCTCGTTATCTCGCTGATGTAAGCCAATTGAGGGCTCATCAAGAACGTACATAACCCCAACTAAGCCAGCACCAATTTGACTCGCTAAACGAATACGCTGTGCTTCACCACCAGATAAGGTGTTCGCACCCCGTGATAAATTAAGGTAATTTAAGCCAACGTTAACTAAGAACCCTAGACGATCATTAATTTCTTTTAATATTTTTTCAGCCACTTGGCCTTTTTGACCGGTCAACGTGAGGCCTTCAAAAAAAGCTAATGATTCACTAATAGATTGCTCAGTTATCACTGTTAATGGGGTATCAGCAATAAACACATTTCTTGCTTCTAACCTTAAACGACTGCCCTTACAGTCAGGACAATCATGTGAATTTAAATATTTACCAAGTTCGTCTCGTACGGCATTTGATTCAGTTTCTTTATAGCGACGTTGCATATTATTGATAATGCCTTCAAAAGCGTGCTTTCGCACCACCACATCACCACGATCATTCATGTATTTAAATTCAATTTCTTCTTCGCCACTGCCATAAAGTACAACTTGCTGTGCTGCCTCTGACAAGCTATTAAAGGGCTTATCAAGCGCGAATTTAAAATGCTCAGCTAGGGCTTGTAACATTTGAAAGTAATAAAAATTACGTTTGTCCCAACCTCTCACTGCGCCGCCTGCCAGGCTTAATTCGGCATTAGCAATAACACGGCTACTGTCAAAAAATTGCTGTATGCCCAGACCATCACAGGTTTTACAGGCACCTGCGGGGTTATTAAAAGAAAATAACCTTGGTTCTAACTCTTGCATACTATAGCCGCACACTGGGCAGGCAAAATTGGCAGAAAATAATAATTCCTCCCGATCAGGTTCGTCCATAAACGCGACTTTTGCGTTACCAGAGGTCAACCCTAAGGTAGTTTCAAAAGATTCGGCAAGGCGTAATTGTATGCCCTCTCTAACTTTTAAACGGTCAACAACTACTTCGATGGTATGTTTTTTGTGTAAATCCAAGGGTGGTGGATCAGATAAATCACAGACTTCACCATCAATGCGGGCGCGAATAAAGCCTTGCGCAGCCAGGTTATCAAGTAACTTAATATGTTCGCCTTTGCGATCTTGAATGATGGGGGCCAACAACATGACTTTACTACCTTCGTCAAGCGCTAATACTTTATCAACCATTTGCGATACAGTTTGGGCTGAGAGCGCTTCGCCATGTTCAGGGCAACGAGGTTCTCCAACTCGGGCATACAATAGACGTAGGTAATCATAGATTTCGGTGATGGTACCAACAGTTGAGCGAGGATTATGGGAAGTAGACTTTTGCTCAATAGATATGGCGGGCGATAGTCCTTCAATGTGGTCTACATCCGGTTTTTCCATTAACGATAAAAACTGGCGGGCGTAAGCAGATAGAGATTCTACATAGCGACGTTGTCCTTCGGCATAGAGGGTATCAAAGGCTAGTGAGGACTTACCAGAGCCGGAAAGACCAGTAATAACCACCAATTGATCACGTGGTATGCTAAGGCTAATGTCTTTGAGATTGTGAGTGCGGGCGCCCCTAACTTCAATACTTTTCATGTCTTTTTTGTGCTCAACTGACGATAAAATTCAATCAGATATTATGCCATAAAAATAACCTATAAGCACTGTTCAGGTAGAAATCTGTGACGAGTGTTATGCTGATATATTGCTATAGATGTCTGATTTAATTGTTGGGATTTTGTTGTGCTGCGTCGCATGATAAACTAACTAAAATTTTTCGGTATTTCTTCTAATTCTGAGTTTTAACAACGTTATGAGTTTTTCAGGTTTAAACCACATTGAAAAAAAAGCTGCTTTTTCCTTAGCCAGTATCTTTGGTGTCCGTATGTTGGGTTTATTTATGATATTGCCCGTCTTTGCCATATACGGTGTTCAGCTTGCTGGCTATAGTCCCGTATGGCTTGGTTTAGCGATTGGAGCTTATGGACTAACTCAAGCGTTATTGCAGATACCAATGGGTATTTTATCTGACAAGTTTGGTCGGAAACCTGTTATTTTGGCTGGATTGTTGGTGTTTTTACTCGGCAGTGTTATTGCTGCGCTGTCAGACAGTATTTACGGAGTTGTTCTAGGCCGTGCTATTCAGGGAATGGGCGCCATTGCTAGTGCTATTTTAGCATTAGCAGCAGATTTAAGTAGAGAAGAGCAACGGCCAAAAGTAATGGCAACTATTGGTATGTTTATAGGCCTATCTTTTACAGTAGCTATGGTGTTAGGGCCAATTATTGCAGGTGGTTTTGGTTTAAGTGGTTTGTTTTGGTTTATCGCACTTTTAACACTTGTAGCGATGGCACTCATGCAATTTATGGTGCCCAGCTCTATTAATAAGGCACCCCGTGGAGACAATGTTGCACTTCCAGCGCAAATAAGTCGTTTTATTTTACACCCGCAATTATCGCGCTTAAATTGGGGGGTATTCATTTTGCACATGGCTTTAACTGCTTGCTTTGTGACCTTGCCAAAACAGTTTGTTGCTAGTGGTTTGTCTCTTGATAACCATTGGCAAGTTTATTTACCGGCACTACTTGGTTCATTCTTGTTAATGGTACCCTTTATGATTTTTGCCATAAAAAAGCAAAAAGAAAAGCCTATGTTCAGTGCCGCCATTGCTTTGTTACTTGCCGCTTTAATTCTTCTGTGGTGCTTACCCAGTGGCTTTTGGAGTTTGGTATTGTCGGTGGTGTTATTTTTTACGGCGTTTAATTACCTTGAGGCGACAATGCCATCTATATTATCCAGGATAGCACCAGCAGGTTTTAAGGGAAGTGTTATGGGGGTTTATTCTAGTAGTCAGTTCTTAGGGGCTTTTGTTGGCGGTATTGTTGGTGGCATGATTGCAAGTGAGTATGGCGAGCAAGCTATCTTTTTGGTAATGGCTATCGTCAGTTGTATATGGTTGTTGATAAGTTTTGGTATGCAACCTTTAAAGAAATCGAAAAGTTTCAGTTTTACCACCAATATAAGTTGTGAAAACCAAGCTCAAAAAGTAGCAGAACAACTTATTACTATGCCCGGGGTTATTGAAGCGACACTGGTTCATACGGAAGCAGTAGCTTATCTAAAAGTGGACGATAAAATTGTTGATTTAACGGCAGTTAAATCATTATTACGCGATTAAATTTTATTCAAAATAACATGTTTGCTTTTAGATCAAGATGTTTGCGCATTATCTTTGCTAAGCATTTGTTAGGAAGTAAGGGGATGTTTTTTAACTACTTATTGCAGCAGGTTTTTGGGTTACTTGTAATGGGTTATCACCTTGTATAAATATCATTAAACTATTTTAAAATAATACCCCAATAACCTACTATTGAATCATTTTATTAGCCTATTACACTTCGACACCTACTTTTTTTAATAAACTTTGCTTAATCTTTGTTGCAATTTAGCAATATATTAAAAGACCGCTAAACTAAAACATATTAACCCATAATTTAACGGTAATACCTATGTCAAACCACCATACCTATAAAAAACTAGAGCTTGTTGGCTCTTCTAAAACGAGTATTGAAGAGGCTATAGAAAACGCACTTGCAGAGTGCCATAAAAGCGTTAAAAATATGGATTGGTTTGAGGTGACAGAGACTCGAGGCCACATCGTAAATGGTGCTGTAGGGCATTATCAAGTCACATTAAAGATTGGTTTTAGATTAGAGGGCAGTTAAATGCCGTGTTGAGCATTCTATTTGATCTTAGCAACATAGGCTTGTATTTTTTTTTCACCTATTAAAACCTCTATATCATCGTCCAGTTGCTTGCCTATTAATGCTCTACCCATTGGCGAATTAGTAGTTATAACCGTAATATGCTGTCCTGCTATTGTTGTTTTAAAACCACCAGCGGCGGGACCAATAAAAAACCAATCGCTCGGCCTTTGTACAACTGATAATTGCACTAACGTACCCAAATTAATAGAGCGATTATTAATGGTAGTTAAGGCTAATTTTAATTGGTCAAAGGCATTGATACTGTACTGATAGTCGTTAACTCGTTTAGATTGTCCTTCAGCGAGATAACTCGCCTCAATGGCTAACGTATCATATTGTGTCTCAGCAACACTTTGATCGTCGACTGCTGCTGCATGTGCTTGATTGGCAGCATTAATGGCTCGTTGTCTTTTATCAATTAAGGTTGAAATAATAGTATTCACTATTGAGATTTTGTTGGGCATAAGGGTTTCTTAGATTGTCTTAAAATACTTAGCAAATAAGTTGTACTTTTATTCATACCTATCGTGGTTGGTATGAGGTAGATGATTTTAGTATAACTTGTATTTTTAGGTAAATGTCAGTAAATTATCACTTATACACCAACTGGTACGACCAATAGCAGAGCATCATTATGACAACAAGCGTCTATCCCAATTTATTAGCACCACTAGACTTAGGCTTTACTCAATTAGCCAACCGAGTTTTAATGGGTTCAATGCACACCGGATTAGAAGAGGAGCGTGGTGGTTTTGCCAAGCTAGCTGCTTTTTATCAAGCGCGAGCTAAAGGCGGAGTAGGCTTAATAGTCACTGGTGGAGTAAGTCCTAACTTACGTGGACGAATTGCTCCTTTTGGCAGTGAATTAAGCCACTTCTGGCAAGCTAAAAAACATCAACAAGTCACCGATGCTGTGCATCAATACCCGACTAAAATTTGTTTACAGCTATTACATACTGGCCGCTATGCTTACCACCCATTTAGTGTTGGGCCAAGTAAAATTAAATCACCTATTTCACCTTTTACGCCAAAAGCGATGTCAGTAAGGCAAATAAAGTCAACCATTAAAGACTATGCTTATTCTGCTCAATTAGCGGCTAAAGCCGGCTATGATGGTGTTGAAATAATGGGTTCTGAAGGGTATTTAATTAATCAGTTTGCTTGTTTGCGAACCAATCATCGTGATGATGAATGGGGAGGCGATATTGAAAATAGAATGCGCCTTGCCATCGATACAATTAAGGCGGTGCGTGCTAAAGTTGGTGAAAAATTTATCATAATTTTTCGCCTTTCTATGCTGGATCTTGTCGAAGGTGGTAATAGTTGGCAAGAAATCGTGACTATGGCCAAAGCCGTTGAAAAAGCTGGAGCTACACTTATTAATACCGGTATAGGTTGGCACGAAGCACGAGTACCTACCATTGTGACTTCTGTTCCTAGAGCTGCATTTACTTGGGTCACCGAGAAAATGAAGCAAGAAGTTTCTATTCCATTAATAACGACCAATCGCATTAACGCTCCCGATGTAGCAGAAAATATACTCGCTTCCGGACAAGCCGACATGGTGTCAATGGCTAGACCGTTTTTGGCTGACGCTAACTTTGTTAAAAAAGCGGCAGCCGACAAAGCCGATGAAATTAATACCTGTATTGGCTGTAATCAAGCCTGTTTAGATCATGTGTTTGAACAAAAAAGAGCCTCTTGTCTGGTTAACCCTATGGCATGTTATGAAACCGAGTTAGTACTTAAAAAAACCCATAAAGTTAAAAAACTTGCCGTCATTGGGGCAGGGCCAGCAGGGCTTGCATTTAGTGTTTATGCTGCCGAGCGAGGTCATCAGGTTGAACTCTTTGATAAAATCAGTGAAATTGGTGGTCAATTTAATGTTGCTAAACAAATCCCTGGTAAAGAAGAGTTTTATGAAACTTTACGATACTTTAAAAAGCAACTTAATTTATATAATGTATCGGTACATCTAAACAATGAGCAAAGCGCAAACTCTTTGCTAGCTGCAGGCTTTGATGAAGTGATCTTAGCCACGGGTATCAAACCAAGAAAACTGGAGATTAAAGGGTTAGAGGAAGGTTTTGCTAGCAATAAGGTCTTATCTTATTTACAGGTGCTTCGCGATAAAGTTGAGGTCGGTAAAAAGGTGGCTATTATCGGTGCTGGTGGAATTGGTTTTGATGTAGCGACGTACCTCACTGAAAAATCTTTAACTGACCAACCTGATAAATGGTTAAAAAATTGGGGCGTTGATAAAGCCTACAATCATGATGGAGCGTTATTAAATCAAGCTGATATCCCTCGCCATGAACCTTCAAGACACATTACTTTGTTGCAACGAAAAACTAGCAAAGTAGGTAAAGGGCTCGGAAAAACATCAGGTTGGGTGCATCGTGCTAACTTAGTTAAGCATGGCGTCACTATGGTACCGGGTGCTTCTTATAAAGCAATTAATGACAAGGGATTGCTCATTGAAGTTAACGGTATAGAACAATTAATCGAAGTAGATAACATTATTATTTGTGCAGGCCAAGAATCAAACCGCGACTTGCAACAGGCATTAATTGCTGGTGGTTTGCCCGTTCATTTAATTGGTGGAGCTAATGTTGCTTCGGAACTTGATGCTAAGCGTGCAATTCGTCAAGCGTTAGAATTAGCGGTTAATATTTAACTTACAGGGTGCGGTTATCTGTTGATATTTATCGACTAAAGCGAAGAAAAATTCTATATTTTTTCGCTTTGTTATTGATATACTGTCAGCAATTATGTCTTTAAAGATAAATCACAGTGCAAGAAATAATTGTTGATGGCGGTGATGTTGAATTTTATACTCGCCCCAAAGAATATAAGCAGCAGCTGTTATTGTTAATTAAAAATGCGCGACAGCGTATTTTTATTACAGCTTTGTACCTGCAAGATGATGATGCAGGTAAAGAAGTACTCTCTGCGCTTTATCAAGCCAAAGCCAATTTCCCGGAACTGGTTGTGAATATCTTTGTCGATTTCAATCGTGGCCAACGTGGTTTAATTGGTGAAGAAGCCAGTTTAGGAAACCGTGAGCTTTATTTAAAGCTTGCCGATACATACCCGCAAACCATAAATATATATGGTGTTGCGGTTAAGCGTAAAGAAGTCTTTGGTGTGTTGCACCTAAAAGGAATGGTATTTGATAACCAGGTATTTTATACCGGAGCCAGTATTAACGATATTTATCTGCATCAAGCTGAACGCTATAGATTAGACCGTTATTGTACAATTAATAGTGCCCCCCTTGCTGATAGCTTTTGTTGTTATTTAACCGATACCTTTATAGAGTCGGGGTTAGCACCGCAGCTTAACTTAGCTCATTTACCTGATGCATTGCAACAAAAGAGAAACCTTGCACTGTTGAAACAAAAATTAAAAACTTCACGTTACTTGGTCGAGTCACCTTTAACTCACTCAGCTTCATCAATGGGCAGTGATAAAGCTGTTATCACTCCACTTGTCGGTTTTGGTCGTAATAAAAACCAATTAAACCAAGCAACGAGAAAGTTAGTGCAAGGCGCTAACGATAACATGGTCATTTTTACGCCTTATTTCAATCTACCGCATGCTTTAGCAAGAGATGTAGTTAGAGCTTTAAAGCGAGGAATTAAAACAACTATGGTTGTTGGTGATAAAACGGCCAACGATTTTTTTATTGGTAACGAGGAAGACTTTAGCACCATTGGTATTGTACCCTACATTTACGAAATGCTACTTAGGCGTTTTATTAAGCGCTATCAAAATTTTATTGATAAGGGTTTGCTTAATATTTACTTGTGGAAAGACGGTGGTAATAGTTTTCATTTGAAAGGTGTCCGTGTTGATGACCGTTATCATTTAATTACCGGCAGTAATTTAAACCCAAGAGCTTGGGCCCTGGATTTAGAAAATGGCCTTTTACTTGATGATAGCAACCAACTCTTTTTAGCTAAAACTGATGAAGAGTTGAAGAGTATATTAGCAAAAACCTCAAGGGTAGGGCATTTTACTGATATTGATGCGGTTGAAGATTATCCTGAAAAGCCACAAAAACTATTGAAAAAAATTCGGGTCACGCAAATAGATCGTGTCTTGAAACGATTTTTGTAAGCCAACTTATTGGTAAACAATATAAATTAAAATGATTTCTTTGCTTGAACTCTAATTTCAAAGGTATTGATTTCTAGATTATTACTTTGTGGGAAGGCAAAGTCTAAATGGACTACTGAGTTATTTCCGCCTGAGTGTGGTGTATAAACTCTCAAACCAAGTCCGGCTGAACTTAACCAACCATCTTCTATATTTTTTACCACTGAATCACCAATTGTTCTGGCGATATCTGTAAAAACAACACCCGCTAAATCAAATAGTTTGAATAGGTTTATTTCTGGGTAATAACGGATTTCAGAAGTCAATTTTACACTATTTTTACCGTGTTGATATTGTAGAGGAAAGCCACGAACTCCTGAATTTCCACCGATGGTTACAGGCTGATCAACGTACTGATTTTCACTCAAGATATACGTATTACTGAGGTAGAAGCCTAAGTTATTGGTAAACCGATAAAAATATTCACCGTTGAGTCTTGTGATTAATCGACTCTCTCGATCTTGATAAATATCGTTCGCAATTGAAAACTCAAGAAGTAATAGGGCATTGTTATGAACATTAAACCCTTTCTGCAGGTGTAATTTCCATAATAACCATGCCGAATTTTCCTTGCTGCCATCACCAAAACCGAGTTGAGTGTTGACTTGCCAACCTTGATTAAAGTCTTCTATTTGGCTAATTAAATGTATATTGGTGAGCTTTTTAAAATCTTTCTCTATAAATTGCAGTGCTAGCCAGGGGTACAGTAAATTTCTATCTAACGGCAGTGTTTCTGTTAGTGTTGGTGATGATAGGTCTAGGCGATCTGTTGGCGATAATGCACTAAAACTATGTTTATCCTCTGTTATACCTACACGATAACGTAATAAGTGATGACTTTGATGAGAATCTAGCCAAGCGTAATTTATTTCTTTGTAGTTAATTTGATGGGTAAAAATACTTTGGTTTTCGCCATTTTGAAAAATGGTGTCATTGCGTAATTCCTCATTGAAGCCAATTTTATACGATGATTTGGTATCAAAACCTGCAAATATTTTATGTACAAATAAACTTTTTTGCACGCCATCATCGTTATCAGCAAATCGTATGCTTAGCTCAGTATTTTGTTTTTGAAAAAGTGGTGACGATACATGTAATTTGTAGCCAGAACGTTGCAAGTTTTGATAAGAGGCTATTTCAGCATCAATACCTAAGCCCAGTAAATTACTATCTTTGATACCAACACTGAAGGTATTTACACCGCCTTTTCGGCCAAAACTTAGGGTTGGCATTAACGTCCAATTATCCCATGTAGTAACATTGATATGCTCAAGTTTAGTGTCGCTTGTAACACTGGCATCACGCAGATATTTTTTACCTCGTAAATGCCTTTCTAACTCAGCCATATCAGCAGGTGTTTTGTCACATTTTTTGCTAAAGAAATAGCTCTCATTTTTTAGTGTGAAAATTTTAGTGTCGATGTGTAGAGCATTTATCCAGCGGTGAAAAAAAATTATGTCCGGTTCACTCTCATCAAAAATAGTTTTTGGTGTGAAAGTAACAATCGGCTGAGGTAATGCGCATCTGCTAGTGTTTGGCAGTGATGACGAGGGAGAGTTGGTTTGCTTGCTCAGCGAGAATAAAGGCGACTGGTCAGTTATGTTTTGTAAAGCCACAAACTCAGAATGTTGTGTTGGTGAAGGCCACTGCGAAGCAAATACTAGATTATTCAAAACTAACAGCAGAACTATGGTTAATGTTCCCCGATGGTAACTTATGGCTAAGCGGAAAATATACTCTGCTGTTGTATTTAAAAAGTGAGTAGGAGAGTTATGACAGAAGGTGCTTATTGTTATAGTTTTTTCTGTAAACAGCATGGCGTACCTAAGCAGTTAAATAAATGATAATACTAACACTCACTTCTTTAACTATAGTGGTAAATCTATAATTTGGCAGACTTTTTTAGTATTACCTTAGTTGTATAGCAAAATTTACTCATAAATAATTAACAGTGTTATTTGCTGAGAGCGCCAAAAAAGTTCCATAAAATATTAATTTTATTACGCTGTTTTACCAACATATTTTTGGCGGTAACTATGAGTATTTAATGTAGTATTTTTTATTTTATTGAACTTTTTTGGTTAATTCGTTGGTTATTTGGTTAGGTAATGATATTTTTTGCCTAAGTGAAAAACTCAAGCAGTTATATTTAGTGATATGCCGAGTCAAAACTCTAGCTAGAATCATAATAGTCAATGGAGAAACCATGTTTAGTGAAAAAATGATGCCACACTTTAGCGATACCGATGCCTTGGGTCACATTAATAACACCAAACCCCCTATTTGGTTTGAAGGAGCAAGAGCGCCAATTTTTAAATTTTTCACACCAGATTTAGATCCTAAGAAATGGCAGTTGATCATTGCTAAAATAGAGGTGTCTTATCATGACCAACTTTATTATGGGCAAATAATAGAAATTAAAACGTATATTAGTCGTATTGGGGGGGCATCATTTGATGTTTATCAAGAGCTTTGGCAACACGGTAAAAAGTGTGTTTCGGGGACTGCTGCGATGGTAAATTTTGATTATCAAGCACAACAGTCAATTAAAATACCAGCAGAGATTAAAGTGGAATTAACTAAGCATTTATACGAATAACCTGTTCAACCCAAGTTAAGCTAGGATTTACTGCACGATCGCCGCTGTCAGCATCACAGCAAGTTATCTTTAGTGAAATTGAATTTAGCAACCAACGATTTAAAAATTACTGGCAAGGCACGTAACATTTCATTGCTTACACATTACAACTTTCTTGTTTGTTAATATGTTGAGTTTAGTCAGTTTCAAAGTACAACGAACACGGTTAATCGTGTATAGCCTTATAAAAGGTTTTGTTGTTTATTTTAGCTTAGCCAATATCTAGTTTTTAATAGTACAAATAGCACTTTTTTAGTATTGATAATTGATAAGAAGTCATCGCCATTAACAAGCTCGTTTTTAACATCAGGGTGCAATTAATCTCAAGGGTTTTGATAACAAAAGATAAAGTAAAATAAATAGCTTTTTGATAAAAAATACCTCGAATTTAATCGCAGCTCACTATAGAATTAACCTCTTAAACTAAATTTCAAAGGCCTTGTTTCTTTTCCAACAGATCAGAAGTCACAGCGTCTCAATAGCTCAACTAATAGGATATTTTCATGGCGGGTGTAAATAAAGTAATTATAGTAGGTAACTTAGGTAAAGATCCTGAGGTACGCTTTATGCCAAATGGTGGTGCAGTAGCTAATCTAGCAGTAGCAACGTCAGAAACATGGAAAGATAAGCAAACTGGCGAACAAAAAGAACGCACCGAATGGCATAATATTGTTATGTATCAACGCCTCGCAGAAATTGCTGGTGAATACTTAAAAAAAGGCTCTAAGGTGTACCTTGAGGGTTCATTACAAACCAGTAAGTGGACTGACAAGCAAACAGGCCAAGATCGCTATAAAACTGAAATTAAAGCCAATGAATTGCAAATGTTAGACAGTAAAGGTATGCAGGGTCAAGGGGGATATCAACAGCAAGCCCCTCAACAGCAAGGTGGTTTTGCACCACAACAGTCTCACCAACAGGGTGGTTTTGCTCCTCAGCAGTCTCATCAGCAAGGTGGTTTTGCTCCTCAGCAGTCTCATCAACAAGCGCCTGCTCAACAAGGTAGTTTTGCACCACAGCAACCTCCTCAACAAGCACCTGCCCAGCAAGGTGGTTTTGCTCCTCAGCAACAAGCACCTGCTCAACAAGGAGGCTTTGCAAACCAGGGGCAGCAACAGCAAACACCTAAGGTAAACCCCCAAGAACCATCTATTGATTTTGATGACGACATTCCGTTTTAGGCTCCGGGTTACTCTTTTTGTAAAGACAATATAATCAAATTTATATATAACCCCGTATTTACGGGGTATTTTTATGTCTAAATTTAGGTTGTGAGTTAGCTAAATCACTTTATTTCATTGATTTAATTAGATATAAAAAAGGACACTGAACAGTGTCCTTTTTTGTTTAATCAAGCCTTATTGTCACAATCTTTCTCGTTAACTAACCATTATCTGTGTTAATAAAGGTAAAGCAACAAAGTAATTAATGTTGCAGCTTTTTACGGCTAAGTATCAATAGTGCAATGGCAAGTATCACTAATGCTGATGGCTCTGGAATGCCAATAGCTGTTCCTGAGTCAACAACAAATGTTTTATCATTGCTGCTCAAGTTAAATGCACCACCAAAATCATCACCAAAAACAGCATTGCTTATCGCCAATGTGCCCGCACCTGAACCGATGACATTAAAGTTTACACTGGCTAAGACAAAACGGCTTAAGCCATCTTGGGCAAAGAACAAATCATTACTCCATGCATAACTGATTTCACTCAGCAGCACACTTGTACTTTGCACATCAATAAACTGATCACTCGGCCCAAAGGGATCCACGTCTAACTTATTGCCAAAACTCGTGGATGCATACTCAATTAAAGTATTATCCCAGAGCAGATTAAACTCAAAACTAGCAAGCAGCTTTTGAAAACCAAAGCTATCTTCTTCAATGTCTGAGATAACAAAATCTGCTTGCATCACTTCACCTAATTGATAGTCCTCTTGATTTAACTCAATACTTAATAAGGTAGCTTGGCTGCTAAACGAGATCATTAGTGCTGTCAGCAGTAGTATTATTTTTTTCATTTTACGTCCTTTATATATTTTATATGGTGTTCATATTATTCAACGGCACAACGGTAACGTGTACATAAAGACATTAGCGCTCTAACGTCTAATCTATTTAGCTGTTTATCGTTATTAAAATCGTATGCAATATTATCAACCGCGCCTTGTCGTAACATTGAAGAGAATTGAGTTATATCATTCCTATCGATGTCATTGTCATTGTCAAAATCACCAATTAAAGCATTTTGGCTGGTTAAATTAAGCAAAATAATCACTGGGTCATGATCAGAAGCGCGGTAACTATCTTCACCATAATAGGACGATAATTGTTCAGGGGTTTTAAACTCAGTGTTGTAATCAAAAATGCGTGGTTCATCGGCATTGATATGCCAAACGGTGGTATCTACCACTTGGCTAGCTAAATCATTACTCGCAAGTGCGTGATCTAAATAACCAATCTCACCACCAAAGCTATACGAGTATGCGCTAGCTCCTTGATATTGCGCCACTAAGTTTTGATAATTAGCCGATGTTATTGCATTAATTGGATCTTCTTTACCATAAGCGTTTAAATCGCCAATGATAAGAATATCATTATCGTTAGTACCGGTTGGCTTAGTATTTAACCAAGCTGTTAAGGTGTTTGACGCTTGTGTTCTAAGTTCATTCCAACAACCTTGGCCATCACCTTGGTCTCGGTTATTACCCGAAGCACTACCACAACTACCCTTTGATTTAAAATGATTAACGGCAATAGTGAACTCTTCATTACTTGCTATTTCCTCAAAGGTTTGCACTAAAGGCTGACGATTACCAAAGTCAAATGGACTTTGCGTGGTAGTGACGGCATTCCCCTTTAAAGCAACCTTCGCAGGTTTATATATAAAACCAACGGCTATGGCATCATCACCCAAACTCGCTTGGTTAATTTTGACATAATCATAAGTGCCATTTCCCAACTGAACATTAAGTAATGATACCAGCTCTGCAATGGCAGAATTCGCTGAATAACCATCATTTTCAAGCTCCATTAAACCAACAATGTCGGCATTAATTTCAACCAGTGCTGAAACAATCTTGTTACTTTGACGTGTTAATTCTTCTGCTGAATCTGCACCTCGTGCAGTTGGGAAGCCTTGACCATTACCATCACCATTGAAGTAGTTTAAGACATTAAAGCTTGCAACTTTTAAGCTAGCTGCGCCATTGTAACTGGGCTCAAGTGTACGAGGATTAGTTGCAGTAAACTGCGGTGTTTGTGTTGGTAAAATACGGTATGTATTGAAGCTATAATCAATCACTCCAGATAAACCGGAAATTGAATCACCCAAACGCACGGTATTTTGATAGGACAATCCTTGTGCCGGAAAAGGGATATTGTCAGGATTTTGAGCATTATTCATATCATCAAGTGTGATTTGATTGCGACTATTCTTATCTGCAAGTGCGATTGCTTGTACGCTTCCTGCATTAAAAATATTTGTCGGTAGTATCAACCGGCCATTTGATAAGGTTAACTGACCATAACGCGCTAAGTTGTAGGTGTCGGTTACTTTTAATGTATCTGAAAAACTTACCGACATACCCTCTATTGTCTCCCAGTAGGCATTATTCGTCACCGGCAAGCTTACTAAGGTTTGCTCAATAACTTGTCCTACACCGCAATCAATAAAGTCACCTGCTGCGGTTAATTGTGTACGATCATAGTTTTCTTTAACATTCCCTTCTACGCGTACTTTATTTCCCACGATTGGGAAATTATTTGAGTCATCAACATAAACAAAAATAGCTTCTGAGGTTGATAAGTCGGCATCGCTATCAATGGCTTCTTCTTGAACAAAATAACCTTTTAAACTCGGCACTACCGAGGTGACGGTTCCTTCAATGATTTTAGTTTCGCCAATAAACACTGAGGCGCTGCCACTGCCTTGGATAACATTAATCTTATCCGCTGTATCACCACACATGCCTATCACCGGATCTTCAACTGGATCAGGATCTGTTGGTATGGTATTAGATAAGTGGCTGCCTAAGTTTTCAAAAGTATCTTTTGGATTTTGTTGCCATTGATCTTCTTTGACGAATTCATCAGTGCGATCAGTATCCCCTGAAGTGACCGAGGCTAAGCGAACGAGTGAGGTATCTTTGCCCCAGTTTTGCCTTACACCATAGGTACCAATGTTATCGATAACTATATCGTTTCGAACTAATTCGATGTAGTCATCGCCGTTAAAGTTAACAGCGCTAACAAAGTAATCAATATAAGGAACTAACAAGCTATCATCATTTATTTGGCTTGAGCCTAAAACGACAACATCATTTGGCATTAACGTACCTGTTAAACTGTAGCTACTTGTTACCGTTGTGCTGCCATTGGCATAAAAATTAAATTGATAATTGTTTAATGCAACGGTCTCACCGGTTGGGTTATATATTTCAACAGCTTTGTTGTAACTTGACCCTTCAACATATTCAGAGAAGAATAAATCAACTCCCGGCTCAACTGGATCGACTGGGTCAATTGGGTCTACTGGGTCAACATCAGAGCAAGACGCTCCATAAATCATTGAAATCCACTCTGGGTGATCAATAAATGGGTTACGGTTGCCTTGGAATTCATAAATTTTATTATTTCGGTTAATTTCGAAGTCATCAACAGGATCTGCTTCACTCCAGGCTAGTAGCGTACATAACTTCCCTAACAATGGCTCGCCGGTAGATGTTAATGAATCGACTACACGTAAATCAGGGGTAACTGAATCCAATCCGGCGTAACGCATATCCATGTAAAAGACGATTCTCGCTACATCGCCTTTAACAGCATCCCTTGGCTCGAAAGAATTACCATCAACTCGGTTGTCTGGCGCCTCAGCTAACGGATTATCACTGTTATCAAAATCTAAATTACCTCTTGAAGCATTAACCGAGATATCTGTTGGTCTTAAATGATGAATGTCTGAATAGGCAAATGCGCTAGCGCTCGGGAAACCATGACTTTTAGCCCAAACATGTTCACGATTCCAGTTATCTGGGTTATTTGATTGTGAGCCACTACCATTTGAGAATTTTTCTTTTGAAATTCCTCGATAAAATAAAATAACATTGTCTGGGTTAAGAGGATCTTCGTCGGTAACTGTTAATGCTGTCCACGCTTCTGAATAACTTAATTGTTTGTGGTTAGCTGAGATAACATCATTAATATTTGTGCGAATAACCTCAGCGCTTTGCTCGGCATTGATAACATTGAAAACACTTTCATAATAGGCTGAATCATCAAATTCTGCTGCATTAGCTATACGGCTTAAGTCGGGACAGTTGTAACAGGCATCGGTTACTGTAGCGTTATCATTGCCATCACCGTTGTCACCATCACCAGTATTACTGGCTGAAACAAGTACCTCATCTAAACGAATATACTCAGAGCCTGCATTGTTGGACATTTCAACCTTGACTTGCAAACTATTACCCTGAGGAATGGCTTGGGTAATCGTCGCTGCAGTAAAGTCATCAATTAATGTATGGCTTGAACTGCCCTTTCCTTGCCAATTTTCAACTTTAATGTAGGGCGCATTATCAACTGAATAAAACAGATCAAAATAATCAGCCGCTTCATGATTTCCTGTTTCTTCAGCTAAAACTGAAAGGTTAATATCATTCTTACCCTGAATATTAATAGTTTCTGAAAGCCAAGTCACACTGCCATCGACATCCCTAGCTTCCATTTTACCATTGCTGACTTTAAACCAATCACTGCTTGCTGTTAATTGCGCATTACTTACATCAATTGACCAGCGGCTAACACCACTCATATCAAGGGTATTATAAATTGCACCTTTATTATTCAACGCTGAATCATCAAAATTTTCTGTCCACAATGCTTCGGCACTTAACGCATTATGCGTTGTAAAAGTTGAGGCTACACAAAGTGCAACTAAGCTTAAATTCAACTTATTAAAACCACACAAACGATTTGGTTTTACCGTATTCGTTTTCATCTTATCTCTCCAAATTTATTATTACTTGTAGTTAAGAAATACTGCTATTGGTTAAAACTTCAACGTAATTCTGCACCACTAATGTTACAGTTATGTTATAAAATTATGAGGTTATTGTTTTTTCTGACCAATTAGTCAGTCTTTAAGGTGCTGTTATTAATATTTATATTTATAAACTATCTTTATGGTAGGTTTTTATCGATGGCTTACCCTTTTGCATACATGGCAACTATTGAAAGCTAACCTTTATCAAGCTTAATAAACTGACAATGCACGATAAAAATGATGTTGAGTTTTAGCTAACAGGAGGTTGCAAGCCTATAAAGATTATCAACTGACAAGGGTAATGTTGATGAGGACGATTGAAATGAATGAACTGTTTAAAGTTTACGATATGGCTCAGTTTATAGTGGTTTTATCTTTTCCAAGAAAATTGTGATAACTTCTGTCGAAAGTGCGGCAAACCGCATGAAATGACATGATTAAAGTCAATAAAGCACACTAAAATCTACTTGTTCATCATGTATGGTAGACATTATGTTAAGTGACTTCGGCTATCAATTGCTATTGCTTGACTAGTGATGGATTGATTATTTGATACCAATACTATGGCTGAGTATAGAGCAAGCAATGATGCTTTACGCACTAAAAAATTCATACCTTTACGAGTAGCATATTACCGACATTAATACCTTCTCCAAAAGCAGATGTAATAGCATTTATTAGAAAATACAATTTACCGGTTAACTTCTCGCGCTCTCTTTCAACTCAACTCTATAACTATAAAATTAATCCATTAAGTAGAGCAGTAAAAAAAGTGAAAATGTAATATTTTAGGGGAATATTTTCATCTATTATTCGAAAAAGTTGTAATTTTATGGGGGTATTTAGTTAAGTGAAACTATTACAATGAGCAAGTTTTATTAGCTCATAACTCTTTTTATTGGCAAAAACAGTTTTTTAGAAAGTCTAAAAATAACGCTTTTAGGCATACATACTCGTTTAAACTTGGATCTGCAGCTTATTTTGTCAAAGTAAGTTGCTTAATAACCTGATTAATGGTGATTAGTTATGTGTTAACTTGACTCATTTATAATAAGTATGAGAGTGTGATTTATTCGATTTACATTGTGAAAACCTGAAGTTTAGTTTACTCAATATGAAGTCACACATTGTTAACATATTCTTAGTCACTTATTTTGTTAGTTTAGGTAATATAAACGCTGCAACTAACCAGTCTTTGCAAGTGTTGAATATCCCTAAAGCAAGGTCAAGCTTTGATATATCACATGACTATCATTTAACCTTGTTAAATATGGCACTTGCCCAAGCAGCTAGCGGCAGAACAGTACCAACGCTGGCAGTGATGACTACAAGAATGTCGCAAGGCCGAGCAATGGCTGAGCTAGTTAAAGGAGAGATGCTTGATGTTTACTGGCTTGGCTCAGATAAATCTACAGATCGACTATTAAGAGCGATTAAAATCCCAACAACACGGGGGTTAATTGGTTTTCGAAACTTTATTATTCATAAAGACTCCATTGACCACTTTGATAAGGTCACTTCGCTACTGGATTTACAGCAATTTGTTGCTTGCCAAGGTAGCCATTGGCCAGACACTAGAGTGCTTGAGGAGGCAAAGCTACCGGTAATAACCAGTACTATTTATGAAAACTTATTTAAAATGCTCAACGCCAAACGTTGTGATTATTTTCCGCGAGCATACCATGATATAGACAACGAATTACTGAGCATCAATCAGCAGTACCCTGACTTAGTAAAATATCGGCGTATACTGTTTCATTATCCTTTTGCTGTTTACTTTTATACCAATAAAGCCAATAAAGAATTAGCAGATTGGATTGAAGATGGGTTGAGGCAATTAGCCGATGAGGGAGCTATTCAAAGCTTTATGGCAAAACATCCACTGACTAAATCTATATTCCCGCTTAACAGTGAATCCCATGAACTTTATCTTCCGTTGAAAAATTCACAGTTTGATCAAAGCAGCAACCTCAGTGATCAAACGCTATGGGTTATTCCAAAAGACTTTACTATTAAAGTAAAGCCACAATAATTTAATTTCAGTGAAATAATTATAACTAGATGTCTTTGTATGACCCTTAACTGAAATAACCTAGTAATTTGCGTAATTAATTTGGTTAAAAAAACCAAATTTTAGTTTTTTACAAAATATCAGTGTGAATGTTAATTATCGTTACAAGTGTAACTTACTGTTACATATCGAAATTAACACCTTGGTATGGCTTATGCTATTTTGTAATACAATTACATAAATAGGGACATACCAGCATGACTTTTTCTAACAAATTATTTCCTACCTTTACTGCTTTGAGTTTACTTTTATTATCAGCCTGTTCTGAGCCAGAAGCTAAAGAGGAAGAAAAAGAGGTAGTTGAATTTGCCATTCCGGTGTCGGTTGCAGCCATAGAGCGTAACGATATCGCTTCTAACTTTCACACTACTGCGACTCTTGAGTCACGCAATGAAGCTGACATCATCACCCGAGTTACCGGTATCATTGAAGCATTAACCGTTGAAGAGGGTGATTACGTTGAAAAAGGTCAATTATTGGCAAAAGTTGACGCTAGGCGATATCAATTGGCTTTAGACAAAGCCGAGGCTGAATTAGCCGGCTTAGAACAAGAATTATCACGGTTGTCTTTAATGGCTGAAAAACAGCTAGTCAGTGAGCAAGCCTCAGATAAATTAAAATACCAACATCGTGCTGCTATTGCTGCTAAAGAATTAGCTGCCCTTGATTTAAAAGATAGCCAAATCGTTGCCCCGATTAGTGGTTACATTTCGCAACGACTGATTAAAACAGGTCATTTTGCGCAAAGTTATCAGAAACTTTTTCATATTGTTGATCAAACTAATTTGCAAGCTGTCGTTCACCTGCCCGAGCACCAATTGGGTTTAACTAAAATTGGTCAGCAAGCTTTATTACAGTTTAGTGCTCGTCAAGAGCAACGGTTTGTAGCCAAGCTGCGTTCAATATCACCAGTGATTAATAGTACAAGCGGTACCTTCAAGGTAATTTTATCTATTGATAATAGCGAGGGACAACTAAAGCCCGGTATGTTTGCTCAAATAGCCTTAACATTTGATACGCATGAAGATGCTTTAACGATTCCATCAGACGCAATCATAACACTTGATAATCAAAGTAAGGTGTATGTTGTGCGTGACAGTAAGGCTATTGAAATTCACGTCAATAAAGGCTTTGTAGAAGACCAATTAACTGAGATAGCCGGTGAAATAAACGAAGGTGACCTGGTGGTTATTAACGGTCAACATAATCTCAAAGCAGATGCTTTAGTTGAAGTGTTAAATGCAAAGCCTAGTCCTGAAAAGTTGCAAGACAGCGCACCAATAACTAATAGTGCAATAGCAGCAGTATCAGAATAAGGCAAAATTTACTATGACCATTAATCATCAGTACCACCCTATTTTTACACTTAATGTAGTGTTTACTTACCAAGCAGCTCCTAGCAGCTCAGCAATGAATCATGGAGCATTATCATGAATATTGTTGATATTGCAATAAAAAGACCTGTCACTGTGTGGATGTTTACCTTTGCGGTAATGTTATTTGGTTTAGTGGGTTTATCACGTTTAGCGGTAAATTTATTACCCGAATTATCCTATCCAACGTTAACAGTAAGAACCAATTATGTCGGCGCGGCGCCTGCTGAAATTGAGCAACTAATTACCAAGCCCATTGAGGAGGCAGTAGGTGTTGTTAAAGGGTTAAGAAAAATAAGTTCAATATCAAAAGCAGGGCAATCCGATGTTTTACTCGAGTTTGAGTGGGACGTTGCCATGGATATTACCAGTTTAGAAGTGAGGGAGAAACTTGATTTAATTCGTTTGCCGTTAGATGTTAAAAAACCCCTTATTTTAAAATTTAATCCGTCTTTAGATCCTATCATACGCTTGGGCCTACAAACGTCTGATAATTCAATTTTAGGGTTAACAAAACTTCGAACTTTTGCTGAATATGACGTTAAGAGACAACTAGAGTCTTTATTAGGGGTTGCCTCTGTTAAGTTAGGTGGCGGCTTGGAGCAAGAATACCAAGTCGTGATTGACCAACATAAATTGGCGCAACTCAATTTAAACAGTCAAGCCATTATTAATCGTATTCATGCTGAAAATATTAATGTATCAGCAGGTAAACTGATCGATGGAAATACCCAATATTTAGTCCGTACCCTTAACCAATTTTCCGATATTAGTGATATTGGTGAGTTAGTCGTGTACCGTGAAAATGAACGGGTTGTTAAGTTAAATGACATTGCGACTATTCTTGATGGTTACAAAGAGCGCACTGACGTTACACGCATCAATGCACAAGAAGCGGTCGAATTAGCGATTTATAAAGAGGGTGATGCCAATACCGTTAAGGTTGCAGGCTTAATTAAAAAGAAATTAGTCGCCATTAATGAATTATTGGGCGAGCGTTATCAATTAACCGTTGTGTATGATCAATCAACTTTTATTAGTAACGCCATTAGTGAAGTCAAATCGGCGGCAATTATTGGTGGTATACTTGCCATGTTTATATTGTTTTTGTTTCTTCGCTCCATTAAACCTACCCTTATTATTTCTTTATCTATTCCAATTTCTGTTATTGCCACGTTTAACATGATGTATGCCAATGATATTAGTTTAAATATTATGTCACTAGGAGGTATTGCGCTAGCAACAGGCTTGTTAGTTGATAATGCGATTGTCGTGCTTGAAAATATTGCGCGCTATAAAGAACAAGGGTTATCGGTTATTGACGCAGCGAGCAAAGGTACAAAAGAAGTCAGTGGCGCTATTATTGCCTCAACGTTAACGACGTTAGCGGTATTTGTACCGTTAATTTTTGTGGAAGGGGTGGCTGGTCAGTTATTTGCTGATCAGGCTATGACCGTTGCGTTTGCGTTGATTGCTTCATTATTTGTGGCGCTAACATTAATTCCAATGCTTGCCTCTCGCCAAGCAAATAAAGCACTGATATCAACGAGCCAAGAGGCAAAGCAAGCACACACGAGTTTTAAACAGCTCAAATGGTATAAAAAAATAGCTTACTTATCACTATTACCTTTTAAAATGTTGTTCATTTTGTTACCCCTGTCATTACTACGTTTACTGCTCTTAATCTTTCATGGCCTGGCTAGACTTAGCGCTGCAGTAATGAAACCAATAACTGCAGGGTTTAATAAAAGTTTCACTTTATTAGCTGCTGGGTACTCAAAATTATTATCACTCGCTATGCACAATTGTTTCAGTACACTTTTTATTAGTGCATTGTTTGCTGGCTCCGCTGTGTTTGTTGCCCCTAAAATTGGCGTTGAGCTATTGCCCTCGTTATCACAAGGTGAATTCTATTTAGATGTGGAGTTAGCGCCAGGAACCCCACTAGCAGTAACCGATACTACGATTAATCAAATAGCTAAAAAGCTACAGCAGGATACACGTGTTAAAAGTACGTATTCACTGACTGGACAAGGCAGTTTAATGTCAAGTAGTGCAGATAAAGGCGGTGAACACCAAGCACGCTTGCAGGTAATGCTAAATAGCCGTGATGATGAGCAACAGGTTATGGATGATATTCGTTTGTTTACGCAAAGATTAATTGGTGCAACTACCCAAATGAACCAACCTGAGTTATTTACTTTTAGCAAGCCTATCAGTATAGAGTTGGCTAGCTATGATCTGGAGCAACTAAGTCTCTATGCTAAGCAGTTAACTCAGTTCATGGAAAAAAGCACTGTGTTTGTTGATGTTGCCAACAGCCAAAGACAGGGCCAACCTGAGCTTGCTATTCATTTCAATCATCAAAAAATAGCCCAACTGGGTTTAAATACTGCTGATATTGCCCGTTTAGTGGCGGTTAATGTCGGCGGTAATATTGCTAGTAAATATACGCTACTCGATCGAAAGATTGACATACTTGTTCGCAGCGATAAAAAGCAACGTGATTCAGTTGCCGATTTAAAGGAGTTGGTGGTTAATCCCAATGATAATTTCCCTATTACATTAGACAGTATTAGTGACATTGTTGAGACGGTTGGCCCTGCCCAAATCAATCGGATTAATCAACAACGTGTTGCTGTTATTAGTGCCAATATTACATCTGGGGATCAAAAAGCTGCGTTAGCCAACGCAGAGCAATTAATCGAGCAACTGAAATTACCACTGAATGTGGTACCTTCATTTGGTGGTCAAAGTGAAGAAATGCAGCAATCATTTAAATCCATGTTACTTGCTTTAGGGTTAGCTATTTTTTTGGTGTATTTGGTAATGGCCTCACAATTTGAGTCTTTATTACAACCTTTACTGATTTTATTTAGTGTCCCTTTAGCTGCAGTGGGCTCAGTCTATGGTCTTTATTTCATGGGGAGTACCATCAGTGTTATTGTGTTTATAGGTTTAATTATGTTGGCTGGTATAGTGGTTAATAATGCCATCGTGTTAGTTGATAGAATTAACCAATTACGAAGCCAAGGCCTCGAAAAACATGCGGCAATCGTTGCAGCAGCTAAATCTCGTTTACGGCCCATTATTATGACCACGTTAACAACGGCTTTGGGTCTATTACCAATGGCTTTTGGCCTAGGCGAAGGTGCAGAGCTGCGCACACCCATGGCAATTACTGTGATCAGTGGTTTATTGTGTTCAACCTTATTAACCTTAATTATTTTGCCAGTGTTATATCAAGTGTTTGATCGTAAAAGAGTCATACCCGATGCGCAAGCCAACACCTTAACGAGTGAAAGCCCAGAAACGGAGTTGCAACATGTTTAACTCAACTAAGCACGCACCTAAAAGCTTAACCGCGCTGGCAATAAAAAAACCTGTTACCACGCTGATGTTATGTTTAACTATGTTATTGATGGGCGGTGCGGCAACTCAGTTATTACCACTTGAAAAATGGCCAGGCATTGATATTCCACAAATGTGGGTCTCTGTGCCTTACCAAGCATCGACTCCTGCCGAAGTCGAGCGATTAGTGACAAAACCTCTCGAAGAAGCTTTAGCGACCATGGGCGGCATAAAGCGGTTACGTTCTAACTCCACAGAAAATGGTGCTGAAATTGGCTTAGATGTAGCTTGGGAAAGTAGTCTAACTGGAAAAGCCATTGAAGCGCGCGAGAAAATTGATGCGGTGCGACATTTGTTACCTGACGATATACAGCGCATTTTTGTGTATCAGTTTTCTACCGCTGACATGCCTATATTAACCTTACGCATTTCCAGTGCCCGGGAATTAAAAAATAGTTATCAGTTGCTAAATAATTATTTGAAGAAACCCCTTGAGCGCTTACCTGGAGTCTCTAAAGTTGAATTATACGGTGTTGAACAAAGACAAATCTCAATTAGGTTACTTACCGAGCGGGTAGCGAGTCATAATGTTGACCTAGCTCAATTAACTCAGTTACTTCAGCAACAAAACTTTACCATTAATGCTGGCGCATTGAAGTCGGCAACTAACACAATTCGTATTAGCCCTAAGGGTGAATATACAAAATTAAATGATATTAGGTCATTAATGGTCAAAGACAATGTCTACTTAGGTGATATTGCCGAGGTTAACTTTGAACAACCAGAAAAATTAGATGGGCGTCACTTAGATAGAAATTACGCTATCGGTGTCAATGTATTTAAAGAGTCCAGTGCCAATTTAGTTGAGGTGGCCGGCAGAGTAGTAGCGGCTGTTGATGACATCGGCAACAGTGCCCAGTTTTCAGGCATCAATATTTTTATGATGGAAGATCAAGCAAAGGGCGTAACTGACTCCTTATCTGATCTGTTAAAGGCAGGTGCTATTGGGGCAGTACTGTCCTTTATCGTGTTATTTTTATTTTTACGAAATACAACAGCAACGCTTTTAGTGGTTGCTTCAGTTCCTTTTTCGATTTGTATTACCTTAGCGGTAATGTACTTCCTCGGCTACTCACTTAATATTTTGTCAATGATGGGCTTGTTGTTAGCGGTTGGTATGTTAGTGGATAATTCGGTGGTTATTACCGAATCGATTGCTGCCGAACACAGTAAAAACCCGGGGGTTAGCCAAAAAGCTAAAATAAACAATATTCTTCAAGGGGTAAATAAAGTGTCATTAGCGGTTATGGCTGGCACTGTTACTACCATGATTGTTTTTTTACCTAATATTGTCGGTCAAAAAGTTGAATTAACCGTATTTTTAGAGCATGTCGCTATTGCCATTTGTATTTCTTTGGCGGCGTCATTATTTATTGCTAAAACGTTATTGCCCTTATTATTGAGTAAAATATCCTTAGATAGTTTAGTCGCTAAAAAAAATCAAACTCACGCTAACTCAATCGACAGTAAACAAGACGACACACCTAATCTAAGTAAAGGAGTGAAGCTTTATAAAAAAACGTTAGCTTGGTTATTAGCTCGCCCAAAATTAACAGGGATATTTGCGTTAGTTGTCTTAGCTAGTGTTGCATTGCCCATGGGAGAAGTTACCTCAGACAACAATGATACCCAAGATGGTACGCGGTTATTTATGCGCTATCATGTTGAAGGGCAATTTCCTGTCGAGCACGTTGAAGCCATGGTCAATCGCATGGAAGCCTACTTATATGACAATCAAGAAGCATTTTATATTGATTCTGTGTACAGCTACTACAGTGGTAATGAAGCATCCTCAACCTTGTTACTCAAGGAAAATCGTGATATTTCAATGAACATGCTAAAGGAGCGCATTCGCGAGAATATGCCCAAATTTGCTGAGGCAAAACCAGATTTTGGCTGGCAAAGCCCAGAAAGTGGCGGCGTTAGTATAAGCTTACAGGGAGCATCCACTGAAAAATTGATGTCACTCGCTGAGCAAATAGTGCCTATATTAGCCAGCGTCGAAGGCTTAACTGATGTAAAAAGTGATATATCGCAACATCAAAAAGAAATGGTTGTAGTTATAGATCGTTTTAAAGCCAGTCAATTTGGTCTTAACTCCAGACAAGTCGCACAAATGGTAGGTACTGCATTGCGTGGTTTGCAGCTTCGTAGTTTTCGACATGATCCCAATGGTGAGGTTGATATTCGCTTGCTTTATGATGAACGTTTAAAATATTCGCTTGACCAACTGAAAAAACTGCCAATAACTGAGCTAAATGGTGAAACTATTGCATTAGAAAGTGTTGCTCAATTTAAAGTACAGCCGAGGTTGTCAACCATTTATCGTGAGCAACGGCAAACGGCCTTAACAATAGGGGCAAATACCAATGAAATCACTATGGAACAGGCTGGAGAACGTATTGAGAAAGCCATGGCGTCGTTAAACTTACCGACGGGGTATAGCTGGAAATTAGGCAGGGGTTTTAATCGCCAAGCTCAAGAGGAAAGTATTATGCTAGTGAATATGTTGTTGGCATTGGCGATGATCTACATTGTGATGGCGGCTTTATTTGAATCATTATTATTACCGGCAGCTATTATTACCTCTATTCTCTATTCTATTGTTGGTGTTTTTTGGTTCTTTCTTTTCACGGAGACCAGCATGTCAGTGATGGGTATGATTGGTATTTTGATCCTAATGGGTATCGTGGTCAATAATGGTATTGTTTTGATTGATCAAATCAACCAAATGACCCCTACTATTGATGAACTCGAGTCTGTTATTGCTGATATATGTGTCACCCGGATTCGACCTGTGTTAATGACTGTATCGACCACCGTTTTAGGCATGGTGCCATTGGCACTCGGCTCAACTCAAATCGGTGGAGATGGCCCTTCTTATGCGCCACTGGCGATTGCGATTATCGGCGGCTTAATCTTTTCAACCATCACGAGTTTATTCTTGGTTCCTTGGTGTTATTTAGTGCTCACTAAATTGGCAAGACGGTCGTCTATTGCTTTTAATAAGGCCAATAATTTTGCAAAAGCTGTTGTTAAGGTGTAATTGCTGTTTACAAATATCTTCGATGAGGCACTTAGTTTAATCAACCTCTCTGAGAGTATAGATGAGAGTAGCTGGGTTAACGGGATAAATTTTCAGGTATAGTTTATTCCGACTCTGTTGCAATTTTGTCTCTTCGTTTAGACTCGGCAATACGCCAGAGTTGCAAGGATTCGTAATAGCTGTCCCATACACAGGGGTTACAAGCACCGCCACCACAACAATCATCATCAGCTGGCGCGATAGGTTTTTCAGTGGGTTTAAGCATTGGTTTATTACTCAAATTAGGGGATATTAGGGTTTATGGTTAATGTCACTATAATAACAAAAAAGCCCTGCAAGTGCAGGGCTTTCATGACAGATAAACGAGTGATCATCACGTTGAGCGCAGCTACTCCAGCTCAGCTAATTTATGTTCTAAATAATGAATATTAGCGCCACCACTGACAAAGCCTTGATCGTTTAAGATATCTTGATGCAAGGTTATATTGGTTTTAATACCATCAATCACTAGTTCAGATAAGGCATTGCGCATGCGGGCAATAGCAACATCTCGATTATCACCCCAGGTGATTAATTTACCAATCATAGAGTCATAATGTGGAGGTACTGAGTAATCAGCGTAAATATGAGAGTCCCACCTTACACCCAAACCACCAGGGGGGTGAAAGCGTGTAATTTTACCTGGTGAAGGAATAAAGCTACGTGGGTCTTCAGCATTAATTCGACACTCAATGGCATGACCTGAAATTTTTATATCTTCTTGTGTACAAGAGAGTGGTTGCCCTGCAGCAACACGAAGTTGCTCTTTAATTAAATCAACACCGGTAATCATTTCTGTGACAGGGTGTTCTACTTGAATACGAGTATTCATCTCAATGAAGTAGAATTCACCGTTTTCATATAAAAACTCAAAAGTACCAGCACCGCGATAATTAATTTCAACACAAGCGTTACAGCAGCGTTCACCAATTTTAGCACGCATTTCTGGGGTAATACCTGGTGCAGGCGCTTCCTCAACCACTTTTTGATGACGGCGTTGCATTGAGCAATCTCGCTCACCTAGATGAACAGCAGTACCCTTGCCATCAGCAAGTATTTGAATTTCAACATGGCGAGGATTTTCTAGGAATTTCTCCATGTAAACCATGTCATTTTTAAAAATAGTACCCGCTTCTTTTTTGGTTAAGGCAATTGATTCTATTAACTCTTCTTCAGAGCGCACAACACGCATGCCTCGACCACCACCACCACCGGCTGCTTTGACAATAACTGGATAACCAATGCGTTTAGCGTGTGCTAAATTGGTTTCATCATCATCGTCTAGGGGGCCGTCTGAGCCAGGTACACAGGGGACGCCAGCGACCTTCATGGCCTTAATTGCTGCGACCTTATCACCCATAATGCGAATACTCTCCGCTTTTGGGCCGATAAAAGCAAAACCTGAGTTTTCAACTTGCTCGGCAAAGTCAGCATTTTCAGCTAAGAAGCCATAACCGGGATGAATAGCGACGGCGTTGGTAACTTCTGCAGCAGTGATAATGGCAGGGATGTTTAAATAACTTTCAGGAGCAGCTGCTTTACCAATACAAATAGTTTCATCAGCTAACAATACGTGTTTAAGGTTTTTATCGGCAGTTGAGTGCACGGCGACAGTTTTTATCCCGAGCTCTTTACAGGCACGTAAAATTCTTAAGGCAATTTCGCCACGATTGGCGATAACAACTTTATCTAACATGGAATAACCCTTCTGGTTGGGCTTATTCAATGATGAATAGCGGTTGGTCAAATTCAATGGCGTCTTCGTTTTGCGCTAAGATCTCTTTAATTACGCCAGACTTGTCTGCTTCAATTTGGTTCATCATCTTCATCGCTTCAACAATACATAACGTATCACCGGCATTAACATGTTGGCCTATTTCAGCAAACGCTGGTGCATCCGGTGATGCTGATGCATAAAAAGTCCCTACCATGGGAGAGCGAACTATATGACCAGACATCACTGGTGCAGCAGTTTCAGGTAATGCAGAGGCAGAAGGAGTAGTAGGAGCAGTAATTGGTGCCGCAACTGCAACAGGTGCTGCAGCAACGGGAGCTGCGGCAACAGTGGAAATACTTGCACCGCGACTAATGCGAACAGACTCTTCACCTTCAGAGATTTCTAACTCATTAATGCCAGACTCTTCAACCAGTTCAATAAGTTTTTTTATTTTACGAATGTCCATCAGGGTACCTTAGTTTTTATTGTTAAACGTTAAGCTATTTTAAAAAAGTTAACCATAGAGAGTAACTTTTTATTATTTGTGAATTTTTTAATTCTTTTCGATTGTTGTTAAATGCATGACTGCGGCATTAAGGGCAAAGTGGTAACCTTGCGGACCAAAGCCGCAAATAACCCCAGTTGCAATATCAGATAAATAAGAATGTTTTCTGAACGCTTCTCGGGCATGAACATTTGATAAATGTACTTCGATAAAAGGAATGGCTACAGCAAGTAATGCGTCCCTAATTGCTACACTGGTGTGAGTGAATGCGCCAGGGTTAATAATGATAAAGTCAGCTTTTTCAAAAGACTGATGAATGGCATCTATTAATTCATGCTCGGCATTTGATTGAAAATGTGTAAGCGCTATGTTGTCATTTTTAGCGTGCTCACTTAATTCGTTCATTATGGCATCTAGTGTTTGATTACCGTATATGGTTGGCTCACGTTTACCAAGCATATTTAAGTTTGGTCCATTTAACACTAAAACTGTAAACTTTGAGCTCATCTTCTGCTAAATCACGGGTAAATTATAATTGTTGCCAATAATTACATAAAATGAGGCAAGAGTGAATAAAAATATTGTGGATTTTAAGGTATTTTTAACTTAAGCGATTTTAGGGGTTTTTTCGCTGAATTTAGCAGCAACTTACTGGTCAAACCACTCAAAGTTAATGTTGCTATTGAAAATATTTTAAATTCAACTACTATTAGCTAGTTATATTTATTACACTATTGATTTTAAACAGTTTTTGATTTTTATCATTTTTCCAGTTTTTCTGTTTCTTACAAGGTGCACTTTATTAAATATTTTGCTTTAATTCTCTGTTTAATACTGACTTGTCTTTGCCCCTCTAAAAGCATAGCCATTGAAGTGGTAACTCATCCCAAGGTTAGTGATTTAAGCCTGACTACCTTGCAGTTAAGACGCATTTTCACTATGCGGCAACTACGTTGGAGTGACGATACGCCCATTAGTATTTTTGTTTTACCAAGCCAACACTACATCCACCAACGATTTTCAAAAAAGCATTTAAAGATGTTCCCTTATCAGCTTAATCGTATTTGGCATAAGTTAACTTATTCAGGGTTAGGGGTAGCGCCAACGGTAGTTCAATCTGAGCAAGAACTTGTTAATGCGATTATTAATACGCCTGGTTCAATTGGTTATATAGATGACACCGGCCTGATACACGCATGGGAATCGCCAAAAACTAATCCCACTGAAACAGTGGCGGACCTTAATGGTAATGACCAAGTTCAAGACACTGCTCAAAATCAAGTAGCTGAAAACAATAATCTCAATATTAATACTAAAGGAGTAGTAAATGTTATTAAGATTAGCTTTTAATCAACAAGCTTGGTACCTACCTTTGTTAAGCTTAAGTAGCTGTTTTATGGTGTTATTTAAGTTTTTTCTTGTGGGGTGTATATTACTCTTAGGCGGTATCTTTAGTGATAAAGTAAATGCCAGTGAAACAACCCCAACGGATTTTCAACGTTTTAAGGTCCATGGTTTTATCTCTCAGGGTATAATTGACGTTAATGGCAGTGACTTTGTTAATGACGATGGCGAGCTATCAGCTGAATTAACTGAAATAGGCTTAAATGCTACCTATCAATTAACGGATACATTAAGGGTTGCAGGACAAGTGGTTTATTTAGACGGCGGCAATCGTTACGCTAAAGGCACTCGTATTGATTATGCACTGCTTGATTGGACTGCCTTTACCAGTGACCAATGGCAAGCAAATATTTATTTAGGCCGCTTCAAAAATAATCACTGGCTTTATTCAAGCTCAAGAGATGTACCCTTTGCTAGGCCCAGTATTATTTTGCCACAATCAGTGTATTTTGATGGATTCAGAGATATAGCCGTGGGCAGTGATGGAGTCGCCAGTAAGATAAGTTATAGTTTTGCTGATTATGGTGATTTGGATTGGCAGATAAGTTACGGTGTTTCACCTATATCAAATAAACAAACCTCTAACTTACTTAGTGAATTTGCCAAAGGTAGTGCTACTCAAGATTATGATGCGCAAACCAGTTTGTACTGGCACCCTTCATTTTCAGCGTGGCGCTTTGGTTTATCTTTACTTGACGCTGGCTTTACATACAAACAAGGTATACCCAGTGCAGAAAATATCTTTTTGGATAGTGATTTTATCTTTCAATTTTATACGCTTAATGCCCTTTACGAGGGTGAATTATGGGAGTTTAGCGCTGAAATTTACCAACAGCGATTTGTTATTGATGGCTTTTACTCGCCCACTTTTAAACTTGATGATATTGGTCAGGGCTTTTATTTTCAGTCGCGATATAAAGTTTCGCAACGTTTAACATTACTTGCCCGCTATGAAGATTTTTATTTAGATAAAGACGACAAAAATGGTAAACAACAAGAACAAAATTCTAATGGAGCCATCCCATATTATTTTGGCTTTCATCGAGATACTACGTTAGGATTAAACTTCGACGCCACTAGCAACATGGCTATACGTGCTGAATATCACTGGATTAAAGGGACCGGCAGACTCAGCCCAGTAGTCTTGCCTAATACTCAGTTGAATAATTCCGAAACATGGCAAATGTGGGCAGTGCAATTAATGTATTGGTTTTAAAATAAAATGATTAAAAAGTCCATTGGCGTACCTACTAAGCTTTTAATTTTAATTGTTTCAACCCTATTATTTATCGCTGTTGGTTTTTCGTCGTTATCATATTGGCGGTTACAGGCTGATTTTCAAGCATTTCAACATAACAATGCGATTCAAGGCCAAAGACAAGTTAATCTGCACAATGATGTGTTACGCACTAAGCTGACTGTATGGTTGGAATCTTTTACTGATCTTATCGAGTTATCACAACAAAATAACTTTTCCAGTTTAGCCGTTCAACTTGAAAAACAGTATGATGCATTGCAACTCCATTTAAATGTTGAAGACATTTGGTTAGTTGATGAGGCATATAATATTTTGTTTGCTACCAATGACTTCCCCATGGCACTTCAAGAAAATATTTCACAGGTATTAAGGGCACAAGAACCTAAAGCAAGAACGTATTGCCCGCAAAGTTGTCATTTTTTACTCAGTGTTCCCTTACTTAACAAACAAGGTGATATGGTTGTGGTTACCATGAGTACGTCACTTATAGACACGCTTTTCTCATTAAAAACAACACTAGATAGAGATGTGGTCGTCTTTAAAGTAGATAATGTTTGGAAAAAAGGGCAACCTAAAAAAGACCGAGTTAAGCTTATTTCAGCATCTGACAATCAATTAGCGGAGTCTTTAGTTGCTTTGAGCTTAAGCTATAACGATTTAGGCGAAAGCCTACAACAAGGCTTGCACCTTGAGTTAACTGATAAAAGTTATTTAATTAACGTGTTACCTCTGTCGCAGCAAACTGAGCATAGTTTTTATCTCGCCTTAATTGATGATGTTACCGCATACAAAGCTAAGAACAGTGATTATCAGAATCGCTTTATTTTGTCATTGAGTATCGTTTTTATTTTACTTGCCGCTTTGGTTTATTTTATTTCAAGCCCTTTTACCAACAGACTATTATTGCTTTCAAATGCCTTACCACTTTTATCACAGAAAAAATTTGAACAATTTAGACATATCAACCTCAATAGACCAAGAATGTTCGCCGATGAACTCGACGTGCTAGCTCACTCTACTCAAGATTTATGCTCGGAGTTAGAACAGCTCAATTTGGTAGTAGAACAAAAGACCAAAGAGTTAGAAAATATCGCCATGTATGACTTACTCACCGGTTTACCTAATAGAAATATGCTTAATTATCAACTGCGTAAATCATTAGCCAATATATCGCGCTACCAAAATGGTGTTGCGGTACTGTTTATTGATCTTGATGACTTTAAAAAAGTTAATGACAGTAATGGCCACAATATTGGCGATCAGCTCCTTATTCAAGCTGCTGAGCGAGTCAGACTCAGTATTGGTGATGTTGACTTAGCTAGTCGCTTTGGCGGTGATGAGTTTGTTATTGTATTGAGCCACCTAAAACATCTTACTCAAGCGGTAGCGGTAGCAGAGAAAGTCTTATTGCAATTTAAAGAATCGATAAAGCTTGGATCTAACATTTTTTACGTTTCTACCAGTATTGGTATTGCTTATACAGAATCAGCAACAGAAAAGGCCGATGATCTCATCAGTCACGCTGATATTGCAATGTACGAGGCTAAAGATAATGGTGGTGGTCAATATCATATCTATCAACAAGCTATGTTTCATCGAGTTGCAAAACGAGTAATGCTTGAAAGTGAGGTACGTCAGGCTTTAGCTAAACAAGAATTTAGCCTAAGCTTACAGCCACAAATTTGTGCGAAAACCAAAAAGCTTTTTGGTTTTGAAGCACTTATTCGATGGCAACACCCAGAACGAGGCATGATCCCTCCAGAAGAGTTTATTCCTATCTTAGAGAGCTCTCAGCACATGATTGAGTTGGGGTACTGGATTATTCGACGTTGCTTTGAATTAGCCTTAGCCATTAGAGACTATGGCATTATAGAACCACGGATTGCCATAAATTTATCAGCTGGACAATTTATGGATGCTAATTTACCTAAATTTTTACGTGAACTACTCAATGAATTTAGTTTTTCAGCTGATTATTTTGAATTGGAGTTAACCGAGCAGACTTTAGTGAAAGATATGGATCATACTATTGCCATGATGGAAGCCTTAAAAAATATAGGCTTTAGTTTTGCTATTGATGATTTTGGCACGGGTTACTCATCGTTAGCTTATTTAAAAAAGATGCCGGTAGATGTTATCAAAATAGATAAAAGCTTTATTTTTGGTATGTTAGAAAATCACTCTGACTTTCAAATCATTACCTCAACAATTACTATGGTCAAAGGCCTAGGTCTCAAAGTGGTGGCAGAAGGTGTTGAAACACAAGCACAACTAAGAAGTTTAAGTGAAAACGATTGCGATGTTATTCAAGGCTACTACTACTCGAAACCTATTCCTGAAAAAGATTTATTTACTCATTTAGATCAACAAGTAAGTAATGGATACTGGAAAGTACCCAAACTTGAAAATCACCCTAGTGGAAAGTCAGCATAAGTATGCAATGAATATTGACGATTAAGCTTAATATCCGTCAATATTCATTGCTAGGGTAACCAGAATATACCCTACTCTCACTTCAAAAGAGGAGTAGTTATTAACCATGAAAGATAAATCACGACTTAAATAACCTTTAAAAGCCAATTTTATTCGAACGACTTTGCACACCGAGATTAAATAACATTTTATATTTATTTCTGTTGATTACATTTTTTTAAAAGGCAGTAAATAGTTAACATTACTGCCTTAAATTAAGGACGGTAATTACTCGTTGAAAAAACTTTTAACATGCGCAGTGAAGTCTTTAGCATTCATAAAACCAGTAGTGCGCTGTTTGGTTAATTCATTACCTTGCAAATCAAAAAACAAAATTGACGGTAAACCAAATATTGTAAAGTGTTCGACAATTTCGGTGTTAGTTGCAGAATCAAATTCAGTCATATCAATTTGTAACCAAACACTGTTACTTAATGCTTTTTGGACCTCAGCATCAACAAAAGTGTATTTTTCGAACTCTATACAGGCCTTACACCAATCTGCATAAAGGTCTAACATGACTGTTTTTCCTTGGTTATTGGCCTTGGCTATTTCGCTATTCAGCTCTGATAACGACGTGACTTGTTTAAAAGTAGGGTGGCCAGTGACTTCCTCCATGCTGTGTTGCGATGGAAGCAGTGTTTGATACGCTATATTTGCCCCAGAGAATAACATTATAAATATTATTAATGACCTAAAGCCATACCAAAAACCTCTTGGTTGATTTTTTTCTGCGGCATGGTTTTGATTCGCGACATAAAAGTAACTAGCACTCGCTAGCAAGAGCAGAGCCCATAGAGCTTGGCTTGCTGCTGCAGGAATAAAGCGCTCCAATAAAAAAATAGGAACGGCTAGTAATAATAAACCAAAAATATTTTTTATTATATTCATCCAAGCCCCTGCTTTAGGTAATAATTTACCACCAGAACTACCTAAAACTAACAATGGTAGCCCCATACCTAAACTCAGTGCATACAATGCTGAGGCGCCTAAAATCATATCACCGGTTTGCGATATATACAGCAGTGCACCTGTGAGTGGTGCAGTAGTGCAAGGTGAAGCAACTAACCCAGAGATTACTCCCATCATAAGTACGCCCGTGATAGAGCCACCTTTTTGCTGGTTACTTAACGCATTAAGCTTATTTTGCCAACTTGCTGGTAACGCTAAATTAAAAACGCCAAACATTGATAGTGCTAAGAAAATAAATAACACACTCAAACTGATTAATACGGCTGGGTGTTGAAATATCGCCTGAAATTTAGCACCCGCTAAAGCGACTACAATACCAAGCAAGGTATAAGTGACGGCCATACCTTGAACGTAGAAGAAGGATAAGGTAAAGGCTTTTTTGGTGGTTAACGGAGTATCACTTTTACTTTGACCAACAATAATCCCGGTTAAAATCGGGTACATAGGAAAAACACATGGTGTAAAAGATAGTAGTAAACCACCAACAAAGAAGGCGATTAACGTTAACAAGAGGCTGTCTTGCTTGAGCATGTCTGAGAGTTGGTGTTGCTCACTTTTTTCGATGGTATCAGTGCTGTCAGCGCTATCGACTACTGTTTTGATTAACTCACTTAATTGGATTACCTTGCTAGTAGGAGGATAACAAAGCCCTTTTTCTGCACAGCCTTGATAGACAATTTTAATACTGGCATTGTTGTTCACTTCTTCGAGGTTTACTGAAAAATTAAGCTGCTCAGTAAAAATTTTTTGTACACCAAAAAACTCGTCTTCATGATCAATACCTTCGGGTAAAGATACTGAAGTAAAACGGCTATTAACACCCTTAAATTTAAATTGATGGCGATAAAGGTAGTAACCTGGCGCAATATCAAAACTAACGTCCAGTTGGTTGTTGTTTTGATAAAAATTAAATGAAAAAGCCTGGTCAACAGGTAAAAATTGTTCATCGTTACTAAACGCACTAGAAGATGAAAGATCAAACAAAGATTGGGTGTTTTGTGCGGCAAAGTTTTGCAAACTTATTAAGACTAGTATTAAACACAAGGGTAGTAACTTTTTCATTAAACCTACTTCAAAGAATTGGTGATCCAGTTTAAATAATGCTTATCACCTTGCTGGATATTCAAAGCGATAATCTCTACTACGTCGTAGGGGTGTAATTGGTTCATCCGAGCATTTAAGGCGGCAAACTTATGTTCTGTGGTTTTAATCAATAACTGCACTTCAGTACCCGTTTGTAATTTATCATCCCAATAATAAATCGTGGTCAAATTGGGTACAATGTTAATGCAAGCCGCCAATTTTTCGGTAACTAATTGCGTAGCAATCTGCTTGGCAATAACTTCATCGGGGCAGGTTGTTAAGACTAATTGATGCAATGTAACTTTCTCACTAATAAAATTCAAATTTCATCAGTATACCTCGGCTAGTACATAATTAATAACTTTGTTATTTACGCTTAATTTTTAACAAAGTTAAGCCTTAAACGAAGCCTTAAACACATAGCTATTGAAAAGGACCTGATTGACCCAATATAAGTTTCATAGAAAATAAGGAATTATTATGTTTCAGCTGTTATTTGTACTTTTTATTATTATCCCAATCATTGAAATTACTGTCATTATACAAGTAGGTGCTTTATTGGGTTTATGGCCAACAGTCGCGATTGTTATTTTAAGTGCATGGTTAGGCGCAAAATATGTGCGACAACAAGGTTTAGCGACCCTGCAATCGGTGCAAACTAAAATGGCGCAAGGAGAAATGCCATCGGGCGAAATTGTCACTGGGCTAATGTTACTTGTAGCCGGTGTGTTATTGGTTACCCCAGGTTTTGTTACTGATATTTTGGGTTTATCATTACTGATACCGGCAGTACGTAAATCAATCGCTGAGCAAGCACAAAAGCATATCAAGGTTAAGCAAGCAGCCCATGGTGCTTCATTTCAACGAGGTCATCAAGGTAACACTTTTGAACACGACAACGATAATAGCTTTTCAACCTCTAAATCGTCTAATACAAAATCACATCATGATGCTCTAGAAGGTGAATTTCACCGCAAAGACTAATTAAAAAGAAAAACATAAAAAAATTAATGCTGACCTTGTGTCGGCTTTTTTTATCCCCATTTCTTATATCAACAGCATTTAGTCTCGCTTTAAGACTGAAAAGCTGACTATAAACAGACTAATTTAATAAGTAATCTCAGGAGAGAATTGATGAGTATTCGTCCACTACATGATCGTGTCATTGTAAAACGTAAAGACGTTGAGTCAAAATCAGAAGGCGGAATTGTCTTAATGGGCAGCGCAGCCGAAAAATCGACTCGTGCAGAAGTTATCGCCGTAGGTAATGGCCGTATTTTAGAAAATGGTGAAGTACGTACTCTAGATGTGCAAGTTGGCGACCAAGTGATTTTCAGTGAAGGCTACGGTGTTAAAACTGAAAAGCTTGATGGCGAAGAAGTATTGATTCTTTCTGAATCAGATATTTTAGCAATCGTAGAGTAATTAATAACTTAACTTGTTGCTAGTTGATTAAAGCAGTTGCATAAAAAGTGCTTGCTAACTAGCTTAACGTAATTTTATAGACACACATAACATCGTTTTAAAAACGATGTAAACAAAATTATAGGAATAAATAACATGGCTGCAAAAGACGTATTATTTGGAAATGACGCTCGCGTAAAAATGCTAAAAGGCGTTAACGTATTAGCTGATGCGGTAAAAGTAACATTAGGCCCTAAAGGCCGTAACGTGGTATTAGATAAATCATTTGGTGGTCCAACGATCACTAAAGATGGTGTTTCAGTTGCCAAAGAAATTGAACTTGAAGACAAGTTTGAAAATATGGGCGCGCAAATGGTAAAAGAAGTTGCTTCTAAAGCCAACGATGAAGCCGGTGACGGAACTACAACTGCAACTGTTCTTGCCCAAGCTATTGTCAATGAAGGTTTAAAATCTATTGCTGCTGGTATGAACCCAATGGATCTTAAACGTGGTATTGATAAAGCGGTTGTTGCTGCTGTTGCGTCATTAAAAGATGCTTCTACCCCTGTAACTGATAATAAAGCCATTGAACAAGTCGGTACTATTTCTGCCAACTCTGATGAAACGGTTGGTCAAATCATTGCGACAGCCATGGATAAAGTAGGCACTGAAGGCGTTATTACCGTTGAAGAAGGTCAAGCGTTAACCGATGAATTAGACGTAGTTGAAGGTATGCAGTTCGATCGTGGTTACCTTTCGCCTTATTTTATCAACAACCAAGAAAATGGCTCGGTTGAAATGGAAAACCCATTCATCCTTTTAGTTGATAAAAAAGTTTCAAATATTCGTGAGTTATTAACAACGCTTGAAGGCGTAGCTAAAGCAGGTAAGCCACTACTTATTATTGCTGAAGACGTTGATGGTGAAGCGCTAGCAACATTAGTTGTTAACAACATGCGTGGTATTGTTAAAGTTGCTGCGGTTAAAGCTCCTGGTTTTGGCGACCGTCGTAAAGCCATGTTACAAGACATCGCTACATTAACTGCCGGTACGGTTATTTCTGAAGAAATTGGCATGGAGCTTGAAAAAGCGGCTCTTGAAGATTTAGGTCAAGCTAAACGAGTTATCATCTCAAAAGACAATACGACCATCATTGACGGTATTGGCGATGATGCTGATATTAAAGCGCGTGTTGCGCAAATTCGTGGTCAAATTGAAGATTCATCTTCTGATTACGACAAAGAAAAACTGCAAGAGCGTTTAGCAAAACTTGCTGGCGGTGTTGCGGTAATCAAAGTTGGCGCAGCTACTGAAGTTGAAATGAAAGAGAAAAAAGCGCGAGTTGAAGACGCATTACATGCGACTCGTGCAGCAGTTGAAGAAGGTGTTGTAGCTGGTGGTGGTGTTGCCCTAGTTCGCGCTGCAACGGCAATTAAAGACCTTGAAGGTATTAACGAAGATCAAACTCATGGTATTAACGTTGCTGTTCGCGCCATGGAAGCACCACTTCGTCAAATCGTTGCTAACTGTGGTGATGAGTCATCAGTGGTATTAAATGAAGTACGTAACGGTGACAACAACTACGGTTATAACGCTGGTAACAGCACTTACGGTGACATGATTGAAATGGGTATTCTTGATCCAACAAAAGTAACACGTAGTGCTCTTCAATTTGCAGCATCTGTTGCTGGATTGATGTTAACTACCGAAGCGATGGTTACTGACGCACCTCAAGAAGCTGCGGCTCCTGCTATGCCTGATATGGGCGGCATGGGTGGCGGTATGGGTGGCATGGGCGGTATGATGTAATAGGGTTTAAACCTACTACACTACCACTTACCTACGTCAAGTAAAAGAAAGCCTGAATAGCAATATTCAGGCTTTTTTATTAACTATTTATTGATATCTCATAATAGTTTGTTATTAATTGATAGTGGGCAAAGCAACAGCTATCTTGCAAGTAAAATTAATGTCTTCAATGCTATTAAACAGGAAGTTAATATCGATAGATTTTTGAGTTATTTAGTGTCCATTAGACGCTGTTCTACCTTCACCTTGATAGTCAACTAAGCCACCATTGCGGCCATTCACGAAATTGTATAAGTTTGACTTTATAGAACTAAAAATAAGTATTCATAGACTATTTTTAGTTTTTAAAGCTGCCGATAGAGTTACTTAAATTATATCGACGAGTATAAAAGTAATTCAGAGCATGATCTAAATATCACTCTCTTTAGGGGTGCTTACCAGTGTTTTTACTGCCCAATAGAAAAATAATCCGACTGAAGCAGATGAAAAAGTTACAATAGCCCAAGCGGAGAGGTCTGAAAATAGAGTATTCTCATTAAACTCACTAATAAACACGTTTATGATGATTCCAAAATAAAGCGCCCACACACAGTGCATAACGCTTTGTGGCAATTTCACTTCTTCTAACCAGTCTACTTCCTTACCACGATAAATCGTTTCTTCTCCTGACAGAGAAAAGTCGATAACGAGTTTAGATTGTTTGCCAATAATTTTTTGCTGATTTGATAATGTTACTTGGTATTCACCGTCAGTATAAGATTTAATAATGCGACTTAATTTTAACTTTTCTTCACCTAGGGTAATCTCCACTTCACTTACTGAATTAAACCAATTAGTTGGCTTTGCAACAAGTTGAGTATCAACATAAACGCGCTCACGCCCTAACAAATCTGATGAATATTTTATTTCTTTGTTATTATAATTGAAGACAAACTCTATCATTGTTTATTCCTGCTCTTCCGTTTCTTGTTGATATTCTAATATGTCGCCTGGTTGGCATTGTAAATGCTGGCAAATAGTTTCTAATGTTGAAAATCTAATGGCTTTAGCTCTCCCAGCTTTAAGTACACTCAAATTTTGTGCGGTGATCCCTACTGCATGAGCTAAATCATTGAGCTTCATTTTTCGCTTGGCCAACATGACGTCTAAATTCACTATAACTGGCATATTTACACCGTTAACTCTTGTTCTTGTTCTATGTCACGAGAAATCTTATGAGCTGCTGTTCCTATATGTAAGACGTAACCAACGATGGCTATAGGGAAGTCAACATAACCCAAATAGTTCACTATAGACAAACCATGATCTGTGGTGAAATAAAGCAAGCTTAATTCGATACCGGGCTTTAGCACCATACCTAATAAAATCGCTAATTTAGCGATGGTTTGCAGCACTTTTAATGTGTGACTGGTGAAGAAGTGTCCTTGGATATATAGGTTAAATATTTTATGTAACAACAAAATAAGAAGAAAACTAGCGGGAAAATCCACAAAACCAGCCATAGTGATTGGATCATTTAACGCTTCAGCCAAACCTTTTTTAATGACGGTTATTATACTCATAAGAAACATAAAAAAAGTCATAAGGCCGAGGAAAGATGTAAATAACAACATCTTAATCTGATGAACTTGGCAGTACTTTTGAAACGCAAGCATTTTTAACTCCTTGTTGTACCGAACAACCTAGTGGTTTCAGTAGAATATTAAAATCATAGCTAAATTAATATAACAACAAATATAAAACAATAATTATTTATTGTTAAACGGTAGATTAATACCCTTTATGGTTACTTTTTCTTTGCGTACTTTTATAATGTTGAGGGTTTAGTTACCTTTCACCATATTTTGATATGAAAAGCTGAGCAACCGACATATTGCTATTTGTTAATTGAGTAAATGTCGATTTTTTTGTATCTTGCCGGATATTATTATATTTATGTATCAATAGACGTTGGTTTATTTGGCTTATTCGTCTCCATTTCGCTCAGTTTATATTTAGAAATAAAATAGGAACAACTCCTTTGATTGTAAACAAGCCAAAAAACAAGCAGTAAATTTAGTCAAGCTAACCCAAAATATAATCATCTTTTTTCAGACGTTTAATGACAGCTAATAGCCAAACCCACTTTCAATAGGGTTTTTTGTATCTATTTTCTATTTTGTAATAACAACTGAATTACGCGCTCAATTTGCCAATGTATTTTGTAGCACACTGTATTTACAGCTTTGTCGATTGATTGATATCATTGTCGCCATAAAAAACATCAATAGGAAGGAAGTGAATTTATGAGCGAAAACGTTATTTTGTCATTGTTTGAAGAGTGGAATAATGCGCTGCAAACGGGTGACCCCAAAAAAGTTGCAGCCCTTTATGAAAGCAATGCTGTTTTATTGCCAACCGTATCTAATCAAGTACGCCACAATCACCCAGAAATAGAAGATTACTTTGTTCATTTTCTGGCAAAAGGTCCGCAGGGTAAAATTGATGAGGCCAATGTTCGCTTATTTGGCGATTTAGCCATTAATTCTGGTGTGTACACTTTTACCTTTAAAGACGGTAGTTCAGTGCAAGCCCGCTTTACTTATGTTTACCGTTGGAATGGTCAGTGCTGGAAAATTATTGAACATCATTCGTCACAGATGCCAGAATAAATGAAACGCCAAATAATATAGTTTAATGATTCTTAGTGAAATAAAACCCAAACCATATGGTTTGGGTTTTTTTATTCTTAACTATAAAAGAAATTTCTACGCTTTTTGAGCTGCTAGCTCACTAGGCTTTGTCATCTGAGTATTTTTGGCTGTTGCATTATTCAATAAACTATTGAGCTTATGCTTGATGTCATCGTTAGTTTTAATAGCGCTTTTAGCGGGCGCATTAACGGCTTTAGTTAATGTTTGCTTTATTTGAGTTAAGCGTATTGGTGATACATTGTTTTTGTTTAGTGTTTCGCTGGCACTAGCTGAGTTTTCAAGCAAAGCTTTAGTTTTTAGAGTAGCGGCATTACTTGCTTTATCACTTGATTGGAGTTCATTGCTGCTTGCAAAAGAGTTTAGCTCTGCTTCTAGTTCAGCTTGATCACCTACTGAATTAATTACCAAGCAGTTAATAAAGTTAGCTTTTACCAGCATTGCTTCAGATAAACACAAGGTATTTATTACCGAAATTAATAACGGCTTTTGCAATAAAATGTTTTGGAGCTCAGGCGATTTATTCATATCATCAAGCAAAGCACCTTTATTTTTTGGGTGCTTGATAATATTTCCTTCAACAATCAGCGCGCCATGAGTGCGCCTGTTAGCTAATAATGTTGTAGCCCCTTGATTGAGTGCGGTAATAACGTGTTTAATATTATCGCAGGCGGTGCTTAGCTCTTCAGCATTAAAATTATTAAAGATTGTTAACAGTCTCTGTTCATCAGTCAGTATGTCAAACATTGCATATTCCCTTAATGTGTTCTTTAATTTTTACAACATTGGTACTAGTGTACTCTGTCAATATTACAAACATATTAAAGTAACCACACTTCAACACGGCGGTTACGTTTTCTACCGTCTTCGGTATTATTATTGGCTATAGGTAATGCTTCCCCCATCCCTTCAACAGCTAGTACAGGTATTCCACGTGAAGTAAGTGCTAACTCTACAGATTTGGCCCGTTGTTTTGATAGTTTATTATTTTTAGCTTTAGCGCCGACACTGTCGGAAAAGCCCATTAATACCAAACGACCACTTTGATGGTTAGCCATAAAATCAACTAAACGTTGTAAATCACGTTTACCTTTGTTGTCGAGATCTTTTGTCGCGTAATCAAAGCGAAAATTGAGCGACAGACGCTTGGCTTTCGCCGCATACTCTTGGTACTTTTGTGGCGCATTTTGCAGAGGATATACTTGTTCGAGCTTTATATTTTGTGAAATTAGTCCAGCTTCAGCAACAATTTCTTGACCACTATTTGATAATGCATACTGAGCAAAGTCTTTCACTATTTTTGGTGCAGAGGTTGGGGTATAAAAATATAAACGTCTGGCTAGCGCATAGTCTTCGGTACCGACGGTAAAACGTGTTGGGTAAATTGCCCCACTGTCTTGACTAGCTGCTATGGCCACTGCTTTATTGTGCAATACATAATTTAAGCCTATGAAGCCAATCGCCGCCTCATTTTGTGATACTAGGGTAGATAATTCAGAGCTTGATTCAAAACGCTCAGCTGCAACTGAAAGTTTTTTATCATGTTTATTTAATACTAGTTTTTTAAAGGTATCCCATGTACCTGATTGTGCATCGCGGGCGTATAATTTTATGGGTAAAGAAGGGCCGCCCACCTGTGCCCAGTTTTTGATTTCGCCTGAGAATATTTTAGCGAGGCTTGTACTTGAAAGTTGTTTAACCGGGTTATTTTGATTGATAATTACTGCTAAGCCATCTAAGCCTACAATGTGCTCATTACCTAACTTATTGAGATGTCCGCTCACTGTAGCTAATTTATCAATTTCTTTTTCTTTGATGCGGCGCGAGGACATACCTATATCTGCAGAGTTATTGTGAAGTGCTTTAAATGCCGTACCTGAACCATGCGCCTTTAGCTCTATCGCATACTCTTTACCATCTTGGCTGTAGTGAAGAGTACGCTCTAATGGTGATTGCTCAACCCAGCTTAAATCAGAGATATTTCGCGTTTTCAGAAACCCTTCGAGTAGCATCGGCGCCAACTTTTCACCGATTGTATTCGAACCATGTAATCTAAATACAGTAGTGCGTTCGCTCTTAGTTGTTAATGGTTTATTATACTGAACAGGGCGTTCTTGGTTAGTCGTCAGTTTGTTATCATTTGCACTGATTTGTGCCGCAGATAATTGTGCTTTAGTCGCTGTCAATGAGGGGACATTTGAGGGTGATTCAAGGTTATTAAAGTTATTCTGATACCAAAACATGCTGCCTACTGCGATTAATAAGGTGATCAGTACAGTGAGCGTCATTAATAAAACGGTAGGTGATTTTTTCTGGCTAGTGCTTATTGGGCCAGATACGGTGGCTTCATTATGAGTCTCATTAGTGACTGAAGGGTGACTAAGCCAATGAGTAATTTTGTTAATATCTTGATGGCCGAGTTGTGCTAGCTCAGTTATAACTAAGTTACGATACTCGACTTCTTCAAGCATTTTAGGAATTGATATCTCAATATCAAAATTTTGTTCAGCATACTCTGATAATTGACTCAGTTTAGATAGTAAGGCTTGATTACTTTGTTGCCAGTAGCCAGAGAAAACAGCGGTCATTGCATGAACTCCAAAAGTTAAAATTATGTTAAATAATTATAAGCCATCAGAGTTACAAATTTATTACATTGGAGGAGTATTTATGCGTAATTTTTACAGTAAGGAAATAATTACCAGCCCTTTAAAATAAGCGATGAACAGCATGCTTTGCTAACATTTAAGATACGCTTTAATTAGTATTTAAAGGCATAAATTATACTTTTTTATTTACGTTTAAAATGGCTATGGTTCGAGTAGCTGTTATCCCAATAGGGTGATTGGTTTATCTCTACCGCATAAAAAATCTTTATACGCTTAATTACATAATGTTGCAGATATTTACTGTCTTTATCTTTATACTAAAAACGAGGCTGATTTACTTTAGCGATTAATAATTACCGAGGACTATTCATGCGAATCAAATTTAATCTAATGCCAAAGGTAATGATTACAGTCATAACTGGTATGATGCTGCTAAGTTGTGTAAGTGAACCACCCGTTCCTTCTCTGCCAAATAATCAATTGGCCATATCGAGCATTAAAGATAAAACCATTACATATCAAAAAAATAGTCTTTTTGCTTTAGACCCAAAGCATATTAAAAAAACCTCATTAAAGCCAAGTGAAACACAAGCAATTTATAAGCGTTACGCTGATGCTATTATAAGTGACCTAACTCGCAATGGTTTTAAATACAGTAAAGACTATAATAACTCGAACTTTCATGTTGGCTTTGGTTTGGCGTTAACCACTGACTTACCTGATCAAACCATTAATGAAAAGTTTGGTTTATCGCCAGGCTTAAACAATGATCAGGGCTTAACAAAAGGAAGTTTTTTAATTTATGTTGAAGATGCTCTTACTGGGGAGAGTGTTTGGCGAGGTGTTGTTCAGGGCTTTGTTCACGAGGACAGTAAAGCTAGTGAAAAATCGCAGCGCGCTGCAGTGATAGTCAATAAAGTTTTGCAGCAATTTTATGCTACAAATTGATACAGTTCGGTAGCAAATACTGACAATATTGAGTTGCTTTTTTTGCTTAACTGAGTATGTCTTAATTATTTAAGGGGAAATGTATGAAAAATCTTATGCTGGCAATAATATTGGTAACCTTCACTTTAGGTGTTTCACCAAATGCTTTTTCTGCTGCAAGTGAAGTGACTTGGAAGGACTACAAAAGTTATCGTGATATTAATTCCGGAACGGAAGGCAAAAAACACTTTCGTGAACGAACCTTTAACGAGTTTGAAAAACATTTTGCAAAACTTGCTGAGAGCTTACCAGAAGATCAACTGCTTAAAATTGAAGTCACTGACGTTGATTTAGCAGGGGATACAAACGCTGCTGGAATCAATAGAGTGCGAATTATTAAAGAGCTTTACATTCCTCGTATGGAATTTTCTTATCAATTACTCGATGCTAATAGTAAAGTGGTTTTAGCTGATGAAGTGAAACTTAAAGATATGAATTTTATGTCTAACAGCCAACTAAAGTACCGTAACAAAGCGCTAGGTTATGAGAAAAAAATGTTAGATGATTGGTTTGAAACGACCTTTGAGTCATTAATTGTTAGCAAATAATCATTTTCATTTATTACATAGCTAACTCAATATTAAAAAGTCACCATGGTGGCTTTTTTTATAGCGTTAAATTCTATTCTCTGTGCTCTATTTCAGTTATTATCTTCATTATATTCTCCACTTGGTTTAATTTTTTAAACGATGCATAAAAGGCTTAATAATGCGCTTTCCGTACACTAAGGATTTTCATCAACTTTATTCTTTTTTATTAGCTTGTTTTGTATCTTTTATTATAGTGTTCATTGGCTTATCACAATCCTACGCGCAATCAGTCAGTGAAAATACCAAGGAAATCTCTGTCAAAAAAATGCTAGATGGTCAGGGTAATGATGAAGTCGACCAGCAAATCGAAAAATATGATGGCCCTGAGGATGAATTTGAACGAGGCTACCCACGCAATGCTATTGCCGGTTATTTGCAAGCGATGCGGGCCGGAGATCTTTCTTTAGCTACACAATATCTTGATTATCGTAACTTATCAGAAAAAACCTTAAGTGTTGGTAAAGAAGAGTTAGCTAGACAATTAAGTGTGGTGTTAAATAGAACCTTATGGGTTGATTTACACAGTATTAGTGCAACACCTCAAGGCAAAATAGATGATGGCCTCCCTTCTTATCGTGAGCGTGTTGGTACAATAAAATATCGTGGTCGTGATGTTGATATTCTCTTGCAACGGGTGCCGCGCGCTAAAGATAAAGTTAAAATTTGGAAGATATCTAATGCCACGGTTGAAAAAATTCCCAGTCTATTTAAGCGATACTCCTACTCTCCATTAGGTGAGTTTTTGGCCAAACATTTACCTTCAGTTGATTTATTTGGGGTTATGCTTTGGCAGTGGCTATATTTTACTGCCATGATGCTGATTTATTTCTTTGTGGCTAAGCTATTTACTTGGTCTGTTGCCTTTGTACTTCAGCGTATATCACAGACTATTTCAGATGATGTTTTGCGCTTTATCAAACAGCCTGTTGCGTTACTTATTGCTGTTATTCTTGCCCGTAACTTTCAAGATGAAGCTAACGTCACCATGGCAGTGCGTGCTGTTAATGAAGGCAGTACTCTACTTATTATTGCGTGGTGTTGGGTTTGTTTTAGGTTGGTTGATTTAATTAAAACCATCATGGGTGACAAATTTGTTGCGCAAAATAAACCCTTAGCAGTTTATTTATTAAGACCTGCAGGTACTGTGGTTAAAATTATTATTTTTACCATTGCAACGCTGCATTGGCTTGAAAATTTAGGCTTTAATGCCTCTACTTTACTAGCGGGCCTAGGAATTGGAGGTCTTGCTATTGCCTTAGCCGCACAAAAAACAGTGGAAAACATTATTGGTGCTATTACGCTTTATACTTCAGCGCCCATAAAAGTGGGGAATTTTTGTCGATTTGATAATCACTTAGGAATTGTTGAAGAAATTGGCCTACGTTCAACCCGTATTCGTACCATTGAAAGAACGGTTATTTATGTGGCTAATGCCAAGTTTATTGATATGAATATAGAAAACTTTTCAGAACGTGAAAAAATGGCGTTTAAGCCCAAAATTTATTTAGCACCAGAGACTGAAAAAGCCAATATTGATGCCTTGTTATTGGCCATTAAAGCCATGCTTAATAGCTGTGAAATGACTGCTGAGGCGCCCATGCGCGCTCACTTTAAAGGCTATACAATATATGGCTTAGAGCTTGATGTGTTAGCGTATTTAAACACCACAAATTTTGATATTTACTTAGACGAGATTAATCAACTTAATTTGAATATTTTAGCCTTACTAAAAGCCCATGATTGTAAGTTACAAGTAGTGACAGATCGCCTAGTAAATACTTAACTAGGCACAGTCTTAGTGAATTACAATCTAATGAACGCCAATCTCACGAGTCAAAACTCTGGTTCACCCTAACGTATTCAGTAAGGGTTTAGCTAAGCGAGATAGTATAGCGCAGTAGATTTTCATCATATAAGACATGACATAAGAAATAACATAAAACATGCTATAACTGATTGAAAAAGTGTTAGTGACTATAGCTTTGTTCAAAGTTAGCTAACACGGTAAATAATTGCTCAATTTTTTTCACTAAGATAACCAATAGGTCATTATCTTTGCTCTCTTGCCATTGCAATAAATCATTGGCTAACTCCTCAACATAGGGCTGAAAAGTATCGGCTGATATATCAAATGCAGAATCTTTGCTGAAAACAGCTTTAAACGCCGCTTTTTTTTGTTCACGCAGGTCTGCTAATGTGGCATCAGCAGTCAGTGATTTTTTTAAAATAACCGAAATGTTTTCAATTAATTGTTGTTCAATAGCTTTTGTCATAAGGTAGTTTATTTTGTCGATTTTATGTTGCTGGGCATTATGCCAGATTGATAGGGGTTTTGTTAGCTTGGCCAGCAATTTCTCTTACCAATTTGGGCATTAAAAACCCTGGCAAAGTGGCGAGCATTTTTTGGACTATGGCAACCGCATCTTGTTCAGTAACATCAAAATGGGCAGCTCCTTGAACGGCGTCAAAAAGGTGTAAATAATAAGGTTGAATTCCCGCATCAAATAATACCTCACTCAGGGTTATTAAGGTATTTGCATCATCATTTATATTGCGTAACAGCACACTTTGATTAAATAAGGGAATACGTGCAACCTTGAGAGGTTCAAGGGCTGATATCAATTGACCATCAATTTCATTTGGGTGATTAATATGCAATACCATGGTGGCTTTTAAACGTGTTTGTTGCAGCATGTTGGCCAAGGATGCAGTAATCCTATTGGGAATAACTACGGGTAGGCGGCTGTGTATCCGTAACCGTTTAACGTGTGGTATTTGTTCAATTTGCTTGATCAACCAAGCTAAATGTTCATCCTTTGCCATCAAAGGATCCCCGCCACTAAAAATCACTTCATTGATTGCAGTATGCTGGCTAATATATGCTAATGCCTGCTGCCAGCGAGCTTTGTTTGGACTGTTATCTTGATACGGAAAGTGACGTCGAAAACAATAGCGACAGTTGATGGCACAAGCTGATTTTACAATCATTAGTACTCTGTTTTGGTACTTGTGTAGCAAACCTTCCGCCACGGTATCATGCTCACCTAATGGATCAGTAGAGAAACCATCAGTGATCATAAATTCATTGGCTAAGGGCATCACTTGCTTAAGCAGTGGATCATTGAAGTCACCTTTTTTCATACGTTGTATAAAAGGTAAGGGCACGCGTACAGGAAATAACTTACGGGCATTAAAGTGCTGTAAATAAGCTTCAGGTAATATATCAACCGCGGCTAACAGTTGTTTAGGGTCGGTGACAACATTACGTAAATCTTTTTGCCATGAATTTTCATCACAAAGATGCAAATCGTCATCAATTTGGGTTATTATCTGCGGCAATTCTAATTTCAATTGAACATCTCTCACTAGCTAGTTGCACTATTATAACGGTTATAGCTTGATGAAGGTCAATTAAATAACGCAGTAATTAATAAAAAGAGTATTCTTATTATGGCTAATTTCAGTACCAACCAGTTCAAAGCTGGACTTAAAATCATGCTTGATGGCGAACCCTGTAACATTCTTGAAAACGAATTGGTTAAACCTGGTAAAGGCCAAGCATTTAATCGCGTTAAAATCCGTAAACTGGTTTCTGGTAAGGTCTTAGAAAAAACCTTTAAATCAGGCGAAAGCGTTGAAGGTGCTGATGTAATGGAAGTTGAACTTGCTTATTTATATGCCGATGGTGAATTTTGGCATTTTATGAACAACGAAACTTTCGAACAAATTGGTGCTGAAGAAAAAGCTGTGGCTGATACCGTTAAATGGTTGGTCGAAGGAGATATTTGCACTATTACCCTGTGGAATGGTACGCCAATTACAGTAACACCCCAAAACTTTGTAGAAATTGATATTACTGAAACAGACCCTGGCTTGAAAGGCGATACCGCAGGCACTGGTGGCAAACCCGCTACTTTGGCTACAGGTGCAGTAATTAGGGTGCCTCTGTTTGTTCAGATAGGTGAAAAAGTGCGTATTGACACCCGCTCAGGTGAGTACGTGTCAAGGGCAACAAAAGCTCAATAAACCTTTATACAAGCTAAGTAAAGCTCACTAATTAGTACAAAAAGCCAATGAATTTTTCCTCTGTATTCATTGGCTTTTTTATTGCTAAAATAAATTATACTGAATAATCTCTGCTAATAACTTAGTATTGTCAGTAAGTTAGCCTATCTTCACATTTGTCAGCTATACATCAGGTAAAGGCTAAGGTATATTAAAATCTTATCCTTTAACTTGTCTTTAAACTGATTATTTACTTCTAAGTAGGTCATGTGAAAGAAAAATCAACGTCATTTGATATCGCTTACAGAGCAGGGGTTTCGCAATCAACTGTTTCTAGAGCATTACGCAATAGCCCATTAGTAAACGAAGCTACGCGCCATAAAATTCAAGAAATTGCCAAAGAGTTAAATTATAAGGTTGATAAAAATGCCAGTAATTTGCGCTCTCAACACAGTGACACCCTGGCTTTATTATTATTTGAAGACCCCACCGATGATGGCTCAGCAATCAACCCATTCTTCTTGTCTATGCTAGGTAGTATTACTCGAGCTTGTTCACAACAAGGTTTTGACTTACTTGTTTCATTTCAACAAGCGAGTGAAGATTGGCATGCTGATTTTGAAGACAGTAACAAAGCCGATGGTCTGATTTTATTGGGCTATGGTGATTATATTGATTACGAAGAAAAGTTAGTTAAATTACTTGAACAAGGCACGCACTTTGTACGCTGGGGCGCAGAGGATAAAAACTTACCTGTAGTATCTGTTGGCTGTGATAACTTTCAAGGCGGCCTCGATATGACTGAACATTTAATTAAGCAAGGCCGTCAACAATTGGCGTTTTTAGGCAGTGCTTCAACCCATGCCCCAGAATTTTTTGACCGTTACAAAGGCTATTGTCATGCATTAAAAACCAATGGTCTTAACATTAACGATAAACTTCAGTTCAATGCCCTATACACTGAAGAAGCCGGTTATCAAGCAGCCTGTAAATTACTCGCAACGGGCGAATCGTTTGATGCGATATGTGCTGCCTGTGATTTGATTGCCATTGGTGCTATGCGCGCACTACAAGAAAACAACATTGAAGTACCAGAGCAGGTTGCTATAGTGGGCTTTGATGATATTGCTAATGCGAGTTTTACTTTTCCGCCCTTAACGACAGTGAAGCAAGATACGCAACTTGCTGGCGAATTACTGGTAGGTACCTTGCTCACTATGATTAATGATGAGGAGGCTAAAACCACCTTAATTCCACCAGAGTTGGTAGTCAGAAAATCTTGTGGGTTTGAGTAACCGAGCTAACAAGATTTTCTATAAGCGTTTAAAAACTTATTATTACACTGACTTAAACATTACCGTGAAAGTCAGTATTACTTAGTTGATAAGCTCATCGTTAAGAGGCTAATTTAGCTTCTTCTAAACTGGCTTCTTGCTCAACATCTTCTTTAACGAAATACACTGAGAGGGCGCCAAGTATCATAGAAACCCCTGCCAGCATAATAATATACACCGCATTATTATCAAACACACTGCTTAGTATCCAACCAGAGATTAAGCCTGAAATAATTTGTGGTGCGGCAATAGTAAAGTTAAATATCCCCATATAAACCCCAGTTTTATCTGCAGGTAATGCGCCCGCAAGAATGGCATAGGGCATAGCTAAAATTGCAGCCCAGGCCATTCCAATGCCGACCATAGACCAGACTAACCCGATAGCACCTTGTGGAACTTCTACCTGAGTGATCAATAAGTTAACTTGAGTGATTGTTGGATCTTGAAATATAATAAAGCTTAAGTAGCCTAAACCACCGGCAACTAGCGATAATGCATAGATGGTTTTACGGCCAAAGGTATTGGCTAACTTTGTTAGTATCATGGCAAAAAACACCGCAAATAAAGCTTGCGCGGCATATAAAATACCCACCCAGTCACCGGCAGCACCTTTAGCTGTTGCAACCGCTTCTGGCAAACCACCCATTGCGTTAATGTACTCAGGATCAAACCAATCTACGGCAACCCCCCACGCATGTTGGGTAATGGCTGCGGGGGTATACGTCCACATAATAAATAATGCAAACCATGAAAAAAATTGCACAATAGCTAATTGCTTCATAATCACAGGCATGTCTTTAAACAGTGTCCAAAAAGCAGATAAACGCTCAATCATTGTTTTCTTTTGTGCTTGCTCGGCTTGTATTTTAGCTGCATCTAAATTTTGATAGGCATAATACTCTTCAGGTTTGTATTCTTTGGTTCTAAAAACAGTCCATAATACTGAGCCTAATAAAATCGTTGCGCCAATGTAAAATGCCCATACAACCGAGGGAGCAACTTCGCCTTGCACCGACACATTATCTAAACCTATAACGTTAGTTAACACAAAAGGAAGTATTGAACCAGCCACAGCACCAATATTGATCAGTAAAGTTTGTACGGAATAGCCCAAGTTATGCTGCTCTTTAGGCACCATGTCAGAGACAAGTGAACGAAATGGTTGGAAGGTGACATTAAAGGCTGCATCCTTGATGGCAAAAATAAGTAAACCAAAAATAATGGGTGGAATAAACGCCACGACCATGGAAGCATTAGGTAATAACACCATAGCGGTTGCGGCAACAATGGCCCCGCCTAAAATAAAGGGTAAACGTCGACCCATTTTATTCCAGGTTCTATCAGATAAAGCGCCAACAATAGGTTGCACGAGCAAGCCCATAATAGGTGCGGCCAACCAAAAAAGTGATAATGACGACAGGTCAGCACCCAAGTCAGATAATATTCGGCTGACGTTACCATTTTGCAGCGCGAAACCTATTTGCACGCCTAAGAAACCGAAGCTGACATTCCATATTTGCCAAAAGCTTAAGCGTGGCTTTTGTGGGGTTGTTTGCGGGGTATCACTCATGTAAAGACACTCTTATTGTTGAAAAATATTATTATAGTAATGCTGTTATATAGATATTATTGAATAAATTTGGACTAAATAGTTTATATTTGTAATGTTAAACGCTTATTGATTTCCTCATGAGCAAAAAAAAGCACATTATTGGTTAAGTGAACCTTAATAATAATGTGCTACACCAATAAGGCATCAAAACAAGCGTGTATTGCGATATCTTTTATATCAACCTGACAATAAAAGGTAAAACAAGAGTTTCAATATACCTATTAACAGCATGGTTCACTAGGGATTACATACGTATTCAGTTGCTTCAATGAGCTAAACTTTTTGCTATTGCATAATAAATGCGGCAGCACCAAGTAAACCTGGTTGCGCTTCAGTAATAACATAGGTGGGCGCTTGCTCTGTAATTGCTGATAACCTGCCTTTTGTTTCAAAGCGCAGTCTAAAATCACTGGTTTTTAAATAATCAATAAAACGCGGCACAATACCACCGGCTATATATACCCCGCCTTGACTATTCATGATTAAGGCTAAATTGCCGGCAAAACCGCCTAACACATTACAGAACAAGGTCAGGGTTTCTTCGCATATTGGACAGTTACCTTGCACGGCATTGTGGGTAATGTCTTTAGCACTTAATTGCGACACAGCTGACATATCAATAGTGTCATGATTTATAGTCAATAACGCCTGATATATTTGCTCTAAACCAAAACCAGACAGCAATTGTTCATAAGACACTCGAGGTTTAATCGTTTGAATAGCATTTAATACATGTTGCTCAGTTTCATTAACCGGGGAAAAGTCAATATGTCCTCCTTCACCACTAATACAATGCCATTGCTGTTTTTCAGCGACAGTAATAGGCACTAAATTAGCAACACCTAAACCAGTACCAGGGCCACATACCGAAATAGGCTTGCCACTAACAGACTCACCACCACCAATTTTAACTTTTTGTTGATCATTTAAAAGCGGTATGGCCATGGCTATCGCCGTATAATCGTTGATTAAGCGTAAGCTGGCTAAGTTCAAACTCGTTTTTAGTTCTTTTTGTGAAAACTGCCACGGTAAATTAGTCATACTAATTAGGTCGTTATCTACCGGACAAGCAATGGCTAGGCAGGCATGAATAGTGGCACCATTTAATGCTTTGGCATTAAGGTAGTGAGCAATCACCTCGGCTAAGCTGGCAAACTCTTGGCATTGGTATGTTTCTATTGCAGCAATGCTAATTTCTGGTGTTGCATGAGCTTGGGCGATACGAATATTAGTACCACCAATATCAGCAATTAAATGGATGATGCGATCGGACTGTTCAGTTTTATAAGTAGTCATAGCTTATTGAATCGTTATAGTAAGCGGCTGGTGTTGCCATGAAAAGTTGAGGGTTAAGGTGTGATTTTGTTGTTGCCAAACGCTATTTTGTATGAGTTTGTTGTTAATACTGATGGCTTTTGGTGCTTCACTAATATTGTGAATAATAACGGTCATATTGCGTGATTTGGGCATGCCCTCGTAACCTATACCCGCTAATTTCCGCTGTAAGTTAAGGGTTAACTTTTGTTGATGATCTGCAGAAAATTGTAATAGTTCAAAGGCACCTTTTTCAATGGCTTGGTAGGCCTCACCATCATCTTCGTACATCTCATACGCGGCGGATGTAACTGAAGGGTCGGCATAGTAATGCACAGTGAGGTTGCTAGCGTCGTACTCTTGGGTTGATTGGATATCATCAATCATAGGGATAAAGGAACCGGCGCGCACTAATACCGGTAACGTTTCTAGGCTGGTTGGCAAGCTAATGGTTTGCTTGCCCTGATATTTTTTAGCCACTTTTGATTGTGGTGTGAAATAATCAAACCATACCCCTGCGGGTAAATTAACCTTAACAGCATCGACATTAGCATCAACTACGGGGGTGACTAAAAACGCCTCTCCCCACAAGTAACTTTTGGCATTATCAAAGATACTTAAATTGTCATTTGTATTTTTGGTGTTTGTACCTTTAACGGCTGTTTTAGCGGTCTCTGGAGGTAATGGTGCAAGGTCATCAACGTTGTGATTAAAAAACAGAGGCCGCATTAACGGCATACCCGTGGTACTGTTTTGGTAGGCTAAGGTGTAATTATATGGCAGTAACTTATAACGTAGCTTGATAAACTTTCTTAAAATATCTTGGGTTTCTTTGTCATGAAAAACCACTTCAGGGGCAATATTATCTTGTGCATGTGGTCGATAAATAGGTTGAAAAACGCCGTATTGCAACCAACGAATGTACATGGCTTGATCAAAGGTTTCACCTCCAGCAAAACCACCTAGATCTGAATGTGTGTAGGCCATGCCCAATAAGCTCATTTGTAGGCTCAATTCAACTTGTGGTTTTAAACCATCCCAAGAACGACTTACATCACCGGTCCAGGGGATCATGCCATATCGTTGTGAGCCAGCAAAACCAGAGCGCATTAAAATAAATGGTCGCTGTGTCGAGTTCATTTTCAATTGGTTGTTAAAGACTGTTTTCGCCCATTGATGACCATAAACATTATGAATTGCATCAGCGTTAACAACACTGCCGTCGGCAAGGGTGTGCAAGGTATCACTGGGGTGAACTTCAGGCTCACCTAAATCACCCCACCATCCGCTGACCCCTTGCTGGTATAGGGTTTGGTAGATATCATTAAACCACTTAGTGCCTTTATCGCTAAAAATATCGATTAAGCCGGTATTGCCAAAATAAAAGTCAAATTGTTTAGCGTTGCCATTTTCATCTTTAGCTAAGGCTTCCTTATTGACTGCGTCTTGCCACTTCTTTGAAGTACTTAATACAAAAGGTTCGGTAATGAGCACTGTTTTAATGCCTTTACTTTTAAGATCGCTGATCATTTTTTCAGGCTCTGGAAAAGCCTCTCTATCCCAATCTAAATTACCCATATGGCCTTTAATATCTTTACCAAACCAGTATAAATCGAGTATTAGTGTGTCCAATGGGAAATCTAAATCAATAAACTTGTTAACCGTTGAGTGAACTTCTTGTTGAGAGCGGTAGCCAAAGCGAGAAGCATAGTTGCCCAATGACCAACGAGGAGGTAGTGGTTGCTTGCCAGTTACATCAACATAATGGTTAAGTAACTCTGGAAACGTGTTACCGGCAAACACTATATAAGCCATTCGGCCAGCAACGGCAGAAAAGCTTAAAATATTGTCTTCTTGTTTAGCAATATCCATAAACCCTTTGGCTGAGTTATCAAACAACACAATATACTTGTTGCTTGACATAATCGCAGGAATAGAAAAGTTCATTTGTTCAGATTGTGTGGTATAGCCATAATGCGCCCGGTTATATAAAGGTAGACGATGACCGCGTCTGTCCATGCCTAATACGCGCTCACCACCACCCATAAATTTTTCGGAATCAGTGACTTTAAAACGAAAGCCTTGCACTGCTAGACTTGTGTCGCCCTCTTTGGCATTACCACTAAAAAAACCTTGTTCTTCAGCAATAAGTAAAATGTCTTGTTGCTGGTTATTTTTCTGATAGTAACTGATAGCAAAGGGCGATTTATTTATTACTGCCGTAAGTTGGTTATGGGTTAACACTAACTGTTTTGGGTCTTCGGTTAACACAAATTGACTTGGCTTAGCCCCTTCTTTAATGGCAAATGAATCCAGTTGGCTGGCGGGTAACCTTACTTTATTACTTTGATAATGCGTTGCAATAGCGCCATCACCATAAGCCTGCATAGCAAGGGTATGTTCGCTTGTGGTAATGGTCAGGGTATTGGCTGTTAATGTATGTGACAGGTAGTGACTATCAGTCGTCGCTGCAGTGACGGAAGTCACTGTAAAAATTAATAGAGCAGCAAGATAAGCAAAAAAATGCTTTTTAAAGGGCGGTATACTGTGTGTGCGCAAAACAATGCCTTGTTGTAAAATTACTCATTACTCATAGTAACCCTAGTACAAGACTGACAACATATTGAATACGTATGCATTGCCAACATGCTTTTATTAACCTGTTACATACGTATGCAATTTAGAAGAATAGCAATACATACGTATGCAAAGGCTATCAGCTCAGTTTTAATTTGAGTATTCTAATTGAATAATTATTAAATGCTCTTTTTAAACTGTGCCTAAACCCAGTCATAACAGAGCGTATAACAGTCTCGGGGTTTTCAAATGAATGAACAAATGTGGTGGCGTGGTGCGGTAATTTATCAAATTTACCCCCGTAGCTTCTATGACGCTAATCAGGATGGCATTGGTGACTTACCAGGCATTATTAACAAGTTAGATTATATTGCTAGCCTGGGTGTTGATGCTATTTGGATTTCACCTTTTTTTAAATCACCCATGAAAGATTTTGGTTATGATATCAGTGATTATCGCGACATAGATCCTATTTTTGGGACCTTAGACGATTTTGACGAATTAGTGCGAGAAGCGCACAAACGTGACATCAAAATCATGATTGACCAGGTATTAAGTCACACCTCAGATCAACATCAATGGTTTCTTGATTCACGTGAAGACAGGGTGAATGATAAAGCAGATTGGTATGTGTGGAGTGATGCCTCTGCAGATGGCACAGCCCCAAATAATTGGTTGTCTATTTTTGGCGGCACCGGCTGGACGTGGGAGCCAAGACGTCAACAATACTATCTTCATAACTTTTTAACTAGTCAGCCAGATTTAAATTTCCATAACCCTGAAGTTCGTCAGGCAGTATTAGAGAATATTGAGTTTTGGCTCAAACGGGGTGTTGACGGTTTCCGCCTTGATGCTATTAATTTTTGTTACCACGATGCACAATTAAGAGATAACCCAGCGAAGCCAAAAGAACTTAGGCAAAGTATTGGTTTTGATGAAAAAAATCCGTACGCCTATCAATATCATTACTACAACAATACCCAAGACGAAAACTTAGGTTTTATGGAAGATATCCGTAGCTTACTTGACCAATATCCGGGCACCGTCGCCTTAGGTGAAGTCTGTTCTGAAGATTCACTTAAAACCATGGCAGAATATACGCAAGGTGATAAGCGCTTGCACATGGGGTATAGCTTTGACTTATTGACGGATAATTTTAGTGCCAGTTATATAAAGCAAGTGGTGGAAAGCCTTGAATCAAGAGTCCTAGACGGATGGCCTTGTTGGTCTATCTCTAACCATGACGTTGAACGTGTGGTTTCTCGTTGGGGCGGGTTTGAGAATAAAGACTTTGCTAAAATGTTGTTTGCAATGATTTCTTCGTTGCGTGGCAGTATTTGCAGTTACCAAGGCGAAGAGTTAGGGCTAACAGAGGCAGATATTGCCTTTGAAGACATCCAAGATCCTTACGGTATTACTTTCTGGCCGCAATTTAAAGGCAGAGATGGTTGTAGAACACCGCACCCTTGGCAAAAAGACGCCAAACATGCAGGCTTCACCGAAGGTAAGCCTTGGTTACCGGTGTCAAGTGAGCATGCTGAAAAGTCTGTTGATTCACAGTGCCAAACCGACGGCTCAGTACTAAACAGTTACCGCCACTTTAATAAATGGCGAAAAGAACAGCCAGCATTGCGTTACGGTAGTATCAAATTTATTAATACAGCCGAACCCTTGTTAACCTTTATTCGTGAATTTGAAGGCCAGCAATTGTTAGTTTGTTTTAACTTTAGTAATACCAGTCATACCATTGCGTTATCCAGTTTAACAGCGCACAGTGACCATCTTACCCCAATTACGGATCACCAACTAATCAGTGCTACAGTTAACGATGGCACACTTAATATCCCTGCTTTTGGCTGCTTTTACAGTAAGTTATAAAGCCCTATAGCAGTAGCACTAGGTTTTAATCTGTATTGACCTTGTGTTACTGTTTTTCAATTAAGTTAATGTAATACTCCATAAAGAGAGCGCCCATGAATATTTCACGCTATTGTCTACTAACTATGAGTCTCAGCTTGTTGTTCCTAATGCCGTTATTATCTCATGCTAGTATTGAGACTCAAAGCAACTCTGCAAAACCCTTAACCCCAAGCTTTACCGCTAAAGCAAAAAGTTTAGCCCCTTATCAGCAACGCAAACTTCAAGATGAAGTGTTTTATTTTGTGTTGCCTGATCGTTTTCAAAACGGTGACCCAAGTAATGATATGGGGGCTAGTGCTAGCGATAAAAAACGCGCTATGTCCCGCGGTGGTTTCGACAAAACCCACAAGGGTTTGTTTCATGGTGGCGATTTAGCAGGCCTCACTGAAAAACTTGCCTATTTAGATAATATGGGGGTTACCGCTATTTGGTTAACTCCAATATTACGCAACCGCGCTATGCAAGCCGGTACCTCAGGCTATCACGGCTATTGGATTTTAGACTTTACCGAAATTGATCCGCATTTAGGCACTAATGCAGAATTAAAAAACTTTATTGACCAAGCGCACAGTCGTAACATAAAAGTCTTTTTTGACATTATTACTAACCACACAGCCGATGTCATTAAGTACAAAGAATGTCATGGCGATGATGGCTTAGGTTGGTTTGTTGATGGTAGCCAAGGTGACGATTGTCCCTTTATTTCACTGGCACAAATGGCCGAAGGAAAAAAATACACACCCGTTATGCCGCAAGGTAGTGAAGCCCTAAAAGTTCCGGCTTGGCTTAATGATATAAATCTTTATCATAACCAAGGGGATTCGTTTTGGCAGGGTGAAAGTGCCATACGAGGCGACTTTGTTGGGTTAGATGATTTATTTACGCAAAATAAAACCGTTGAAAACGGTATGATAGCCATCTACCAAGACATAATCACTGAATTTAAACCCGATGGTTTTCGCATTGACACCGTTAAACACGTTAATATGGAGTTTTGGCAAGCTTTTTCACCCGCCCTAATTAATCATGCGAAAAAACAAGGCATTGATAATTTCACCATGTTTGGTGAAGTATACAGCTATGAACCCGAGGTGTTAAGCCGCTTTACAACCGAAGCTACTTTACCTTCAGTGTTAGATTTTGCTTTTCAAGGCACCGTGACTAAAACACTGGTCGAGCAACAAGGCACACAAGTATTGGCTGACTTATTCGCTAAAGATAACTTGTACAATACAGATCATAAAAACCTACCTAACACAGATGCCAACCAGTTAGTTAATTTTACCGGTAATCATGACATGGGGCGCTTTGCTTACTCTTTGCATAAAAGTGATTTTAATTACAGTGAGCAAGCAAAAATTGATCGCAACTTATTAGCCCATGCCATGATGTTTTTTACCCGCGGTGTGCCAGTGGTTTACTATGGTGACGAACAAGGCTTTGTTGGTGACGGTGGTGACCAAGCCTCTCGCCAAGATATGATGCCCTCGATGGTAGCCAGCTACAACGATGATGATTTGTTAGCGACTGATAAAACCACAGCCGATGATAATTTTGATGCATCGCACCCATTGTATCAAGCGTTTGCTCACTATGCTGATTTGTATCAAACCTATCCGGCGCTGCGTTTTGGACAGCAACAAGTCATTTACGCGCAAGACAAGCCTGGGCTGTTTGCTATTACCCGTGATTTAGCCGCGAGTAAAACCACGAAAGGGCAGCAGTTAGTTGTCGTGTTTAATACTGCCACCTCGGCGCAAACATTGAAAAAACCAGTCACTCAAAAAGTTGGCACACTTATTTACCGTTCTGATAAAGGCACCAAGCCAAACGCCCTAGCTCCATTGAGTTTTGCTATTTACCAAAGGCAATAAAGTACAATAAAGGTTTACTTTTCTTACTCGCCAATAAGGCTATTGTTATCAATAGCCTTATTTTTTAGTTGATAGCAATAAATATAAGAACGGTAAAAATCATTAATTCTCACTGTTTTATCTGCTTGCCAACTTGGTAAAGCAAAGTTATTGCTAATTAACATATTGATGGATGATTTTTCCCGCCGCAACTTGTCATTAATTTGTTGCATTGCTTGTGGAAATAAGTAGCAAATGAGTATGCTATTCGATGGGAATCTTGCATGGTAAAAGTTTTTACGGTGTAAGGTGAGATTAGATAAACCGAGTAACTTTTTAAGTACCCGTGAAGTGAGCCATGGCAGAAAAGATAGCTCATAACCTATAATCTGACGGTTTGGGTAATGTTTTGCTAAGCGAATCACAACATTGCCCCAGCCACTGCCCAAGTCAATAATAGTATTTGAACTTGAATTATCTAACCAGCCAATAATTACCTTGTGAGTTAATACAGAGCTTGGCATCGGCGCAATACCTAATTTAACAGAATGGTAAATTATTGAGCAACTGATATAAAGCATCACCAAGAGTAATACGCTAAATAACAATAAAGCAAATGAAGGCAAGCGCTTATTCCTTAGTGAAGATTATGTGAAGATTAAGTGAGGATTAAGTGAAAGTTAAGTGTACATGAAGTGGAGGATAAATGGAGGATAAATGGGGGATAAATGGAGGATAAATGGGGGATAAGTATCGCTTTACTTTGTAATAAGCTCAGCCTAAAACTCGATTAAGCTAAGCGCATTTAGTTACAACCACTTTTTTTAACCTTGCCGGTTCTTGTCAATGAAAAATATGCAGCAATATTGGCTAAATAAGTTGCTATTAGTCAACTCACAGCTACAAAACGTTACAACACGGGTTCTTGCAACAGTACTTCTCGGTACAGCATTAATAGGTGTGCAGCACTCCAACTAAAATTGGTAGCTCCCTGCATTGCCCCTGTTTCCGGGTTGTAATTTTCTCTAATTGCATTATTGGCTGACAAGCCCTGTGCCCTAGTAAAAAGTCGATGAGTTAAGTTAAGCGCTTGTCGTGTGTAGCCATAATTATTTAGGGCGACAACACCAAAGTAAAGTTGATCAAGCCAAACACGGCCACGCCAATAGGTATCTGCTCCATAAGCAGGGTTTGTTAAGGCAGCAGTCCCGAGAGGGATCATAGTATTAAACTCATTATTGTTGAGCATCACACGCGCAACACGCTCAGCTTTGTTTTGATCTGCAAGCTTTGCCCACAATGGACTCCACCCCTCAGGGCCTTTGCCACGTTCGGTTAATAAACTACCCTCACAAACAAAGTCTCTCGCACTTTCACTATGATTGTTATTGGCTTGCTGGTTTACTCTTGGTTTGGTGTTTGCGCTAATGCGTCGGTCATAATAATAACCACTGTCCTCGTCGAAAAAACATTGGTTTATGCCGCTAGACAAGCGTTTTGCAGACATTCTTAATTGATTAGCCATTGTTGGCTGCTCCAGTAACTCAGCCATATTGGCTAGATACAATTTTTCTTTGGCGAGGTAAGTATTTAATTCCACAGACTCTTGGTTAATGGAAAACCCTAGAAGGTTGCCCTTGCTGTCCTTATTTGCAAAAAATTGAACCTGCCAATCTCTCTTGGCCACGTTGAGGTTTGCTTGATGATAGTTATTTGCATAATTGCTGAGTTGTGCGGTTGAAATAAAGCCAAAACGTGCAGCATTGTCCATACCAGATTCCCAAGCAGCAGCATGTTGAGCACCTATGTCAATTTTGTCGTAACTGGCATCAGAAATCACTTGTTGATACAGGGCATTGCCGGCGCATGCATACCAATTATCCTTACCAAGCTCACAGTCAGCTAAGTTGAGGGTTTGTAGGTTAGGCTTTTGAGCATATTGCACTAAAAAACGTATATCACCGTGTTCAGTATTATGTAGCCTATGTTTGGTAGCACCGTACTCTATTAAGCCATTTTGGTTATGATCTCTATTACGATACCACCACTGGTGATACGCTAATAATTTAGGCATCATCTCCGCAAGAAAACGTAAGTCTTTAGTGCTTTGATAAAGCGCCCAAACGGCCCAGCTTGCTAAAGGTGGTTTAGTATTTCGTTCATTCCAATTACCGCCATCGCCACCACGATTGTTGTCTTTGTTATAAAAAATAGCATCAATAACCATACCCGCATCTTGTGGTCTTATGGGATCATCTTTTTGAATTTGATAAGCAAACATGGCGCGGATATTATCTTTTGCAAGTTCAGGATTAAAGCTCGCCATAGCATAGGCATGTTTCCAACTATCCCAGGCCCATAGCCCATTAAACCAGCGAGCTGTTACTGAAGGCGTAACACCAGCATAGGTTAAATTACCCGCAGGACTTCGCCAGTTACCCGTGAGTGTTTCAATGGCCTTTACTGCAACCTTAGTTTGTTTACTATCTAAGGGGCTTTGCATTAACCCAGCTGTTAAATAGTGTTGCCAGCGTTGCTTATTAGCCTTAATTTTTGCACTGGGGTTAAGTAACGCTTGTGAAAGTAACGGCTGTTCGTTATCGGCTTCCTCTTGATTGTGAAAGTAACTTTGGGTGGTAAAAATAGTGACGGTTTCATTTTTTTGCATCGCTAATGTCGTTGTACTTTCATAACTCTGGTGATCTGATGCAACCGAGGTTTTAGCTGGCACAGAACGTCTTATGTGGTATTGCGCTGTTTTGCTTGTTAATAAATGCCAAGTATCACGGACACTGCCAAATGTTATGTTCACACCATGGCTATTGCCTGTTATGTGTCGTTGCCAGCCTGGTTGGGCTTGTTGTACCGAGTACTTATCATCCCATTTTGACAATAACTTGCCTTGCCAGGCCAGTGCTAGGTTCAGTGAGGAACCACTGGTGTTGTTGATGACAGTAGAAATGATTGCCGTTCTATCACTAATAAAATCAAGCGTTAAACTAAGCGTTAACTGCGGTAAAATAAAACGTTGTTGTAAGCTGCCAGGTTTTGCTAGGCGTGTTATGTTAGCCTCAGATAAATCAATTACCTTACCGCTTTCTAAATCGGTAAGCAGTAGCTTTTCAAGTTTTTCAGCAATGTATACACTGTACTCCTCGGCAATAATCATTGGCCCAGTAAAAACCATATCATGATCTTTTTCATTAGGTAGTAAAAAGCCATGCCAAGCGCCTAAATCAAATAAAGGGTTGAAACGTTGATTTTGATATTTATCGTAGTCTTTATGTTGTTTCGGGTTACCAGTTCTATCAATGACGTTGCTCATGTCAAAAGTTGGGACTGTTTGCGCCTTTAATGGCCAAAGAATGAATAACCCCAAAGTAAAGGTTAGGACTTTGCTTAAATAGTGTGACATGACGGCTACTTGTTAACGCTCGATTAGGCAAGCTTATCTGTGATGGCTGTATGGCAGCATACTATGAAGTATTTTTGGTATATTGTATATCTTTTATTTTTTAAAGAGTATCAAAAGGCGTTAATCCTTATTAACTCGCACATCCATTTACTTGTTGAGCACTTGCTACTCATTGAGAAAATAAATAGCCTGAACCTTAAATCGTTGTCAGGAAATCGTTGGCAGGCTATTTATAAAGCAGTCTATAAATTATTGATTAACTTGGATACGTTCAATGAGTGATACTGGTTTGGCTGACTCTTCACTCATAACGAAATCTAATTGCACCAATAAGTCTTTGTGAACCACATCAGTAGTAGCGTAACGCCACTGTTTTAATGCCGTAACAGCGACTTTGTCAAAGGTGTTTTCGGGTACAGCTTTAACAACGTTAACATCACTAACCGAGCCATCGGTTTCCACAGAAAACTGCAGTACTACTGAGCCCTCTGTGCCTGCTTTTGCAGCTGCAACAGGGTATTTAGGCTCTATTCTCATGATAGGTGAGAGGCCATTAACGACCTTTTTAGTGCTTGTTTTACTAACACCATCTTGGTGTAAGTGATAACCAGCATAACTTACCCCAGCAAGCAGGGTACTTGAAATAAGTGTTACGGCACTGAGCTTGGCAATTTTATTGAGTGTTTGCTTTGCTGAGCCACCTGACGACATGTTTTTTATTTGTTTGATTCGAGTAAACATAAAATGTTGTTCTCCATTTTGCTTAAAGCTGTGTTTAAAACTAAGTAACGTAAAGGCATTGGGTGGCGATGTTTCTGCTGCCAACACCAGAGCTTTACAGTATTGGATCCTTGATTGAGTATGTTTTCGCGATAAAACAACTTGGTCACAGGAGTGCTCTTGATCTTGACGAAATGCGCTATAAGCACGCCAAGCTAGCGGATTGAACCAGAAAAGTGCTAAGAGCATAAGCGCTAGCTGATTCGTCCACATATGGTGATGAGAAAAATGACAGACTTCATGACTGATAATTAAAGCTTGCTGTTCAGTGCTGTAAAGTGAATCAAAGTCCTCAGGAATAACTAAGGTCTGTTTAAATAAGCCAATTAGTATTGGGCTATGGATATGACTGCTTTGCGCAATCAGTAGGCGATTTGCGGCATTGTCGTTAAGTTGTTGTTGATATTTACTGTCAACTAAAAAGGTTAACTTTAGGGCTTTACGGTAGTTATATTGGGTAATGCTCCAGTAACTTATCAGTAGCGTAAAACCCAGTGCCCAAGTAGTGCAAAACCATAGTCGAAGAAGGTTATCTGACAATAATTCATCGCTAAGATTTATACTGGGTAACACTAAATAACTTTGTATTAAATTTTGCGCTGATGCATTCGCTGTTAAGGCGTTTATGTTAAGCCAGGTTAGGTGTTGCCAAGGTAAGGGCATTAAATACAGGAGTAAACTTAATGGCATAACTAACCACAAATTATACACGGTGGTGGCATCAATACTTTTTCTTAATGGCTGTCGAATCATTAACATAAGTAACATCAACAGGGATAATGGAAGTAATGCATTAACTAGGGCGCTAATCATTATTTTTCTCCCAATCAGAAATCAAGGCTTTAAGAGCAGTTATATCGTCTTTATTAAGTTCATTCTTCTTGGCAAAGCCGGCAACGAGAGGCGCTAACTTACCGCTAAACATGCGCTCTATTAAATTGGTACTCTCTTTTGTGGTGTAGTCTTCACGTGCTAATAACGGTGAATACAAATAATGTCTTTGCTGCTTTTCAAAACTAATCGCCTGCTTTTTAACTAAACGGTTTAATAAGGTTTTAACGGTTTTATCATGCCAGTGTTTTTCATTGTTAGTGGTGTCTATGTGTTCATTAAGCTTGGCGATAATATCGTTGGCACTTGCTGGGTACTTTTGCCATAAGGCTTCTAATACCTCAAATTCAGCATTACTGATTTCAGTCATGGGGTCATCCAATTTTTAAAACAATTATTAAACTATTACAAATGTAATCTTTTGTTAGGATTACACTTGTAATCCATGTTGTCAATTGTTAATTTTGCCCAATGAATTTTAATATGAGGATGTAAATTAAATGAAGAGTGTCGGGATCATAGTGATTATTTGGCTTTTATCAGCATGTACTTCCACAAAAGTGCACCTCTATACGCGCTACTTATCAGAGACAGACATAAAGCAGGTCTCGAAAAACCTAGAAGACTTAGGTTTTGATGTTATTAGCAATAAGCTTATGTTTCCAGAAGGCATTGAGCAATCCACTGTGTTGTACTCCCCTTTTGTCGAGGGTGAAGACACAATAAATAGGTTAATTTCCTCAATGGCAGAGCAGGGGTGGCCAATACCTTGGGTGCAACCTATTGTTGCTGGCAACCACTATTATACTAAAAATAGCCTCGGCTTATTGTTACTGCGACAAGGAGGTAAGCGACATGATCAAGTGCACCGGCAAGATATGGTGAATGAGTACCATAGTAAAGACTGTCATATTTCGCTAAAGCTCACATTACATAGTGATGCGAGTTACCAGTTCGCTTATCAAAACCAGCAAGCTAGCCAACAAGCAAAGCAACAAGCAGATCAACAAGAGCAAATGCAGGGACGTTGGCAAATAACCAGTTACCCCTACCTTGAGCTCGTTTCGTCAACAAAGTATCGCCGCTTTTATTATGAAATACAAAGCACAACAAAAAAGGATTTGGTCGGTCAAATTAACGTTATTGAGTTAAAGCCCATAGATGATCATTACAGCTTACCGCAATGTAGTTTTCAATATGGCTTGCGGCAATAACCGTTAAGCCTTATCAAAATTTAAAGAAACTTTAAATTAAATAACCTATTTAATTTGTTACTACGCTTAACCATTTGTGTGAAGTAAGTTAAGGCTGCGCAAAACCGTTGCGCGCTTCGAGTAAGTGATACCAGTCTTGGTGGCTATATTCTATAGTCAGTGCTTGTTTAGCCGCAACAATGCGCTCAGGTGTGGTTGAGCCAATGATTGGGCATATATTGGCTGGGTGTTTAAGCAACCAAGCGAGGATGACTTGCCACGGTTGGCATTGGTAATGGTTACTCTGGCGGTCAAGCTCTTTGGCAATACGCTGTTCTGCCGCCGGGGTAAAGGTATTGCCCCAGGCAGGGTAAGCTACACCACCTAATGGGCACCAAGCGATAGGGGTTATTTTATGCTGTTGGCATTGGTCTAGGGTGCCATCAAGCAAGCGCTCAATATTGTGAATATTAATTTCTACTTGATTCACTAATAAGGGCATATTCAGCGCCGATTGTAATAAATTCACTTGCGAGGGGCTAAAGTTACTCACCCCAAAATGTTTAACTTTGCCACTTTCATGCAAGTGTTGAAAAGTCTCAGCAACCTGCTCAGCATTAAATAAGTAATCTGGGCGGTGCAACAAAAACATATCGAGGTAATCGGTATTGAGGCGCTTAAGCGAAGCATCGACACTATTGAGTAAATACTGCGCTGAGAAATCATAATGTTGGGGGTTGGTTTTGATGCCCGCTTTTGAGGTAATGATTAATTGTTCGCGTGACACCGAACTGTTACGGGTTAATTCTGTTAAAAATTCACCAAACAAGGTTTCGCATTGGCCAGCACCATAAATATCGGCATGATCAAAGTGGTTATAACCTGCTTCAATGGCGGCGCTAAGCGCTAATTTACCTTTGCTTTTATCTGCTGGTGTATTGTCACCAGCGATACGCATACAGCCATAAATAAGGCGAGAACTGTGAATGTTTGAAACGGTTAACTGACTAGTGTCCATGACTTATTGCTCTTGGGTTTATCTGGGTATGAAGCGACAATACTTAGTTAAGTAGTCACTATGACTGGTAACATTATTGACGGTATTGACCATAATGTCATGAAATGATTTCAGGGTTCGGGGTAAATCAATATGTTCTTTGTAGGCTAAAATGGGCGCTGTATTCGTGGGATGTATACCTTGCCCCGTTAACACGGCTAACCAATTGTCTTGTTTAAACAGATCTTTACCGTTAAGATCTAAATGCCCGTGATGACTAAATAACTCTATTTGTTGCTGTAAGCTTTCTGGCACTTGCATATGCTGGCAATAACGCCAAAACTCGCTGTCGTTACGTTGGGTTGCTTTGTAATGTAAAATAATAAAGTTACGAATATGCTCATACTCTTCAATACTTTGTTTATTATAAAAGCGGGTATTAATGTCGTCACATTGCTTATTGGGAAATAAGTAAATAAGCCGCATTATAGCGCGTTGAATAAGGTGTAAACTGGTGGACTCGAGCGGCTCTAAAAAGCCAGAGGATAAACCGATAGCCACACAGTTTTTATGCCAAAATTTATCACGTCGACCTACCTTAAAATTGATTACTCTAGGATCCGTTAACAGCTCACCATCAACGCTATCGACTAGCGTATCAATAGCCTGTTGTTCATCAATAAAGTGACTGCTGTGCACAAAACCATTACCCATTCGGGTTTGCAAAGGAATACGCCATTGCCAGCCAGCATCACCAGCAATTGAACGGGTGTATGGTGATATTGCTTTAGCGTGTGTGGTTTGCAATGCTATAGCGCGATTACACAGCAGGTTTTCAGACCAATCAATAAATTTTACGCCCAAGGTTTTATCAATCAGTAAGGCACGGCCACCACTGCAATCAATAAAAAAATCACCGTTAATTATCTTACCATTGGCTAAGGTAACAGCACTAATAAAACCATTATGGGGGTGCGTGCTAACATGCTTGATTTGCCCCTCTTGGCGAATTACGCCGCGCTTTGTTGCGAACTCTTGTAAATAATCAGCGTATAAACTGGAATCGAAGTGATAGGCATAATCAAAACCAGAGAACAGAGATTTTGGATCCTTAGCAGGCAATGAAAATTTATCGTGTTTGGCTAAATGCCAAGCACTGGCAAATTCTTGCAAGGGTTTAGTCTCGCCTGCTTGACGTTGCTTATTCCAAAAGTACGCAAAAGGCATGTAATCAAAATCCAGTGCAAAGCGGCCAAATGGGTGGAAATAGCTGTGGTTTTTTTGTGACCAGTTTTCAAAGTTTATACCCAGTTTAATGGAGCCATTACATTTTTTTAAAAAATCATTTTCATCTATGCCCAGTAAACGGTTGAACGTTTTGATGGGGGGGATGGTGGCTTCACCAACGCCTATGGTGCCAATATCATCAGATTCAACTAAGGTTATTTTGACCTTACTTGCCAGTTGTTTGGCTAACATGGCCGCGGTCATCCAACCCGCAGAGCCACCACCGACAATGACAATATCATTAATTTTATCTGTTGCTGACATTCGCGTTACTCTCTTCTTGCATGGTGCTTAAAAACACTTGGTGATCATCATAGTTAAGGGCACTGCGTTGGATAAATTGATCTATGTGATGTAAATCATATTTGTGTGCTTGGCTACTGTGGGCTAATTGCTGGTTGGTTTCAGGAAATACACCATAACCGGCCAGCAAGGCATGCCATGAAACCGGCGGATAAAAGCTGTTAATTTTACCCTCAACAAAGGCTTTATTTAAGTCGTGACCATGTAACCAAGCTTGTACAATTTTTTTCAGGTTATTGGATATCTTAGGGTTTTCGCTGTTTAAACGCCAGTATTCAGTATCGGTGCGGTTACTTAGTCGATAATGACCAACAATATAATCGCGAATACCATCAAAACGGTCGTTCATTTTTTGATTAAATTGGTTTTTGTGCGCGGCGATTTGTTGACCGGTCTCGCCGTGACTGATTTCGTCTTTGCTATGTAAGCCAGTTGCAAAGTGAGTATTATTAACCTTGGTATTATGTGAACTCGTATTGTTGTAGCCCATCGTAGATGAAGCATTATAAGCGGCAATAAAACCCTCAATGGTTTCCTGAACAAAATGTAACGCAGTGGCTTCTAACGGTTCAATAAAGCCTTGTGATAAACCGACAGCCAGACAATTACGATGCCAGTGTTCAGTAACACGGCCTACCTTCATGGAGAGGTGATTTGCCTTTATGTCACTATTGGTGAGTCCTAATTTATATCGTAACTCTTGCTCGGCTTGTTCAGCACTACAAAATTGACTGCTGTATACATAGCCGTTACCTGTTCTATTGGTTAACGGTATATCCCAGGCCCAGCCATATTTCATTGCAGTTGAAATGGTTTGTGAATTAAGTTTTTGATTTGGTGGCCGCGGCGTTGCAATAGTGACAGCGCGATCGTTAAATAAGTTTTCTTTGAAACTAACAAAAGGTACCTGTAATGTTTTTTGCAGTAATAAGCTTTCAAAGCCGGAGCAATCAACAAATAAATCGGCGCTTACTGTGCCGCCATTATCTAATAGTAATTGACTAATATCGCCAGATTTATCCAAGATAACTTGTTCTACCTTGGCAACAAGATGTTTTACCCCCTTACTGCTAGCTACTTTACCCAAGTATTTACCCATTAATACGGCATCAAAGTGATAGCCGTAACTAATATCAAAGGGGAAATTTTCGCGGCCGATTGGCGCTTTTTGTTGTTCAGCCAGTGCGGCTGATAAAAAGAAGCGATCAACATGGCTGTCAATATCATAACCTTGGCGTTTAAAATGACTATTATGAACAAAAGCTGGGGCAGTGTGTGCGTCAATGATTGAGGTAAAAGGGTGAAAATAACGAGTAAAGCCAGGGCGCGTTGACCAGTTTTTGAATAATATGCCATTTTTATAAGTGGCATTACAGGCTGGCATCCAGTCTTTTTCAGCCACGCCAATGGTATCAAAAAACGTTTTTAATTGCGGCGTTGAGCCTTCACCAACACCAATAATACCAATAGCAGGGGACTCAATAAGCGTAATCGACAACTGACCACTATTAAGTTGTGTTTGCCACGCTGTTGCCATTAAATTAGCCGTCATCCAACCGGCGGTACCACCTCCTAAAATAACGATATTATGCGGGTTTTGTTGCTTACTCATACCAAGGTCTCAATTAATACGGCTTAAAAAAAAGAGCAATACTTCCTATTCCATAAGTATTGCTCTTTAGTATTTTAGGTTAAACGACGATTTACATCGTGTAGTTTACCCCAAAGTACACAGTACGACCAAAGTATTGAATGGTACCTGTGCGAGATGTTTCACCAAAGTAGGAAAGGTTTGGTTCATCAGTTAAGTTATCGCCAGAAACAAACAGTTGCAAGTCTTCTGTAACGTTATACGAGACTTGTGCTGAATAGATTGTTTCTTCTTGGAAATACGCTGACTGATCACTACCGATGGCAATTTGACGGCTTAAATATGCGCTACGGTAACGACCACTAAAGCGTGCTTCAAACTTGTCATCCCACTCGTAAAACACGGTAGCACTTAATACGCGTGGAGATAAACCTTCAATTGGTGCTAGGCCATCTTGCTCTCCGGGCACTTGTGAGGGTACTTCAATTTCACTTTGCGTGTAAGAGAAGTTTACGTTAGCACCAAGGCCTGCAAAGTAACCGGGTAAAAAACTAAAGGTTTGCGTATAACCAATTTCAACACCACGCATGTAACCGGCATCGTCGACGTTATCGGCGCGGGTATAGGTACCGTTAGCGTAGTCAATAGGGTCACCGTTTCCATCAAGTAGCTTATCTTCAGGCGTTGGTGGTACAACAATACCAGCCGCTGCATAATCAAAGTCTTTGTACTCAGATGTACCGATCATGTTATCAATATCTTTGTACCAAAAGGCAACAGCTAAGGCACCTTCAGTTTCAGTGAAGTAGTGCTCTAAAGATAAATCAAACTGGTTGGCGTAAAATGGGCGTAAAAATGGGCTGGTAGAACTATCCAAGTTAATTTGATAACGGTTGGTATCACTGTCTTGTAACCAGTTAAAGTTACCACTGTTAGCCATTAAAGGCATTTCTGGGCGTGACATCACTTTTGCGTAGGCAAAACGAATTTGGTCGTTATCAGTGACCTGGAAGTTCAAGTTTAGTGACGGTAGTATATCTTCATAACTGTCACCCACGGTTCTTAACGTGTAGTTAGTGTTAATTACCCCTAAGTCATCGGCAATAGGGTCGCCGTTCTCTCCTGCACTTACCAGGCCAGTACTGTTTTGATCGGTATAAACATAACGGACACCAAAGTTACCGGTTACCGGTACATCAAATAGTTCAGTATCAATATTCACTTGTAGGTATGCCGCTAAGACATCTTCTTCAACGACATTGCCTTGAGTCATTGTCCAAGTGTGATCCCAATCACGCACTGGGGTGCGGTCAACATTGGGGATCCAAGCCGCTAAAATAGCGTCATTATCAACACTTAAGAAGCCAGGCATACCACTTAACTCGCCGCCAATTGTGGTCGGTGTTGAGTTGGAGCTATCAAGTGGGAAGGGTTGAAAACGTTCTACTTCAATTGGGTTACCGTTATCATCAACGCCTTGGTATTGGATATATTCACCGTTACGCATTTTCGCATCAGTTGTGCCGTATAAGAAACGGGCACGACTTAATTCATATTCACGTTGTGAGGCACGCACACCAAACTCAAGTGAAGCAAAAATATCACTGTCCAGTTGGTAAGCAAAATCAACGCGCACTGCATCAGAGGTATTCGATTCAACATGCGGGTATGACTCAGCACTGGTTACCATCATGTTTTCTGTGCTGGTAAAGTCTTGATTAAATTGAATATAAGGTTGGTTTAAGCCATTTAGTTGATAATCTAAAATAATGTTATCGTCGATGACTGGCGTAGCAACACTGTTGTCTTCAAAGTAAGCCATGCGCATAACTTGGTCTTTGTAGGTTTCATCGCCCTCTGAGTGAGCAAAATCAACTGTCATCATCAAGTCGTCAGTAATGTTCCACTCACCATTTAAACCAAAGGCTAATGATTTACTGTTGGTGGTGTTATCATCGGCTTGAGTTTGAACACGCAGGTCTGATGAAGCACCTTTATAAGGAGGTGCAAGCGCTGTACCCGTTGGATCACGGTAAATAGTGCCACCGACAATGGCATTTTCATTCATTAGGGGGTTATCAATAAGTAATGTTGAACCAACAGTCGCTATGTTATCGATACCCGATACCCGTAAACCACGATCCCATTTTTCTGAATCAAACTTAGAACCAAAGGCATCAAACTGAAAGCGCAAATCATCCCTAGGTTCCCAGTTAATAGCTAGGGTAAAGGCATTTCGGTCATCTTCACCACCACGCTCATTGAGTTCAAAACCTGATGATACTAATGTGTCGCCTGTAGGGGCACCATCGTAGGTTGCTGATAAATCCTTTTCATCAAATTGATAATTAACAAAACGGCTTGATACCGTTGGTTGAAACATGTTTGCCCAACCAATAGAGAAACCAAGGGTTTCATCTAAAAACTTACCTTGGTAAGCCAAAGTTAAGCGACGGCCTAGGGTGTCAGAGTCTTCGTTGTCAGCAGCTGCTTCATTGTAATTACCTTGTAATGAGGCGCGGAACGAGTGCTCATCTTCATTATACAGTGCATTGGCTGTATCGAGGTTAATGGTTGCACCAACACCACCTTCTATTAACGAAGCCTTTTGTGACTTGTAAACTTGCGCACCAGTGATCAATTCAGATGGGAAGATATCAAATTGAATAGAACGACCACCGCTGGTAGACACCATTTCACGACCATTTAAGGTAGAGAATACGAAACCGCCCGATAAACCACGCACGTTTAATTCGCTAGATTGGCCATCAATACGTACCGAGGTAACACCAGGGATACGGGTTAATGAATCGGCGATTGATACGTCAGGTAAACCGCCAATATCATCGGCAGATATGGCATCAACAACGGTATCGGAGAAGCGTTTAGTGTTTAAAGATTTTATGATACTACCTTTAAAGCCGGTAACTTCAATCACTTCAACGTCTTTGTTTTGATTAGCTTCTTCTGTTGTTTCGGAAGCTTGAGGAGCATCTGCAGCTAAGGCATAGTTTGGTACAGCAGCAAGTTGTAATCCCCCAAGCATTAACGCTATTGAAAGCGCACTGGGCTTAAATGTTTTCATTAGTATTCCCTAAGGCAAATTATATTTATACTTATTGTTTAATACTTGATATTAAGATTTATTGTTAAATCATTGTTATTAATGCATTAAACAGTTTGTCGTTACCTTTAATGAGTTATCGGAATATAACTTTATATAGACACTAGTATTAGTACTTTAATTGTTTTAATTTTATTTTCAGCCACTCGAGTGTAAAAATAACTTAGTCAAAAAACAAGCAGTAGTTGAGTGCATACGTATGCACATTTGAATTATCTGCTGCATACGTATTCATGCGGTTTTAGAGGGTGGCAATTGTATACAGGCTTGGGTAACTTGTGTATTTTGTAATCGTTACTGAAAATAATAACTATCGGAAAAGTAAACTTAATGCCCAACTTAATCAGCAAGGTTTGGCGTATAAAAACTATAAACACATAAACTAACACGAAAAATAGTTATGGAATTATAAACTCATGAAACATCAATTCAAACCAGCCGTGCTTGCCAGTGCTATTGCGGTTACATTAGCTCTTAGTGGCTGTGGCAGTGACCAAGAGCAGCCAGAAATTATCGACGTCTTTGAAGAAACCGGCCTGTGGTGTAAACTTCCTGAAATTGTACAGATTGCCAGCCCAGACTCATACCCCTTATCAGCATTAGAACAGAATGAATTGAGTGCGGCTAAGAATGTTGCGAAAATGGCAGCGCAAGCAGAAGCAGGTGATTCGTGGGATGAAGCAGCATGGGAAGCTGATTTTAAATATGAAGATTTAGATCTATACAGTATCCTCGGCCTAACCCTAGAAGAACAAGAACGTCAAGCAATCGCTAAAGCAGAAGCTCGTGAATTTCAAATTTCCCAAGGTCAAGATGTAATCCGTGGTGAAGGTTTTGATGAATGGTTTGAAGCTTGGTTCGCAGCCGTTCCACCAGCGAGCTATTTAGGAGCGTCACAGCGTTTAAACCGCGCAGAAAATGCGACTACGCCTGATATGAACGGCTCTGAGATTTGTTACACACCACCTTTATCTTGTCCTAATTATAAAGTTGCTGACGAAAGTGGCACTTATGATTGTGTAATACCAGAACAAAATATTATTGAAGATGCGCCCGCAGCGGAATATATTGCGCAAGCCGGCGAAGCGGTTGCTTATTACCGTGACGAAAACCATGTTGAAGGTGCTGACAATACCGCACTTTACGAAAATATTGTAGTACACACTTGGAATAATGATGATTGTACCGCTTATGCTGATGACAGTCTTTCTCCGCAATGGGGTGTTAGTGCCGCAGACCAAGCTGGTATAGATGATAACTATGGTGTTTACTGGAAACTTAACTTAGTAGACGGCCATTCAAATTGTGCCAATATCATTTTTAATGATACTAAAGGCAGCAAGCGTATTTCTGAAAATGATTTGATTATGCCAATAGGCGCAACAGGTGATGTAACCCTGCATAATCTAGATAAAAATGCCTACGCTGATGATAACTTCCCACCTAACGTACTTGACGGTTTACTTATTATTAACCAACACCCATTTTTTGGTGCTGAAGCTTCTTCAGGTGTTACGTCTTGTGGTTGGAGTCAAGCCCCTAATGCTGAAGGTATTTGTGTCGGTGAAGAACTTATTTGTCCAGAAGGCTCAGTTGCTGTAGGTGTTGGCGCTGAAGAAATTGCCTCGAAATGTGTTGCTACATTTGACCCTGAAGCAACCTCGTTATTATTACGTGGTGGTTTCAACGGTTGGGGTGATGCCAATGATGCTAATTTTGCCGCGTCACAACTTGAATATGCTGGCGAAGGACAATACCGTGTTAATTATGCTTACTCTGATGATGAATGTGAAATTGTTGAGCCTGTAGAAGCTACTGATGACACTGAAGCTGTTGCTGGTGAAGATTGTTCTAGCTCTTATGACTTCAAAGTAGCTGATATAGATTGGTCTGAACCGACAACCTTTGGTAGCATAAAAGGTGGCGATCAATCTTCAGTGGGTGCAACTATCACTATGACAGTGGGTGAAGGTGTTGGCCAAAATATGAAGGTTGATATGGTGAAAGATAAAACCTATCAATTCCTTGTTAATGCCAGTGATGTGACTGCGGTTGAGTTAACGATTAAGGAAGTGCCATTAAGTGCATTCCCGGTATTAACCTTAGGTGGTGAAGATACAGAGCTTAAGTACACGACTAATGGTCAGTATGTGGCGCGTTTAGCACTAGCGGCTGAGACTAACGTGTTTACTATTTCAGATATTGCTGCTGGTTTTGCCTTAGGTGCTGTAGGCACTAACAATGAAGTAACGGCAAATACACCATTACCACTTGAAGCCGGTGATGCTGCATTAAGCTTTACTTCTGAAGCTGCTGAATATGACTTTATTTTGAATGTAGCTGACATGTCTGCACCTACCATTGAAATAAAACCAGCCTTACCTTTTGGTAGTGACCCAGTATACATTCGTGGTTCAGTTAACGGTTGGGCAGCACCTGCAGAAGATGAAGTGATGTGGGATGCTGATTCTCGTTCTTACAGTGTGATCTATGGCTTAGAAGCTGATGGTAATCATGCCTTTAAGTTTGCTGATGCTAACTGGGGACCGGTTAACTTAGGCTTTGGTGAAGTTACTGTTTCAGATGCTGAAGGTGCTGAAACGGTTACAGACGCAGGTGGTAATATGCAAGTTGTTGTTGCTAAGTCAACCACCTACAAGTTTGAAGTATCTTACGCAACGGCTGACCCTGTAGTGACTGTATCAGAAGCACCATTGTACTTACGTGGTGGTATTACCGCAGCGGGTTGGGATGCTAATGAAACCAATCAACTTGGTTTTATGGCGATGGACGATGCTAATCCGGCTGAAGCTTCACACACCTACTCGTTAGAAGTTGATTACCCGGGTGGCGCTGCACAGTTTAAAATTGCCGATGAAGGCTGGGGTGGAACTTACGGTTATAACTATGGTACTGAAGTGCCAGACACTGCAGTTGAGTTAGGTGTACCATTAACGTTAATCAATTCAAATAATAATATTTTGATTGATGTACCAGCAGGCACATACATTTTTGCCTTTGAAGATGGTGTGACTAAAACCATGACAGTAACCGCTAAATAGTTATTGTTAGGTTAGCCTAAACTAAGAGCTCCTTAGTTTGGGTATATCAAATCAAGTATTCAAAAAGCTCTACATTACGTAGGGCTTTTTTTATGGGTAATGATTAACTAGATGCTAATTGAATAGAGTTTTTTTTTGAGGTTATTGAAGTGCTGCTTGCTATGACTTGATAGTCGGTCACGTGAGTTAATCACTTTAACTGATCATAATTGAGACTAGTTGATTGTCATTAAGTTGGATGCGATGTTAGGCCAGTACTTCGTGTTGCGAGTAGTTATAATCGCGTTATTCAACTAACTAGCCAAAGTAAGTGTCATCTTGAATTTTACACTGTAGTAATATTTTTATGTTAAAGACTTGGATGTTGGGCTCAAGGTTAACAGCCAACTGAATACTTCTTGGCCTTTATAAACAGACTTCTATATCGCTGAACGATACAGTGTTTTTAAGTTGCATAGAGTATGGCTAAAAGAGTGATTAGAAAACATGATTATGAAGAGAGTGAATGGCTACCTGAGGTGAAGTTATCCGCACAACACCGGTTAACAAACGACTTGAACTTTAAGTACTAGGCTAGGTGAGCATTTTATTTAATAATACAAGGCAGTCAAGCAAGGGCAATTAAGCTAAACTAGCGCAATTCACCATAAACGAAATCATAGTGCCACATGTCTTTACTAGATGTTTTAAGCACATGTGTTAGCAGGTGTTTTAGAGAAGGGTAATAACTAGTGAAAACCTAGTGAATACCTAGCCAGTTCTCATTAAATAGCCGTTAATAACAGTTAATACCTGTTAATAACAGGTAATTGCAGTCAGTATAGAGAGACTTACTTAAATGGCTCTTTTAAAACAGGGTATAAATAAAACTTGCTAAAGCTGATTGTTGCGACGCTACGACTAAGCCACCTAATAGACTTAAGATAACAATAATAGGCAATAACCACATTTTTTTGCGTACCCTAAGAAATGACCATAAGTCAGTGATAAATTCAATCATTAGAAGGGTTGCTCCAGTTGTGTTTTAGTTATTGTATCGCTACGAACAACATAATTACTAGGTTGCTGGTGAGTTTTTTTAAATTGCAATTTTTTAGTCAGCTTTAATAACATGCCAATAGGAAAAATGATCACGTAAAACGTTGCCCCTAATAACAGTCGAGTATTAATAAAGCCAATAATACCGGCGACCAACATCCATACTTTATAAGGCCAATAAAGTAGTTTGGGTGCCACCAATGCAAAGCTTACAAAAAACAAGCTTACCCATAAAGTCCACCTTTGTAGCGGTAAACCAATTAACCAAGGGGCAATGATGCCAATGAATAAGGGGAATGCCCAGGTCATCATTAAACCAAACGATTTTAAGGCTTTTGCATCCAATGCTGGGGCGAGGTTGTCGGCTGATTTAGTCATTAGTCTAACTCAAAATGATTGTTTTTAGCATCTACAATAGCGGTTGCGCTTTGTTCTGATTTGGCAACAAGGACATTGTCCATCACCAGGTAATCCATTTCAGTGGCTAGGAAGCAGTTGATGGCTTCGTCAGGGGAACACACCGGTGGCTCACCACGCACATTAAATGAGGTATTAATTAATACACTACTGCCCGTGCGTTCCTTAAAAGTGGTTAATAATTGATGTAGTTTGGGGTTGGTTTGCTCATGCACAGTTTGCAAACGAGCGGTATTATCAACATGGGTAATAGCCGGTAATGTTGACCTGGCTTGTTTTAATTTTTCAATGCCTTGTAGGGTTTCAGAAACTGGCAATTTAAGTGACTCATTAATGTGTGCAACAATTAACATGTAAGGGCTGCTTGTTTGATGTTGGAAGTAATCGCTCACATCTTCTGCTAGGACAATGGGTGCAAAAGGCCGAAAAGACTCTCGATATTTTATTTTTAAATTCATCACCGATTGCATTGCTTGATTACGGGCATCACCCAATATTGAACGATTACCAAGGGCTCTTGGTCCAAACTCCATGCTACCTTGAAACCAGCCAATGACATTACCCTCGTCAAGTAGCTTAGCCACTTGTTGATGTAAGCTGGTTTCAGAAAGTCTAGTATGCGGCAGTTGTCTGTGCTCAAGTACCTCAGTTATTTGCTCTAAGCTAAAGCTTGGCCCTAAGTAGCTTCCTCGCATTAAGTCGCTAGGTAATGCCGCAATAGAGGATTTTTCCGAGGCTGCAGCCGCTATTAACTCAGCTTGGGCTTGCTCAGGTAGGTGTTTATTTCCATGGTAATAATGATGCCAAGCAACGAGGGCCGCTCCTAGCGAGCCGCCAGCATCACCCGCCGCAGGTTGAATCCAAATGTTGTCGAAGGCGCCTTCACGTAAAATCCGACCGTTAGCGACACAGTTAAGTGCCACACCGCCAGCTAAACATAAGTTTTTACTGTCGGTGAGTGTGGCCAAATGATTAACAATATTAAGCACTATTTCTTCGGTTACCACTTGAATTGAGCGTGCTAAGTCCATTTCTCGTTGCGTTATGTCAGATTCACTTTTTCTGGGTTCGGCGCCAAACAGCTGGTGAAATTTTTTGTTGGTCATGGTGCTGCCAACGGCAAAATCAAAGTAATCCATATTAAGCACAAAGCTGCCGTCTTGTTTGACTGCAATTAAATGTTTTTTAATGAGTGCTACATAACTGGGTTCACCAAATGGGGCTAAGCCCATTAATTTATATTCACCAGAGTTCACCTTAAAGCCAGCATAGTAAGTAAAAGCCGAATAGAGTAAGCCCAAAGAGTGGGGAAATTGAATTTCCCAAAGTGGTGTTAATTTATTATTGGCACCCTGCCAAGCAGATGAGGTAGCCCATTCACCAACACCGTCTAAGCAAAGTACTGCTGCCTCTTCATAAGGGCTGGGGAAAAATGCTGAGCCTGCGTGAGATAAGTGATGTTCACTGAACAATAATTGCGGTAAAGGTGTTTTTTTATCTAAATTTGCATGCGAGCGTAATTCTCGCCGTAACACATTTTTTAAGTACAGTTTTTCTTTTAACCAAATTGGCATAGCTCGAATGAATGAACGAATACCGCGAGGCGCATAAGCCAAATAAGTTTCAAGTAAACGTTCAAATTTTAACAGTGGTTTGTCATAAAAAATAACGCTGTCGAGATCGGTTAAAGAGCACCCACCTTGTGACAAACAAAAGGCAATGGCCTGAGCAGGAAAAGCAGGATCGTGTTTAATGCGAGAAAATCGCTCTTCTTGCGCAGCAGCAATAATTTTACCGTCTATTATTAGTGTTGCAGCGCTGTCATGGTAGAAAGCAGAAATCCCTAATATTTTAATTGTCATAGAGCACTTCTGTTAGTCGAACTGAAAGGCAGAAAAAGATCATTTTTGATTATAGCCACAGTTTTACCGGAAAAGCTATATGTTGCAAACGTATTCAATGGCCTTTATGTTGCAAACAAAACCAGTGTTCAGTAGGGTAACTAGTCGTTTATTGAAATTCTTCTAACAGTGGCTAGATAAGTGACGTATACACCGGTTAAAAAAATAAGCTTTACCCTTATTATGTTATTGCTGCCATTCATTATATTATTATTAATTGAAGGCGTGTTAGTCGTTAGCCATTTTGGTCATTCATATCCTCTATTTATTGATAAAGTCAGTCAGGATAAATCGGTACAATATTTACAGACTAACCCTGATGTTATTCATCGCTATTTCCTTGAACCCCGTTTTGCCCCTAAGGTTAGTCCTGACACAGTTTATTTTAGTAAGCAAAAACCAAATGATAGTTTTCGGATTGTTATTCAAGGTGGATCTACAGCAGCAGGCTTTCCTTATGGGCGGTGGGCCTCATTACAGGGCATGTTAGAACAACGCTTCAAACGCTTGTACCCAGATAAAAACATAGAAATTATTAACACGGCGATGGCTGCAGTAAACAGTTATACCTTGCTTGATTTTGTTGATGAAATTATAGCCCAGCAACCCGACCTAGTTCTGATATATGCCGGCCATAACGAGTATTTAGGTATTATGGGGGTTGGCAGTGCCATTGCTGGTAAAAGTGGCAGATTAGCAACCTTACTGCACCTCGCAGTAAAAGACTGGCGTTTGTATCAATTATTGCAGCGTGTTTACAGTAAAGTAATGCTAGCAGAGCAAGTTCCGCAACGTGCTGACAAATCATTAATGTCGCAGGTGGCGGCAGAAAAAGACATTGCCCTGGATAGTGAATTATTTGCTCAAGGAGTGGAGCAATTTAGTGAGAATATGTCACTGCTATTAGCAAAATATCAAGCAGCCGGTATACCTGTGGTGTTAGGTAACCTGGTGAGTAATGAAAGCGGTCAAGTGCCTTTTTCTAGTGTTGGTCAAGTTGATTGGCTTGCTAAACGTCGAGAGGCTGCAGCAGCAACAGACAGTCCACCCCTGTTTGCCTCAAATTCTGAAATACCTAGTCAGGGTATTGCCGCCCATTATTTTGAATATGGCCTGCACATGCAAGCACAAGCTCGTTATAGCGAGGCAAAGCAGGCATTTGTATTGGCCAAAGATCATGACTTATTGCGCTTTCGTGCCCCTAGCCAGTTTAATGACATAATTACTCAGTTAGCTAAGCAGTATCAAACCGGCTTGGTTGATGTGCAAGCGTTATTTGCTGAGCACAGTGAGGGTGGCATTATTGGTAATACCTTGATGCTAGAGCACTTGCACCCCACCATTGAAGGCTATTTTTTATTAGCCGAGGCCTACAGTGATTACATTGTTGAACAAAAGCTGTTAGGGACTGCCGCTAATTTTTCTCTTCAACAGGCACGGCGAGATATTCCATTAACCAAGCTTGATGCCTTGTACGGTGAATTTACTGTCAGGAAATTAATGAATGATTACCCTTTTACTGCGCCAAACATGCAGGGCAATAAAACCATAGACTTGCCAGAGAGTCGAGCCTTTGAAAAACAAGCGTTAATTAAACGTATTGAAAGCAAAGATTGGTTAGTGGTACAAAAAGGTTTGTTAATCGCTTACCAAGAGCGCAACGAAACCTTGGAAGCGGCAAAAATTGCGGCGGCGTTAAGCACAGCCATGATCAATAATCATCAAGCCTCTTATATTGCCGGTCAGCTCTATCAAGAGTTAAAAGATTGGCAGCTCGCTAGCTATTATCATCAAAAAGCACTATTGGTTAACACAGATAACATTACTTACCAGGTTGCCTTAGCTAAAGACTATTTCTTTTTAAGACAGTACATAAAAAGTTTGGCACTATTACAAAAAGCTGACGCTTTGGCGGGCGATAACTCTCCGCAGAAAAAAGCCATAGCCCAATATATAAAACAGGTTAACAAGCAACTTATTGATAATCGTGTTAAGAGTAACTAGGTCAATAATAAGTAATAAATGCATTGTTGCTCGAGTCTCTTACTGACTGCTCATACAAACTAAATAAAACTAAAGATAATTATTTATGAAAAAAACACGGGTTTTTCAGTTTATTGCTATTTGCATTCCCTTTGCCTTTTTCGCTTTATTGGAGTTAGGCTTGAGAGTTATTGATTATGGCCAAGAAATTCCCCTGTTTATGGAGTACCCTAACAGTGGGGCAGCTAATGCACCGCAATACCTTTTACCTCGCCCCGATGTCATTAAGCGTTATTTTCCTGAAGCAGCAAAACCGCCCTCGGTAACTATTGAGACCAACTTCTTTTTAAAAGACAAACCTGAGGACGGCTTGCGCATTTTTGTACAAGGTGGCTCAACAGCAGCAGGCTTCCCTTTTGGTTATGGTGCGTCTATTGCCGGCATGCTTGATTATCGTTTAAAACAAAGTTTTCCAGAGAGAAGCGTTGAAGTGGTGAACACCGCCTTATCTGCGGTAAACAGTTATACCATTTTAGACTTTGTTGATGAGATTATTGCTCAACAACCTGACGCAGTGCTAATTTATGCAGGTCATAATGAATATTTAGGTATTTTAGGGGTCGGTTCCGCTTACACGGCAGCAAACTCACCCACAGCAACCTTGTTGTACCTGAAGTTAAAGGACTCAAGAATATTTCAACTGTTGCAAAATTTGTATTGGCAGTTCGCTCAGCCGTCAGGGCAGGAGAATAATCAAACCTCTCGCACCTTTATGGCCAAGGTAGCAAAACACAAAAATATTGCCTACGGCTCAGATCTTTACCAAGCCGGTTTACAACAATTTCAACGCAATATGAGCTTAGTGCTCGATAAATATCAAGCGGCAGGTATTCCGGTATTTATTAGCTCTATTGCCAGTAATTTAGCTGACCAAGCGCCTTTCTCTTCTGAGCCTGCGCAGTCGGGTAGTAAGATACCACATACTAGCGCCAATGTTTTTTACCAAGAGGGGAAAAAACTTATTGCTGAAGGTGAATATGAACAGGCCAAGCAAGCGTTAACGAAAGCGCGGGATTACGATCTGTTACGCTTTCGTGCACCCAGTGCAATCAACACTATTATTAATGAATTAGCAACGTCAAAATCAGCATATTTTGTCGATGCTAATCAACAACTTGTTGATGCTGCTAAAGACACTATTATTGGTAATGACTTAATGCTTGAGCATTTACACCCAACCATTGACGGTTACTTTATTATTGCCGATAGCTTTTATAAAGCATTGCAACAATCTGCTGTTTTCGGGCGTTTTCCTGAGTACATTAAGACTGAGTTAGCACAACAAGACTTACCTGTTTTTGACGCGGAAGTGTATTGGGGTAAAGCGAAAATTGCCGGTCTAATGGCAGATTACCCGTTTACAAAATCGCCGCAAAAAGTGCAACTGCCTGTGGCAAAAACACCCAGTGATCGCTTAGGTTTAGCAGCGTATAAAAAGCAAATTGATTGGTTAACTATTGCTAAAGAAAACCTTGGCTATGGTAAACGTCATGACCAAGTACTTTATGTTAAATCTGCAAAATTATTAGCTGATGCCATGCCGTTTGATGGCAACCATAATTACCGAGCGGGTACCGCACTGATTAAGCAAAAAGCCTTTAGGCAAGCGCGACGTTATTTAATGCGAGCGATTGCTGTTGATAACAAAAATATTAATTATCAATTAGCATTGAGTCATAGCTTGTTGGAGCAAGGTAAGCTCGAACAAGCCTTACCTTGGTTGGAGTCGGTTCGTCGCATTGCGCCAAACAATGCAACGGTTGTTGATGTATTACCTAAAGTTCAAGCGCGTCTGGCACAACAACAAAATCGCTAATAGCATTAGCTAGCAGCTAACCTTTAATTTAGGTGTTTAGCAAAAAAATCAGCCATTGCCTCAAGGGTTTTTATACGATGGCCTTGATTACTGAGGTGATGATTCGCTTCTGCTATTTCAATGTAGTTAACTTGCTTGTTTTGTTGTGTTAAAGCGGCGGCCATTACTTGGCTATGTTTTACTGGCACAATTTGATCGTCGGTGCCATGAATTAGCAATATTGGGACATTGATCTTATTAGCAAAATTAACGGGTGACGTCGCTTCAAGTTGCTCACTATCGGTACCAATTTGTTTGTGAACAATCTTTTTATTGCTAAAAGCATTGGCGTCGCGAATAATTTGCTCTAGATCCGTTACCCCAGCAAAACTGGCCGCACATTTGAAGGTATCGCTGTGTTTAACGGCTGCCATGAGTGCGGCATAACCGCCATAGCTGGCACCGGCAATACAGACTTTATCGGCATCAACTAAGCCTTGCTTAATTAACCAATGTGTTGCGTCTTGTAAGTCATCTTGCATGGCTAAACCCCAGCCTTTAACTGAAGCCATTTCAAACTCATAGCCATAACCAGAAGAGCCGCGGAAATTGGGTTGAAAAACCAGGTAACCACGGTTTGCAAATAACTCAGACCAATAATCAAAGCCAGCATAATCACGAGCCATTGGACCGCCATGTGGAAATATTATAGCGGGAAGCTTGGCATTTTTTGGGGTGTTGAGCGGTGTTGTTAAATAGCCTTCTATGTGTAAACCATCGCGCGCTTGATACTGCACTAGTTGTTTAGTCGCATAGTTTGAGGCGTCTATTTCAGGGTATAAGGAAGCCAAAAATTCTAACTTTTTGTTTTTCCTATCGCCTAACAGGTAATCACCCGGTCGTTGCATTGAGCTGGAATATAAAATGTATTTGCTTTGGTTTTTCGACATGCTGATAATGGTGTTATCAGAATCAGGTAAAGCCGTATTGAGGGCGTTTTTAAAGGCAAGGTATTCTTTGTCCCAATAAATTTTATTATCATTATCGCCTTCGTGACTTAAGCCTACCACAGCACCGGTCTTTGGCGAATAAATCAATGAACCATTAACATCATAATTAGCGTCAGCAAAGACTAATTCTCGACTGAGGTCTTTATCCGTTAAATCCACTTTAAAAACTGCGTATTTACCTTGATGAAGCGCTTGTATAAATAATATATTAGGATCTACATCAAAGCCGAGAATATGTACCACGTTTTTTTCAAACACTTCATAAGACCACAAATCACGCTCTAGCTCGCCTGCGGTATTAAACAGTTTATATGAGATTTCAGTGTCATCGACTTTATAAGTTATTCTGGGTTTGCCCTGTTGATCGGCATACCAATCATCAATATAGGTTTTATACCTTTTTACACGGCTACGCTGCTTGGTACGAATATTGACTTCGTACAAGGATGGCTTCGACCAATGTTCAAAATTGATCGCCATTAATATTTTATCTGGCTCGCCAGGCATTAGACTAATAACATTATCTTGAATTTGCGTGACTTTTTCTTTGTGTGACTTTTTAGGTTTAACCAGTAAGCTTAGTTCTTTATCATTACTCAAATCATACTTGTACAAACGTGTCGTGGTATATTTAGTCGTACCTTCCTTACTCAATGAGCCAGTACTTATCAGTAATACATCATCATTTCCCCACACATACCAGTTGAGGGTAATTTTAATGTTATCTGATTGTAAGATTGCCTGGCTTTCACCGTTCACTAGGTTATAGGTCATTAGTACTTGATTACCCTTTAGGTTTTTAAGCATAGCTATGCGGTTACCATCCGGAGAGAGTTGTACGTTACTTACCATAGGTAAATGACCATAGGCACTGATAGGTAATATTGGCGTTTTGTTGTTTACTGCTGAGGTTTTATTGTTTGTTGCTGATGAGGTGAAGGCTATTGCTAAAGCGAGGAGAGAAAGCAAACTGACTAACAATTGTTTGCACAGTGCGGAAGTTTTAACGCTTCTATTGGTTTTTGAGTTTTTATTGGTTGATGACAATAAATACATACTATTAATCCCTTAATGTTAAATTCGTGTGCAGTTTATCACAGTAATAACAGAGTAAGTAAGTAGATATAGGTAAGATAAAAGGCTGTTAGTAACCTATGGCGACTTTTTAGCAAGCATAAATCAGTCAAAATCAAGCCAAAAATTAAGCCAATAGTTCAGTTGTACTTGAGTGCTGAGCTAGAGCACAGTTAATGAATGGAAGAGTTAAAGCGCTATAGAAAAAATTGTCGAAAAAATGCTTACAAAAGCATAACAAATTAGAGAGTGAATACGTATGTAAGCACTGTTCAATAGTTAGGCAAAACGATAGCATGAGACCATACCATAAAATTAGGATATGTTTTTCATGTTTACACCAAGCTTAAAGCAACTTACTGTATGTGTGACCTTGTCATTAGGACTCGTTGCATGCGGCGGTGGCTCTGATTCAGGGCCAGCACCCACACCTACGCCAACACCTGTAAATAATGCACCATTTATCACTTCCTTTGCAGCTGCTCAAAGCTCTGAAGCAGCGTTAGAAGTTACCTTTACATGGCAAGTAAGCGATGCAGACAATGATGACATTTCTTGTGAGCTTGATCCTGGTGGTCAATTAGCCAACATAGCTATTGCTGATTGTCTAGCAACAACATCCGCTACTGTAACCTACTCTGCTGAAGGGTCGATTATTGCTAACTTAACGGCTACTGATAGCAATGACGCCTCAACAGACAGAGATCTTGACGTTGATGTTATTGATTACTCGCCAGAACCTGAGCCTGACCCAGACCCAACGCCTGTTCTACCTACGCCTGTTGTTAGCGCTGGTGAAAATGAGTTAGTAGTATTTTATAATCGTCCTGACGGTAACTATACCGACTGGGGATTACATTTATGGGCAGATGACACTTGTAGTGCTTATGATGGACCAGTGGTTGAGTGGGCAGCACCTCAAGCTAAAGCGGGTGATGATCCAAATTATGGGGCTTATTGGGTAGTCAACTTACAGGCCGATTTTACTGACACTGATTGTGTTAATTACATCATGCACAAGGGTGATAACAAAGCCCCTAACAATGATGATCAAAAAGCTGATTTATCGAGTGACCGGATGATTTGGTTACTTGATGGTATAAACACGATTTATACCGAACCAACGTTATTTCCCTCAGGTGCACTAATTGCTGATACGGCTGCGCATTGGACAACCTTAGGGACCGTCTTTTGGCAGTTAGACGACAGTGTTGCTAAAGTACGTGTTTACAGTTCTGACAACGACGACTTGGGGTATAACGGTGAAACTGGAATTGCCGGTGATAATTTTATTGAATTTACCGCAGCGACAAATACAGCTGATGCCTTAGGTATGCCACGTTATAGTGGTTTAGACATGTTTGAAGCCAGTGAAGCAGACATGGCTAAAGCTAAAACTATGCTTAAGGGTAAATTGTTAGCTATTGCTTATGATGGTGACGACACTGTTTTAGCCGCGACATACCTACAAACAGGCCGAGTGTTAGATGATCTCTATACCGCTGGCAACGCTGATGCTGATGAAGCTACTTTAGGTTTAGTTTATGCTGATAATGGCATTACGGCTAACGTTTGGGCACCTACCGCAAAAAATGTCGCATTAAAAATCTTTAATGCTAGCAAGGTGTTGCAAAGCACTGAAGCGATGACCTTAAACGAAGCGACTGGGGTTTGGTCATTTACTACGCCACTAAGCAACGATCGTGCTTTTTACCAATATGAACTGAATATATATCACTACACGAACCAAAAATTTCAAACCTTAGTCTCCTCTGATCCCTATTCGGTATCGTTATCTGAAAATGGTGTGTACTCACAATTTGTTAACCTTACTGATGCAGATTTAAAACCAACCGACTGGGATAGTCATACCATACCTGAAATTGCTGGTATTGAAGATGCCATTATTTATGAAGGCAATATACGTGATTTTAGTATCCGCGATGAAAGTACAACAGAAGCTAATCGTGGTAAATATCTAGCCTTTACTGAACAAGACTCTGCCCCTGTTATGCATTTAAAATCTTTGGTTGCTGCTGGCTTGACACATTTTCAAATTCTACCTGCGAATGATATTGCTAGTGTTAATGAAAACTTTAGTGGGCAAATTAATTTAACCAATACGGTAGATGAGTTATGTGCTGTTAATGCTCAGGCACCAGTATGTGGCGTAGAAAGTGGCTCAGCTACGATATTATCGGTTTTTGAAAGTTACGATCCAACAACCAGTGATGCTAAATTATTAACACAAGCCATTGAAGGCTTTGATGGTTATAACTTTGGCTATGATCCTAAACACTTTAATGCCCCTGATGGTAACTTTGCCACCAATGCTGACGGTGTTAGCCGTATTTTAGAAATGCGCAGCATGAACAAAGCCTTGCATGATATGGGATTAAGAACCTCGTTAGATGTTGTTTACAACCACACAAATACGTCGGGCTTGTACAACAATTCGGTACTTGATTTAGTGGTACCTGGTTATTATTATCGTCGTGATTTAACAACGGGTGGCGTAATGAACGCTACTTGTTGTCATGATACTGAGACTGAGCATCGTATGATGGATAAACTGATGCTTGATTCACTTGTTATGTGGGCAAGCGAATACAAGTTTGATGCTTTTCGTTTTGATATTATGGGGAGTCACTCAAAAACCTCTATTTTGAATGCGCTTGCAGCGGTAAAAGCGGTTGATGCGGACACTTATTTCTACGGTGAAGGTTGGTCTCGCCCTATGGAAGGTTATGAGCAAGCCGGACAATATGAAATGGCAGGTACGGAGATTGGTACTTTTAATGATAGACCCCGTGATACCATGCTTAGTGCATCATTATTTAATGACGATGCGAGCCTTAATGACCAAGATATTATGCGTTTGGGCTTATCAGGCACGCTAGCCGATTACCAACTGCAAAATAAGTCGGGTGAAATTGAGTCAGGGAAAAACTTCTCACAACCGTCATACGCGAAAGACCCCGCTGATATTATCAACTATGTCTCTAAACATGATGGGGCGACTTTGTGGGACAAATTACAATACGGCTTAGCAACTGATATGTCTGTTGATGACAGAGTGCGTGCACAAAATATCACCATTAGTATGCCTATTATGAGCCAAGGTATTCCATTCTTACAAATAGGTGGTGACTTAATACGCTCTAAGTCGATGGACAGAAACAGCTATAACAATGGTGATTGGTATAATTTAGTTGATTTTACTAAAACGACTAACAACTGGAATGTTGGTTTGCCGGTTGAGTTTGAGAACGGCAAAACACTTGATGACATAAGGACAATTATCAATAACCCTGAAACATCAGTGAATGCCAGCCATATTAGCTTTGCGGGTGAGGTATTTAATGAGTTTGTATCTATTCGTTCAAGTAGTCAATTATTTAGTTTAGCAACGGCGCAAGACGTCTATGACCGTGTAGGTTTTCATAATACCGGTACCAAGCAAACTAAAGGCTTGATTGTCATGAGTCTTGATGATGGAACTGGCTTAACAGACCTCGATATTAACAATGATGCTATTGTCGTCGTGATTAATGGCAGTAGTGAAGACCAGTCGCACACGGTTGCTACCGCGAGTGGTTTTGAGTTGCACAGTGTGCAGCAAAACTCAGTTGATACCAGAGTGCAAGGTGCTAGCTTTAGCCAAGGTACAGATGAAGGCACATTTACTGTTCCTGCCTTAACTACTGCCGTATTTGTTAAACCACAAATGGGTGAACAAGGTTCAGGTTTAGACGCTGGCGTTACTCGTGATGCTCCGGATCAAGCTCCTTATGGTAATACGGAAATATATATCAGTGGCACAATGAATAACGATGGTGCTGATGGCTTTGTGGCTGAAGATACTTTTACCTATGCAGGCAATGATATTTATGAATTAGACACTGTGTTAGCTGCGGGTGAGCAAAGTTTCATTATTACCTCAGCAGATGGCACGGAAGTAAATTTAGGTTTTGCTGATGTAACTATTGGTGGTAACTCTGTTGAGGTCACTAACGACAATGGTAATTTCGTTATCAATGTTGGCGCTGAAGGCAGTTTCACATTGAGCCTTGATGCTTCTGGTGAAGTGCCGGTATTAACCGTTAGTAGTGTTTCTCTTACCGTGAACTGTAGTGCATTGGTTGACTCTACTGACACTATCCCATTTGATATTGCTGGTGATGGTGAGCTTTACGTGAAAGGTGATCACAGTGGTTGGTCAGCTGATGAAGCATATCGTCTTCATTATAAGGGCAATAATACTTATCAAGCGGTGGCTGAGTTTGACGGTGCAATGCAGTTTAAGCTGGCGTCAAGTGATGGCAGTTGGTCCACGCAACTTTGGGCACAAGCAGCCGATAGTGTGGCTATTAACGAAACAAATTTAGCGCTAGGTGTGAGCTATTCAGTGAGTTATGAAGATGCCGGGACTACTAATAATAAGACAACACTTGCCGCAGGTACTTATAGTTTCTTATTAAGGTTAAACGAAGCTAACCCAAGTAAAGGCAGCGATGTTGGTACCATGATAATTCAACAGTGTACTGAATAAAGACAGTACGAACCTCTAGTTACCAAGGGCTTATTGAACTAATCAATAAGCCCTTTTTATTTGTGAATATTATAAATTGCCGAGATACTATGGCTAAATACTGCGAGTAAGAGGACTAAAACTCATGGCATTAAACTGCTACAGATAGAGCCTGTTATTTGTATAGTTGAATACGTATGTAATCTAATTAAATAGGTTCTTTTATTTAGATGAAACAAGTAAGTTAGCAATATCATTTAAAAATCGACTTTTACTATGAGCAAACTTTTACTTTCCCTTCTAATTTTTTCCGTAATCTCTGTATCGATTACCTTAACGGCATGTAGCGATAAGCCCTCTGTTGAAGACACTGAACAATATGTTAATCAAAATGACGCCAGTCCCCTGGAGCTTGTGAGTAAAGCAAGCAATAGCGCAGCACATTGGTTAACTCCTCGCATAGTGGTGTTACCTAAATCAAATGACACATTGTTTTATCGCTTGCTAAAAATAGGTGAATCATTTGATGCCATTAATCTAAAGGAGACAGATTTTCCTGAAAATCTGGCAGAAAAGTTTCCTCATCTTAATGGTTTTCAAGCCTATGAAATCGGTTTACCCGAGCAAGATGCCAAAATATGGCTTAAGCAACAATTAATTGTTGTTGGTGTGGATAAATTACAACAAGAAAAGCAAGTCTCTTTTGTACAAACCGGGGCTGTGATTGATGCACTTTATACACAAGGTCAGCGTGATGCCGATGAAGTGACAGACCTAGGCGCCGTGATTAGCAATAAAGCTGGCAAGCCAGTGGTTAGTTTTAAATTATGGGCACCTACTGCACGAAAAGTTTCTGTGCAGTTATTTGATGACAACTTAACCGCAATTGCTGATGGCAAATTAGCCATGCAAGAAGATAGTCATACTGGTGTATGGTCTGTACAAGCAGGAGAGTCGGCTAGGTATGCTTATTACAAATACCAAGTTGAAGTTTATCATCCAGCTTCTCAACAAGTGGAAACCTTAATGGTTACCGATCCCTACTCATTAAGCCTATCAGTGAATAGTCAATACTCTCAAGTTGTTGATTTAAACGATGTGAAAACACAACCGAGTGGTTGGCTTCAGCAAGCAACCCCAGTAGTGAATAACGTTGAAGATAATGTCTTTTATGAAACCCATATTCGCGACTTTAGCGCCAATGACGGCAGTGTGAGTAACCCAGTATTTCGCGGAAAATACAAAGCCTTTAGTGAAAAAAATTCAGATGCAATCAAACACCTTAAAAGCCTTAAAAAAGCAGGTTTAAATAATATTCACCTGTTACCAACGTACGATATTGCTACCGTTAATGAAGACCACAATGCACGTTTGTCTATTGATGACAGTGTAGATAAACTTTGCAAAATTGCTATCAGTGCCGCTATTTGTCAGCAAGCGTTCGATGGCCAACAAACAATAAAATCAATGTTACAAAGTTATGATGTTACCGGTCAATCAGCGCAGGCTTTAGTCAGTGATATTCGTCAGTTAGATGATTATAACTGGGGCTATGATCCTTTTCACTATACTGTACCAGAGGGCAGTTATGCTGTTGATGCACAAGGCATAGCACGTATCGTTGAATTTAGAGAAATGGTGCAAAGCCTTCATAACCTCGGCTTTAGAGTGATAATGGATGTGGTTTACAATCATACCTATGCAGCCGGCCTAGCGGAAAAGTCGGTGTTAGATAAAATTGTGCCACAATATTATCACCGATTAGACCCTATTAGCGGCAAAGTAGAGCAATCAACCTGCTGTGATAACACCGCTACTGAACGGGTCATGATGGGCAAGTTGATGACTGATTCTTTGGTGGTCTGGGCAAGAGATTATAAGATTGATGGCTTTCGTTTTGACCTTATGGGGCATCAACCCAGAGATCTCATGTTAGCGAGTCGAGAAGCCGTTCGCCTTGTTGACAGTGATACCTATTTTTATGGTGAAGGTTGGAATTTTGGTGAAGTTGCCAGTAATCGCCAATTTGTACAAGCGAGTCAGTTAGAATTAGGGGGCAGTGAAATTGGTACTTTTACCGATAGACTTCGTGATGCCGTTCGAGGCGGTGGTAACAATACTAGAGATTCACAAGGTATAGGTAATGGTTTATTGACCTTTGCTAATGATAAGCAGCTTGATAAGCAAGCAATGGTTACTGACTATAATTTGCGCATGGATCAACTGCGTGTTGGTTTAGCCGGTAATTTAATTAACTTTCCGTTGCGTACCCTTGATAATAAACAAGTGCTTGGTAAAGATATACCTTACGGCGATCAGCCCACAGGTTATGCGCTTGATCCTGCTGATACCATTAATTATGTCTCAAAACATGACAACCAAACCTTGTGGGATAATAGTCAATATCGTCTTGCTTACTCAGTTAGCACCGAACAAAGGGTGAGAATGCACGTGCAAAGTTTGTCGTTTGCTTTGTTCGCTCAGGGTATTCCGTTTATTCACATGGGCTCAGAATTTATGCGCTCAAAATCTTTTTTAAGAGACAGTTATGATTACGGCGATTGGTTCAATCGGGTTGATTTTAGCAAGCAAAGTAATTTTTATAATGTTGGCTTACCCCCTGCAGACAAAGACCAAAACAATTGGCCGTTAATCGAAACAGTGTTAGCTGGCCATCAAGGTCGTGATCATGTTGAAGCAAAACATATCCAGCAGAGTAATGACGCGTTTATTGACTTACTCGCTGTACGAATGAGTAGTCCTTTATTCAGGTTAACAGACCAAGACAGTATCATTAAAAAAGTCAGTTTTTTAAATTCAAAACACTTAACCAGTGATAACAATTCTGCTCATCAATCGGGGTTATTGGTGATGAAAATTGATGATACCCAAGGTCAGCTAGTTGATAACCAGTATCGAAGTATGGTGGTAATTTTTAATACCAGCAGTAAAGCGCAAACCTTCAGCTCTGATGCGTTATTAACTAATGACTTTACACTTCACCCTATACAACAACAAGGTGCTGATTTTATAACCAAACAAAGCCGTGTTCATGCGAATGGCTTTACTGTGCCGGCCTTAACCAGTGCAGTATTTGTCGCCTTGAGAGATTAACTTTTGAAAACATAATTTTGAAAACATAATTTTGAAAACATAATAATGAGTTAAGTATTTTTTAGTGGCCATTTAACTTAGTTCTTAGCTGAGCAATTAAGGGGGAGTAGTTAAAGTTGAGTCGTTAAGGGTGAGTAGTGAGGTAATTGGCTAGGTAGCGAGGCAAATAGTCAGGCTAGGCGTAAATCAATGGTTTATCAGTCATAAGCTAAATTAATAAAATACCATTTACCAAGTGATGACCAATTTTTATAAATATGAGTCTGGAAATAAAAGTGTTATAGCTGCAATA
>JBELHN010000007.1:118904-121164 GCA_042091395.1 Colwellia sp.
GGGAAATTGATCAAGAGGAAACTTACCTTGAACAGTTTCATAAGAGGCTTGCATGGCTTTGATATCTGTTTCCTTATTACCTGTTAGGGTGAAGGTATGGAAAACGCCAGCTTGTTTACTTAAATAATCAACTTTAGCCAAAAAAATTGGCAGGTTACAACCTTCAGCGACATGATAAAACCCTGATTTCCACTTGGGTACAGCACCGCGTGTTCCTTCAGGTGTAAATAAGAAAAAAACGCGTTTAAGTTTCTGGCTGTTAATAAACTGTTTGATTAAATCAACTTGTCCATTGCCTGTGGCAGAGCGATCAATGGGGATAGCGCCTAAATACATCATAAAGCGACCGAATAAGGGAACACGGCAAAGACTATCTTTCACAGAAAAGTAAATTTTTACATCCTGTAAAATTGCAGCGCCAAGGGCGTAGAAGAAATCCCAATTCGATGTATGCGGTGCAGCTATTGCAACGCCAGCCCCCTCAGGTGCGTTTTTGCAAAGCTTCCAACCAGCAAGCATAAACCATAGTGAGAAAAGAAACTTTAAAACGTATTTGGTTAAGAAACCGTCAAAGATTGTTTTTTCTCTAATGGTCAGTAATTTTTTGGCCATAATAATTCGTACAAGGTTACTACTTAGATGCGAATATTATATCAGATAACTGTTAAAAAATATTGCGGTTGCTGGCTATTTTGTTTAGTTTAGTGGAATAAAGAAATGGGGCGGTTATGTTCAAGCAAGTGTTTGAATTTACAATAGCATTTGCTATTGCTTAATTAAGTATGTTAACCATTTACCGGTTTAGGTATTTATTTAATTTTTATTATGGCTCTGCGCAATATTGCTCTGTGCTTAAAAACACAATAGTAATTAACCAGGCAAGATAAAATTGTGTCTTTTACTTGTGTTAATTAATTGTGTCAACTCACTGTGTTAATAGCCGAGCTTTTTATCGTTACACCATCCGTGCAAAAAATAACAAAGTGAAATTTTTACTTTACATGAACCGCGTTAATGACCAATAGAAGTTGTGATATTGACTAGAAGAGTTACTTTTATTTATATACAATCAATTTACATATGCAATTTTGCACCCTGGTAATCACTCACGTATCATTAATAATATGGCTGCTATATCAAATCTTAACGATAACAAACAAGCATTAAGCTATTTAAATGCATGTCATTGCTTTGGTCGTTCGCCAACCAACGTTGATACCGTTATTAATGCTCAAGAAGTCTCTCGTATTCATGCGGTAGTTGAATGGAGTAATGACCAGTGGGTTATCCGCGATATCAGTAACAATGGCACCTGGGTAAATAACCAAAAACTGATAAAAGACAAAGCCCATAGTTTGAAAATAGGCGATAAAATCTTTTTTGCTTCAGGTAGTAGCCACGGCTTTCAAATTGAAGAGTTAACGCCTCCGCAAAATATGCTGTTTCCTGTTGATACTGCTCATGATGACTCATCTATTTCGCCCATCATACTCAGTGAAGGAAATTTATTACCTAATGATGAAAACCCTGAAATTGCCTTGTTTTACGTACCTAGCAAAGATCAATGGTATAAAGAGTTTCTAGTTGATACTGACGGCAGTGCTTACCCGGTTGAAAACTCTGATTTATTGTTTTTTGCGGATCAAAAGTGGCAGTTAAAGCTTATTTCGTTAAGTGACAACACCGTGTTAATGAGTAAAGCTAAACTCACTGTTGAACAGTTAATGTTTACTTTTAACTTAAGTTTAGATGAAGAAACCACCCAATTAACCTTGTCTACAGATGAGGAAACAATTAATTTAAATAGCAAGGTGCACCATTATTTAACGTTAAGCTTAGCTAGGCATCGTGATGAAGATGCACGCTTGGGTATTGATGAAGACGAACAAGGATGGCGTTTGCCAGAAATACTGGTGAAAGAATTGGGCTATGAAATAACCTTGTTTAATACTCATGTTTGTCGAGCCAAGCAGCAGTTTAGAGAATTGCTCAAGGGGGCTTGTGATGGTGATGAGTTAATTGAACGTAAAGGCAAGAAAATTCGTTTTTCAGGTAAGTATTACCGAATTTATAAAGGCAAGGAGCTCATTGTAAATCGCACGCATAATAAAGCATCATTAACGGCACTTCATGGATAATAAAGAACATTACACTCGTGAAAGCTTATTAGGTGAAGGTGGTATGGGTAAAGTTTACCTGGCTACAGATAACCAATTACAACGACAAGTCGCGATAAAAGAATTAACTTATCAAGCCGAAG
>JBELHN010000007.1:121264-122451 GCA_042091395.1 Colwellia sp.
GCCCATAAAAATAACGTTATTCACTGTGATCTTAAGCCCACTAATATTTTGGTTGACGAGCAAGGTTTACTTAAAATTACTGACTTTGGCATTGCACTATTAGCAACCAATGATGCTAATGCCGTTGATGCCAACATGCTTGCACAAGCGTCAGACACCACAGATACTCAGGTTTACGGTAGCTTATTATATATGTCGCCCGAGCAAATACAGGGGAAAACCTTAGACTATCGCAGTGACATTTTTTCATTAGGGATTGTAGCTTACCAATTAATGGTAGGCAGTCACCCCTTTGGTAGGGGGTCGGTGACTGATATTGGTGAACGTATTTGCCAAGTGTCTCCTGAGCATGCCAAAAACTTGATGTTAAATGCTCCAGTAGCATTGACTGATTTGTTAATGGAGATGTTGATAACAGATGTTGAGCAAAGAAGCCTAACGGCCAGTGCCATAGAAAATCGCTTACAACATATAAAAAATGCATTGATGCGTGCCGAAATAAGCGAGCAAGAAACCGTGGCTTTAGGGCAACAGCCATTAACCTCAAACAGCGCTTTACCGTCAAGCACAGAGTTACCCTCATCGGCGACTGCAACTACGCAAGCTTTTCAAGCCACCAGCCAGTATGCAACTACGCAAGTAGTTGAGCCCATGAATAAACTCACGACGCCCTGGTACCAGAAAACTTACGCAATTGTTGCTGCTATTGTGATGCTCAGTTTTAGTGTGTTTTATATCCTAGGGACTTTTAATGTCACTAGCGTAAAAAACAAACAAGTGGTGATACTAAAACCGAATGTAACCGATAGCCCGCTTATGGTGCCAATGCAACAAGAATTGGTCGTGTCGGCTGTAGAGGATGCCTTGCGACAAGCGGTTATTAATACCCAAAACATGTATTTAATTTCGCAGCGAGAAGTTAATGCTGTGCTAAAAGACTACCCAGATGATGTAGCCAAGTTAAAACAAGCTGTGGGTGCCTCAGATATTATTTCCACCAACTTGGTTTGTGACAATAATCGTTGCAAGGTGAGCTTTACCCGCTTGGTTGCTAAAGAAAAGCAAGCAGACAAATTGTTAGTAAAGTCTGAACGGAATTGGTTGGCACCCATAGATAAATTTAATGTAATTTTTAGTACGAGCCAAACACAATTTGCCTCGTTGTTTCCGGAACAATCGGAAGTGAA
>JBELHN010000008.1:0-12387 GCA_042091395.1 Colwellia sp.
ATAGATTGCAGAATGATGAGATACCTCCTTGTAGTGCTAACGCCCGCATAAGGGGTTGATAATGTTTGGCTAAAATTGTGTAGCGAAGCGAAACCGAGCCAAACTTTAGCAGTCCCTTCACTTAATGCGCTTGTTAGCGTGTTACCAAGGAGCACTAGTTGGGTAGATAACCTTCATATCAGTTGTATCAACAATCACTGGACTCCATTCAGGGCTATTCACAGATTTAGATATATTCCCGATAAAATACCTATGACCTGGTTTAGCAATTAGCGCAACTGGAATTTTTTCTTCGAATGATGAGCGATAGTCATCTTTGGAAACCGTTAGGCTGTGATTTCCAGAACCTAAGCGTATATCAAAACCATAATTACCGCTCTCATTGTAAATATTGCGCGCAGTGTACCTGCAATCCAAACAACTTGTTGTAGTTCCCCCAGGTTTTCCATCTATCTCATTCAATATCGCACTACCTACACCCGGATTTAAAACAGGTGTAAAAAAAGTAAACTGACTTTTTAATAGTTTATTACACGCGGAGTCACATTCAGAAGTGAGAACTGAATTATTAGTGTCTTCTAGTGAAACGTCCCCTAATAATTGAATTTTAGATGGGGTTGATGAACAACCTAAAAGAAAAAGTGATGATAATAATAAAACTCGAACCATAGTTCATATCTCCAGAGAACGCTAACGCCCAACTAAGGGGCAAGTTAATGCTTGGCTATAATTTGGAACGCAGTGACAAAAGCCAAGCTTTATTTGTCCCGCTTTAGTTGCTTGTTAGGCATACGTTAACACTGACTTTCAGTGAATTTAAGACCTAAACCAATACCTTTATTTACTTGCAAGTTAGATAAGCAAGTATTTTGAGGCAACTTTTGAATATACATAAGGTTTGTTCCTATCCACTTGCCATTATCTAGGAAGTAATAAAACTCCCAGACTGAACCATTTACAAGTTGTGATTGCTTTATCTGACAAGTAACGGTATCGAAAAGTTTAGAGTCGTGATTAAGAAAACAATTACCCTCAGTTATTTTTCCATGCTTTGTTATGTATGCGGAAAGCTCTGAGAGAGGTTCAGCTTTATGAAAAGTCTGAGCAGCCATTTGTATAGGATTATCTGAATGCAAAATAGTATTAGTTATCTCAACAGGTGCCTTTGCGTGACAAAGAGTCGAGAAACTTAAACAAACGAGAAATTTATTCCAATATTTCATTGTATGCCTAACGCCCGCATAAGGGGCTGATAGTAGTTTGCTAAAATGTGAAGCGGAGCGGAACCGAGCAAACTGTTAGCAGTCCCATGCTTAATGCGCTTGTTATGTTTAAACTGCGTATTGATATACAGCTGTAAACATTGGTAAATAAATTAACGTACTAAATGCCATAAGACCAGTAGCTTTAGCTTTACCCATAACTTCAACAGCGTATTTGACTTTTGGTGACCAATAAAGACCAATTGTCGACCATATGACAGCTATAACGAGCCAAATACTCCAAAAGGTTGGCGTGAAATAGCTGATGTCATTTATAAATCCATAAAAGGCAATTAAGCCTATTGATAGAAAAACAGAGTTTGACATTTCTTCAATTTTTACCCAAAAAGAGCTTGTATCTTTTCTTGTAATATACTCATAGACTTTAAATGGGAATGGAACAATAAGTAACACGACTAGCAGCCAGAATGATATTTGCCAGAACATAAGTTAACTCCTTTTAAACATAACGCCTCGCTAACGGGCGCAAAATTGTTGGCTAAAATTAGCGAAGAATGAGCGCAAGCCAACTGTTTTGCGTCCATTTTGAGCGACTTGTTATAAGGCTGTATCACCAAACCCAATAACAACATTATCCTTATTGAGCTGGACACATACTTGCCCGACATTTACACATCCATCTTTAATAAATGGGGATAAACCATAAACATCTTTTCCAATAAGTGAAATTGCTTGTTCAGCAGTTTTTCCTTTCAGGTCTAGGTTAGCTAATACGATTGTTTGGTTATACATTTTTAATGTCGTATCAAAACTCGCGTCTGAATATGAACACGTCACAGCGTCATCGATTATGGATAATATCCAGAATGCATTAGTACCAAGCAATAAAGTCACTAAAAGAATAATCCAAAATTTCATCAGCACCGAATCCTTTGAGCCTTATAACAGCTTATTATGGAGACTTCTCAGTAATGTCCGCCCCATAAATATTATTTAATTGGCATTAATATCACATAATTTCATAGCTTTAGGAAATACAAATTTTGTATTTATGTTAGAACATGGATATTACTGAGACTTCTCAGTAATATCCAATAAAAGATTTATGATTATTGTATGTAATATCAGATAATTAGGGGTAAAATAGAATGTTTTCTGTTTATTACTGAGACTTCTCAGTAATACGCCATTAATTTTCATTAGTAAATATATGGCAAAAATTTTCAGGCGAATGCGTTCAATGCAAGCAAGTAAATAATAACACTAAATAGTGAAATGTCGGCTGTCGTGGGACAGCTGCCATCGGCAATAATTGTAGCAATGACTATTATTGGCGATATTAACATGTTGAAAGTGGAGGTGCATATTGACACTCTATACAAACTGACTAGCAATCGTCTGCGACAACAGTTACTGTGCAGTCGGGTGATCCAAATGAATCGTAAATAATATAGCAACCTTGATCGGTTACAGGAGAGGTTCTATTAGGGATATCGTAACCTATAAATGTATATTGATTAGTTGTCGCCGTTGGTTCAAAATCTTGAGAATCAAGCTCCAAAAAATCTTTCATATCAAGTTGTGTTCCAAGTTCCGCACTGCTTTCAGGGCATAAATTCGAAAAGTCTACTTCGGCTGAGCCAAAGCCAAAATCGACAATGAAGCCTGATTGCGCATTACCACCACCTGGATTAGTTGACACCGGCTTAAGGCCTTTTATTCTTGCTTTTGCTTTTACCATATTAATAGTTGATTCCATCGTACCTTTAATTGAATTTAACGTAGCTATTTTAGCATCGCGTGTTAAATCGATAAATTTAGAGGATGCCGTTACAGCTAAAATGCCAAGAATAACAATCACAATAATCAATTCAATTAAAGTGAAACCTTTAGCATCAGATGATAAAACCATGATAAACCTTAATAAATATATAACTTCAGGAGTATAAATAACATTGGATGGTGAAATAAAAAGTTATTATTAATGAATCAACAGGTAATTACAATATAAATGACCCGTCACAATATTCTCGTATGTTATGTATACCTATAATTTACAAAATCACTATAAATCAATGTTTTAATTGGTTTTCAGAGATGGTTTTAAGGATTTTAAGCCTTTACCTAAAATGAATAAGATATTGCAAATTGGGTCTATTCGTAAACTGAGTCATTATAAATAAAAAACACATGCTAGCGCAGGCTTGCATGTGTTTTGGGCGGTATTATTATTAACATTGCTTTCGAAAAATATTAATTTTCTAGTACAGTGAACCCCATATTAAACAGTGTAAAGGCAAAAATATCGGCGTACATATCAATACTTTTCGATACTGGGGTACCGGCGCCATGGCCAGCGTCGGTTTCAATACGAATTAATGTAGGCGCCTTTCCTGCTTGTTTGGCTTGTAGCTCGGCAGCAAATTTAAAGGAATGCGCAGGCACAACACGGTCATCGTGATCGCCTGTGGTTACCATGGTTGCTGGGTAACTAACTCCTGCTTTGACATTATGTACTGGTGAATAAGCGCGTAAATAATTAAACATTTCTTCGCTTTGTTCAGCGGTACCATAGTCGTAAGCCCAACCCGCGCCGGCTGTAAAGGTATGGTATCGCAACATGTCTAATACTCCTACGGCAGGTAGGGCAACTTTCACTAGATCTGGGCGTTGTGTCATCACTGCACCTACTAATAAACCGCCATTAGAGCCACCTTGTATTGCTAGGTAATCACTGCTTGTGTACTCTTCGCTAATTAAGTATTCTCCAGCGGCAATGAAGTCATCAAAAACATTTTGTTTACTTAATTGTGTACCTGCTTTATGCCATTCTTTACCGTATTCACCACCGCCACGTAAATTAGCAACAGCATAAATACCGCCTTGCTCTAACCATACCGCTCGTGACACGCTAAATGACGGTGTTAGGCTGATATTAAAGCCACCGTAACCGTATAAAAGCGTTGGGTTTTTACCGTTTAAGGCCAGGCCTTTTTTATGGGTGATAATCATGGGTACTTTAGTACCATCTTTTGAGGTGTAAAATACTTGTTTCGACTCATAAGCACTGCTGTCAAACTTGGCGCCAGATGCCTGATATATTGCACTGCTGCCATCTTTTACGTTGTAACCGTAAATAGTGCTTGGCGTTTTGTAGTTACTAAATGAATAATACAAGGTATTAGCGTCTTTCTTACCTTCCAATGCTGAAGAACTACCGACACCAGGTAAGGCAATTTCACGTACTTTATTGCCCTTATAATCATACTGGTAAACTTTAGATATAGCGTCAACCATATACTCAGTAAAGAAGAAACCACCGCCAATAGATGCACTTAACACATGATCTGTTTCAGCAATAAAATCAGTCCAATTGTTAGCTTCAGGGGCGTTAGCATTAACGGTTACAATTTTTTTGTTAGGTGCGTTGAGGTTAGTGACTAAAAATAACTGGTCACCGTCGTTGTCAATCAGTGACGTGTCAGCGTCAAAATTATCGGTAATGGTAATTAATGGGCTGTCTTTTTTGCTCAAATCTTTTAAGTAAAGATCATTACCCGACGTTGACACCGCACCTGAAATTAATAAAAACCGATTGTCTGTGGTCACTTCACCAAATACATAACGGCGTTTCTGTTCTGGGGTATCACCAAAAACCACTATATCATCTTGCTGGGCTTGCCCTAACTGATGATAATACAGCTTGTGTTGGTCGGTTTTAGCAGAAAGTTCACTGCCCTTAGGTTTGTCGTAACTGGAATAATAAAACCCTTCATTTTTAAACCAAGAAATGCCTGAAAATTTCACGTCAACAAGCGGCTCTTCCAGTACTTTTTTACTTTTTACATCAATGATAATAATTTTTCGCCAGTCACTTCCACCTTCTGAAATAGAATAGGCAGCGATGGAGCCGTCTTTTGAAAAGCTTAATTGACCCATTGAGGTGGTGCCCTCTTTGCTGAAGGTATTAGGGTCTAAAAATATTTCGGCTTGTTCATCACCTTGTTGGCGATAAATCACGTTTTGATTTTGTAGGCCATTATTTTTATAAAAGTAAGTGTAATCCCCTTCAGTAAAAGGTGCGCCAACTTTTTCATAGTTCCATAATTCAGCTAGGCGAGATTTTAACTGCTCGCGATAGGGTATTTGTGCTAAATAATCAAAGGTAACTTTATTTTCTGCTTTAACCCAAGCGCCAGTTTCTTCGCTGCGGTCATCTTCTAACCAGCGGTAAGGGTCTGCAACACTGTGGCCAAAGTAGGTGTCTACTACGTTGTCTTTTTTGGTAACCGGGTAACTAATTTTTTGTGAAGCGTTAGCTGAAGCCATAGTTTTTGCAGTATCGTCTGTGTAATTGCCACTACAGCCAGTGATTAGAGCACTGGCTATGAGGCTGGTGATAAAAAGAGATGTTTTAGTCATTGTATTCCCCGCTGAATTAACATGCTATTTGATTTACCAGGCTAATTTACTGATAAATTTTAGTTGTACTAATTTTGGTGCCGGTCAGTTTAGCAGAGTTATTTCCGGTACATTGAATTCCAGAATAATTGCGTTGTGTTTAAACGTCAGTATTCATTTACAGCATGTGCAAGGTAATCAGTCATGGGTGTGAATTTGTTTATTTATCGATTTTCAAGGCGATTAAAATCAAGCAATCCAGCCGACTCGGGTTGATGCTTAAAATACCAAGCATGCAATTTATCGGCAAATTGCCAAAAGTCTTGGTTGGTGCGACGAATCGCATAACGGTCTTTTAGTTGACGATAGTCTTGTTCAGAGGTAATTGCCGTGAGTTTCGTAACAAAATCTTCTAGGTTATGTCGTTCAACTTTAAAGAATGCTTTGGGGTAAGAGCCAACAATACCTCGCAATACAGTAACGCTGTCTTCAGCGGGAAGTCGTCTGTCATCTTCAGAAAATAAATGTGCAACATTACTGTGTGCGGCATTACCCAATAAACTGTATACCCTGTTGTCGTTGTTATCAGTTACCATGATAAAACTCACTTGCGGCAATATATTAATATACTGTGCTGGAATGTTACTTAGTTTCGCTACTTGTTGATCAACCTGATCACTATTGGCCGCCGTTAAGTTAAATTGATTCACTGTGCTGTTATTGGTGTATTGTGCCACTTTGTTCAGTAACTCGAGTTTGGGCGTATCCGTTGTATAACTCACACCAGATTCGGGTAACTGATAAAAGTCCTCTGAAAATATATAATTTTTGATGTCGTCACTGGTACCGCGATACCAATATTCATGAATTGCTTTACGTTTGGCTTTGGGCAGTAAACTAATAAAGTTACTTTCGGCTTCCATACGCAAAAAATCCATGTATAAACGGGTTGTAAGTTGATGTTCAAGGTTCCCGTACACATCAAAACCCGCGACTAATAAATAATGTATGCGCTCAAGTATCGGGTAACTGATCAACCAAGCTGTTTTTGGGGTTGGGCCAACAAAACCTTGGGTAACACTGGCACTATCAAAATGACGAAATATGGTTAACGTGGCATTAGGGTTACCTTCACCAGACCAAATTAAATCAAGGTTTAATTCGTTAGTTTGTAAGCCAAGATCGTGCAAGTAGGCTAACTTATTTTGAACATAGGTTTGTTGTTGTTTGGCATATTTTCGCCAATACAACAATGATAATGTTTTATCGCTGGTTGAGGCTGGCATTTCCAATAAATCAGCACTTGCTTCTATAAAGTTATCGGTTGGAAATTGATCAAAATTATCAGGGCTTAGAAAAAACACCCAAAAATTATCATCAATAACATTGAGTGCCACTTGCCCCCTACAGACTGGCCCCTTCATAAAATTCATAATTGAAAATTGTGCTTGGTCCAATAAAAACTGATAGCGAGATTTATTGGGTATCGCTTGAAAGGTTTTAAAGGGGTTCGCTGCATTAGCAAGTTGGTAATCAGGTAACACATCAACGGTGAAATCGGCCTCGTAAAACAATTGGGTTAACCGTTTATATTTAGCTTCACCAAACGGGTAGGGCATATGCCGCTTGGCTGTTATGGCATCATTATTTTTAATTAATCGATAATAAAAACTTGGTTTTTTGGGGATGTCAGTGGCTTGGTTATTATTATACGGGGAATCAAAAGGACGTCGCGTCGAAATTACTTTTACTGGTTGGCCACTGGGTGTACTTGATCTAACTAAGGTAAAGTAGCTCGTTTGTGCAGTATCAAAGTACAAGTTTGCCAAATATAAATGTTCGTATAAATAACGAGCAATAAGCTGTGATTTGAGCGCGTTGTCGTTTAAGCGTTTTTCCCAACGGTCGATTATGGCTTGTTCTGATTCATTAGCGGTTGCAGGTGTTGGCATAATAGCGCCTTGAACTAACCAGTTGCTCAGTAAATCATGTTCGTTATCAGACAAGCCAGGTAAACCATAGGGCATACCCGCGAGTGGATATTTCTGCTGGTAGTGATCAAACTCCTCTATGGTAGGGCATTGTTGATTACGATCTAAACTGACATCAAAGCTTTTATCAAGTAAGGCATCTTTAGGTAAAGGGTGTGCTTTTTTCAAGGCAAGCATTTGATAAAGCAAGCTACCTTGTGCATTGGCTTCTGGGGTTTGTTGACGCTCATTCAGTACCGGGAAAAAACCTTGTTGACGCATTGCTTGCAAGTTTTCAACGTTAAGGTTTGTGTATGAGTTTATGTTTTCAGTGATGTTTGCAGTAAGTAAGCGTTCACCATTGTAAACTTTGACCTTATTTGCGCCACGTTCAATGCCAACGGGACTCTCCATTTTAAGTTGGCAAGGTGCGTCATAGCAGCCATGGCAGACAACACAGCGGTTTTCAATAATGGGTTGTATGTTATTGGTAAAATGAGAGCTTTGTACAGATGTTGCAATAGGTTGTTTGAGTCTGTTTTCAACCTTACTAGGGCCATAACGCTTATCAAATTCGATAACTCCAAAAGTCGCACAACCCGATAAGACAATTACTACAAAAAGCCATTGAAGTTTACGCATAGGAAGGCCTAATTAACTTAATATAAAGGAATTTACTATGTTAAGTTTAAGCCAGATTAGCCAATACTGTAAAGTTGGCGGTGTGAACTTAGCTTCGTTAGTAACTAGGTTAGTAACTAGGTTAGTCACTGATAGGTATTCTATTAAAGGGTTTCACCTTCATAGCGTTGCTGGCAGCGCCAAGGTGGGTTTAAACGGTTCTCACCGGCCCAATACAGTTTTATTTTGTTACCACTAGGATCTGTTAATATTGCCTCACGCCACAAATAACGCTGTTCTTCGGGAAGTTGGTCAAACTCAATACCACGTGATTGAATAAGTTTGACCCAAGTATCTAAGTCTTCTTCTTCAAAATAAATCGTCGTGCCAGAACTGTTAGTAGCTTGCTGGCCTGAATTTTCTGGCGCTAATGCGAGTGAAAAGCTTGCCCCCTCGTTTGGGCAGGCGAACCGTGCATAGTGAGGTGTATCAACAATTTGCGTAAAGCCTAATTTCTTATAAAAATCATTACTCACCAGCATGTCTGATACAGTTAATGTTACTTGATTTAAGTTCATAAGTTCCCTCTTTATAAATGCTGTTTTATTACATATTATCACTTGCTTATATTTAGTACACTGTTTTTTTGTTAATAAAAACATGGTTTTACAAAATTTTATGTCACATTAAACAAACCCAAATTGTTGTTTAATTACTCAATGAGTGCATACAAGGTGAGTTAAAGAAGTGGTTAGTGCGGCATATTATTGTTAATAGATATTTCACAACGTCATTTGTTATGTTATAACATAACAAATGACGTTTTTTTGTTATAACCCCGTTGTCCACATACAAGGAATAAAATGCAAAGCGCTGTAAAAACTTCTTCAGTCGAATTTGAAAAAAACGTATCACGACATGCGGCAATTGCTAACCATGCGACTGTATTGAGTGATATTTATCAAGAGTCTATCAACTTAGCTGTTTGGAAATGTTCACTATCTGCCGACATACAAGCCAACATTGAGCAGCTGATGAACTCTGCAGATAGGCTACGAATTGTTATGACCACCGAGCCCAACGATATAGCCAAGAAATTAAGAGAAAGTGGCAATGTGCTGACAGATAAAAAAGCGCTATGCGAACATATTGCTTTGTTGGTTGATATGTTTTGTTGTTTGTTTGAATTGAAACGTGTTGGTCTGCGCTTAATTACTGTCGATAAAGCAATGTGTCCAAAGTTTCATGTGGATAAGGTACCTTGTCGTTTAATTACTACGTTATCAGGTACTACAACCGAATGGTTACATCATGCTGATGTTGATCGTTCAAAATTGGGCGCGGGTAGTCAAGGTATGCCTGATGAGGTATCAGGTATATTTAGCAATGAACAAGTGATTCAACGATTAGATATTGGTGATGTTGCTTTGTTAAAAGGGGAAGGGTGGTTTAATAATGAACAAGGGGGTTTAGTGCACCGCTCGCCCAGTATTGAAGATAATAATAAGCGCTTGGTTCTTACCTTAGATTTTATGGATTAACGCAGATGGTAACTACTAAATCCTTATTAACCAATGCGTTGTTGGTATTTGTAGGCTTGTTAAGTTTAATCACAACGCTGGCTTTTTCAGCAACGCACAAGGCCCATGTTCATGGCCAAGCTGAACTTACAGTTGCCATAGACCAACACACCATAGAAGTGAATTTTAACGCGCCTGCTGAAAGCTTGTTAGGTTTTGAACATCAAGCGCAAAGCGAACAAGAGATTGCCCAAGTTATTGCTTTACAAGAACATATCGCACAGCCAGATAGTGTCTTTAATTTTAATAATAAACACTGTCAAATGATTAGCCAAAATGTTGATACTGGTGAGCTTTTAAGCAGTGTGCAGGATCATAAACATCACACACATGATGAACATCATCAACACGGCACTCATGACTCTCACCAGTCAGATCACGCTGAAATTAACATCAATTATACCTACCGTTGCGACAATACAGAGCACATCAAGCTAGCTACGGTGCAGTTATTCGATCACTATCACGGGTTAAAACAAATAAGGGCTATGTGGATAACACCCAACCAGCAAGCCTCTGCCTTGCTAACCCCCCTTAATAAAGAGATTATTTTTAAGTGAGTGCTGATGACAAGATTCAACATACGGTAAAGCTAGCTGAGCAAGTGTGTAAGCAAGAAGGTCGGCAGTTAACACAAATACGTCGACAGGTATTAACCCTACTATTAGCGGCAGAGAAAGCCCTCTCAGCGTATGAATTGATTGAGTTATTTACGATGCATTTTGATAAAACCCTTACACCGATGACGGCTTACCGTTCACTGGATTTTTTAAACGAGATGCACTTAGCTCATCGTTTAAATACCGCCAATAAATATATTGCATGTGCTCACATTGGAAGTGATATTTCTCACCAATTACCACATTTTTTAATTTGTCAGCAGTGCTTACGCGTTGATGAATTAACAGCGCAACCCAGTAGTAATCTCAATGATATACATCACAGGGCACAGGAATATGGTTATCAACTGTGCTCGCCACAAATTGAACTTAATTGCATTTGTAACAGCTGTCTTGCAGAAAACGCATCACAAACTAGGCCTGATACTACGCAAAATGTTTCACTAGCTGAGAAAATTTAATATGCCAAGTACACTGATCAAGCAAGCCACTATTGTTAATGAAGGTAAAGAATTTATAGGGGATGTTAGGATTGTTGACAACCGTATTGATAAAGTTGCCAGTACGATAAACGCCACTAACGATGATCACATTATTGAGGCACAAGGCTGTTATTTACTTCCGGGGATGATTGATGATCAAGTCCATTTTCGTGAACCAGGTTTAACTCATAAAGGCAATATATACAGTGAATCACGAGCTGCAGTAGCGGGTGGTATTACTAGCTATATGGAAATGCCGAATGTTAATCCAGCGACTACCACTATTGAGGCCCTAGAAGCTAAATTTGCTGTGGCGAAAAATCATTCGTTAGCTAATTATTCTTTTTACTTAGGGGCCACAGAAGCAAATCTGGCTGAAATTAAAGCACTTGACCCTTCAAAACATTGTGGTGTAAAAGTGTTTATGGGCGCTTCAACCGGAGATTTACTGGTTGAGCACCCAGAAGCTCTCGATGCTATTTTTGAGCACAGCCCCACCTTAATTGTTACCCATTGTGAGAGTAGCCCGCAAATAGCTGAAAATTTGGCAAAGTTAACGCAACAAGGGCGTGCCATTACCATTGAAGATCACCCCGTTATTAGAGATGAAAAAGCCTGCTATGCCTCTTCCTCTTATGCGGTAGGGCTTGCTAAAAAGTTTGGAAGCCAATTACATGTATTACACATTACTACGGCTAAAGAATTAGCGTTATTTGACAGTGGTCCTATTTCTGGTAAAAGTATTACAGCGGAAGCCTGTGTTCATCACTTATGGTTTAATAATCAAGACTATGCTGCGTTGGGTAATTTAATCAAGTGTAACCCAGCCATTAAATACCCTGCTGATCAACAAGCCCTGATGCAAGCATTGCACTCAGGTAAAATTGATATTATTGCGACCGATCATGCCCCGCATACCTTAGCTGAAAAGCAAGCTGATTATTTAACAGCACCTGCCGGTATGCCACTGGTAGAAAGTGCACTATTATCGTTACTTGACCATGTAAAACATCAGCGTTTAACGATAACTCAAGTCGTTGAAAAAGTTGCTCATAACCCTGCCATTCGTTATCAAGTTTTAGAAAGAGGCTATATTAGAGAAGGTTATTTTGCTGATTTGGTATTAATTGATCCCAATGCTAAAACCCTCACCACTGATCAGGCTAGCCGTTATCATTGCGGATGGACACCTTTTGCTGGGCATACTTTTTCAGCCAAAATTATTGGTACTTGGGTGAACGGTTATCACGTTTATGATGGCGAAAAGGTAATTGAGCAAGCGAATGCCGCACAACGCTTAATTTTCACAAAATAAGATATAAATACGATAGTTATAACTAATCCCCAAGAGAAATTAATCAATAGCGAATAACTCACTAATGGTTAATGGTTAAAACCGAGGTGTTGCAGCCGCTTAATTAATGCTTAGGTATTCTGAGTAAAATACAAAGTGGGTTGTCGCTTAAAATAATGGCTGTTAGCTGACAAGT
>JBELHN010000008.1:12487-35820 GCA_042091395.1 Colwellia sp.
TGAGTAAAATACAAAGTGGGTTGTCGCTTAAAATAATGGCTGTTAGCTGACAAGTATTTTTTATAGTTGGCTTTACACTATCACAAAGGTGTTTAGTGTAACTTATTGAATATATGTAAATATATAAATAAAAAAGGTTTGGTAGTAAGCAAGTATTGATACGGTGACTGTTAATACTATTCAATTATCGGGCTAAACATCCCTGCAAAGCCCAATGAATCGAGTAACCATTACTTTTTCTTAGATTTTCCCTGAACGGCTTTAAAACGTGGGTTTTCTTTACAAATAACGTAAACGCGACCACGACGCTTAACTACCTGACAACCAGGATGTCTGGTTTTTGCCGATTTTAACGAGCTAAGTACCTTCATTGTAATATCCTATTTTGAACGTTTAATGTTGAATTTTTGATTAAATTTAGCAACGCGACCATCAGATTTAGTTTGTGTTTGCTTACCAGTATAAAATGGATGTGTAGCGCTAGACACGTCTAGGTAACAGACTGGGTAATCTTTACCGTCATGCCACTTCATGGTTTGTGTTGATTTATACGTAGAGCGGATCATAAATGATGTATCTGCAGAGGTATCATGAAAAATTACCTGCTGGTACTCTGGGTGGATGCCTTCTTTCATTGTTATTTGTCCTGATTTAATTGTGATAATATAACATAACACAAAACTAGCCTTAAAATAAACAAGAATCATTATCATTTGCAAAAAAACTATACTTTAGTGAGTATGGTTTTTATAAAAGCAGGAAAAAGTGGCATAGTAGAATAGTAACAAGTTAAACCAGATAATACGGTGTTAAACGCAAACTTGCTGTGCTGAACAGGCTTTAGTTAAGCACTTCTCCGTTAAAGCCTTGTCCAACTTTGGTGGTACTTAGTTGAAATATTGGCTGCAACTACTGTTGTTAATTTAGTTTTTTGAAAGCAAGGTAGGTATGGCAATGTGCCAATACGTTCAAGGTATTAACTGTGGTGTTCTAATAAACAGGCTTTAACTTTGTTAAGATAGGTTTTTGACACGGGAACTAAGGTACCATTGGTTAATTTAAGTAAATTTTTACGGCCATCTCGGTGCTCATTTTCAATGGCATCAAGTGCTACCCACCAAGAGCGATGAGTTTGCATCCCTGGGTATTCTTCAGTATGCATTAACGCATCTTTAAAGCGCATTAATACTAAATGGTTGCCTTTATCGGTTTGAATATTTAAATAGTGATCATCCATTTCTAAACATAATAATTTGCCACGTTTTTCAAAGGGCACTTTAGCCATCAATGTATTGATTTTGTCTTCTTTATTTTGGTTAACTTGCGTCTTATGGCTGGCTAAGACATGAGATTGTTCCTGCAGAAGTTGTTTTTGTTGTAACACTTTGGCCTGTATAAGGCTAATAATGGTAATAAAGCCACCAATAACTAAACATTGCGGGAATACCTCAGGTATTACACTTAAATAGCTGGCGTTAACAGAAAAAAATAATGAATTAATCAGCGGGACAATCAAACTAAAAAATAAACTGGCTAATACGGTTAACAATGGCAGTATCAGCCATTCGTTATTGGCAAAGTTGGGCTTGAATTTATGTAAAGTTACATAGCCATAATAAAAAGTCGTTCGGTAAACGAGGTAGCCAGCAACACAAACAACTGTCCAGAATAACCAAATATAGAAAAAACTCACGTTAGCCATACCAAAGGGCTTTAAAAAAGCAATAAAACTGGCAATGATGGTGGTGAGTAGTACGTTTGATCGCCATGATTTATTATCAATAAAATAAATTAACATTTGATTTTTATTGGTTATTTCACGATTCGTCAATGGTAACTTCCTCTATTTAACTCAATTTACGAATGCCTTGCCCTATTTCACGAAAAGGCACTTTTCATTGATAACTCCGTCTTTTATGGTCGTTAAGTCATCGAGTCTAGCGCTTTTCATTAGGCTGATATGACAATTACTTGAACGCTCTAAGGTTATCACTATTTTAGCGTTTAATTAACACCATGTTATGACAATTTAACACTGTGGGTAACTACCCCTTATTAAAAACAGGAGTTTTTTATGAAAATTTACACTACCTTAATAATGACGTCAGCCTTCTGGTTAGCCAGTTCGATTGCAGCTCAAACATTAACGGTTGAAATCACTGGTATTAAAAATGATCAAGGTAAAATTTTATTGCAACTATTTAATAGTAAAGAAAACTATCAAAACAACACGGCATATAGCGCCAATATGACTAAAGCGAAACAAGGTATTGTCACTGTTACATTCGATAATTTAGAGGCAGGGGAGTATGCCATTCGCTATTTTCATGATGAAAATGATAATGGCAAATTAGAACAAAACTTATTTGGTATGCCAGTAGAAGGCTATGGTTTTTCAAATAATGCTAAGGCCAACTTCGGCCCTGCCGCTTTTGAAGACATGAAAGTGACTATAACGGATCAAAACCTTGTGACTCATTCAAGTGTACAATATTAAGGAAGCCATTATGAAACGTCGTCAAATGTTAAAAGCTTGTGGTTTGGCTGGTGTCGGGGCTATGCACTTATCAACACCGTTAACGGGTTTTGCTAAGACAATGCACATGCCGTCAGCTAATAATATTAAGCTGATTAATGCTAAAAATAACTTCAATAATGCATTAAAGCACGATCCTCGCTTTATTGGTTTTGCCAACATGAGGCAGGAACACGCATTGCAGCCGTTAACAATAGAAGGCAAATTACCAGCAGACATTCAAGGAGACTTTTATCGTAATGGCCCTGCAGGGCATGAGCGCGGCGACATGCGTTACTTACATTTATTTGAAGGTGATGGCTTGGTACAAGGTTTTCATTTTGAAAACGGGCAGTTAACTCACCAAGCTAAGTTTGTTAAAACCAATAAATTTATTAACGAACAAAAGGCCGATACGTTCTTATACTCAGGTCCTGATAGCCGAATAGACAATGCCTTAGCTGTGTCTCACCCTGATATGGTTAACCCCGCTAATACCAATGTTATTGCTGTTGGTGACGAATTATGGGCGCTATGGGAGGCGGGGTCTGCTACCGCCCTTGATCCCCGCACACTTGATACCAAACATACGGTTAATCTAGGCCAAAATAGTCATTACGGTGATAAATTAAAAGGCTTAGCTTTTTCTGCTCACCCTAAAATTGAAGCAAGTGGTGACATATGGAATTTTGGTTTGGCTCCCTCTGGGCATATTGCCTTATTTCACCTATCTGCAGCAGGAAAGGTCAATAATGTTGGCTTGATTAACGCGCAATATAAAGGAGGCATGCTGCACGATTTTTTAATCACCGATAAACATATTTTACTGATATTGCCGTCACTTAAAGTGAACGCAGAACAAACAGGCTTTTTTGAACAGTTAAGCTATAGCAAGGATATCCCCATGCGGGTATTGGTTATTGACAAACAAAGCCTGACCTTAAAAAAACACTTTGAACTTGAGTCAGGCTTTGCTTTTCACTACGGTAATGCCTGGGAAGAGACCAACGGCACCATACATTTTGATGCTTGTTTGTATAAAACTAACGATATTTTAACGTCATTTCAGAAGCTTATGCAGGGGCAGCCTAACGACATTCATGTAGGTGCCAAGACAGTGCTTTTTTCGTTACAGGCTAACGGCTCAGTCCAACAACAAATAATAGAAGGGGATAGCGAATTTCCTCGAATATTCAACAGTAAAGTTGGTATAAAAAACCAGTATTTATATACCCTAGCCGCCAATGATAATCCTATTTGGAGCGACACGGTTAATTGCCTTGATCTATTTTCAGGTAATAAAACACACTTTAGCTATGGTAAAGACTTTTTAGTTGAAGAACACATCCCCATTACTCCTCGAGGCAATAACGAACAAGGCTATTTAATGGGCACGGCTTTACATATTCCGAGCAAACGTACCTGTTTGAATATATTTAAAGCCGATCAACTTAATGATGGCCCCTTGTGTCGGGCTTGGTTACCGTATCATATGCCACTGGGCTTTCATGGAAACTTTGTCGCCAGTTAATCAATGCGAACAATGTGTTTTACTGTGTTATGGGTAATTTACTCAGTTAATTGAGTGACAAGGGATGATACCGATAACACAGCAAATTACATGTGATTAAATCTCTCAACAGCCTACTAGAATAAACATCAGGCTAAGTTAATTGCACAATTGTTAACTATTCAGTGCAAATTTTTAACTTATAAAATACATGGTAACTTTATATTGATTTTTTAAAAAATCATTAGTAATTGATATTAATGGATTATTTTAGATTCAGTCATTAATTTACGAATATACATACACTTACAACTGTTAATGCTAATCATTATCAATTACAATCTCGCGCGAATGGATAAATAGAAACGTTGTTTTCTATAGTTGGCTAACGTTTAATGGACTTTCTTGTTAATTGATTGATTTTATATTTAAAATAATCAAAAAATGTGCGAATAAAGAAATAGGTGGTGCTTTCATGCTCATCAATTACCGCCTTTCCATGACTTCCAATCATTATCAACACAGTAAAACACTTTGTTTATTGTTGTGCCACAACAGTGAACAACCTCAAAATCAAACATAATCGTGTATTTAACTAAAATTAAAGGAATTAACCAATGAAAACTTTCGCAAAAAATGGGCTAGCGCTTGCTATAAGTATTGCCTGTTTCACCGCGTCTGCAGAGCAAACTGACTCTGCAAATTTAACCAGCAACGACATAGAAACAATTGTAGTGACTGGTCAAAAGCTAAGCAATAGCTTACAAGAAACAAAAGAAAGTGTTGAAGTGTTTACTAATTTAACCTTAGAAGAACGCAACCTTGAAAATATCACTGACGTCTTTATTCAAACTCCAGGTGTTAGTGGCGACCAATCAAAATTTTACATTCGTGGTGTGAGAAGCAGCGATGGCTCTGGCAACCCAAGTCGAGGCGATTTAGCCTCAGTAGTGATTGATGGCGTAACCCTTTCTGGTTGGGTTAAAAGTGAGGGCGCTGGCCAACTTTGGGACGTGAGTCAAATAGAAATTTTACGTGGTCCGCAATCAACTAACTTGGGGCGTAACGCGCTTGCTGGGGCGGTTGTGGTAAATACCATGGATCCGGTGTTTGAAAATGAAGGCATTATTCGTATTGGCGGTGGAGAATACGGTAAACAAGAATTAAAAGGCGTTGCTAACTTTAACCTAGTGGATGACGTATCAGCCATTCGTATTTCAGCAGAGAGCACAAAATCAGACGGCTTTGTTAACAATACTACCCGTGGTGAAGATGATTACGGTGATACTGATCATTCTGTGGTGCGCGTAAAGTGGTTATATCAAATCACTGATAACCTTAAATCAGTATTTTCGTACCAGCATATTGAAAGTAACTACGGGCAAACAATTTCGCTATGGCAGGGTGAGAATAATGACTTTGCTTTTGATAAAGCAGATCGCATTAACTTATCAGGCGATGATTCGCGTTTTGATACCGAGGCTGACTTAGCATCATTGAATATTGATTATTTTATTAACGATGAATGGTCACTTAAAAGCATTACTGCTTATCAAAGTGGGGAGCGATCTCGTTATAGTGATTACGACCAAACGCCAAGAACCTTTGGTAATGGTGGTGGTATTGTAACGCAATACAGTGAAGACGATAACTGGTCGCAAGAATTTCGTTTCAATTACGAGGGCGACGGCATAAGAGGTAGCTCAGGGTTCTATTTATCATCGGTTGATGCTTATATTGGTAGTGAAAACCAACTTGATTTAGCCTTACCCGCATTATTTGATGAGTTTTCTCCAGGCTTAGGTGCGGTTTTAACAACAACAGCAGTGTTACCTGTAGTGATTTATGAACCGTATTTTGACACTACGCAAGCCGGATTTACTGAAGTAGAAACCAGCACATGGGCGTTATTCTCAGAATGGGAAATTGATTTAAGTCAGCAATGGATGCTTAGTTTTGGTTTGCGTTACGATAACGAAGAGCAAGAATTTACTACTGAATCAAATACCGTCAGTAATTATGAACTACCTGCTATGGGTGGACCTTTTGGCGGTATTCCTCTAGCTCCAGGACTAAATATTGACGGCGCTATTGGCTTAATTAATAGTCAGTTAGCAGCTTATGTTGCTGGTGTGCCTTTAGCGAATGAAACTGAAGACTTTAGTAACCTGTTACCACATGCAGGTATCACCTATCAATGGAATGATGATGTATCGACCAGTTTCTTCGTCAAGAAAAGCTATCGTTCGGGTGGCTCTGAGCTAACCTTGCTTAATGGCGTTAACTATTTTGATGAAGAAGAGCTGTGGAATTATGAAGCAGCATTACGCGCTGTTGTGCTCGACGGTAAAGGTGTATTTAACGCCAATGTATATTACAGTGACTGGACAGATCAACAAGTGGCGATTCAAGAACCAGGCACCACTAGCACAGCGTTTACTATGACAGTGAATGCCGGTGAATCAACCCTCTATGGTGCCGAATTAAGTTTTAATTATGAACTCACTGATAATTTAGAGCTATATTCTGGCTTGGCTCTATCACACACTGAGTACGATAGCTTTTTATCACCTGATGGTGAAATAGATTATTTAGGTAATAGTTTCTTATTTGCGCCAGAGCAAACCGCGGTATTAGGTTTTTACTATGAAAATGACAACGGTTTGTTTTTCAATGGTAACGTGAGTTATATCAGTGATTCAACCTCAAGGTTCTCTGAGCCAGCTAGCTCAGTGAGTGTAAATGGTGTTGAAGCATTAAAAATAGACAGCTATACCTTAGTTAATGTAAATGGCGGATATAAATTCGACAACGTAATTCTAGAAGCCTATGTTAAAAATGCCACGGATGAGTTATACGATACCAACAATAACTTGGCAAATGATGACGGCACGGCCTCTACCATTTTAGGTGCGCCTCGTGAAATTGGTGCCCGTGTTACCTTTGCATTTTAATCTATCAGCCTTTCGGTAAAATGATAATTAATATGTTTGCCGATTAGTTGAGTGACTTTAAGGTTACAAAAAAAGCGCTAGTGATAGCGCTTTTTTTATGAAGATTTTTTAATGGATGTTAAGGTTTTAGACGACGTAATTGTTTAAATTAATTACCTAGTAGCACGACAGTATTACTAACTTGCTAAAAATTACTTAGCTTGACGATTTAGCAGGATTATCCCTTAAGTTTCTATTGTTAGTACATAATGTAATTTTGCATTATGTTAGGTATCGAGTAATTTTAACATGGCCTTTATAGGCCAAATATAGCCTTTTTTCGCCTTCAAATTACATGGCCTATCGGCTAGCCAAGCAGCTGTTTTGTATGGCGAACAGTCTGTAATACTGACATTATCAAACCATAGCATGTGTTCAACATCGGTTACCATTTGGTTTAATGTGCCTTGCACACTGCGGTCATTGGATTTAGTGATAGATATAGGGGCGAGTAGTGCTTGGGCTGTTTGCATTTGCGCATCGTTAGCTCCTACTTTTAATAAGGTATTCATAAAACAGTCGGCAAAATGGTAATCCAAGGCGGCAAAATCAGGTTTAGTTAAGCCGATCATCAATACCGGAAAACGGCTTTGATTATGTACCATTAAAACACAATTCCTGCGCTGTAAAGTTAGTAAGTTAGCATGCCAGCCAGAAAGTGGATTAATTAAATCAATATCATTACCACCGTCAGTTAAGCTGGTTTTCAATAGCTTACCTTCAGGAAATAACCCCTGCTTAATGGGTAATTTAGTGAGTAATTTTTGCGTACAGTATACATCAAGCATTTTAAGCCCAGTCTAGGCAATTTACATTATTTGTGGATAGAACAAGAATAAACAGGTTAGTTGAAATGGAGATTGCTGTCGATGACTTTGACTATCTACTTTTCTTAAAATGGTTTTATTGGGGCATCAGTGAGGGTTCTATATGCTCAGTTACAGTGTTGAAAAAAGATGAGCACTACTGCTCATCTTGAAAGATCTCTTCAATTGCCATATTAAATAAGCGTGCCGCTTTAAAAGCCAGGGGTAAGCTTGGATCAAATTTTCCCTTCTCAATGGCGTTAATTGTTTGTCGCGATACATCTAAGGCATCGGCCAAGTCAGCCTGGGTCCAATTGCGTTCAGCACGCAGCACTTTTAGTTTATTGTTCATGCGTAACGCCTAGTGCCAATAATCGTGCTAAGTACATAAACTATCGCCATAACTATGATTAAGTGAGATATTTCGGGTTGAAAAGCGATGATTTTTATATCCTCTAAAGTCTCGTAAATGGTACCAAGCACTAAGCCTGCCCCCAATGAAAATGCCATCGCATTAAGCTGAATTCGTTGTTGTAATTCATCCAAAGCCAGTAAATGTTGTTTGTTAACTAAAATCATTTTGTAGCCTACTATAAGATTAATAACAATAGCGAGGCCAGTAGCAAAGGCATTGAAGTTCCATATTAATTTTGGTCCAAATGCCATTAACGCAATACTCATTAGCCAAACGACTGACCAAATAAGCAAGCGTTTGGTACTTTTGCAGGCTCGTGTTTTTAAGTTCTCATGTTTATTTGATTGCATGTGTAATCTATCCTTGTCATTAAGTAAAGTTTATTTTACTTCTTAAAGTGTACTGTGCAAAATCACATAAGTAAAGCTTGTTTTACATTTTGTTTGGTTTACTTGATTTTATAAAGGAGAATAATGGAGAAAGATACGAGATAAAGCAGCATGTAAAAACAGTTAATAGCGCCCATAGGCTGTACTTAATTGCAATACTTAGCTGGTTAGAGCTTAGGTGCAACGACAGGGCGCTTCATAAAATATCTTAGTTTTGGTGGGGCAATCGCTTTTATATCAGCAGGTTTGAAATAAACACGGCTATTAATATTTTACATGTTAGTTATTTCAATACTGGATTTGCTTATGACAGTAAATTTAGCTTACTATTAAAGACTGGCATTCTTATTAAGAGGTTCACTTGAAAGCCTTTATTTTCGTCATGTTTTTTTGCATTTTTGCCGCAAATGCACAAAACAAGGTACGATTAACGGATGATGAGTACAGTGTTTTACGTAAAGATATTCTTGAAAACTATGCTAAGTATCCCATTGATGCGATAGATCGTGCCATCTATTACATAAACAAATACGCAGATAAATTTACCCTCCGGCAACAATTACGCATTTATTACACCAAAGCCTTTTTTGAAATAGAAGCAGAGCTTTTTGAAGACGCCTACCAAACATTAACCAAGTGTAAAGAGTTGGCTGATGTTCTGAATGAACCCCAACTGACTTACTATTTTTACAGCTACATGGCTGGCATGTTTAATACCCTCGAAAATTTTGATCTGTCAATTGAAGCTTATTTAAAAGCATTAGACGTTGCCGAATCAACTAATGACAAGGCCATGATAGCTAGAGCCCATAATAATGTTGGTCATGGGTTAATTGAACTGCAGCGATATAATCAAGCTAGGCCCTATATTGAATTTTTTCATCAATACGGCAAGCAAGCCTTAAATTGGAGTTACATTTCAACAGCGCTTAATAATTTTGGCGAGTTGGCACTTGGTGAAAATAACTTAGAAAAGGCTAAGCTGTATTTTAATGAATCATTAGACATCAGACTAAGCAAAGATCATGAACTTGCTTCGTCGTGGCCTTACCATAACCTAGGAAAGGTGCATTACCAACTAGCAGAATATCAACAAGCTGAACAATATTTATTGCAAGCCATTTCTATTAGAAATAAGTATGAAAGAGAGCTTGAAGGGATCCGCTCGTCACTTGAATTAGTAAAAGTATATTTTGCCACAGATCAAGATAGCAAAGCCTACCCTATGTTGATGCAAGCCATTGAGAAATTAAAAGCTAAAAAAAATCTGCAACTGCTCTCTAAGGCCTACCAAAGCTTGAGAGGGTACTACCTTAAACAACAAGACTACGTAAAAGCTGTAACCATTGGTGAGGATTTACTGACTGCCAAAGTAACACTTGCTAAACGTCAATTCGATCTATCGTTAACTCATTATTTAACACAAATTGATATGAATATTAAAGAGATGGATAACCAAGCTCTGCGTAAAGAAAACCAGCTGTCTCAGCAAAAAATTGAGTCTAATCAACAGATAACCTTAATTATTGTGGTAATGTCTAGTGTTATTTTAATTATTGTTTTAGGTTTTTTGCGATCGCTGACTGATAACAACAAAAAACTCAAAGCTACCATCGCTACCTTAGATGAAACTCGTGGAGAATTGATTGAAGCAGAAAAAATGTCGGCTATTACTACCCTAGTGTCGGGAATGGCTCACCAACTAAACAACCCTATTGGCATTGTACTTACTGCGAATTCTGCGGTGCACGATAAATTAGAGGTTTTAGGAGAGCAGGTGGCTAAACGCAACTTAAATCAACACACTTTTGAAAATGCATTACTGGATATGCAAAAAACCTTGGCCTTATCCGAAAATAATTGTCAAAAAGCGGCTGATTTAATTACCCAGTTTAGGCATATTTCCGCTGAATTAGAGGGGGCTGAAGTCAGTCAATTCCCGTTAAAGTTGTTTTTACAAAACAAGTTACAACTTATTACTAGCCAATACCATAACATTGCCAAATACGAGGTTATTGGTGAGGAATTACTTATAGAGAATTATGAGAGTGTGTTATTTAAGGTGCTTGAAAAATTGGTTAAAAATACTGCTGAAAATACTGAGCCAGAGACCTCATTGCTAACTATCAGTATTCACATCAAGGTGAGTGATGATAGCATCAGTTTGATCTATCGTGACAATGGCAGTGGCATTGCCGATAACATACGCGACAAAATATTTGATCCTTTCTTTACTACCAAGGGCATGCAAAAAAGCATGGGCCTTGGGTTAAATATTGCTTACAATTCTGTGCATCATTTAATGCAAGGTGCATTATGTTGCGAGCCATCTAAAACAGGTGCAAAATTTATTTTGCAACTGCCGCTAACATTTAAAGCAAAAGCCATTAGTTAATTTCAATACCTTAACTCTTGAATTTAACTGGCTTTAACTGTTGCTTGATCAATAAGGTGAATATCTTGTTGCGGGTACGGAATAGTAATTTGTGCGGCCTCAAACGCCAGATAAATGGCTTTATAAGCGGCGTATTTTGCACTGTATAAATTAGTGGTTGGTATCCATAATCTTACCCCTATATTAATGGCACTATCAGCAAACTCATCAATGCCAACTTGCATGCGCACTTCATCGGTAAAAATTTCTAATTTCGCTAAAGTAGTTTCTATTAAATCAATAACCACAAGAGGGTTGTCTTGATACGAAATACCGACTGAAAGTTTAAGAAGGCTATCTTTACGTGAATTCAACACCACTTCACCAACAATATGTTTGTTAGGAATGGTTATTTCAGCACCGTCTTCATTTTCAACAACGGTATAAGCCAGCTGTACCTCGTTTACAATACCGGTAACGCCTTGCACTTCAATGGTATCGCCAACCACAAAGGGGCGAATAATAATAATATTAAAACCAGCAGCGTAATTCGCCAACAAGCCTTGCAAGGCTAAACCTGCTCCAAGGGATATAGCACCAATAGCAGCAATAAATGGCGTAATACTCACCCCAACTTTACTCAGTGCCATAACACTTACCATTACCATGATCACCACCTTGGTGGTACTGGCAAGAAAACGGCTTAGGGTAATATCAAGTTGTTGCTTCTCACAAACACGTAAAATAATTTTCGCTAGTTTACCTGCAACCGCATAACCCAAAATAAGTATCAGTAAAGCACCAACGAGTTGAAAGCTGTAATTCGTAAAAAAATTTACTATAGTGTCATACAATTTAGACGCTTGTTCTAATTCAGTGCGAAGCAACTCGGCTGGCAGGTCAGTCGCTTGCTGCGCTGTTTCGGTTGATGTATTCGTTGCTTTATCTGAACTCTCAGTGCTTGCTGGCATACTCTAAATCCCTGTAATGTGTCTTGAGGTGTACTGTTTTACCGATTATTGCTAACTGCTATTACACCAGCATCATACCTGAGTTTTTTGATAATGTGTTGTCTTAGCTAATGATTCTTTGATACACAGTGACATATTATTCACTGTTATTGAGTTTGTCAGCAATGCCATCCATTTTTGTTAATAAGGCTGCCACTTGTTTTTCTAGGTTAACCACTCGTTCTGCCAGAGCAGCTTTATCATCTATGCTGCTATGGTTGGTGTCGTTAATAAAATGACTTTCAGGGTTATGACTTTCAAGATTGTGACTTTCAGAGTTATTACTCGCTGTACTTAACACACCACCCGCTTCGCTTAATTCAGAAAAAAGCTGTACATAACGTGATTCACGTTTACCCGGCTCACGCGCTAGTTTTTTAACTAGCGTTTGCCCGTTAAGATCTTGCAGTGCTTCAAGTGCCGACTCTACTTCACTGACATCCGAAAAATCTGCCAAGCGGTTAGTACGGGTTCTCAATTCGCCCGGTGTTTGTGGGCCTCGCAGCAATAACACACACATAATTGCTCTTTGCTGCGGGCTAAATTGCAAGTTACCAAATTCGGTATTACAGAAGCGGTGAAAATATTTATTTACTCTACCAGAGGCTTTGTGATCAACCATAAGTTGGTTGCTTTGCTCCAGTTCGTCAACAATATTTTGTACTTCAGTTTCAGTTAACCCCATTACTGGCTCACGGTTACTTTTTTGATTACAAGCAGTTGTTATCGCATTTAACGACAGTGGGTATTGATCTGGGGTTGTGGTTTCTTTTTCTAGCATGACACCGATAACGCGGCATTGCTCTGGTGATAGTGAAATCATATCAAGGCATCCTTAGGGAAATAACTGATGATGTTATAGCAAGCTCTTCCATGCATTGCTATGTTGTTGTGGATAATTGATGACAAAAAACCATAGCTAAGTGCTCAGGGGTAACCTAGTTATGGCTTTGGTTTGTTGTGAGTTGTATGTCTTATTCGACATACTGGATCTGAATATAGAATTATTCAATATTAGCAATTTGCTCGCGCATTTGTTCAATTAATACTTTGAGCTCTACTGCGCTGGCGGTTACGTCGGTATTAATCGATTTAGAGCCTAGGGTATTGGCCTCACGATTGAACTCTTGCATCATAAAGTCTAAGCGTCGACCTTGGGCGCCACCTTTTTTCAAGATTTTGCGGGTTTCACCCACATGGCTGTTTAAGCGATCAAGCTCTTCGGCAACATCCATTTTCTGGGCAAGTAGCACGAGTTCTTGCTCAACGCGGCCTGAGTCAAGGTCGATGCTAGCGTCAGAAAATTTTTCAATAATGCGGTTACGTTGCCATTCAATCACTTCCGGCATGTGTGCTGCAACTTTTTCGGCTTCCGCTGAAATCGCGGTAAGACGTTGTTCAATCATGGCTTTAAGGTTTTCACCTTCACTGGCGCGGGCGGTTATAAAGTCTTTTAATGCTTGGTCAAAGGCGGTTAATAATTCAGCTTGAATCGCTGACATATCATTTTCAGGTGCTTCCATTACACCAGGCCAGCGCATGACCTCAATCGGGTTTACTTGGCTGTTTAAGGTGTGGCCATTTACCCAATTAGCATGCTCTATAAGCTGTAACGCCAATTTTTCGTTCAGTGCTAGTTCGCTTTTGGTTGCCGGGTTGGCATTAAAGCGCAGGTTACATTCAACTTTACCGCGGTTAAGCTGCTTGCGAAAACGCTCGCGTAAAAGCGGTTCTATACCTCTAAATTGCTCGGGTAAACGAAAGTAGGTTTCTAAAAAGCGTTGGTTTACTGAGCGGATTTCCCACACCGCATTGCCCCAGTCGCCTTTGATTTCAATGCGTGAAAACGCCGTCATACTGTAGATCATAATCTTTCCTATTAATGAGTTTTATAAGAATGAACCGCTAGATTATGCCTGACATGAGCGTTTACCACCAGTTAAAACACCTGGTGCAACTGGCTAGTATGGTGAGGTTTTTGTTGCAACAGTAAGCTGCATTAATCGTCAATTGCTGTAAAAATGGCGAGAGAACCCCTTAAAAAAGGTTTTATTGTTTATTACTATCAAGTACAAAAAGCCAATATGCTAAAGATAGCAAGAAGCATGTTAAGTTACTTATATAAAATATAACTAAAAATACCTCTACATTAATTGACCGATTGGTTAAGATGAAGCAAAAAAACTGGTGGATGATAAACAGTGCAAGAAAAACAACAAACTAAAAAAGAGGTTACGCGCGAAAAAAATCAACAGCTTATTTTGGCAGCAGCCGAAAAGCTCTTTTCAGAACTTGGTTATGACGGCGCAAGTATGAGTAAAATAGCCAAAGAGGCAGCGTTACCCAAAGCGAATGTGCTTTATTATTTTAAAAATAAAGATAACTTATATGAAACGGTATTGGATAATATTTTAGCTGAGTGGAATTTAGGCCTAGACAATGTCTCTATTGACGATGATCCTGCCAGCGTACTCTATAATTACATAAAAAATAAAGTCATATTAGCAGTAGAAAAGCCGGTGCCGTCACGTTTATTCGCCTCTGAAATGATTCGTGGTGCACCTTATTTACAAGATTATTTGCTGAAAAGCACACGGCCATGGATTCAAGCAAAATACAATCTTTTTCAAGGGTGGATCGCGGCTGGTAAAATGGACAAGGTTGATCCCAACCACCTACTTTTTGCTATTTGGTCAACTACCCAATATTACGCTGATTTTCAAGCTGAAGTGTTATTGGTTCTTGATAAACCAGCATACGAACACAAGGATGTTGTGGCCATTACACAATCAATTGCCCAAATTATTCTCAAAGGCATTGGTTTAACACTTCCTCCACAAGCAGAGCAATAACCAATGACTAAGTTAAATTTTAGCACCCCAGATTTATTTGATGCATTTCGCGAACAAGTGCAAACAGCAGAGAGCGGTTTGCATCACTACGGAAAAATTCGTCAATTTTGTGGACAAGCCGTAACGGTGACTTGCCCTGAGGATAACTCCTATGCAGTTGAAGCTTTAAAGCAGCCAGGTCAGGGAAAAATATTAGTTATTGACGGTTTTGCCACTAAAAAATTCGCATTTATCGGTGACATGATGGCTGAAAATGTTATCAACAACGGTTGGGCAGGGGTTATTGTTAACGGTTGTTGTCGCGATATTGAAATTTTGGCAGAAATGAATGTTGCTGTTATGGCCCTGGGTGTTACACCACGAAGTACCCTAAAACGAGGCTTTGGTGACGCTGGTCAACAAATTAGCCTGTTATCAGCAGAGATTAATCAGGGTGATTGGTTGTACGCCGATGTGAATGGTCTGGTCATTAGTGATAAACCCTTACTATAAATAACAGTGTTACTTGGAGTGAGTATTACCTTTTTTATTTGCACGGTAATGCTTGCTCTAGCACCTAGTATTGAGTGTTTTCGCTAAAATTCACCAAGATGGTGCGCTTTGCACCAAAATAATCCGTTTATATAGTGCTACCCTCCATGTTTGAGCTGTAGCTTTATACCATACCCATCAATTAAGTTGACCGATCGGACAATTTGTATAATGTTGGCATCAGATTTGCTGTTTTATTTGACTTTAAGCCTTATGTTTAAGCGAGTAAAGCAAAGCTCTGTCCACGGGTCTGGATTGCAATATGCGCACTATGCTAAGCAGCTTAAGTAAATTAATCGTCTAATTTACTGCGCTTAAGCAACCCATATCCAATCTTGGGGCATTATTAGCTCAATAATAAGATGGTATTGTTGTTTCAGGAGGCCTGAATGGCACAAGTAAAAATAGGTTGGCGAGATAGGGTATTGATGAATATTAGTTTGAAAACAAAATTCATGCTGCCATCATTGCTTGCCATAATTTTAAGTGGTTTGCAGTTGTTTGCTTATTGGCAAGCGCTCAATGTCTTATCCGAGAATCAGGTAGAGCATCAATTATGGTCTATGCCAGCAATGGTCATGGTTGTTATCATTGTTATGTGCTTTATTGTTTTTGTGGCGTTATCCATTGCTCAAAATATTATGCCATTATTAGCGCATATCATTAAGGTCATGCAGCTCATTACCAGTGGTGATATGAAACAGCGTGTTGGTTTTTCTGGCTCTGATGCTTTTGGGTTAATTGGCAGTGCCATTGATAGTACCCTAGATAAATTGGTTAAACTACTCAGTACCGTCTCTGTTGCATCCAGCCAAGTAAACCAGCAAACCGATGAAATTAACCACCTCTCTAACGCATCACAGCATCAGCTAGAAAGCCAACATGACGAGTTAACTCGTTGTTCGGTTGTCATTCATCAAACCGTTGAAACGGCAGACGATACCGCAAAACGCACCAAGGTGGCTGATGGTTTAGCACAACAATTACAAACCAAAACTAACGAGGTTACCGCTGAAGCATCAACATTGATTACCTTAATGCAACAACTGCGCGTTGAAATGAAATCATCAACCACTGCCAGTAAAGAGTTGCGTGATATTTCTTATCATGTAAAAAGCGTACTCGATGTGATTAATGGTATATCGGAACAAACCAATTTATTGGCACTAAATGCCGCTATTGAAGCAGCTAGAGCTGGTGAAGCTGGGCGCGGCTTTGCCGTTGTTGCTGACGAAGTGCGATCTCTTTCGGTGCGCACTCAGGATGCCACCGTTGAAATTAAAGCGATGATTGATAATTTAGAAAACACCTCAGATGAATTGGTTCAGCATGTTGAAAAAGGCTCAGAGGATGTTATTAGTATTTCAGCGCGGTTTGATCAATCAAAAACTCAGTTGGTAGCAATGGCAGCGCTAGTAACAGAGCTTGCTGAGCTGAACAGCATGGTTGCTTTTAGTGCGAATGAGCAATGCGATGCATCAACATTGATGTCTAAAGATGTGATGCAAATACAGCAACGCTCTCAATCATGCGTGGAAAATATGACCGCTATTCTGTCAGCGAAATCAGTATTGCTCGATACGGCCAACAATCTACAGTTAGCATTAACGGGTTACGAGAAAACATAATAGGCGCTTAACCCTATACCAAAATTAATGTAGGTCATAATAAATAGTTATGAAATTTATGTGGCTTTAGTGAATAGTTATACATATAATATTGACCGATCGGTCAAAGTGTAAGAGAAAAGTAACCCATGACAACCCAGCAATTCGACGGCATATTCTGTAACCACGGACCCACTGACTGGCAGCAAACCACGCAGGGGGGGTTGGCTAATGTCCGTTTAGCAGTAAAAGATGTGTTTGCAATCGCTGGCGAAAAAAATAGTGCAGGTAACCCTGACTGGTTCGCCACGGCTCAACCTTCTAAAATAACAGCAAGTGCCGTTGCCAAGCTGATGCAGCAGGGCTGCCGTTTTGTGGGCTATACCCATACTGATGAATTAGCCTATAGTCTGGAAGGCAATAATCTACATTATGGTTGTGCTGAAAACCCAAATGCAGCCGGGCATGCTTGTGGTGGCTCTAGTATGGGGTCAGCGGCTGCTGTGGCTGCCAATTTAGCGGATATAGGTTTAGGGACTGATACCGGAGGCTCAATTAGAGTACCCGCCAGTTATTGCGGGCTTTATGGAATTAGACCCAGCCATGATGTTATTGCAACTGATGGATTAATTCCACTGGCACCGTGTTTTGATACGGTAGGCTGGTTTGCACGTTCGCCCCAACATTTAATGCAAGTCGCTGACGTTTTGCTGCCCCAACAAGAGCAGGTCACGCTAGATACCCTGGTAACGTGTGAGCAACTTTTTAGTTTAGTTAACCCTGATTGTGCTCAATTGTTAAACAAGCAAGTTAAGCAACTTAAGCCTCTTTTTAAGCATAATCAGCTATTTTCGCTACCAAAAGAAGACTTTTTTAGCAAGCTTGCCGATGCTTTTCGAGTACTTCAAGGTCGGGCGATTGCCAAACAACATGGTCACTGGCTTAAAACGGCACAGCCTCGTTTTGCACAAGCGATTGCGGAACGATTTAAGATGGCCATGGCATTAACTGCGCAAGAAGAACAGCAAGCCAGAGTAGTGCAGCAACAATGGCAAACTATTATGGCTGATAACCTGTCATCGACTGCATGTTTATTTTTACCGACCACGCCAACAACAGCTCCAGCCCTTGGTAATGGTGCCCATAACTTACGTCAACAAATTTTGTCGTTGTCGGCAATAGCAGGGTTAACCCAAGCGGTTCAGGTTCACTTACCTAGTTTACGATCTGAGCAAGGACATCCGTATGGTTTTTCTTTGATGGCACGCAAGGGAAACGATCGAAACTTATTAAACAGGGTTGGCGTTATAGCTAATCAAATAAACGAGGATATAACCAATGACTAACAGCAATATTGCTTTTACTGCCCCTCACTGGGCTGCAACAGAAGCCGGCATTGACATACTCAAAGAGGGCGGCACTGCTACAGAAGCAATGGTGGCTGCTGCAGCCGTTATCAGTGTTGTTTATCCTCACATGAATTCAATAGGTGGTGATGGTTTTTGGTTAATTGACAACCCAGGCCAGAAGACACCAATGGCCATTGATGCTTGTGGCCGCGCGACTGGAAATTTAGCGGCTTATTCAGACATGAGTCAGATGCCAGAGCGAGGAGGCTTAAGTGCGCTCACCCAAGCAGGCACAATTCGAGGCTGGCAACAAGCCTTGCAGCTTGATCAACAGGGTAAATTACCATTGAGTCGAATTTTAGCCCCCGCTATACATTGGGCTAAATCAGGTTTTGAAATCAGCCACAGTTTACAACTTGGCTGTGAAAAACTGGCCACAGTTGCACAAACCAATCAAGCCTTTAAAGATTTGTATTTACCGAATAATCAAGCCCTACAGGCGGGTAATCATTTTAAAAATAATAAACTTGGCGACACATTTGGCTATTTAGCTCAACACGGTTTGCAGGCTTTTTATCAAGGTGAATTAGCACATTCTTTTGTTAATGATTTATCTGCGGCAGGCAGCCCACTAGGGATTGATGATCTTGCCAATACCGAGGTTGCAGCGGTAAATGCCCTGCATGCTCGATTACAAGGCGTTGATTGTTACAACCTGCCGGCACCCACGCAAGGCGTTCATTCATTGCAAATCATTGCCATAGTAGAGCAATTAAAACAGCAGGCGACAAGCCCAGCAGATTGGGTGCATTTAATTGTAGAAGCGACCAAACAAAGTTTTGCTCAGCGCCCTCATCTGTGGGGTGACCCAAATTCAGTAACTAAAGAATACCAAGAGGCATTAACCACAGCAACGATTAAGCAATTAGCGAGCAAGGTGTCCATGCAACACGCGCAACCTTGGCCTTTTGATAGCCAACCAGGCGATACGGTATGGATGGCAGCACGTGATGAGCGAGGTCAAATGGTCAGTTTTATTCAAAGTATTTACTGGGAGTTTGGCAGCGGTATAGCCATGTCAGAAGGGGGTTTTGTGTGGAATAACCGTGGTTTGAGTTTTGACCTCAATCCAACCACGATTAACGCTCTAGGGGCGCATAAAAAACCTGCGCATACCTTAAACCCCGCATTAGCTAAATATGATGACGGCCGCAGACTTGCTTACGGCACCATGGGTGGCGAAGGCCAGCCACAAACGCAAGCGGCTGTGTTCAGTGGCTATACCTGGCAAAATAAATCAATAGCGCAAGCCATTGCCGATCCCCGTTGGTTATTAGGGCGAACCTGGGGTGATAACAGTAATAATTTGAAGGTAGAACAAGGTTTAGCCGAAGACATTGGTCAGCAATTAACGGATCGCCAACATGACTGGCAAATGGTGGCTAACGAAAACGAAATGATGGGCCATGCCGGTGCCATCCTTGACCATGAAAATTGCTTAGAAGCCGCTACAGACCCTAGGTCAGATGGCAAAGCAATTGTAGCAAAAAGCAATAATCACTAAAGACTAACTAGGACATTTCATGAACGAATTATTAACACACTGGCCCATTGCTATCGCGCTTATTGGTACAGGTATTTTAGCAGGTATTCTGGCGGGTTTATTTGGTGTTGGGGGCGGCATTGTTATTGTGCCTGTGTTGTACTTTTTGTTGCAAGGTTTTGGTGTGAGTGCTGAATCTGCAATGATGATAGCGACTGCAACGTCGCTAGCCACCATAGTACCTACGTCAATTTCGTCAATTCGCTCTCACCATGCAAAAGGTAATGTCGATATTTCCTTACTAAAGTATTGGGCAGGGTTTATTTTACTCATGGCAGTGGTTGGCAGCTTACTCGCCCATTATGTTCAAGGTGCAATTCTCACCCTAATGTTTGCAACTATCGCAATAGCAGTTAGTTGTAACATGTTATTTAGGGCTGGAGCACCTGCGCTGTTTAATCAACTGCCCGGTAAATTTGGACAAGGGATAATGGCTTCATGTGTGGGTGGTCTCTCGGTCATGATTGGGATTGGTGGTGGTACCATTGGCGTACCATTGTTAACGGCATTTAACGTTCGTGCCCATGTAGCCGTGGGCACTGCAGCCGTATTTGGTTTGCTTATTGCCTTACCGGGTGTGTTAACTCTGCTTGCAGTGGGTAATACCCCGCTAGATGCGCCTATTGGCACTGTCGGTTTAGTGAACATACCTGCCTTTTTATTAATCATCCCCTTAACCATCTTGTTTGCCCCATTAGGGGTAAAACTGGGCAGTAAACTCGATCCCAAGCAATTGAAACGCGCCTTCGCTGTGGTACTCATGTTCACAGGATTGCGTATGTTAACGCAAGTTGTTGGCATATAGACCATGCTACAGCAGATTAACCGCTATCACTTTAACACCTTATTTTTAACGAAAGTTAAGGGAGCATAACATTATGTCAACCACTAATATTCATACCTTAAATCCGCCACAACGTTTATTAATGGGGCCCGGCCCTATCAATGCTGATCCGCGTGTATTGAGAGCAATGTCAGCGCAACTTATTGGTCAATATGATCCTGTGATGACAGGTTTCATGAATGAAACCATGGCACGTTATCGACAAATATTTAAAACCCAGAACGAATGGACACTGTTAATTGATGGTACGTCACGTGCCGGTATTGAAGCGGTATTGGTGTCAATGTTGCGCCCCGGTGATAAGGTGCTCATTCCGATCATGGGACGTTTTGGTCACTTATTAACTGAAATTGCCACTCGAGCAAAAGCCGAAGTGCACACAATTGAGGTTCCTTGGGGAGAAGTATTTCAACCAGAGCAAATTGAAGCCGCCATCAAACGGGTAAAACCGCATGTTTTGGCTATGGTTCAGGGGGATACTTCAACCACAATGAATCAACCGCTGGCACATATTGGTGATATTTGTCAGCAACATGACGTGTTATTTTATTGTGATGCCACAGCGTCTATTGTGGGTAATGCCTTACCTGTAGATGAGTGGAAGCTTGATGCTCTTTCTGTCGGTTTGCAAAAATGTTTAGGCGGGCCATCAGGCTCAGCACCAATCACGTTAAGTGATCGATGTGTCGATTGGATCCGCCAACGTAAAAAAGTAGAAGCAGGCATTCGCACGGAAAATCATCAAGATGGTGTAGAACCCTTTATTCGTTCTAATTATTTTGACCTTGCAATGATCATGGATTACTGGGGAGAAGAGCGTTTAAATCATCATACTGAAGCCACTAGCATGCTTTATTGCGCCTCTGAATGTGCACGCATTGTTATTGAAGAAGGTGTTGATGATTGTGTAGCACGTCATAAGTTACATGGTGATGCCATGTTAGCTGGTGTGCAAGCGTTGGGACTGAAAGTCTTTGGTAACGTAAAATACAAAATGAATAATGCTGTCGCTGTGTATATTCCTGATGAAGTTAATGGTGATCAGGTTCGTCATCAAATGTTAATTGATTTTGGTATTGAGATTGGCACTTCGTTTGGCCCGTTACATGGCAAAGTTTGGCGCATTGGTACCATGGGTTACAACGCCCGTAAAGATGCGGTATTACAAACGTTAGCAAGCCTAGAAGCTTGTCTTCATATTAACGGCTATAAAGGGCCCAAAGGGGAAGCAGTATTAGCGGCCTTGACCCATTATCAATTAGGATAAGGCCGATGATTAGTAGGTCAACAGCAACAGAACACACGAACCGAGCATTAGGGCGTTGCCAAACGTTAGCCCGTGTCAGTGAAATGCAGTCAGGTATTTTGCGGCAGTACTTGAGCACAGAACATAAGCAGTGCAATGAACTTACCAGCCTGTGGATGCAAGAAGCAGGTATGCAAACATGGCAAGACAGTGTTGGTAACCAATGGGGTAGGTTAGTATCAAACAACCCCAATGCTAAGTCTTTGTTAATAGGATCACATTTAGATACGGTACCCAATGCCGGTGCTTACGATGGTATTTTAGGCGTCATGTTAGCGATAGAGCTTGCCGACTTAGTAAATAAAAATCAGTTAACACTCCCTTTTCATCTAGACGTTGTTGGCTTTTGTGATGAGGAAGGAACGCGTTTTAACACTACATTAATTGGCTCGAAAGCACTCAGTGATCAATTTGATCAAGCGTGGTTGGCTTTGCAAGATAAAGATGGCATAAGTATGCAACAGGCTATGCTTAATTTTGGTTTAGACCCTACGCAAGTCAAGGATGCCGCATTAAAACCAGAACAATTACTCGGTTACTGGGAAGTGCATATTGAACAGGGCCCTGTGTTAGAAGCACAAGACCAAGCACTGGGGGTAGTTACTGCTATTGCCGGAGCAAAGCGAGCATTGATAAGTTTTAGTGGCCATAGTGGTCATGCGGGGACCACGCCCATGTCTTTAAGGCATGATGCATTGGCAGCAGCTGCTGAACTAACCGTAAATATTGAACAATTAGCGAAACAATGTAAACACGGTGAAGTGGCAACGGTAGGGCAGTTGCAGGTATCGCCTGGGGCAACTAATGTTATTGCAGGTTACACAGAAATGAGCCTGGATGTTAGGGCTCAGACTGATGATGCCTTAATTACCTTGGTTGAGGCGATCAAAACGCGGGCTGAGTGCATTGCTGAGCAACGCCATTTACAACTTAATTGGCAATGGACACACCAAGCGCCATCAGTGCAATGTGATCAGAAAACAATTGAATTATTTCAGCAAGCCTGTGCCATAGCCGATGAACAATCACCATTATTACCCTCAGGAGCTGGCCATGATGCTATGGCCATTGCCCCTATTTGTCCTGTTGGAATGCTTTTTATTCGCAGCCCTGGCGGTATAAGTCATCATCCGGATGAGTCGGTCATTGCCGAAGATATTACTCAGGCTATCACTGTGCTTTACAATGCTCTGAGCGTGCAAGGCAAAACAATGATTTAGGCTAGAGCA
>JBELHN010000008.1:35920-40517 GCA_042091395.1 Colwellia sp.
ATCTGCTCTTATGTCTGCTCTTATATCTGGGCTTATTGCTGATGCGTATGCAGTTGTTCTTGTCTTCGCATTGGCATTCTATCAATTTTGGTTAATATGGCCGTCATATCAAGTTGCTGACCATAGGCTTTAATACCGCCATCTTTACCAATGAGGTAGTATTTGCCTTTTGCTTGTGGAAATTTTGCGGTTAGCTTGTCTGTTAAACCGATATTGAGTTGGCCGTTGAAATTACTCACCACTCGCCCCTCTTTACTCAGTACCAGCAGGATTAACTGCCGATCAATAATCTCCGGTTCATAGGTGTTTAGCAGTCGATTAAAATCATGGTCCGGTGCAGTTGACCAAAGTATTAGCAACCTATTATGCCATTGTAATTGTTCGATGTTACGTAACTCAGTAGCGTATGAGAAAGCGCAGGAGCTTAGCATAAGTGAGGTTAACCATATGAAGTATTTCATTATTGACCTTTATCATCAGAATAAATGTTGTAATCAATGCACTTACGTTGTTAAAAATTGACAACGATTAATGAGGGAATATAACGGCTGCTTTGTCGATTTAACACCAAAGCATATTGGTTATTTCACTACAAGATTAATACGAAAAATCAGCAGTTAAGTTCAGTAAGTCTTGCAAAAATGGGCTTTTTCGCGGGTAAATTGACGGTGGTTTTAGGCGGCTATTAACAATAAGTTAATGCCAGTATGTAGAGTAGTTTTGTGGAGTTTAGTAAACATGCCCCATGAGAGCTGCTGGTCATTTGCCTTACAATATAAGCTAGGCAAGATAAGTTGTGCAGGCTTAACAGGTATATGCAGGCCGATATTGAAGCGGCTATTAATTTAAAAGAGTAAGGCAACAAGTCCACCTTGTTGCCTTAATCATTCACTGCGGATTAACTATAACACCCACACTGCAAGCAGTTGCACTGCTTTTTCATCGGTTTGTGTACCGAGTTTATTTTTCCAGTATTGTAGTTCAACACCTAAATGAAATTTATTTTCTGTGTTGAAAAATGTTTTACCAGCGTCCCAACGAATTTGTGGTTGCGCTAAGATCCACGCTTCTTGTTTACCCGTACCAAAATCGGCACTAAAATTACGCTCGGCAATATACTCAACGTGACCTTCAATAGAGAAGTTAGCGTCACCAATTGCGAAAGGGTATTTCCATGCAACGTCAATCATCCAGCTGTTGTCGTCTTCAATACCAAAAATAGTAGGATTACCGTCATCAATATAGGCCGTTACTAAGGTTGACAAAAAAGCAAAACCTTCAACATTCCAGTCAATTTGTATGCCCGGTAGGTATTTGAGTTCATCTACATCAGCCGCCATGTTGAGGCCCATAACAAAGCCAACATCACGAATAGGGCCACCAAATTCAGCCCCTAAAATACTTGAGCCACTGAACGTTGAGTACAACTCACCGTATAATTCATCAGTGCCTTGCGTTGAAATGTAATCAAAAAAGAAGAAGTTTGAACCATATTCCCAGCCACTCGCATGCTGAAAAGTCACAATATTGGTACCGTGGTCGGTATCAGTAAAGGCATTTTTTAAATCACCGTGTTGGAATTGTAATTCGGTGTTGCTCCAAGTCGCAGCTGAGCTGGTAAATGCCGCAGATAAACCAAAAACAGTGGCTAAGATTTTTGCTTTGAAATTCATTGAATATGTACCTTTTAAAAATTATTAAGTTGTTGAAATTAAGTTATGTTATGAATGATTGAGTTTACTCGAGTTTACCTTCTACGCCTTCTACATAGTAGCTCATACCCAATAATGCGCCGTCGTCCATTATTTGGCCAGCTGCGACTACTTCAGTACCTGCTTGGTTATTAATCGGTCCAGTAAATGGGTGCACTTCACCTTGTGCAATTTTTGCTGATAAGGCATTAACTTCTGCAACCACTTTTGCTGGGATTGCTTTATTAAATGGCGCTAACGTTGTCATACCAGCATCCATACCTTTCCACACATCGCTAGATTTCCACGTACCATCAAGTACCTGTTGTACGCGCTCGGCATAAAATTCGTTCCAGTTGTGCACGGCAGCGGTTAAATGAGCTTTTGGACCATAAGCACTCATGTCTGAATGGTAACCGATGGCATAAACACCTGCCGCTTCGGCTGCTTGCAATGGTGCAGGTGAGTCAGTGTGTTGAGTAATGATGTCTGCACCTTGATCAATAAGGCTGTCTGCCGCTTCACGTTCTTTACCGGGATCAAACCAACTGTTAACCCAAATCACTTTTACTTTGGCGTTGGGTTTAACTGAACGCAAACCTAAGGTAAAAGCATTAATGCCACGAACCACTTCAGGAATTGGAAAGGCAGCAATGTAGCCAATCGTATCAGATTTGGTCATATGACCAGCAACAACACCGGTTAAATAGCGACCTTCATAGATACGGTCAAAATAGGTGCCCACATTTTTAGCGCGCTTATAGCCAGTGGCATGTTCAAATTTCACATTAGGAAAACGCTTAGCAACTTTTAGCGTTGGGTTCATGTAACCAAAAGAGGTGGTAAAAATCAGATCGTGGCCACTTTTAGCCAGTTGGGTAATCACTCGTTCGGCATCAGCACCCTCAGGAACACTTTCCACAAACGTAGTTTCAACCTTGTCAGCAAACTTTTGTTCAAGGTATTTACGCCCCTCATCATGGGTGTAGGTCCAGCCTGCTTCACCCGTTGGGCTAACGTAAACAAAGCCTACCTTGACAGCGTCTTTAGCAAAACTAAACGCTGATGCGCTCAGTGCTAGGGCAATACCTACTGTTTTAATCATCTGTTTCATGTTTATATTTCTCCAATATTTAGTGTTGTTGTAATGTCTGTTACCAAAAACGTTAGTGTATTGTGGTTTTCTAGACTTGTTTTACTGCGGGTTAACCCGCTATTTTAGGTATTCTTTTTAGTTAGTCGTGTTAATGCCCCTTATGCCAAGGTTTACCAAGTGACATCGGCTCAAATAATTTTAAGCGTGCTTTATCTTTACTGAGCATAATGAGAACCACTAAGGTGGCTATATAAGGCAACATAGCCAGTAAGTTTGAATCAATTGATAAGCCCAAACCTTGTGAGACTAAGTGCATAATGCTGGCAAAGCCAAATAAATAGGCGCCCAAAATCACCCGTTCAATGCGCCAGCTAGCGAAAACCACTAAGGCTAAGGCAATCCAACCACGACCAGCAGTCATGTTTTCTGTCCACAGTGGCGTATAAGCAATAGATAAGTAGCCACCGGCAATACCTGCCATGGCGCCACCAAACATAACGGCCATATAACGAATACGCATGACTGGTAAACCTAAATTACTGGCAACATTGGGGTTTTCACCCACTGCGCGGACAGCAAGCCCAGCACGGTGATGTTTAAAGAATAAATACACGATGATAACCAAGCACCAACTCAAATATACAATGGCATCTTGGGCAAATAAGGCTTTACCGATAACGGGTATATTCTCAAGACCCGTTAGGGCCAGGGTTGGTAATGCGGTAACCGTTTTGCCTTCATAATCAGCTCCGATAAATGCCGATAAACCGGTACCAAAAATTGTTAATGCCAAACCAGCAGCGACTTGGCTAGCGTTCAGGTTAAGGGCAATAAAGGCAAATACTAATGAAATTAATACCCCCGTTAAGGCCGCAGCGGCGAAGCCTATGAGCAAGCTATCGCTGTGATACATGGCAATAAAACCAGCGACCGCACCAAGTAACATCATGCCTTCTTGACCTAAATTCAATACGCCACTTTTTTCACAGACCATTTCACCTAATGCAACGAGCAAAAGCGGGGTGCCGGTTCGAATGGTGGCGTATAGTATGTTAGTAATTAAATCTATGTCCATGGTCGATTACTCCGCTACTTTTGCTTTAGCAGAGGCAGTGTCTGCTACTAATGACGACATTGAAAAACGTAAGCGATAACGTATTAAGACATCGCAAGACAATAAAAAGAACAACATTAACCCCTGAAAAATACCAGTAATGGCGTTTGGTAAACCAATTTGTATTTGTGCCATTTCACCACCCATGTATATAAGTCCCATTAATAAGCCGGCTAAGGTAATGCCAACAGGATGCAAGCGACCTAAGAAAGCGACGATAATGGCGGCATATCCAAAACCGGGTGAAATATGAGGCACCAATTGACCTATTGGGCCAGCTACTTCACTGGCACCAGCTAGGCCAGCTAGACCACCACAAACCAGAAGAACCATGGCTGTGAGGGTGGTTTTTTTGTATCCGGCCATTTTGGCGGCAGCGGTGTCTAGGCCGAGTACTTGAATTTTAAAGCCTGCAAAGGTTTTACTAATGAATAGCCAACTTGTTGCTAAAGCCAATAAGGTAAACACTAAACCAAGGTGTAATCGTGTGCCTTCAAATAGAATAGGTAATAGGGTGCTATCGCCAAACAGTGCACTTTCAGGAAAATTAAAGCCGTTAGGATCTTTAAGCGGCCCATGCACTGCCCATAATAAAATATTCAAGGCAATGTAATTCATCATAATCGTCACCAGTATTTCATTGGTGTTAAGGCGCAGTTTCATTAAGGCGGCCAGACCTGCCCAAGCCATGCCTCC
>JBELHN010000008.1:40617-54923 GCA_042091395.1 Colwellia sp.
ATAAAGAAGGTATAAATTGCCTCAGTGGGATCTTGTCCTAGGGCGGCAAATAAGCAATACCCGGTTATTAATGTTAACAAGACTGCTAACAACGGCGATAAATACGTCCAAGTATTGGAGTTTTGCACACGTGCTTCTAATTGAATGATCATGCTAATGCTCCTTGACTTGCTTGTTGATCGAAATCACCTGCCATCCAACGGCCTAATTGCGGTAGTGGTAAATCATCGGTCGCTAAAAAAGGTGATAATTGGCCGTCACAAATTGCACCTAATCGGTCGCTAATTTTATAGAGTTCATCGAGATCTTCAGAAATCACCAGAATTGCGCAGCCTTGATCTCTTAGGTTTAAAATGGCTTGATGAATGGCTACTTGTGCACCGATATCAACCCCCCAAGTAGGGTGTGACATTAATAAAAATTTAGGTTGTTGCTCAACCTCACGGCCAATAATAAATTTTTGTAAGTTGCCACCTGATAAGCTGGCAGCATGACTATGATTGCCTGATGCTTTGACTTTATATTTTGTGATTATTTTATCGGCCAAGGCGGTAATTTTCTGCTTGTTAAGAAAGCCTTTAGTTACCAAGCCTTGATCAAAGCTAGTTAACAAGGCGTTTTCACACAAATCCATTTCAGGTACAGCGCCGCGTCCCAGTCGATCTTCTGGGACAAAGGCTAACCCTAAACGACGGCGTTGCAGTGGAGACATAGCGTCAACAATGTCGTCAGCAAAGGTGATCGCTTGTGAATTTTTTTCAGGCGCTTCACCTGATAATGCTTTAAGTAACTCTTCTTGACCGTTACCAGCTACACCAGCAATACCAACAATCTCTCCTTTTTTTACTGTGAGGTTAATGTTTTTCAGTGCGACATCAAACAGTCCCCGTGGGAAGGTAGATAAGTTAGAGACTTTAACAAAGTTTTGTGTACCCGTGGCACGGCGGGTTTCATTGCTAATTGGCGTATCATTGCCGACCATCATCCGAGCAATAGAAGCCGGGGTTTCCTGTTTCGGGATACAGTGACCACTGACTTTACCTGCCCGAAGAATCGTAGCGCTATCACATAAAGCCGTTACTTCATGTAATTTATGGCTGATAAACAATACAGAACAACCTTCATTTTTTAAGGTGTCTAACGTATCGAATAAGGCATCCACTTCTTGCGGTGTTAATACTGAAGTTGGCTCATCTAATATCAACAGTTGAATGTCTAATAGTAAACAACGAACGATTTCAACACGCTGACGCTCACCCGTTGACAAGGTTGAGATACGACGCTCAGGGTCAAGGGGCATACCATAACGGCTTGATGTTTCCTTGATTCGACGTGACAAGGTGTTTGGGTGACCAGCCTGATCACCTAAAGCTAGGGCAATATTTTCAGCGATGGTCAAGGTATCAAACAAAGAAAAGTGCTGAAACACCATACCTATACCTAATGCTCTGGCAGCCGCTGGCTCACCAATGTTGGTTGGCTGACCATTCCATAAGATAGTGCCTTGATCAGGTTTAACCACACCATATAACATTTTCATGAGGGTGCTTTTTCCTGCACCATTTTCACCTAACAGGGCATGTATTTCACCATGCTTTATCGCTAGGCTGACCTGATCATTGGCTTTGCAACCCGGGTATTCTTTGGTCATGTCTCGCATTTCAAGTCGGTTGTTGTTCATTACGTATACCTATTTACTACTTGCTTTTCTGAGCTAGTTCAGCAATTCTTAATCATTGTTGACCGATGGGTCAAGGTTGGTACATACTATGCAATAACTTTACCAATATGAACAATGTTTTTTTTAAAATGTGTCGTTCACATTCTAAAAAACTAATATTAAGCCTTAATAAAACAGGGCTTTACTGAATTTAAGAGGCTCAGTGTGATTCGATTTTTGTTAAATGACACACCCATTGAACTAGAGAATTGTTGCCCCAGTCGCACTATTTTGGACTGGGTTCGCACCAAAATGGTGAAAACCGGCACTAAAGAGGGGTGTGCTACGGGTGATTGTGGTGCATGTACATTACTCGTCGGGGAATGGGTTAATAGTGCGGAGGGTAAGTGGCAATGGCACTACAAGACCATGAATAGCTGTTTAATGTTGGTAGGTAACGCGCATGGTAAACATATTGTCACGGTTGAAGGTGTTTCAACGGGGCTTCAGCCAACACTTGCAATGTTGCACCCCGTGCAAAGAGCCATGGTTGAATGTCATGGTTCACAATGTGGTTTTTGTACTCCTGGTATTATTATGAGTCTATTAGCGCTTTATATTAACCACAAAACTTACCCAGGCAGAAAAGCCACTATTCATGCTTTGGGTGGTAATTTATGTCGTTGCACCGGTTATGCACCAATACTGCAAGCCGCAAAACAAGCCTTTGCATATGAACGTGTGCCTGAAACCTGGTCAGCAGAGGCAACAAAGTTTAGCGAGCAAATCGCTAAACATGAGCAAGTTGCAGAGGTGCCATTTTTAGTGCAAAAGTCAGCGAAGTTTTATGTGCCGCAAACTTTGCCGGATTTACTGCACTTAAAAGCGCAATACCCAGAGGCCTATTTAGTAGCTGGCGGGACAGACTTAGCGATTGAGCTGAGTCAACGCTTGCTTAGGCCTAATGTACTGATTTCCACCGCGCAAGTACGAGAGTTGACACAGCAACAGGAGGATAATGGTCAGTTAGTGATTGGTGCTGCAGTGACTTATCAGCAACTGACCAGTGTTTTTTGTCAATATTATCCAGAAGCCAAAGAATTATTTGAACGCCTCGGATCGGCTCAAGTGCGCAATAGTGGCACACTTGGCGGTAGTATAGCTAATGCATCACCAATCGGGGATCCTGCGCCTTTACTGATTGCCTTAAATGCCAGCATTGAATTGCAATCAAATCATGGTAAACGGACTTTGCCTGTTGAAGACTTTTTTACAGGCTACCGGCAAACTGTATTAGCTGACAATGAAGTGATTAGCAAAATTATTATTCCAAAGCGGAGTGCGGCGTTAAAACTCGCTTGTCATAAAATATCAAAACGGTTTGAAGATGATATTTCTACCGTTTGTTTAGTGTTAGCTATTGAACATCGCAGTCATGTTATTACCTCGGCACGTTGCGCAATGGGCGGTATGGCCGCAACTCCTGCGCGAGCCAAAAATATTGAACAGCAATTAATTGGTGCGCAATTAACTAGCCAGTCATTTATCAATGCGGCTAATTTTCTCGCCCAAGACTTTACGCCAATGTCTGATGTGAGAGCGAGTGCTCATTATCGATTAACCGTTAGCAAAAACCTGTTACAACGAATTGGTGTTGAGTTCTGCCAAACTATTCCAGTGATAAATGTCGCTTCAAATACCATGAATACCGTTACGAGGATATCGCATGCGTCACTTTGAAATCGATAAATCAAAAACCGGTGCAGGTGCCGTAGGCCAGTCACAATTTCATGATAGCGCCATTAAACAGGTGTGTGGCACGGCAAATTATGTTGATGATTATGCCGAGCCAGCTAATTGCTTGCATGCTTACCCCGTATTAGCTCCCATAGCTGCAGGTACTATTTCGGCAATAGATACCACGAAGGCGATGGCTTTGCCGGGTGTTAAACGTATTTTTTCAGCCACGGATATTCCTGGAAAACATGATATTGGTCCGGTATTTGCGGGTGATATTTTACTCACCAACAAGGATATTGAATATCATAATCAACCGGTCTTATTGGTGGTGGCGACGTCTTATGAGATTGCCCGGCAAGCGGCACGATTAGTCCAGATCGAGTGCCAAGCAACAGAAGCTGTAATTGACATTCATCAAGCGATAGCGCAAAAAAATTGGGTACGACCTCCACATTCGTTGCAACGTGGTGATGCTGAGAGTGCAATTGTACAGGCAGCTCACCAATTGAGTGGTGAATTGAGTATTGGTGGGCAAGAGCATTTTTACCTTGAAGGGCAAGTAGCTATGTCACAACCTAATGAAGATGGTGGCATACTGGTTCAATGTTCAAGTCAGCACCCAACCGAGGTGCAGCACCTTGTCGCTAAAGTACTGAATAAACCTTTTAATTTCGTCACCGTTGAGATGCGTAGAATGGGTGGGGCTTTTGGTGGCAAAGAAACCCAAGGCGCACCTTGGGCGTGTTTAGCCGCACTGGCGACTTACTATTTAGGCTGTGCAGTGAAATTACGTTTAGCGAGAGCTGATGATTTTCGCTTAACAGGTAAGCGTCACCCTTTTTATAATAAGTACCGAGTTGGTTTTGATGAAGCAGGATTAATTGCAGGTGCAGCCATTGAAGTTAATGGTTACTGTGGTTATTCCCCTGATTTGTCTGATGCCATAGTCGATAGAGCGATGTTTCACGCTGATAATGCCTATTACTACCCGGCAGCAAAAATTATCGGCAATCGCTGCAAGGTTAATACTGTTAGCCACACTGCTTTTCGAGGTTTTGGTGGGCCGCAAGGTATGATCATGGCTGAACTGATTATGGATGATATTGCTTGTGCGTTGGGTAAAGATCCATTAGAGGTGCGTAAAGCAAATTTATATAAGCCAGGACGAGATATTACCCCATATCACCAAACGGTAGAGCAGCATGTACTAATCGACATGATCGAAAAACTTGAGCAAGATGCAGACTACTGGCAACGCCAAAAAATGATAAAAGCATTTAACCAAGAATCCGCTTTTATTAAAAAAGGGCTAGCCATGACGCCAGTCAAATTTGGTATTTCTTTTACTGTACAACACCTCAATCAAGCTGGGGCTTTAGTGCACATTTATTCTGATGGTTCTATTCATCTTAACCATGGTGGCACGGAGATGGGACAGGGCCTAAATACCAAGGTAGCGCAGATTGTTGCACAGGCTTTTGGTGTTGACTTTGCCGTGGTTGGAGTAACCGCAACACGCACAGATAAGGTTCCTAATACTTCACCGACCGCGGCGTCAAGCGGCACTGATCTTAATGGAATGGCGGCTCTCAATGCGGCCAATACTATTAAAGAGCGTTTACTTAATTTTGTTTGCCAACATTTTACTGTTTCTGCTGAGACGGTGACTTTTGCCAATAATGTGATAAGTCATGATAAGGGCTCATTAACCTTTGCCGAACTGGCTAGTTTGGCTTACATGCATCGCGTGTCGCTGTCGTCGACTGGTTTTTATGCGACGCCGAAAATTCATTATGATCGGGCCAAAGCACAAGGTAGACCTTTTTTCTATTTTGCGCACGGTGTTGCATTAAGTGAAGTTGAGGTGGATATATTGACCGGTGAAAATACGGTGACACGGGTAGATATTCTTCATGATGTCGGCAACTCAATTAACCCAGCATTGGATATCGGTCAAATTGAAGGGGCGTTTGTGCAAGGTATGGGCTGGTTAACTAGCGAAGATCTGCAATGGAACGAGCAAGGTGAACTGACCAGTTTCGGGCCTGCGACCTATAAAATTCCTGCTATTGGCGATACACCGAGTGAATTTAATGTGTCATTGTATGATTCCGCTAACCCAGAATCCTCAGTCTTTCGCTCCAAGGCAGTGGGAGAACCACCATTTATGCTGGGTTTTAGTGTGTGGAGTGCTATTCGCCATGCCGTTAGCAGTATTGCTGATTATAAATTTGCTGCGCAACTTGATACCCCTGCAACCCCAGAACGTGTGCTTAACGCTGTGATGCAAACTCAGCAATGGCTTATTGATCAGGAGAATTCATGTGACTAACTTAAATACATCCTTTGCCGGTTTTCATCATCAAACATGGGCACAAGCGATTGCTGAACACGAACAGACAGGTACTGATTATGTGATTGCGACAGTATTGAGCACAACGGGTTCGACGCCACGTGCAACAGGCACCAAGATGATTATTTCGGGTGAGCACATTTATGACACTATTGGTGGTGGCCATTTAGAATTTAAGGTCATCGAAAAAGCTCGTGCCTTGTTGGCGCAAGGTGAAGCTGCTCAACATATCGAACAATTTCATTTAGGGGCTAATTTAGGTCAATGTTGTGGTGGATCAGCAGTGGTGATGCTTGAGGCAATGCTCAGTGCCCACTTACGTATTGACGTTTATGGTGCAGGTCATGTGGCTCAAGCCTTAATGCCAATATTGGCACAGTTACCCTGTCGGTGCCGTTGGATTGACAGTCGGGCTGATGTTTTTCCTGAGCAAATTCCGTCGAACATAGAAAAAATTGTTGATGAGCAACCGGTCGAGCAAATAAAACACGCGGCAGCTAACAGCGCTTTTTTGATTCTTACCCATAACCATCAACTTGACTTTGCGCTTACCGAAGCCATTTTAAAGCGCGATGACGCGTTTTGGTTAGGTGTTATTGGCTCAGATACCAAGGCAAAACGTTTTCAACATCGTTTGCGTCATCGCCAGTTCAGTGAGCGACACATAGAACAGATGATTTGCCCTGTTGGGTTAGAAAACATTGCTGGTAAATTGCCCATGGAAGTAGCTGTTTCTATTGCTGGGCAATTAATTAATGTATATCAAACACAACAAATGAAATCACCCAAACAAACAGGCTTGCAATGGCAGGTTTTAAAGCAGGCATTAGTCACAACGACAGCCGAGCAAAACGAAGTCGAACAAGAGGTCAACACAAAATGAAACTCACCCAGTTAAATAGTTTAACCGAACAGCATGCAGGTGAAGCACTTGAATCCTGCTGTGTCGCACCGCGTTGGGTGCAATGTATGTTGGCGGCTCGTCCTTACAGTTCAGATCAACAAGTGTTGTCACTGGCACAAAATATATGGGGAAAACTCGACGAGTCTGATTTTTTAGCCGCGTTTGAAGGACATCCTCAAATTGGTGATATGTCAAGCCTACGCGCCAAATTTGCCGCTACGGCTGAGAAGGCTGGCAATGAACAAGCAGGTATGTCTGCCGCAAGTGAAGATGTTTTACAACAAATGATGACGTTAAATAAAGACTATTTAGCTAAATTTGGCTTTATTTTTATCGTTTGTGCTACGGGAAAAACAGCAGAGCAAATGTTAACTATGATTAAAGACAGGATTAACCACGATCGGGCGACAGAACTGCAAATTGCTGCGGCCGAGCAAGCAAAAATTATTAACATTAGATTGGAGAAGTTACTGTGAGCAAAAGCCCAATAACCACGCATATTTTAGACACTGCAACAGGTTTACCTGCGGCTAATGTGCCAGTAACGTTAAGCAAACTCGTTGGTGAGTCATGGTTGGTGATCACCCAAGGAATGACCAATGAAGATGGCCGTATCAGTGATTGGATTGCTGAGGATTATATCATTGACTGCGCAACGTATAAATTAACCTTTGCGTTAGATTATTATTTTTCGTCGCAAGAGACCCCCGCGTTTTATCCTTTTGCTGAGGTATGTTTTAGGTTGCAGGATAACAAGCATCATCATATTCCGTTGTTGTTGTCACCATTTGGCTACTCAACTTATCGCGGGAGTTAATGATGAGAACACAATATAAATTAACCGTTATTTGTGGTGATATTTTAGATTTCATTGACGATCCCGCTGTTGCTGGTGAGCAAGCTCATCGGTATTTTGTGCGAGGGGCCTTGGTCATTGAAAACGGTTTGATTAAACAGTTAGGTTATGAGCAAGATATTTTGCCAGCACTTCTCACAACCTATCATCGCGATAATATTAAGATACAGCGTTTTGACGAACGACTTATTATTCCCGGTATGATTGATACTCACATTCACTTACCACAAACTGAAATGATAGGTGCATACGGTGAACAATTACTTACTTGGTTAACAGAATACGCTTTTCCCACAGAGAAAAAATTTGCTGATGAAGCTTATGCCAGTAAAGTTTCAAAGCAGTTCTTAGATGAGTTACTGCGCAATGGCACAACAACTGCTCTAGTGTTTGGTACTGTACACCCGCAATCGGTTAATGCATTTTTTACGGAAGCGCAAAAACGTAAATTGCGAATGATTGCAGGCAAGGTGATGATGGATAGAAACTGTCCTGATGATTTATCCGATTGCGCTGAATCGGGCTATCAAGAGTCAAAAGCCTTAATTGAAAAATGGCATAATGTCGATCGCCTTAGTTATGCTGTAACTCCGCGTTTTGCCCCCACTTCCTCACCTGAGCAATTAGCTAAATGTGCTCAGTTATTAACAGAATACCCTGATACTTACTTGCATACTCACTTGTCAGAGAACAGTAATGAATGTCAATGGGTACAGGAGCTATTTCCAGACTCGACTGATTATTTGGGGGTATACGAAGATGCCGGCCTAGTTAGAAAGCGGGCAGTGTTTGCTCACGGTATTCACCTCTCTGAACGGGAATATGGTTGTTTAGCTAAACATGAGGCGGCTTTGTCGCATTGTCCTACTTCCAATCTTTTTTTAGGCTCGGGCTTATTTAATGTTAACGCATGCGAACAACATGGCATTCCTGTTGGTATGGGTACTGACGTGGGCGCAGGTACCAGTTTTTCTATGTTAAAAACGGGTAGTGAAGCCTACAAAATTCAGCAATTACAGGGGCAAAAGTTTTCAGCCTTTAAAGCCTTGTATTTAGCCACATTAGGTGGTGCTAGAGCACTTGATTTAGAGGGCACAATAGGTAATTTTACAGAAGGCTGTGAGGCTGACTTTGTGGTGATTGACTATAAAGCAACACCCTTTATGGAATTTCGTTTACAGTACGCTGTTAACTTGCATGAGCGATTATTCGCCACCATTATGCTTGGTGATGATAGGTGTATAGAGCAAACATTTGTGCTTGGTGAGAGCGTTTATCAACGGGATGCTAATCCACAATTCCCTGATATCAAGGTGGCTTCGCCACTTAAGGTGGTCAGTTAATTATGGAAAGTTATTTTTTTGAATTAATGCACCTAGTGTTAAGGTACTTTCATGTGATTGCGGGTATTGCTTGGATTGGTGCATCTTTTTATTTTGTCTGGCTAGACAATAATTTACAAACACCTCCGGCATTGAAAAAACAACAAGGTATTGGTGGTGATTTATGGGCTATTCATGGTGGCGGATTCTATGAAATAGCCAAATATAAAAATGGCCCAACGCAAATGCCGAGTACTCTTCATTGGTTTAAGTGGGAAGCCTATACCACCTGGATAACCGGTATGTTGTTATTTAGCTTACTTTATTACGTAGGGGCCGATGCTTATTTATTGGATGTTTCTAAAAGCCAGCTAGATAAAATAACCGCGATTAGTGGCTCATTAGCGTTTATTGCTTTGGGGTACTTGATTTATCGTCTACTTTGTCGCAGCGTATTAGTTGCTAAACCGCGTGAGTTCACCCTGACTATTATTGCCTTGTTGACTTTATGGACTTGGGGCTTAGATCAATTTTTTAGCGACCGGGCTGTTTATATTCATATTGGCGCCTTAATAGGTACGTGTATGGCGGGCAATGTTTATCATATTATTATGCCCAGTCAACGGTATATGGTTGCTGAAGTGGAAGCTGGACGTATTCCTGATCCAGCCCCAGGTTTAAAAGCAAAACAATGCTCTGTACATAATAATTATGCAACCTTACCTGTTATTTTTATCATGTTGAGTAATCACTTCTCCTACACTTACAGCCATGAATTTGGTTGGTTAATACTTATTGCTCTGTTTATTATTGGCATGTGGATCCGTCACTTTTTTAACCTCAAACACCAAGGGATATATAAACCACAGGTGCTAGCCAGTGGTATTACAGCTTTTTTTGTGTTGATGTTAGCAATTGCGCCATGGCACTTATTAGGCAGCTTTTCCAACGCTGCAGCAACAGAGCAAGATGCTTCAACTGTGGCTTTGATCTCTGATCAAGCCGCCTGGCAAGTTATTGATAAACATTGTACTGAATGTCACAGTGCAACACCGCGTTCAGCCTCATTTTCTGCAGCACCGAATGGTTTTATTTTAGATTCAGTGCAGCAAGCTAAACAGGCACATCAGATGATATATAGTCGCGCGATCGTCAACCAAGATATGCCACTCGCTAATTTAACCCAAATGACGGCCAAAGAACGAGCACTTCTCGCCTCTTGGTTACGCCAACAATAAGGAGATATGATGAGTCAACAACCCGCAAGTAATGAGAATTACCCACGTGATATGGTTGGTTATGGAGTTAAACCACCGCATGCGCAATGGCCTAATAAGGCGCGTATTGCCGTTCAGGTTGTTATGAATTATGAAGAGGGGGGTGAAAACTGTGTTTTGCATGGTGACTCATCAGCGGAAACATTTTTATCGGAAATTGTCAGTGCACCGCAGGTAGAAGATCGCCATATGAGTATGGAATCGATATACGAATATGGTAGCCGCGTCGGTGTTTGGCGTTTGTTACGTTTGTTTAAAAAATATGACATCCCGATCACCGTGTTTGCCGTTGCTATGGCGTTACAACGGCACCCTGAAGTGGCCAATGCCTTGGTTGATGCTGGTCATGAAATATGCAGTCATGGCTTACGCTGGATAAATTACCAAGACATTGATCTGGAAACCGAGCGACAACACATGCAGCAAGCGGTTGCAATTATCGAACAACTTACCGGTCAAAAGCCGCAAGGCTGGTATACCGGTCGAACGAGTCCTAATACCGGCAAGTTAGTCGCTGAGCAAGGTGACTTTTTGTATGACGCTGATGATTACAGTGATGACTTGCCTTTTTGGCGTAAGGTTAATGATAAACCACAATTAATTGTGCCTTACACACTCGATGTCAATGATATGCGCTTTGCTGCTGTGCAAGGCTTTAATGCTGGTGATCAATTTTATAATTACCTAAAAGATAGCTTCGATGCCTTGTACGAAGAGGGAGATCCGAGTGGTGAAAATAGCCCTAAGATGATGTCTATTGGTTTACATTGTCGATTGGTTGGTCGGCCAGGTCGTATTAAAGCATTGGAGCGATTTTTCCAATATGTGCAGTCTTTTGACGACGTATGGTTTGCCCGCCGTATTGATATTGCAAAGCATTGGCATAAAACACATCCCTATAAAAAATAGTGTTAAGCACTATTGAGTTGCCTTAAATGAGCTTTTATTTTATCAGCTACTCTAAAGGCATTTGCATAAATGGTAAACGTATAAGGCACGCTGCCACCCGTAGGCATGAATGAGCCATCGGTTACGTATAAATTATCAACCTCGTGAGCACGGCAATCTTTATTGAGTACCGAGCTGCTTGGATCGTTGCCAAAGCGGCAACCACCGGCCATTAAGTTGGTTGAGGGTGCGCCACTGACTGATGATGAAATATTTTTAGCACCTAAAGCCGTGAGTAACTTTTTGGCTTTAACAGATAAATATTCCCCCACTGCCAAATCATGTTGATGGTAACCGATACGAACTTTCGCAACGGGATCACCCCACTGGTCGGTTACTGACTCATCTAGACTGACAAAGCAATCATCGTTAGGTAACCAGTCATTAAACACTTCAAAGCGCAGCGTTTTATAGGTTGTAAATTCAAGCTTCAAGTTTTTCTTAAGATCTTCACCCCAGACAAGCTGGTCAGTGTTATTTTCGTTTAAGCGCCATTGGCTGCCACGTGCTCTAGCAATAGGGTTTTGATGAAATAAAAAATCAATGGTGCCACCTTTGGCTTGCCCGTTGGCGTTAGCACCACTAAAGTTTTTGTCGTTAATTTGATACCAATCTTGCAAAGCTCTGTTAATAAAAGGGCCAACTTGTTGCAGCTCTTTAATTTTTTGTGCTGATAAATCGGCATATTCAAAATCACCCTGACCAGTTCCGCCGCCGCTGAATAATAGGTTTTTACCTACTTGGCCGTTATTATTGGCTAAGCCTTGTGGGAATTTTTCACTGGTAGAAGCCAGTAGTAATCTTGAGGTTTCAACTGCTTGGCAAGCAACCACGTAAATTTTTGCGTTCACTGATTTTTTACGACCAAGGCTGTCATAGTAATGCACAGCAGTAATTTTGCCCTGTTTATCTGTCGCAATTTTATACACTTTGGCATTCGCTTTTATGGTGCAATTACCTGAGGCTACAGCATGATTAAGTAGGGCTGCGCGACCACTGCCTTTTGCCCCAGATGAGCAGCCATAACTACTGCAATAACCTGAATATTCGCAGCTTCGCCTACCCATGGCAGGTGTTGACAAAATAGCTCTGGGTACAGGAATAGCATGGTAACCTATTTGTTTTGCAGCCTTGTCTATCCATGACGATACCGGTAATTCAGCAGTGGGTGGGTAAGGAAAATCTGAAGATCTTGGCTCCTGATGCGGATGGTCAACCACGCGGCCAGATACACCGACTTCGCGTTCAACTTTTGCATAATAAGGCTCAAGTTCAGCATAACTTATTGGCCAATCGGCGATGTTCGCGCCTTTAATCGCCCCAAACTCTGATTTTAAGCGAAAGTCTATTGGCTTTAAACGGTGAAAATAACCACTCATGAAGTTAGATGAGCCACCCACTACATTGCCATTCCACCAGCTCCAGCCAGAATCACTGGTTTTTTCACCTTGCCAAAAAGTTTGATTATGTTGATCTAGGTACTCTTCTTCAATCACATGCTGTTCATCAGTTAACTTCGGATTGTAAGCATCGTGAATACTAATGGTAAGTTCATCTTTAAAAAATTCTTTTTCGGTAAGCCATGGGCCTTTTTCAAGCACTAATACCTTGGCACCAGAAAGTGCAAGTTGATGCGCAATAGGCGAGGCACCGGCACCACTGCCAATAATACACAGATCGTAACTCATGCTTTGCGTGTCCCCTGATGGATTATTTTATGTTCATGACTTAATTGAGTTGAATGCTTAACTCGGCTGGTAAAATTAATACGTGCTCGGCTAGGTAATTCAAAATAGCGTTGCCCCTCTTTGGGCAGAGGAAACCCTGGTTGGTGTGCTAACCACTGCCAACCTATGCCGTTGGGGTTACCACCGTAACTTGGTGGTGCCAGCATGGCCTGAAAAATATAAGTGAGAAGGGTATTTAGCCAATTTTGACCTGCGGTTGATTGACTTATGCCTTTGAGTAGCTGTTCTTTGTCGTTAAACGAAAGGTTCACAAAGTTGCTTGATTTTTCACTTTGCGCGTAAGCATTCAACCAGCCAACACCTTTGATGATAAAATCTTTTTCGTCTTGCTCTATGGGCTGAACAGTCATTACCTGATAGAGATAAGTCATTGCCTTGATGTCAACCGCACTAGGGCCAGTTGCTGACTCTGGTAATAATTGATTGAGGGTTGCTTCTAGCGTTAGCCAAGGGTCTTGTTGCATAACCTCTTTTAGCGATATTTGGCTAGTGTTGGCGCGCGATACTAGGGGTAAACTTGTCATAACAGCAACACCTGCCGCAGATTTCATAAAATGACGACGGCTGTTTTGTTGTTTTTTTTGGGTAAACCAAGCAGGTGTTTGGTAATCGCTATCAAAAAATGAGGTGAAGTTAGGCTTATTTTTCACAGTTCGGCTCTCATCGGCAGTGAATGTTGTATTTTACATCAATAAAAAATCAGGCTAGGTTGAAATTAAACCCCTAAATTATTGATTTTGCATTGCTAGGGTTGTGACCGACCAGTCATCTATAAAGCGCAGCCATTGTTGCGCTGAGTATTGGTCACCATCAAGTAATTCAGCCGTGTCCTTCGATAAAATCATTTTACCTTGGGCGGTTGAAATAAACATGTGTGGGTAACCCATAACTGGCGGCAATGACTTCATAAACGCCTCATTGTCATTACTGTCGCTAACGTTGACTTTTAACACCACATATTTACTGTGTAAAGCTTGATAAACATTAGGATTGTTGATTAAGAATTGGTCCATTTTATAACACCAAGTACACCAGTTACCGCCAATATTAATTAATACTTGGCGATTACTCGCATCTGCCAAAGATAGCGCTGCTTTGGCATCAGCAAAGGGATCACGTTGGTCATCATACACCTTACTGTAAGTGGGTAGTGTTGAGTTAAGTGCTAAAGGTTTATCCTGAGCAAATAACGGTGTCGAAATTATTGCCGTTACAGCAAATACCAGGGCTAATAGTAGATTAAAATGTATGGTTGATTTCATTATTTACTCAGTTAAATGGTTGTTACGGCTTTAAACCTTTAGTTGGTCACTGCCAGTTAAACCTGCCGTTGTTTTGTTAGCATCAGCAGGGCTGGTTAATTGCCTATTAAATTACAATGACCCAGTTACTTCCTAGCACTGGCAAATACACTGGTGAATTAACCTGTCATTAGTTTACCTAATGATATGACCCTAGATGTCGACACTATCTTTCAAAATTATATTTAGTTAAGGTT
>JBELHN010000008.1:55023-115961 GCA_042091395.1 Colwellia sp.
ATGATATGACCCTAGATGTCGACACTATCTTTCAAAATTATATTTAGTTAAGGTTGTTGTGTTTTTCGGTTAACTTTAGTTAAGCTAAATGCCGCTTAACTGCGGCAAATATTTCAAGTTTTGCACGCTAGGTAATGGCTTCTCAGCAAAGGGGATAAGGTTTTAACCGAAGCCCTCTTTAGCCCCAACACCTGCAACAAAACCTGTATCAAAGCTCATAATCAAAGCCTGCATCAAAGCGCTATAAATATAACAATAACGTATCAATTAGCAATATCGTTAAGCGTGCTCGAGCTTCTTGCTTGCAGATGTTAATAAGCTTTATAATAACGGCAATTTATTTATCCGTTATTATAAAAGGGAACATAGCATGCGTCCAAGTGGCAGAACATTAGGGCAAATTCGTCCAGTTACAATTACCCGTCAATTTACAACTCACGCTGAAGGGTCGGTATTGATTGAGTTTGGTGATACTAAGGTCATCTGTACGGCTTCTGTTGAAGTGGGTGTGCCCCGTTTTTTAAAAGGCCAAGGTAAGGGATGGGTTACCGCAGAATATGGTATGTTACCGCGTTCTACTCACTCACGTATGCGACGTGAAGCTGCTGCAGGTAAGCAAAGTGGTCGAACTTTAGAAATTTCGCGATTAATAGCGCGTGCATTACGTGCCGCGGTTGATTTGAAAGCGCTAGGTGAAAATACCATTTCTGTTGATTGTGACGTTATTCAAGCCGATGGTGGCACGCGAACGGCTTCTATCACAGGTGCTTGTGTTGCCTTAGTAGACGCCCTTAATTACATGCGCGCTAAAGATATTATTAAAACGAACCCCCTTAAGCACATGATTGCTGCCGTATCGGTAGGTATTTATAAGGGCGAACCGGTTGCCGATTTAGATTACCCTGAAGATTCTGCAGCGGACACGGACTTAAATGTAGTGATGACCGATACAGGTAAACTGATTGAAGTACAGGGCACTGCTGAAGAAGAGCCTTTTAGCTTTGAAGAGATGCAAGCCATGTTAGCACTTGCTAAAAATGGTATTAATGAACTATTCGATATACAAAAAGCGGCGTTAAGCTAGATCAGAGGAATACTCAAATGAAAGATTATCAACGAGAATTTATTGAATTTGCTATTGAAAAAAATGTATTACGTTTTGGCGAATTTACCTTAAAATCTGGTCGCGTTAGCCCGTATTTTTTTAACGCCGGTATGTTTAAAACAGGTGGTGATTTAGCACGTTTAGGGCGTTTTTATGCAGCTACGTTAATGGATGCTAAGATTGATTTTGACCTTGTTTTTGGGCCTGCGTACAAGGGCATACCTATTGCCACCACTACAACTGTGGCCTTGTTTGATCAGCATAATATTGATGTACCTTACTGTTTTAACCGTAAAGAAGCGAAAACTCATGGCGAGGGTGGTTCACTTGTTGGAGCTCCGCTTGTGGGTAATATTATGTTAGTCGATGATGTCATTACTGCAGGCACGGCTATTCGTGAATCGATGCAAATTATTGCTGCCCAAGGAGCTCAATTGTCAGGGGTGTTAATTGCCTTAGATCGCCAAGAAAAAGGGCAAAGTGAGCTATCTGCCATTCAAGAGGTCGAACGTGATTTCGAAACACAAGTGGCGGCTATTGTTACCTTGGATGATGTGGTTACTTTCCTTGAAGAGCAGGTTGCAGTTCAGCCAGCCTTGGCTGAAAATTTAGCCGCTATAAAGCAATACCGAGTAAACTATGGAATTGAAGCTTAGGTAATAGTAAGTTGCTAGTTGCCGCAAATTATTAGCCTCTGGTACGTGCTATTAGGCGATGATAAACCTTTGAATAATCGTTGTTCAGAGGTTTTTTATTTACAGTAGGGTAACTGGCGCTTATTATCTTGCCTACTTTAATACTAAGGTAAGCTAGGTAAGTTAAATAAGTCAGGTGAGTAATGTTGTTATACCGTTTTATCAAGCCAACATATCAGCCTGTGTTGATACGACATAAAATGTATGGGTTTTTACTTTGCTTAGTATGTTTTACCTCTGTAGCCACCAGTACAGAGGCAGCGTTAGCAGAATCAGTACCTAAAGAAACAATATCCAAAGAAACAATACCCAAAGAAGCAATACCCAAAGAAACAATACCCAATGCATCAGTAGCCAAAAAAGCCGTCGCTCAAGCCGCTTTAACTAGCGAAGGCTTATTTAGCGAAACCTTAGTTAAAGAAGAAGTTAACTGTATTGAAGTGATTGAGGATTATGATCACATTAAGCACTTAATTGCCTCGGGTAAGTATCGAGACATTAAGCCGAGTAACAATAAAAATATCCCAGCCTTTAGTTATTCGACAACCTTAAGTTTTCAGCAATACCTAATGTATGCACGCCAACAAATACAGAGTAAAAACCCACGCGCAGCGATGCCGTGCCCTGTCCATAGTGCAACCTATAATATGCTCGCTAAACAGCATAATTGGCCAGCTATCCCTAATGTAAGCCAATTAATTTCACCGTTTCAGTTAACGAATACAAGCAGTAACAAAGCCATTTTACTTATCCATGGCCTTACCGACTCACCTTATTTTTATCACGATTTAGCACAGTTTTTTTATCAACAAGGTTTTACGGTACGTACGGTTTTATTACCTGGGCATGCTACCGCACCCAGTGAATTATTAAAGATCAGTTACCAAGAGTGGCAACAAGCAGCGCAATATGCCATTGAACGAACAGTACTCGATTTTGATGAAGTGTTTTTAGGCGGGTTTTCGACGGGGGGAGCTCTCATTTTTGATTATTTAATGCAACAAGAGCATGCTGATTCAAAAATTAAAGGCTTGTTTATGTGGTCGTTAGCCTCTAAAGCAAAAAGTGACTTTGCTTGGTTAGCAGAGTATGTCAATTATATTCCTTTTGTAAATTGGCTAGTGCTTGATGCCGACATGGATTTTGCTAAATATGAATCTTTTCCCTATAACGCTGCTGCCCAAGCACATCATTTAATGAGTCGTATTGTCGGCGATGATGCCCTAAAAAACCGTAAAATTCACGATATCCCGGTATTTGCTGTTGCCAGTGAACATGATCAAACCATTGATACGACACAGACTTTGGCTCTGCTTGAAGAGTGGCAACAACCCGCGTCGTTTATTGATAATAAACATTCGGCATTGGTTTATTATGGTGAGCAGCAAACCTTACCTAAGCGTTTACTCGATCATATCAGGGTTCTGATTCCTGAATGTGCAATAGCTGGCATATGTGCTCAAATCAGTGATATTGCTCACGTAAGTTTAACCAATGCCCCACAAAATCAGCATTATGGTGAGTTGGGTTACTATCGAAGTTGCGGCCATTATGTGAGCAAACCAGCCAAGTATTTAGCTTGTAAAGTTAATCAAAACATAATTAAAGGTGAGATTACCGAGCAAAATTTAGCACGTTATCCTATTGTGCAGCGGTTAACATTCAACCCATACTACCAACAAATGTTGGATAGTATGCAAGGTTTTTTAACCTCAGTGCATTAACTGGGGGTGTTTAATGTTAAGTGAATACAATTAACGGGCGTATTTAAGCCAAAGCTGATAATAAACAGCGTTGCACGTGGCATTATCATCCATTTTGCCGTCTCTGTCGCAGTCTGAGCCAGTTAGTGTCTTTGTCACATTATTACCTAACTCAGTAATATCTTGTTGCGAGGGGCTTACCGTAATAGTGACTTTAGGTGACTGCTCAATAAAGTCAGCAACATTCTTGTAGGCCAAAAATTCACTTTTTGAAAGGCGATCACTGATGTCTTTTATCGGCAGAGATTGCGCGTTTAATTGGCTGGATGAACATAAGACTAGGGTAGCCAGTAATGTGTGCCAATAGTTAAGTCTAGTATGCATCAGTTAATCTTCTCGGGTAGCGCTATTATGATAGCCTTTCAATAAATTTTGCCAATTGTCATCGTTAAAATAAAAGGTCGTGAGTTTGCTTTTCTCTTTTAAAAAAGAACGTTGTAAACGCTTAATATTATCTTGTTTCCATTCGGTTTTTATAGGGTTAGTTCGTAATTCACCGCGATCAAAATCGATCAAAAAAACCTCTGCCTTGCCATTAAGCAATATATTATGGCTATTTAAGTCGTGGTGATAAATACTTTGCTCATGAAAGCGTTTAATCGTTGTGCCAATAGTCAACCAAATATCATCAGCTAATGGTTTTTTAGCTAATAGTGTGACTAAATCATCAGCATTTTCAATACGGCTTGTGAGTATATCTGCAGTGTAATAAAAACCTTGCTGCTTTACTTGGTAAGCAATGGGCTGCGGCGCCGGTAAATTCAAGGTGTTCATGTGGCGTAATAAAGCAAATTCGCGGGCAGCACGTGTTTTATTTAGGCCGTTAAACCAATACGAGTCATTAATAAGTTTGCCAATTAAACCGCCTCGGTAATAGTGTTTTAGTACCCAATGCTGTTCACTGTGCTGGTTATGTTGATAAGCGATAAACCAGGTAGTGCCTCGCCCTTGTGCTGAACCTGTTATTGCCTGCTGCTGTTGCCAATAAGCAGGAGAAAGCATGTCAGTACTAAAATCGGCAATTAATGTATGATTAAATACACAATGCACTTTACCTTGTGTAAGTTGCGAAAAATTGTCGCATAGTTTGACTGCTTGCAAATTTTACCCCTTAATTTGCTGATGAGTTACAGTGACAAGCTTTTGTATTTGCGACAGAGTAATGTCACTCGCTCCCTGGTTTTGTTGAACAACATTTAGCGCATGTTGACCCAGTTGTTGGCGCTGTTGCCGATTATTTAACAAGCTATCCACTGCTTTGCTAAGTTGCTCGCTGGGTTGCTCATCGGTTAATTCAATAATGGCTTGTTGATGTCGTAATTGTTGCATAATTTCAGTAAAGTTACTCATGTTGCTGCCAACAATAATGGGTTTGCTAAATAATGCTGGCTCTAAAGGGTTGTGGCCACCAATGTGACTAAAGCTGCCACCCATGGTAACAATGTCAGACAAGTCAAAAGTCGCTGTTAATTCACCTAAACTATCAAGTAGCCATATATGTTGATCAATAATCGGTTGCTTTTCACTGCGTTTTGCTAATGTTAGGCCATGCTCTTCACAAAGCGAAGCAACAACGGCAAAACGTTCGGGGTGGCGAGGCACTAGTACGAGTAATAAGTTAGGGTGATTGACAAGCAAGCGCTTAAACGCTTTGATAGCGATGAGTTCATCACCTTCATGCGTGCTGGCTACCAACCAAACAGGGCGTTGATGTAAAGTATCTTGGTGAGCAAGTAGTGAGGCTAGTTCGGCTTTTTTAACTAGCATAGTTTGATCAATATGGATATCAAATTTGAGATTACCACTGTTAGCACAGCGATGAATTTCTGCACCTAATCGCATGAAGTGATTGAGGTTTTCAGTACTTTGGCAAAGAATTTTATCAAAGCGATTTAAGCAAGGAGCCATTAACGCACTTAATTTTTGATAACTATTGAGTGAACGTTGTGATAAACGGCCATTGATTAATAGGAGCTTTATGTGTTTTTGCTGACACTGTGCCACTAAATTAGGCCAAAGTTCCGTCTCCATAAAAACCATCAACTGTGGTTGTAAGCGTTGCAAAAACATTGCTGTGCAAGGTGCTATGTCTAAGGGCAAATAGCAATGTTGTACTTTATTTGCAAACAGTTTTCTGACTTGTGCAGAGCCCGTGGGTGTAAAAGTAGTAATGGTGATCGGTAGGTGAGGATAGTCCGTTAAGAGTTTATTAATCAGGCTTTTTAAGGCAATCACCTCACCGACACTGGCGGCGTGAACAATAATACCGCCTTGTGCAAAAGTGTTGCTAATGAAACCTAAACGTTCAGGTAGGCGTTGTCGATAGCCTTTATTATTACGAGAGCGAAAAACCAATATAACGAGCACTACAGGCAATAAAAGTAATAATAAAATACGGTAAATGAGTAATGATATCATAATGGTGCGTTGTGCTTTGTAAGCCAGGTATTAGTTGATTATATCAAAGGCTTACTCAATAAGCGTTAGCTATTCTCTTGCTAAGGATTAATTATAAACTATTCTAGTTGCTGCGATCGTGTTTAGGTATTCAATCAGGCCAATGACACTAACGTTCAAACAGTGTATCAAGAATAATGGCGGAATTAGTGCGTTCAACACCCTCAGTTGAACATACCATATTTAACACTTCACTGAGCTTTTCAAGGGTACTGGCCTGTATACTCACTAATAAATCATATTCACCACTGATCGAGTGAATGTGACTAATTTGATGAACTTTACGCAAGGCGATACAAATTGTTTTTCGTAAATTAGGTTGCACTTTTAATGACACATTAGCCGAAATTAAACCACTGGTATAGGCGCTATCTAAGACGATACTATAAGCCTTGATAACATTATTATTCTCAAGTTTGTTTAATCTGTTTTGTATTGCCGTTCTCGATACCCCGGTTGCTCTGGCTATGTCAGAAATACTAGCACGAGCATTGACCCGTAATATGGATAACAATTCTTCGTCTTTTTCAGTTAACACGTAAAACTCCGTTATAACGTTTTTAATATCGCACCCTATAAACTTACACTTTGTATGGTTTATATGTCAATTTAACTATAAAAAAAGCCATATCGTTTATTTATGTCACTTTTCTTACCATACCGTCTACATTGATAATATGACCGTTAAACAATCATTTCACTTTAAGGAATTCAGATGACTAGTCCTGCCGCTATGCCTGATTTATTTAGCCAGTTAAGTACTCAACTTTCACAAGTCAAAGAAGAGGGCTTATATAAGGCTGAACGTATTATTACCTCTGCACAACAACCTCAAATATCAGTTAGCACGGGTGATGGTGTTGTTAATTTTTGTGCTAATAATTATCTTGGCCTCGCTAATCATCCTGAATTAATTAACGCCGCAAAAGCTGGCCTAGATGCGCACGGCTTTGGTATGGCATCAGTACGTTTTATCTGTGGTACCCAAGATATTCATAAAAATTTAGAGCAAGCCATTAGTGATTTTTTAGGTATGGAAGATACGATTTTGTACTCTTCATGTTTTGATGCCAATGCGGGTTTGTTTGAGACCATACTCGGTGCTGAAGACGCTATTATCAGTGACGCATTGAACCACGCCTCTATTATTGATGGTGTGCGTTTATGTAAGGCCAAACGTTTTCGTTATGCTAACAATGATATGGCTGCCTTGGAGCAAAGCCTCATTGATGCTGATGCTGCTGGTGCTAGGTTCAAACTGATTGCCACCGATGGTGTGTTTTCAATGGATGGGGTTATTGCCAACTTGCAAGGCGTTTGCGACCTCGCCGATAAATACAATGCCATGGTCATGGTTGATGATTCACATGCCGTTGGATTTGTAGGTCAACAAGGCCGAGGTAGCCATGAATATTGTGAGGTGATGGGTCGTGTAGATATTATTACAGGCACTTTAGGCAAAGCCATGGGGGGAGCCTCAGGAGGTTATACCTCAGCAAAAAAAGAAATTGTCGATTGGTTGCGCCAACGTTCTCGCCCCTATTTATTTTCTAATTCATTAGCACCAGCAATTGTTAACGCCTCTATCAAAGTGCTTGATCTGTTAGCAAATGGGGACACGTTACGAAACACACTGAAAGAAAATACCGCTTACTTTCGAGACAACATGGAAGCCGCCGGTTTTACTTGTGCGGGTGCTGACCATGCGATTATCCCAGTAATGTTGGGTGATGCAAAAATCGCTAGTGATATGGCCGATCGCTTATTGGCCGAAGGTATTTACGTGATTGGCTTTTCATTCCCTGTGGTGCCAAAAGGTCAGGCGCGTATCCGTACACAAATTTCAGCTGCACATACCAAAGCACAATTAGATCATGCTATTGAAGCATTTACTCGAATTGGTCGAGACATGAAAATTATTTAATTCGTTGCGGTTAGCAAAGGCAAGTTGAATTTGTCTTGTTAACTTGCGGCGCTTATTCAATATTGATGGCTATTGTTAGGTAGAGCACTATGAAATCCTTAAGTAAATTAAAAGCTGAGCCGGGTATTTGGTTAACACGCACTGAAAAACCCAAATTAGGGCACAATGATCTGTTGATTAAAATTAAAAAAACCGCGATTTGTGGTACTGATATCCATATCTACAATTGGGATGAATGGGCTCAAAAAACTATTCCAACGCCTATGGTAGTAGGGCATGAATATGCTGGTGAGGTTGTTGCTATTGGTCAAGAGGTTAAGGGTTTTAACCTAGGTGATAGGGTGTCAGGCGAAGGTCATATAACGTGTGGTCATTGTCGTAATTGTCGTGGTGGTAAAACCCATTTATGTCGCAATACAGTTGGTGTTGGCGTTAATCGAGCAGGTTCTTTTGCCGAATACTTAGTTATTCCAGCCTTTAATGCGTTTAAATTACCCGATGAAATATCCGATGATTTAGCCGCAATCTTTGACCCTTTTGGTAATGCTGTGCATACCGCCTTATCTTTTGACCTAGTGGGTGAAGATGTGTTGATTACCGGTGCTGGTCCTATTGGCATTATGGCCGCTGCTGTGGCTAAACATGTTGGTGCTCGCCATGTTGTGGTGACTGATATTAATGAATACCGTCTTGATCTTGCCAAAAAAATGGGCGCTACACGTGCCGTTAATGTCAGCAAAGAAAACCTTAATGAGGTTATGGCTTCGCTAGGTATGACCGAGGGCTTTGATGTCGGACTGGAAATGTCTGGTGTTCCTTTAGCCTTTACTAGCATGCTAGAAAACATGAATAATGGCGGCAAAATTGCCATGTTAGGTATTCCAGGTAGTGACATGGCCATTGATTGGAGCCAAGTCATATTCAAAGGGTTAACTATTAAAGGCATTTATGGACGTGAAATGTTTGAAACCTGGTATAAAATGGCAAGTTTAATCCAATCAGGTTTAGATCTATCGCCCATTATTACCCATCATTATTCAATCGATGATTTTCAACAAGGTTTCGATACCATGCGCTCAGGGCAATCGGGTAAGGTAATTTTAGATTGGACTTAAATACGGTATACTTCGGACTGTTAATGCTACACCCTTAACTTGTGTAGCAAGGCTTACTCTTGTTTGTATTGGTTCATAAATGGGTTAAACCTAGGGATTAGGTTTACTGTTGACCAGTAAAACTTGCTGGCTACGAGTTAACGTTAACGGTATTTAAATCTGCGATTATCTATTTAATCGCTTAATGTTATTTTTTTACTTCTATCAAAGGAGTAATCAACCGAGGTACTTAGTGTGTCAGAAAATAGTTTTAAGCACATGTCAGCTGCTGAATTACATGCAATGTTAGCCAATAATCCACCTGTTGTGGTTGATATTAGAGATGCTAACGCCTTTGCCGCTGGTCGTATTACTGATTCAATTCACTTAACCAATGAGTCATTAGCTGATTTTATTCGTGAGGCGGATATGGATGCGCCTGTTGTAGTGTGTTGTTATCATGGTATTTCTAGTCAACAAGCCGCTGAGTTTTTGATGAGCCAAGACTTTACTGAAGTATTCTCCCTCGATGGTGGCTTCACCCAGTGGCAGGTGCTTTTTCCTCATGCTATTGAGCGTTAATTGCTATGCCTATTGAAGCGGGTAAACAAGCATTAGTACCTGTAGTGCAGCTTAAAGATCACAATATTGCGTTATTGTTTAGTAATTACATGAAAACCTTAGGTACTGATCTTGAAATAGAGCAGAGTCATGAAACGGGTTACATCATTTACTGCTGTGAAGAGGATCTCGCTCTGGTTAAAACAGAGTTTGAGGCGTTTATTCTCAACCCCTATGCGAATAAATACCAACAAGCGGCTTGGCAACATGGTGAAACCGTGCGTTTGAATGCAGGCGATTATACCCTGTTAAAAAGCTTTAAAGAGAGTTTCTTAGCGCATGCTGGTTGGGTCACCCTAAGTGTTTTTATTGTCTGTTGGTTGGTTTTTTTAGCGAGTGAGTTAGGCTGGGCAAAAACACTGTTTACAAGTCTACATTTTTATCCGCAGTTATCAATTGATGCGTTTATTGCCGAACCGTTGCGCTTGATTGGCCCTGCTTTTTTCCACTTTTCGTGGTTACATATTGTGTTCAATACAATGTGGTGGTGGCAGTTAGGTGGCAGCATTGAAAAACAATTAGGTAAAACTTGTTTACTCAATGTGTTACTTATTTCTGCTATTGTTTCTAATCTTGGCCAGTACATGGTTACGGGGGCAAATTTTGGTGGATTGTCAGGTGTTGTGTATGCCCTTGTTGGCTTTGTTTGGTGGTTTGGTTACTTAGCCCCTGAACAGGGGTTATCGTTAGCGAAACCAATAGTGGCTTTTTTATTATTTTGGTTGGTACTTGGCTTTGTTGATTTATTGCCGGTTAATCTAGCGAATACTGCACATCTATTGGGTTTAATTTCGGGTTGTTTGTTAGCCTTATTTACCGTGAAGGTAATAGGGGTTGAAAAAACAAAGCGTTGAGCTTTATCAATAGTGTAAATTAGCGATCGGAATGGATAATAAAGGCTGGTTGATTAGCAATAGTGCACTCTTTTATGCGAGTAAGCTTAGCGGAAAACTTGCATCAGCCTTTTGTTTTTGGTGGCCTAAGTTTTTAATTTGGTTGTTATTTTAGTTAATTGTCTAGCCATTGCGTAAACAGTAACTTTTTAACCAGTGGTTTTCCGGTTTCTTCTGTCAGTAATTTTTTTACTTCTGTTTCACACAATGCTTGTATTTCAGCGCGCCCTTTTATTGATTTGACTTTAGCTTCGGCTTGTTGGCCGATGATGTTAATAATAGCATCACGCAACAAAGGTGAGTGATGTTCGACAACACTCAAGTTATCACCAGGTACCATTAATTCTACCGTTAAGCGTACATAGCCCATTTTCTTTTTTACAACGGTATAGTTAGTAACGATGTCTGGTTCAAAGCCAAAATAGGCATATTCTTGGGCATTTACTGGCGATAACAGGAAAAAGGTAGCGACTAAAACAGAGCATATATATTTGTACATAACACTATATCAATTCATAAAGATGACTTTTTCTTATCATAACCTGATTTTTGGCTTTTGCCTGATTATTTTTTATTAATCATGAATTTTTATTGTTCTGTGTATTGATATCAATGAGTTTATTGCTCAGTTCTGGTAATATAGTGGGGATTATAGTGACTGATACATTTAACGATATTTATGAATAAGCCTGTGGCCGATTTTTCTGTGACTTTTCCTGTAACATTAACAGGTCAATGGCAAGCTGTGCTTGATGAAGACGATTTTTTACCTGCACCTCCCCTTAAAAATTGGCTATTAGACAAGCAATCATTAACAGCACGATTAAAAGCCTGTAGTCAGCATTTTCATGTGCAAGTTATTGGTGAACACCAACAAACTTGCAGCTTAGAAGATTCATCTGCGTTAATTGCTGTGGGTACCCCTATAATAGTGCGTGAGGTGTTGTTGGTCTGTGACAATGTACCACAGGTATTTGCGCGCAGTATATTACCACTGGCTAGTTTAACAGGTAGCGAGCAAGCACTGGCTAACTTGGGCAGCCAACCTTTAGGACAGGTACTGTTTAATAACCCGACCTTATCAAGACAAGGCGTAGAAGTATCAGCATTTTCTGCCGATACTGGGGTAGCAAGATTAGCAAAAAATTTAATCACACAACTGCCTAGTGATAATGTCATATGGACAAAGCCGCTGTGGGGGCGTCGTTCTATTTTCATGATTAATAATAAACCTCTGATGGTTGCTGAAGTGTTTTTACCCAGTGCCTATGCGTATTATCGAGCTCACGCTTAACTTCTTTTATTTATAAGACGTCACTAAGATGCTAAAAAATATCCAACAACAATGGTTAGCCATTAAACTCATTACCCGCATGGACAAACCCATTGGTACCTATTTGTTGTTGTGGCCAACCTATTGGGCATTATGGATAGCCAGTGACGGTTGGCCTAATTTGCATAATCTATTGGTTTTTAGCCTAGGTGTTTTTGTGATGCGCAGTGCTGGTTGTGTTATTAATGACTATGCCGATAGACATATCGATGGTCAGGTTGAACGTACTAAAAATAGACCCTTAGTAAATGGCATGATGACGCCATCGCAAGCGATTAACCTGTTTGGCGTATTAATTGGTATGGCACTGGGATTGGTGTTAACCCTTAGTTGGCCAACGATTTATTTATCGATCGTTGCCTTAGGACTCGCGGCACTTTACCCATTTATGAAACGTTTTACCCAATTACCCCAGGTGTTTTTGGGGGCGGCGTTCAGTTGGGGGATGATTATGGCGTTTTCTGAAGCGCAGGGCTATGTCCCCATGGTCGCTTGGTTATTGTTTGCTGCAAATTTATGTTGGACTGTTGCGTACGATACTATGTATGCCATGGTTGACAGAGAAGATGACTTAAAAATTGGGGTGAAATCGACCGCCATTTTATTTGCACAACATGATAAACGCATGATTGCCTTTTTGCAGTTAATGACGCTTGCTTTGTTGTGGACAGTGGCAGAAATATTGGCGTTTGGTTGGCCTTTTCAATTATGTCTTGTTGTTGTTGCGGGCTTGTTTACCTACCAACAACTGTTAATTGTTAATCGAGTTCGTGAATCTTGTTTTCAGGCCTTTTTGCATAATCACTGGGTTGGTATGATTATTTTTATGGGCATAGTGATTGAATATTTGTAAGCAAACCGTGGCGTTGTTCTGTCGTCATTAAATTTTACCTAACTTAAAAAGTGTTGTTTGCGGCTAGCAGTGTCTGGTCTTTTCGCACTATGAACCAACAACCTCGAAAATTGAAAAGCAACTAATCGAGTAGCAGTGCAAAAAATGATGCAAAGGGCATTGGTTCATTGAAGTAATAGCCCTGAAAATACTTACAACCCAAGTTTTTTAAACAATTAAGTTCTGCAGCTGTTTCCACCCCTTCAGCGATGACATCCATGTTGAAGGTCTTACCTAAATTAATAATCATACTAGCAATGGCGGCAGTTTCTTTGCTTTGATCGATATCAGTAACAAATGAACGATCAATTTTTAATATACGTGCAGGTATGCGCTTAAGGTAAGTCAACGAAGAATAACCCGTGCCAAAATCATCAATACTGCAAGCAATGTCATCTTCTTTAAAGGCCGTAATTAATTTTATCGATGTCTCCAAGTTTTCAACCAACAAACTTTCAGTTAACTCTAGTGCCAAATGATCCGCTGAAATATTGTTTTTCGCTATCGCTTGTTGAACTCTTTCTTGGAAATCGTGCTGAATAAGTTGTCTGGCACTGATGTTGATAGAGATTTTTTTAAAGCTGTCAGGTAAGGTTAATTGTTCGATCTTTTTTATGTCTTGGCAGGCTTTTTCTAATACCCATTGACCGATGGCAAGTATTAAGTCACTTTCTTCAGCGATAGGGATGTAAACGGATGGTGACTCGGTGCCATGAATTGGGTGTTGCCATCGAAGTAGTGCCTCTGCACCAATAATATCGCCAGTGTGATTATACTGTGGCTGATAAAATAACTTGAAATCATCTTGCGCTAAACCTTGTTTTATATCATCAGCATAGGCTAAACGTCTTGTTATTTTTTCTGACATTAAAGGTTGATAGCCAATACCTTGATCTGTATTAGTTCTTTTGGCTTCATACATGGCAATATCTGCAAATTTTATAAGGTTATTTGCTGTACTACTTTGCAGAGGGAAAAATGCATAACCAATACTGCAGCTCAAGTTAAAAGCATTATTGTTAATGATAAATGGCTTATCCATCAATTCATTAATTTGTTTGATAATGGCCCGCACGCTTAACTCGTGGTTAGTACTGAGGTGCTTAACAAGCAAAATAAATTCATCACCACCAAAACGGGCAATATCAATATGGTTGTTACGGAGAGTATTTAAACGATTGGCAAAAGTCAGTAGTATTTTGTCACCTACTGAATGCCCCATGGCATCATTAATGGGCTTAAAACGATTAAGGTCAATAAAGATAATACTGCCGACATAACTATTTTGATAAGCCTCTTTAATCGCATTAGCAATGAGAGTATTAAGGTGGCGGCGGTTATACAACCCTGTTAAGGCATCATGTTGTGCTTGGTAAGCAATCTTCTCCTCAATAAGTTGTTTTGATTGCATCTCTTTAACAAGTGAATCATGTATTAATGAACTATAACAACTCGTTGCTAGCTTTTGTAAAATTGGCGCTAAGGCTTTTTGAATCTCTTCTTCAATTAAGTAGTGTGTTTCAAAAATGAGTAAGCCATGTTCAGGAATCATAAAGCCAAATAGATATTGTTTATTTTCACACTGAAAAGACGTTGTGGTTTGACAAGCATGCAACTCAGCAACAAATTGTTTTAAGGTGGGATTAGTTTTCCAAGGTTGGCTGCGTTTTTGTTTTGGTATGCTAATCAGGTGTTGCGTACTGTGGTAAGTGTCGGGCAAACTTTCACAAGGTTGTCCATTGGCATCGGTATACAAATAAATATGAGCACTGGTAAGGTTAAGGCGAGTAAAACATACTTTTAAAAACGCTTTAAGCATGGCCTTTAATTCAAGCTCAGTACCAATAGCCATAGCTAACTGATGTTGTAGAGAGATAATAAAAAGCGCTTTATTCATTGTTGATCACTTTACCAAGAACTCGTGACGGTTGATTTGTTGAATAGGCGAATTGAACCACTTGGACTGTTGGCTATTTCTCCCAGTGAAAGCACACCAAATAATGTTTTGGTATTACAGTGGCTGGCAATAACGTCAAGTTCTTTACTAAAACTTTCCTGCAAATATAACACTCTACTAATACAGTCAAAGATCATTGATGCCGAATTTGTTTGTGTCTCTGAGAAAGCATTAATAGCAGCTTGTTCTGCTGAAGCAATTAATGTTTCGGTGTCACTCTCTAATAAATAAACAAGGGAGTTGATGGGCACTTCACCCGCACACTGTATTGATGTTTGCTGGGCAAAAATGGGATCACGAACAATAAGGTTATTGTTAATATCTTCAATGCCGAGAGGGAAGTTTTTGGCAATATCAAAAAAATTATCATGATTAAAAGCACTGTCACTGTAGCTTTCAATTGCTTGGCGATATACATCTAATGCGGGTTGATAATTCAAACTTTTTAAGGTTTGCTCTTCGGCATCCGAAACAAGCATTGGCCCTTCAAATATTCGCCAGCCATGCGCTATGCCCGTGGTCATTTTTGTTGGTAAGGTCACTAATAAAACCGCGTTGGTGTGCACTCCTTGATTTGAAAAAATACAGGGTTGCTGCGTAAAGTCTAGGTTACCTGCACCACCACCAGCTATGGTGATGTGGTGGTCTAAACACTCAAACAAGGTATCAATAAACCGTTCAATATTATGAAGCAACGCATCATAAAACATTAAAAAACTGTGTTGACCATAAAAATTATTTTTAGTGGCAAAGGTTGCAGTCATTAAGTCTTCTAAGTCTGATGTTTTGGTTATTTCCTGTAATTGTGAAAACACGGTAACATCTAGTTTTTCAGTAAAACCTATAATTAAAGCACCTGTTTTCATTATGGTATTTTGAAAGGTGAGCATAGGGTAGATACCACCAAAAATAACGGCTGAGCAATTGCAAAGCGCACTAGTTAATGGTACTTGAGGGTAGTTATTATCATGACAGGTTAAAATCAGTAAACTTTGTGAGCCACTATCAAGTGCAAGGTTTAAACCTTGGGTAAAGTCACCTAATGCCTTGCTTTGAGTATGCCAAGTGAATAGCTCAGTATTCATCTTTTCGTATCTCTTGTAGTTATATTTATAAGGTTTTACTGCTTTTAATTATCATGCCTAAGTTATTAATAGAAAACTAGTGCTAATTTTTGTAATCTAGCCTGATGTTTTTGCGCGAAGACGATAACTAACCTCCTACTTTTTAACATTAAAGCGAGTGGGTTACTGCAACTTAGCCACCACCTGATAACAATAATGACTAGCAAAAGTCGTAAGGAATATACCGATGAACAAATTACATTATGCCAAGGCGACACTGATGCTGACGCTTGCTCTTTTTTCGCTGGGGCTTTCTTGTGTAGCTCAGGCAGATGATGGTAAGAAATATCGCTGGCGTTTAGCAGAGACCTGGGGACCTAATTTTCCTATTTTTGGTGAAGCCACTAAAAATATGGCAAAGATGGTTAAGGAAATGTCTAATGGCCGCTTAACGATTCGTATTGATTCAGCCAACAAACATAAATCTCCCCTTGGTATTTTTGATTTTGTTAAAACGGGCCGTTATCAAATGGGGCATTCCGCCTCGTATTATTGGAAAGGTAAAAACTTTAATACCTTGTTTTTTACTGCCGTGCCTTTTGGCATGATTGCCCCTGAGCAACATGCTTGGTTTTATTACGGGGGCGGTATGGAGCTGATGAAAAAAGTGTATGACCAATACGGTATTTTATCCTTTCCTGGCGGTAATACCGGTAACCAAATGGGGGGCTGGTTTAAGAAAGAGATTAAAACAGTTGAAGATTTAAAAGGCTTAAAAATGCGCATTCCTGGCTTTGCGGGTGAAGTGTTAGCAAGGCTTGGTGCTAAACCAACCAATATTCAATCAGGCGAACTTTATACCGCCTTAGAACGAAATACCATCGATGCGTTAGAGTGGGTAGGTCCCTCATTGGATTTAAGAATGGGCTTTCATAAAATTGCGCCTTACTATTACACTGGTTGGCATGAGCCCAGTGCTGAACTGCAATTTATGGTTAATGAAAAGGCTTATAATAGCTTGCCAAAAGATTTACAAAAGATTTTAACCGTGGCAATGAAAGCGGCTGCCTATGATATGTATGCGCAGTCAATGCATGCCAGTGGTGTAAACTTGGCCACTTTAAAGAGTGATTACCCTAATGTCACAGTGAGTTCATTTCCCAAGCCGGTCATGAATGCCATTTTACAAGCCAATAATCAATTGTTGGCAGAATTTGCTGCAAAAGATCCACTCACGGCTGAAATTTTGCAATCATTAACTGATTACAAAACTAAAATCAGGGCGTGGACTAACTTATCTGATAAAGCCTATCTTGATAACTTTGACACCCCATAACATTTACAAAGCTGATGATTTTCATGCTCTTAAATTGAGCTTTCGTTATTATGTATGATAGAGATGTTCCATGAATGCAGTGATAAACATAACCAGTAAAATTATCGATATGTTAGGTAATTTTTGTAGTTTACTGATGTTATTAATGATTATTAACGTCTTTTATGACGTGATTATGCGCTATTTTTTTAATGACGTTAGTATCGGTATGCAAGAGCTTGAATGGCACTTATTCGCTGCCATGTTTATGTTTGGTATTGCATACACACTCAAGGAAGATGGTCACGTGCGAGTTGATATTTTTTACGAGACGATGTCCGCTCGCAAAAAGGCCATTATAAATATTTTTGGCTCTGTGGTACTGGCGCTGCCAATGACATTGCTGATCTTTTATTACAGTTGGGACTACACCCTAGAGGCCTATGAAATGGGGGAGAGTAGCGGTGATCCAGGTGGATTGCCACATCGTTGGATAGTACGTAGCATTATTCCACTTTCTTCATTGTTTTTAGTGTTAGCAATTATACATGTAGTACTTACCCAGCTGAAAACATTGATGTCTGCACCTAACGCTAGCAAAGGACAATCATTATGACGGGCATTGTTTTATTTGCGATTGCTTTGGTGTGTTTATTTCTCGGTTATTCTGTGGCATTCACCTTTGCAGGCGTATCATTAATTGTTGGTACCCTGGTTTTAGGCTCAGACTTATTTGCGTTTATGCCTTATCGTATTATGAGTATTATGGAAAATACCATTTTAATGGCAGTACCCATGTTTATTTTTATGGGTATTGTGTTGCAAAAAACCGGTTTAGCTGAGCGTTTACTTGAGTCGGCAGCGAAATTATTTGGTGGTATTTCTGGAGGTGTTGCTATTTCAACCATCATTGTTGGTGCGTTATTGGCGGCATCAACAGGCGTTGTTGGCGCCAGTGTTGTGGCGATGGGGGTCATTTCATTACCAGTAATGTTAAAAAATAACTACCATCAACCCACAGCCACTGGGGTTATTTGTGCCTCTGGAACACTCGGCCAAATTATTCCTCCCTCAATAATCTTAATTATTTTGGGTGATGTGATGGGCGTTCCGGTCGGTGATTTGTTTAAGGCCGCGGTGATACCCGGCTTAATGTTAGTTGCTGCCTATACCCTTTATATTTTGGTGTTAGGCAAGATTAAACCAACGCTTATGCCACCCATAGTTGTTACTGAAAATAAACGTCAATTGTTAGTGCAAGCGTTAAAAGATATTGTGCCACCATTAGTGTTAATTTTAGCTGTATTAGGGTCTATTTTTTCAGGGATGGCAACACCAACAGAGTCTGCAAGTATTGGTGCGGTTGGTGCGGTTGTTTTATCATTATTTTACGGTTCGTTTTCTTTCAGTAAAATGCACGAGGTGTCAAAAGAAACCGTTAAAGTGACCTCTATGGTATTTGCGGTGTTAATTGGCGCTACCGCTTTTTCTATGGTGTTTAGTTATTCAGGCAGTGAGTATATTATCGAGGACTTCTTTCTTGAATTACCCGGTGGAAAATGGACTTTTATAGCCTTAGCTATGTTAGCCATTTTACTGTTAGGTTTCTTCATTGATTTTATTGAAATAGCTTTTTTAGTGGTGCCTATTTTATTACCTGTTGCTATTGCCCTTGATATTAACCTAGTGTGGTTTGCCATTTTAATTTCAATGAATTTACAAACCTCGTTTTTGACACCACCTTTTGGTTTTAGCCTCTTTTATCTAAAAGGAGTGGCCCCCAAATACCTTAAAACCTCAACTATTTATAAAGGTGTTATCCCCTTTATTTTAATGCAAATTGCCGTGTTATTACTGGTATTATTTTACCCTAACTTGCTTACTTTAACTTAGCTATAGTCAGGAATATATTCGCAGATATAGCCGATAATTAAGTCTGATAAACTAATGCGAATTGTGTTTGGTTTCAGTCATTAGTTGATGGTGTTTTGAATGTGTCTTTTACCTTTTGCATGTGCTCTCTGAAGTGCTTATCAAATTTACTTTCACCACAGGCAAAACTTGAGGTGGTGGCTTCAACAGGACTACCCAATATTTGTTCTCGGTGAATTGTACAAGTGCCATTATCATGTTTGGTGATTGAACCAACATGAGAAGTGCCGGTGTTTTTTTGATATTGTTGTTCGCGGGTTAATGGCACTATGGTATGAGGTACTAATAATGGCTTAGCATCCATTATAGACACTGATCTTTGTTTTGTTGCCTCATTAAGTGATTGTTCTCGCTGTTTTTTTTGAATTTTATTTCTTAATCGCGTTACACGGTCATAACTTGAAAAACCACTTTTTACGGTTGGTTTCAATGTTGTAGCCGGTAATTTAATCGGTTGTTTCTGTACTGTCTTCGTTATTGGCTTAATAGCTAATTTTCCGGTTGTTTTTTGAACATCATTTGCCGGTGTATTCGACTCAGTCAGTGCAGAGCTAGCATTCCTATTCGCTGAATCTGCCGTTACAGCTTTATGCGCTAATTTATTTAACTTTGGCAGAGGCTTCATGCTATTATTTTTTGGGTTTTTATAAAGAAAGCTTTTTATCGTCGTAACTTTTTGTTTAGCTTGTTTAATTCTGTTCGTGTTATGGGTTGAACTGTACGCTAGTGCTGCTAGCAGTACTAGGTGGAGCAAAATTGACAGTGTAATGGCGGTTCTAGGTCCCTTTAACACGGTATGGTCAATGCTTAATGTTAGGGAAAGTTATGCTATAGACTAAAAAAAGCATCACAAGTTCAATACGCTATGACGCTTTTAGCTTGTCATGGCTTGGAGAGTTATGAGTTGTAGTTAAGACGCTAAGTTGTTGTTCTAACTTATGGTGATTAACTAACGCGCGATACTCTGTAGTACTTCAATATCCACTAAATTAATAACGGTAGCCTTGATATCGGCCATGGTATCACTAGCCACGAGTAAACCATCATCATTCATGCTGATATAGCCCTGTTCACGAACACTGTTAATTAATGTCGCTTGTGCACGCTTGTCAATAAATTCAGGTGCGTTGATATTATTTAATACCGATAAGCGTTTAGCGATTGCGACCACTTTAGTCTCTAAATCACGTTTACTAATTGGCCCCAAGCGACTGATTAATGAGGTGATAATGGCTAAGCGCTGCAAGCTTTCGTCAACACATTCAGCCAAAGTGTGTATTTGGCTAAGCAGAGAAACATTGTCTGTTAATGACCAAAAGCCAGCCTTAGATTTTTTGGTGATATTATCTGCTTGCAATGCCGTTAAGATCGCTAAAGTATGTTCAGCGATGCATTCACTCCCCTGATATAAATAAAGATCATCTTTCAGTAAGGCCATCAGCGCCTGAACATTAGCGATTAATGTTTCTTGATTCATTTTGTTATGGCGGTCTAATAATCTACAAATAAGGGCATGCAGGATATAGGTGTGTAAAATATTATTGCGGTAATAGCGCATCTCTAAACTGGCCGTGTCTGATAACGATACCAGGTTACCAAAACTGTCCTTGGTGATCGTTACCTTGTTCAATGTTACCACATGCCTGAGCAGTTCTGCTCCACTCTCCTCAGGTATGGTCAGTTGCTCACTAAAGGGCGCTTGTCTTTGTATATTTAAGAAAAAATCGAGTTGAGTTTCTAATTCGCGTTGTGCCAGAGCTTTATTTTTGGTGGCGTGCAATATCAGTGCGACTAAAGCGACACCATTTAAGGCGGCATTCTTATTAATATTTTCCATTACTTGATCAGCAAGCACATTCACTGTTGGCGTTAACCAATTGGGTTTTTGCGGGTCAATAGGGTCTATTGCGTCTTTCCAATCAGGTACTTGTTCATTTAAAAAGTCATTAATATTGATGGGTTCACCAAAATTGACATAACCATTACCGTAGTTACGCAAATTTTTAATGGCTTTTAGTACACTAAAAATAGATTCATTTTTTTTCTCACTACCACTTAATTCTTTGTGATAGGTGCCCACTTCCATAACGTGCTCATAACCCAAATAAACAGGTACTAACGTTAACGGTCGATCAATACCCCGTAATAAGCTTTGAATTGTCATGGCTAGCATACCTGTTTTGGGCGCTAATACTCTACCTGTTCTGCTGCGACCACCTTCAGTGTAGTACTTTACGCTGTAGCCTCGATCAAATAATAAGCCTAGATATTCTCTAAAAATAGTTGAGTATAAACGGTTACCACCAAAACTACGGCGAATAAAAAATGCACCACCTTTTCTAAATATGGTGCCCGCAGGCCAAAAATTTAAGTTAATGCCGGCAGCGATTCTTGGCAAAACCATACCTTCGTGCAAAATAACAGAGGATAGCAATAAGTAATCCATATGGCTGCGATGGCAAGGAACATAAATGATTTCGTGGCCATCTTGAGCTAATTCACGCAGTTTCTTGGCGTTACTGACTTTAATAGCACTATATAAACGACGCCATAACCATTGCAATACCGTTTCACCAAAACGCACCCAAGAGACACTATAATCGCCTGCTATTTCGTTCATCATGGCAAGTGCTTGTTTTTTTATGGTCGCCTCAGGCAGTTTTTTAGCTTTGGCTTCATCAATGATAATGCGCTTAATTGCAGGGTTGGCAAATAATGCGGTGAACATTTGTTTACGATGCATTAAACGCGGACCTTTGGCAGCCACTGTTTGCCGATGAAAATGAAAACGGGCTACTCGCAAAAATTTATGGGCTGCAACTTCATCTGTACCGTGATTATCGGAAATATTGCGGAATGAAAATGCCTCACTAAAGCGAACTAAAGTGTCACGACCTAGAAATAATACAATAAAAAATTTACTTAGCCAGCTAGGTGATTCTTGGTCAGCTATCAATCGACCAATATTCAAGTCGTTCCGTTCTTTTGTCGGTGTTCTCCCCCAAATTAAGTTGGCAGGAATAAGTTTGGCGTCAAGTTTTTCATCTAAAGCATGTTGGTTGAGTAGTTCTAACCCTTGGCGAGTTGCTTTAGTTTTTGTGGCTTTTCGCCATGAAAAAATAGGGGTGGGTTTATTCAAACATAAAGTTCTGTTGAATGTTTTCCCGTTAATGGTTACTTGCTCAAGAGGGTCAGGCAGGCTTTGCTTTTTACAAGCACTTTGTAAGGTTAACAAATCTGAGGCAGAGCGATGACGAACAATATAAAAAATAGGCTGGTGAACCGATTCCTTAATAAGTTGACTGTCGCTGATTATTTTATAGCGCACTAATAACTTAAGCGGACATTTAAGCAACAGATAAAAAAAAGTTCGAAAGGCTAACATGTAGTATGGCTCTGGTTAGTCGTAGATAAAAAAAAGGGGATTTTACCATTATTAATATCTATTGTCTTGGTTTCTAGGCGAGGGATATTGCGACCATAAATTATTCACAGTTTTTGCCTAAAATGGTATAGAGTAATAGCAACTAACTTACTCATTTTGGTTAGATAATAGCGATTGATTACTCAGGAATGCCATGAAAAAAATTGCCGTATTTGTTGATGTACAAAATATTTATTACACCACTAGAGATACTTTTGGTAAGCAATTTAATTATCGTTTGTTATGGCAAGAGTTGCTTGCGCAAGGTGACATTGTCAGCGCTAATGCTTATGCTATTCAGCGCAGTGATGATCAACAACATAAATTTCAAAAAGCCTTAAAGCATATAGGTTTTGATGTGAAATTAAAGCCTTATATTCAACGCCGAGATGGCTCTGCCAAAGGCGATTGGGATGTAGGCATTACCATTGACGTAATGGAGATAGCTGCAGAGGTAGATACCATTGTATTACTGTCAGGTGATGGTGATTTTGATTTATTACTGCGTAAAGTCCGTGAAAAATATGCTGTTACCACTGAGGTTTATAGTGTTGAGCAACTTACAGCGCAAGCCTTAATGGATGCCGCAGATGTTCACCATAATATTGGCCAAAACTTGCTACTGTAATCATTTTCTCACTGGCATTGAGTTAATTGAAAAATTACAGAGACCTTAGACGGTGCATTTTTATTAAAAATGCACCAATAACAAGTGCAATAACAAATAACAATATACTGACTATAAGCTCGTTAGTCGAACCTATACTGATGCCACTGCCGGCCAATGAAAAAATTACCATTTGTGGGATAAAACCAATAAATGACCCCCCAATGAAGGCTCTGGTTGATACTTGACTAGCACCAGCAATAATATTGGCTAAGAAATTACTACCTAAAGGCAATAATCGTAGAGCAATGGCTTTCAAAAAAGTTTGCTCATTTAAAAAATCACTGAGTGTTTTTAATTTGGCTGGGTATTTTGTGGCAATTCTTGCATTGAGAAAGTAATGCGATAACCAGTAAGTTATTAAACAGCCCATTGTGGTAGCGAGCGTTGCTATGACCACACCAAGAAAAGCACCCAAATTAATACCAGCGACAAATGCCGCTATTTGCCGTGGCAAACCGACACTGGTTGCCAGTGACAAAAAAGTAAATAGCGTTAACGACTTTGCTAGGCTAGAGCTGTCATTGTCGAACCAATTGAGGTGTGCTGTCAGTTGTACTGTCCAATCACGTAATGAAAATGATTGCAGGTTGCTTTGAAAAGTGCTCGAAGTATTAAACCATTCCCGAACACTTAACAGTATCACTAGGGCAATAATGAGCAACGCTAACACGTGTAATGTTCGAGTTTGGCTAAGCCACAGAGATAATTTAGTTAACATTATTCATTCACAGGTACGCTAGATCTTGCTGGTAAACCGTCTAATAACTTAGCCTTTGCTTTTTTAAACTCAAGTGCCGTTAAAAAACCTTGTTGTTGTAGTGTAACTAATTTTTCTAATGCGGACACTATATCTATGTCTGTGTTGTTAGCTTGTATGGAGTGCTTCTCTATATTTTGGCGTGGTTTAACAGATTGTTGCTGATTAATATTAAGCTTTGCCTTGGAAGGAGCAGGGTGGGTTGCCGGCCTTATAACCGCTGCTTGCGCATGTAAAGGACTGTTATCAAGGCTGTTGTGTTCTGTTAAGTTTTCGACTATCTTGTCTGCGGAATTGGTAGTGGCGCGAGTACCTGTTCCCGAGGGGTTTATTTGCTCAGCAATCAGCCAACACCATTGTATTGCATCGTCTACGACAACAAAATAATTCTTTTTAGTGATTCGCTCGCCACCTTGGCGAAAATAAAGGCAGATGTTAAATTTAGTGTTGTTTTTGTCGGTAATAATTACACTGATACGCCTTACTTTACCATCAACCATTTTCGCAATTTGTTCAATACGAAATAATTCTCGAAGATTGGTTTCTTGGGTTGAATTGAAACCCTCATCAGGCTGACGGCTTATGGTTGTTAGCACTTCGTGTCCCAAACAAACTTGATATAGGTCGATTTCTGTTATCGGAATAATGATGGAGGGTACTTTAAAATGCCGGTGAAAAAGTTGGATGTGCCTTTTATCGTCGGCCAGTGTTATTTTTGCAAAGTCTTTGCGAGCGATGTTTTTTGCTGAGATTTTTTGTTTAATCAGCCTAATCAAGATACCTATAAAAATAACTAGGACCAAGCCTATTAACAGCTTAATGATTAACGGTAGTTGACTAGCTAGCAGGCTTGGAGGCTGGTTGAATACTTCTTGTTGAAAAACTTGATAGATAATACCTGTGGCTTTGTTAAAAACCAGTATCTCACCAAAATTATCAGGGTAAAGAGCTAATTGTTCAGTATTTGTTGATGGCAGATTGAAAGACCATTCTGTTATTTGCGGAGGAATTATACTGCTTTCAGCTTCATCGTTACTAATGATTGCGTGCTCAAGTGCAATGGAGCTTAGTTGCCATTGTTGACTTGTTTGACTTAACAAGAGTAACTTTTGACGTAACATTGGTACATTTTGGCCACTGTATGCTAGCAAGCCTTGAGTAGCAATTGCCTCAGTGCTTTTGTAAAGTGGGTTTTTAGGAGGATTCTTTCGCCAATCTTCGCCACCCTCACTCAGAGATAACCAATTGGTAATTGAATAGCTAAAAGGGTATTGGTGTGAAATTAACAACTTAGATGAATGTTTATTGGGCCAGTTAAATTGCTTTATTTCACCAGCACCAAAGACGTAAAGTGCGTCTTCAATATCATTATTAGCAAAATATGGATTTGTTTTGGGAATACTGTAAAACTTTTTTTTGAGTGCTTTGCTTGGAGGTTGTATCCGTAATATTGCACCTGAGTAAATGGGGTAATCTTTTAAGGATGGACTTTGAGCTAACGAAAGGTACAGTTGCGCAAAGTCATCATGCCATGATTTACTGTGGGGATTGAAGCTTAATTGTTTAAAGCCATTATTTATTTCAGGGACTGCAATACGCAATATTTCAAGGCGGCTTGCAGGATCTAAGCTATTGGTTAAATCTAATTGCCATTGAGTCAGTACCGCATCATATGGCAATAGCGTATCAAGGTGAGTGTCTGTTATGCGTTTGGTGTTGCTGTCGTTAGAAAATGCTTCTACATGGGCGGTGTAAAATTTACCAAAACTGGAGCTACCCCGTTTAGCAAAGTTAGGGTGCAAGGTGAAAGCAGTTAACTTGCGAATCTCCACAGGTAAAGCAAGGGCTTTTAGGTCAAGCAAAAGTGATGTTTTTGCTAATTCCCCAAAACCCAGTTGATAAATTTGACCTTGTGCATTCGCTAAATAAAATGAACCGTTATTGTTTGGCTGCTCTGTTAAGTCTAACCATTGATTAGACGTATCAGGTTGCATGGGGAGTTGTGTGAGCTTTTGCAATATGTAAGGCTGTTGTTCAGCGGCGTGCGTGAACTGTGCTAATAAAAGTAATAAAATAACTAACATACTTTTTTGTGTAACCATTAAATGCATCATCCCTTGTTCATTAGTGTTACTTCATTTCACGCCGCGTTAATATTACGTGTCTTTAAATAAATGTAGGTTGTTTATTTCAATAAATTGTTCTTTTTTTATGTTGCTTGTGTAATTTAATTTTCCTTCCAACATGAGATCATCGCCAATTTCGCCATATTCTGTTAAGTACTGCGCCTGTTTCCCCCACGCATGAATAGCTCGCTCTATTGACACTGTTTGCCATGCTTGTTTATAAGTATTGTAAATATGTTGATGAATAACAATATTTGCTTGGCTAATTGTTTTATTTTTTTCAGTGAGCATTTGTTTTGGCGAGGAAATCAATTGCCCGCTACAGTGCACTTGGTTGATCGCTTTGGTGTACCCTTTAGGAAAGCGTTGCACAAAATTAGCGTGAACAATTGCACTACCCTGACTTTGCTCTTTATCATTATTGTGTTTAATGTTACTTAAATGGCCATGGAGTAAAATAATATCACCTTTATTAGCCTGCAATAATGCTTGCTCTACTATCTCCCCTTCAACTTTGGCTTTATGAAAGCTTGTCCACTCTTTGTAGGTATTCGTCTTTTTATCTAACCATTTAGTTGAGGTAGCGAGAGTGATTTCAGTGACTGCCGTTGCCGGATTAGCACGATAACGGATATCCGGTGTTGTCACTAAATTGCCTAACAAGGTTACGGCACAAAGCTGAGGGCTTTGTGCTTTTTTGTGTTTATCAAAGGTGGCAACTAATGACAAAAGAATCTTCCTTGTTAATCAGATAAAAAATTATTTTATTATTACGTTCACAAAGATATCAAGCAAGTGTTTATCTGCTAAAGATATAAATACATCGTTTTGTCATAGCGACAGTTGTAACGATTGAAAAGAAGGTATTGCAGATACCACGGTCAAATTTTTATTACTCCATATAATCATTATGGCATAATCTAAACCATATTATGCTACCAGAAGAGGTAGCTTATTATTAAGAATGTAGGAAATAAATGAGCAAAATTTTGACTCAAAACCAACTAAACAATGTCGCTCTCGGTTATGTTGATAGTGTTGATAGTGAATACGCAAAACATTATGCCAAAAAATGGCAATTTAATTATTTGGGCGATGTTGCGGCAGCAAAAAAGCAGCCGCAGCTAAAATTTTTATTACAAATGCACCACCATGCCTTAGAACTTTGCCAATTAGATCAACCTAAACTTGGTGCTATTAAAGTCGACTTTGTTGAGGGTGCAGTCGCCCATAGGCGTAAATTTGGTGGTGGTCGCGGTCAAGATATTGCCAAAGCGGTAGGCTTAAAACATGGCTTTACCCCTCATATTTTAGATGCAACAGCAGGACTTGGTCGCGATGCTTTTGTATTAGCGAGTTTAGGTTGCCAGTTAACCTTAATGGAGCGCATGCCAGTGGTGGCAGCATTACTTGATGACGGCATTGAGCGTGCTAAGTTAAACAGTGAAGTGGGTGATATTGCCCGAAATATGCAGCTCATTCATGGCTCTTCAATCGAAAATATGAATTTAGTCAGCTCTCCTGATGTGGTTTACCTTGATCCTATGTATCCACATCGTGAAAAATCAGCAGCCGTTAAGAAAGAAATGCGTATATTTCAATCGTTAGTGGGTGAGGATCTTGATGCGGATAGCTTACTAGCACCTGCGTTGGCATTAGCAAATTACCGTGTTGTGGTAAAGAGACCAAACTACGCACCTCCCTTGGCGGGCAGATCACCGTCAATGGCCATTACTATGAAAAAAAATCGCTTTGATGTGTATGTTAATCAAGGCATCCCTAAACTTTAGCAGTAACCTCAGGTAGTCGAATTTGTAACAATTCTGTCATGTTTTTGTATTTTTGCTGTCATATTTATACGAGATCATAACTTTTATTTCCTTTAAAGATCTCATTATGCGCGTTTCCAGCTTTTCTCGGTTGTCTGTTACCGCTATCAGCGTTTTTGCTGCGATCTTTTTGGCAACCATGTATCACGTTGTTGAATCACTAACTAAGAGTCAAGCCCAATATAGAGCTTATCAATCGCTTATATCACTAACAACAATTGATTTTAATCGCACTATTGTTAATTACTTACAAACGGGCGATGCAACCCTATTGACCGAAGCGCAACAACAATTGACAGCCATCGTAAAACAAACCGATCATTTAAAAATCACAAAACTTTCCAAAATTATTGGCTCACAAGCCAAAGCCTTAGCCCATGATATTGATAATAAATACCGAGCCATGGGTAAGCTTAGTGGCGATCCCCTAGCCCTTTTGCGTAATGGCGAAAATGAAATGTCAGCGGTTAATAACTCACTCGCTAAATACGTGCAAAATACCCAAGTGTTAAACTTAGATGAACAATTTGAGTATTTAACTTACATTAATCAAGTTGCAGGTTTAATAGCAAACTTAGCTAGTAGCAGAGAAGCTATTTTTAAACAACAACAACCTAATACTGAGTCTATTAGGCCCTTGATAACAGAGTTGCAGAGCTTAGGTCGAATTATCAGTGTGCAAAAACCGTTAGCCATTTTTAACGAGATTGATGAAGATGAAGATGATTTACTCGGTGAGCCAGAAGAGCAGGAAGATATCAGTATTGAGGCCGTTGAAGAGCTTCAGTCGTTATTTAACCGTTACCAACAGGAACTTAGAAACACAATTGAACAACAACAACAGCGGCAATTAGGTTTTGATTTATTAGCAAGACAAGTTGGTAATATTGAAAACGCTATCATGCAAGGCGAAGCAGAGATCTCTGTTACTCAACAAAAAATTAATGATCAGTTATATATCACTGTTATTGGTTTACTGGTTTTCTTAGTCGTATTTCTAACAGCCAATTATTGGTTGCAACGCACTGTTATTCTAAAACCATTACGTAAACTACGTGATAGTTTTGTCACCCTGATGGAGCAAGGTAAGGTTGATAACATTGATAATGTTGACAAGCGTACCGAGTTTGGTGAAATATCAGCAAGTTTCAATCACATGGTCAATAAATTAGCGCAAGACGATAAAGAAAAAGCTAAGCAACTTGATTTAGTCGCAAAAGCCTTAACAACCATGGAAAGCCAAGTAAAAAGTATTTACCAGTCATCACATACCACAAGTGAGCATGTGCAAGGTGCACGAAAAATTATGGAAGCCTTGGGTGAAGCCACCGAAACGGTTAACTCTTTATCTAGTCAGGTAGTAAATAATGCACAAGCAACAAAAGAGGCGATGGAAATTAGTCAGCATCATGTTTCACAAGTCTTACAAGCAAGTGAATCGACTAATTTGGCTGCTAAAGAGAGTAAACAAGCAATTACCTCATTATTTAGTTCAGTAGACTCGGTCACTTCCATCGTTGATGTGATCAGTGCCATTGCCGATCAAACGAATTTATTGGCACTTAATGCTGCCATTGAGGCGGCAAGAGCCGGTGAGCACGGACGCGGTTTTTCAGTTGTTGCCGATGAAGTTCGTCAACTTGCTGCTAAAACTCAAGATTCATTGAAACAAATTTCTGAACGCTTAAATCAGTTACAAGGGGCGAGCAATTCTATTGAAGGGATTATCAATGAGATAGAGAAAGCCTCTCATAACCAACGTATTATTGCCGACGAACTACAAGAAACAGCGCTAGAAGTTTTTGGGCAAGCCAAAGTATCGGCCACTGTTGCACAAAATACACTGGAACAAATAACCCTCCAACGTAGCCACTTTATTGCGTTTGAACAGGCAATGGCCAATGTGGATAAAGAAGTAAGTGATTCACAGCAACTGTCTATTGTGATCTCCGATGATGTTAGTAACCAAGTCAGTGACATTAGTTTAACATTGAGCAAAGCAAGTTAAGTTGTTGTTAGCTTCAATAACAGGTTAAGGCTATACTGAATACTCTGCAATAACTAAGTCAATTAGTTATCTATTTTTTTTCTTATTTTATGTAAAGGCTATTTCAATGATTAAGCAAGATACGTTAATGCCTGTTGGCAAATTACAAGAGTTAAAAAATGGTGACATGTTAACTCATAATACTGCCGATCTTTTTGCCAATCAAAAGGTGGTGTTATTTGCCGTTCCTGGTGCGTTTACACCAACGTGCTCAGCAGCACATTTACCCGGTTATGTGGTCGCTGCTGATCAATTTAAAGAAAAAGGTGTTGATACGATTATTTGCTTATCGGTCAATGACGCTTTTGTTATGAATGCTTGGGGTGAATCACAAAACGCTGAACATCTAATGATGTTAGCTGACGGCGATGCTAGTTACACAAAAGCACTTGGTTTAGAAATGGATACCGCCGGTTTTGGTGGTGTGCGCTCTCAGCGTTATGCGATGATAATCGACAACGGTGTGGTAACGAGTTTACACATTGAGCAGCCAAAGGCATTTGAAGTCAGTAAAGCTGAGTTTATTTTACAACAACTCTAGGCGCTTTTACTATTTGCTTGTTTAAGGTTGGCGACTCGATCTTCTAGCGTATTGTCGGTGTTTAAATACCTAACAGTAAAGCTATTTCATTACATTAAAAATAAAGCCCTTAGGGGCTTTTTTTGATGAAATCAAATAGTGCCACTCATTGTTGAATGCACCATTTTAATACAAAAAGTGGTACTAAAGAGAATCTATAAAAGAATACAACTGAGAATGATTTCTTTTTGTAAATAATTGGTTTTTAAGGTTTTTTTGTGTTTTTTCTTGTGTTTCGATTAAAAAGAAGGCAAACTTCAGGTATTGAAAATACACAGATAAATTATAGGGTAAATCATGTTAAAAGCTGAAATGGTAGATAAGTTAAATAAACAACTTAATTTAGAATTTTATTCATCAAACTTATACTTGCAAATGAGTGCTTGGTGTGAAGAAAAAGGCTTTGCTGGTGCAGCACAGTTTTTACGTAAACATGCCAATGAAGAAATACAGCATATGAACCGTTTGTTTGCTTATGTCAGTGAAACAGGTGCCTTGCCAATTATTGGTGCTATTGATGCGCCACCGCATCAGTTTGAAACGCTTGGCCAATTGTTTGAATTGACTTATGAACACGAGTGCTTGATCACTGAACGCATCAATTCATTAGCGCATGAAGCTTTTACTGGCCAAGATTATTCAACCTTTAACTTTTTACAATGGTATGTCGCTGAGCAGCATGAAGAAGAAACCTTATTCAAAGGTATTTTAGACAAAATTAACTTAGTTGGTAATGACGGACATGCACTGTTCTTCGTTGATAAAGACCTCGCTGAATTAGCTAAGACTGGCTCAGAAAGTATCATTAACCAAGAATAACTGGCTAATTGATAACTGCACTTGCTGGCTAGTGTCGCTAGATTAACCAGCAAGAAACTTACTCTGAAAAGTTATTTTGACAAGTTATCTGAAAAAACCGTCTTGAAATTGAATTAACACAATCAACTAACCTCCCTGAGTAGTTAATTGATTGTGTTTGTTTCAGTCTTTGCTTAGTTTGGCATTATGTTCTTTGCCCAATACATTCATTGTGCTGTGAAATAACTAAGTGCGGCAATTGTCCCGATGCCAGTGTTAAGCTGGCGTCAACATTATAAACTTCACGTAATATATCACTGGTCAACACCTCATTCGCTTTTCCTGAAACAACCAGCTGACCATTTTTTAATACATATAATTTGTCAGCAAAACTTGCGGCGAGTGATAAGTCATGGACAACAATGATGACCCCTGCACCTTTATCAGCAGCGGCTCTTGCCAAAGACATCACATGATACTGGTGATATAAATCTAAACTGGATGTTGGCTCATCGATCAATAAATAAGGTGTGCCTTGTTTAGCAATAACCGACGGCTCTAACGCCGGTGAAAGTTGCGCTAATACTCGAGCTAATTGCACCCGTTGTTGTTCACCGCCTGACAAGGTCGTAAAACACTTCTTCGCTAAATGATTGACCTCAACTTCGTCAATGGCTCTACTTGCGAAGCCAGCCAGCTGTTGCTTACTGCATTGCTCTTGATGACAATAACTTGCCATCTCAACAACCTCAGTAACACTAAAAGGGAAAGCTAACTCATAACTTTGGGTAAGCACAGCTCTGCGTTGTGCCAATTCAAGCGGGGTGAATTGCTCAATGCTAGTATCATTTAAATATACTTGCCCTGATTGCAGGGTTAAATCACCACTGAGTGCTTTCAGTGCAGAAGATTTACCTGCGCCATTCGGGCCAACAATAACCACACACTCTCCTGCAGTTACTGATAAACTGACATCATTTAATAAGGTCTTGCCGCCACGTTGTGCCGTGGCATTTTGTAAGCTAAGCATAAATTATTTTGCCATATTCTTATATGTTTTCATCAACATAATTAAAAAGAAAGGGCCACCTAGGGCACTGGTAATAAGACCAATAGGCACCTCTGCAGGGAGGATGATAGTGCGCGCTAATAAATCGGAAGCGGTTAACAACAAGGCACCTAACAACATACTGCCTGGCATTAAATAGCGATGATCAGTACCAACAATTAAGCGGATTAAGTGTGGCACTACAAAACCAACAAAGCCTATCATACCAGTTACTGCCACGGCTGCACCGATACACAGCGCCGTTAAAATAAAGACACGCTTTTTAAGGGCATTGACATTAAGACCGAGATGTTTGGCTTGCGCTTCACCTAGTAGGTATAGATTTAGCGGTTGTGATAAACGATATAAACCAATAATGGCGATAACAATGGCAATTAACGAAGGCAAGACCAGTGCCCAATGATTACCCGCTAACGAGCCCATGCTCCAAAAGGTTAAATCTCGTAGTTCCTGATCATTACTAATTAAGGTCAGCACGCCGATAAAGGCACCAACAATGGCGTTAACAGCAATGCCAGCAAGCAATAAACTAATGACAGTAAATTGACCTGAAAAACCACTAAGTCGATAAATAAAACTGCACACCGCTAAACAACCTAAAAAGGCACCAATCGGCACAGCATATAAACCGAAGGCAGCAGTAAAACCGGTAAACAAGGTATTACCTAACACAATCACGGTTACTGCACCTAAGGCGGCACCACTAGATACGCCAATAAGACCTGGATCAGCCAACGGGTTGCGGAAAATGGCTTGCATCGCTGCACCACAGACCCCTAGTCCAGCACCAGCAATGAGTGATAACACTACGCGGGGAAAACGAATCTCCCATAATATCGTTTGTTGCAGCGAACCTTTTTCAGCCCCAGAGAGTATCGCGATAACCTCTGACCATGAAATTTCAACACCGCCAATACTTAATGCGGCTATGCAAATGAACAAACAGGCAAATAACAATACCGGTATTAAGCCTTTACGCGCGGTATCGCGCTCAATAACAACATGACCTAAAGCAAGCATAATAAATTCTACTTACTCGCTTTGTTAAGTGCTGCTAATGAATAACCACTGGGCAGATTAATCTCAGGATATAATTTTTTAGCCACTTCAATAACCGCTTTTGGCGTGCGTGGATTCATCCCTAATAGATAAGTACCGTCAAAGCTATAAACACGGTTATTCTTGACTGCATTAGTGAATTTAAAGTGAGTCTGATTAACAATATCAACAGCAGGATCATTACCATGACGGCTCATCATTAAAATAACGTCAGGATTCATTTCTAACACAGCTTCAGTTGAAATAGCTTTCCAACCTTGTAATTGCTTAGCCACATTAGTCGCTTGTACTGCGGTTATAATTTCATTGGCAGAAGTTTCTTGACCCGCGACAATGGGTTGACCACTGCGCATGCTTAAAATAAATAATACCTTAGGTGAGCTTTGTTTTTGTTTTAAAACAAAATTCAATGCTTCTCTATCACGTACAACTTCACTCACCAGTTGTTCACCCTTTTCAGGAACACCCAGTAAACTGGCTATTTTGCGAATTTTGGCTTCAATACCAAGGTAATGATCTTCTTTGGTAAAAATATAATTGGCTAAACCCGTTTGTTGTAATTGTGCCAATACTTTTGGTGGCCCAGTATCGGCTTCACCGAGTAACAATGTTGGTTGAAGCGACAAAACACCTTCCGAGCCAATTCTTCTAACATAACCGACTTGGGCTTTTTGTTTCGCTGCAATCGGATAAATACTGGTGCTGTCAACACCAACAATTTTGTCTTGTTCGCCTAACGCATAAATGATTTCAGTAATTGAACCGCCCGACACCACAATTCGCATGTCCTCGGTGTTTGCGTTACTCGCCTTACTTAAGGTTAAACTAAGTAAAGTAAGTACCAAAACACAGGACTTAACTGAAAAATTGTACAACATAATTTAGATCTCATTCACAAATAAAAAATTCCGTGCTAATATAACATTACATGCGAATGATAACAATTCCTATTAACCTTACTGTTTTAATTTTGAGTTCATGAAAATATTTATTGCATTAGCTATTTCTTTACTAATACACCTCTACTTTTTATCAATTGAAGAAGTGCATCAACCTGTGCTCGTCTCTGGTGCGGCAAAAGCCAATGTTATTGGTCTAAACATTGTGCAAAGACCACAAAAAAAACAGGTTCAACAAAAAGTTACTGAGCCGGTTGTAGTTGAGAAAGCAATCAATAGCACGCGTTTTAACGGTAAAGAATTATTGGCCAAACAGCAAAAAGTGCCTGTTAAGCCGACTGATTTTGTTAAAGAGCCAACGCCTGTTGAAGTAGTAAAAAAGCAATTAGCTCCCGAGCCAGCAAAACCAGTTGAGAAAACCGCTGAAATTGATACCAAGGCAAGTAATATCGCCAGTGCCAGTCAAGTAACAGACATTATTGGTTTAAAAAATACGCCTGTTGTTCTCGAGCAACCACCCTTATTTAAAGCACCGAGACCGCCGCTTGATTATCCAAACAAAGCGCGCAAAAGAGGTTATCAAGGCATTACACTGGTGCTGATTAGTTTAGATACTGCTGGCAGTATTGAAACTGTGGTATTGGTTAAAAGTAGTGGACATAAAATTCTAGATAAAGCGGCATTAAAAAATGTCGCAAAGTGGCAATTTCATCCAGTGAAACACAATGGTCAGTTAGTGAAAGCACAATTTGAAGTGCCGATTAACTTTGCCCTCAATTCATGATCATCATTCGGTTAGTGTTATTAATGTCCTTAAAATAACCTAGCAGCCAATTAAGTAAATAAATTAGTAAACAATTTTATAAATAACATTAAGGTTTTATTATGCCCCAGTGGTTTTCGGCTATTGGCTTCACAGCTTGGCCATTACTTATTATGTCAATTATGGCGCTAGCATTGATTATTGAAAAATGTATCTGCTATAGCGCGGCCATATATCAATATCAACATGCACGCAAAAACGCAGACAGTTTGGTTACGCAGTTAAGCGAACATAATAAACAAGCAGGGCAGGCGCAAGCTTGGTCTGAATTATGGTTACAAGGCTTACAAACTAAATGGTTAAAACGTTTACCCTTGCTTAGCCTAATGGGTTCACTTGCCCCTATGGTTGGTTTACTCGGCACGGTATGGGGCTTAGTGGTTATGTTTAGAAACTTAGCGGCGAGTCAACAAGCGGTAACGCCAGCATTATTAGCTGATGGTCTATGGCAAGCAATGTATTCAACCATGGCAGGGCTATGTTTAGCTTTACCTTGTTTATTGGTAAGTGGCGTATTTACTGCCATTCATGGGCGCTTAACCAATAGCTATGTGCAGCTATACAATCAAGCGCATTACCAGTTAACGTATCAAGAGCAATTCAATGTTACCACTGCATAAACCCGACACTAATCCCTTAGTGATGCCTGATATAACCGCGCTACTTGATGTGCTGTTTATTTTATTGGTGTTTATGCTGCTTACTGCGGCAATAAAGTTAGACATGTTAACAGTGACATTACCCACGGCGGGTAGTGAAGCACAATCAATAGAAACGGTTAAAAAGCCCTTAGTGCTTAGCTTGCAGTTTACAGAGCAAAAATTAACTTATGGTTTGGCAGAGCAACCCTTTGAATCACTCGATAGCTTATTTATAGCGCTGGCTGAAAAAAAGAATGCAAATAGAACATTGGTCCTGGCAGTGGATGAAAATACGCCAAGTCATTATTTAATCAATCTATTATCAGAACTCTCTGCTAAGAATTTTTCAGTGGCAAATTTACTAATAGACAAAAAGCAATGATAATGCTTCTCATTTAGATTCAATTGAAGTATATTAGCGCCAATTTAATACTGGTACGTACAAAAAACACACTATTAGTATTGTTAATCGCTTATATAATGAGGACAAACCATGCGTATTACCCCATTAGCACTCGGCATTGCCGCCGCGCTAACTTCGACTATCTCACTAGCTGAAGAAACACAAGATCAAGCTGTTGTTACAACATTAGATGCTGTTACGGTAACGGCAACTCGTACTGAAAAATCAACACTAAAATCGGCACAAGCCATTAACGTTGTTTCAGCTGACACCATGGAGCTTGAAGTTGCTTCATCCGTATTTGATGTACTAGACATGGTGCCAAATACGTCAGCAACCGGTGGGCCACGTGGTTTAGGACAAAAATTTAGTGTTCGTGGTTTTGACGATGCAGAAGATGTCTTGGTAACCGTTGATGGTGCTATTCAAACTTTTGAAAAATACCGTATGGGAAGCTTCTTCGGTGACTCTGAATTATACCGCAGCGTGAGTATCAAGCGTGGCCCAAGTACTGTGCTACATGGTGGTGGTGCCTTAGGTGGTTTAGTACAGGTAGAAATGAAAGACGCCAGTGATTTTCTGGGTGCTAACGAAAAATATGGCGCCAAAGTAAAACTAGGTTACGACAGTAACAACGAACAAAAAAATGCCAGTGTATTTGGCTATGCTCGCCCTACAGAAGCACTAGACCTATTAATAGGTTATGTTGATAGAGATTCAAATGATTTTGAATTATCAAATGGTGAAATGTTAGACAACTCTGGCACGGCAATGCAATCGTTCATGGCTAAAGCCGAATACTACCTAACCGATGAACAATTAATTAGCTTGTCGGTAAACTTAGGTGAAGACGACCAGTTAACTGAGTTTAATAACACCGACCCAGGCCCTTGGGGTGTGCTACGTAGAGCAACTTCACAAGACGTAACCACCTTGAGTTACAGCTATCAGCCTGAAGATTCAAATTACATTGATTTAAAAGTAGTCTACGGTAATACCCAATCACATGTCACAGAGAGTGATGGTACAGGCCCTATTTTACCTGATTATATTGGTTTGGAATCACGTTACGAATATAACATAGACACCTTAGACATTGTGAACACCTCACGCCTTGGTCAGCATACCTTAACCTATGGTGTTCAGTATTCTTCAAAAGACCGTGTTGGTGAAAAAACAGGTTTTCCTTGTTTGCAATATGATCCTTCTGGTCGAGTTTGCATTGCCAGCGGCACTGTTGCTGAAACGTCAGAAATTACTTCACAACCGGGCGGCACACAGGAGCGTTTAGGGGTTTACCTTCAAGATGAATACACCTGGCAAGACCTTACCTTAATTGCCGGTGTGCGTTATGAAACCTACGACACCACAGCAACCGATAAGTTTGCTCAAGCATTTGCGCCAGTTGATACCAAGGTGTCACATGATCAAGTGGTGCCTGCTGCGTCAGTGATTTATCAACTTAACGAGAAATTTTCAACGTTTGTTAACTATCAAGAAGGCTTCAGAGCCCCTCTGTTAGATGAAGTGTATGACCAATACCAAGGCCGTTTACCTAACCTTGATTTAGATATTGAATCAAGTACCAGTAAAGAAGTGGGCCTAACGTTTAGCGATAATGGTATTTTCGGTGGTATCGATGCCTTAACGGCACGCGTTATTTACTTTGATATCAGTGTTGATGACGAAATATTAAGTATTACTGACCGTGTGGCGAACCCAATGCCTAACCCAAGATACAACAATGTTGGCGCTAATGATCGTGACGGTATTGAATTTGAAGTGAACTATTCAGCACTGTGGGGCTTTGCTAATTTTACTTACAGTAATATTTCGGGCACTGACCAAAACAACGAAGCCATGTGGTACCTACCAGCCGATAAAATTGCCTTAAACACTGGTTTGTACTTCTTCGATGGTAGCGTTACTACGGGTTTAAAAGTGCTTAATGTCGGTAAACGTAAAGATGTTCAAGCACAAGATCGTATGGGCAACGTAACACTTGCTGATCACGATGCATATACCTTGGTTGATCTCTATGTCAACTGGGCTATTACCGAGTCACTTAACTTAGGTGTAGCGGTTGATAATTTATTAGACGAAGAATACCAAGTGGTAGCTGGCACGGGCGGCGCAATTGGTGAATACGGCATTGGGCGTAATATCAAAACCCAATTAAGCTACGCTTTTTAAAAAGTGATCAGGGGGCTTAGCCCCCTGATGTAGCCATCAAATAAAACCAGCAAAATTTTTAGAAAAATTAATAGTTACCTGTTAATTAAAAGCAAAAGTAGAGAGTAGCAAATGAACGCATTACTAACACAATTTCAAACGATTAAAGAACAAGAGCCAAAGCTTCGCTTTGTTGATGTCGCCAATAAAATGGGGGTGTCTGAAGCAGAGCTACTCGCAGCTCATATTGGTGAAACTGACGTTGTTCAACTCGATGATAGCCAGTTTGGCGACATATTGAAGTCGTTTAAAAAGCTGAATCATGTTATGGCGTTAACGCGCAATAAGTCAGTAGTTAACGAGCTTAAAGGTGCTTACGAAAAGCTGTATGTTTCTGAACATGGTAACAGTAAAATGGCCATGGCTATTAACCCTAAGGGGATTGACTTACGGATATTTTTAGACAAATGGCGTTTTGCTTTTGCGCAAAAAACTGACAAGTTAAACAGCGTACAATTTTTTGATCACCACGGTCGTGCCGTCCATAAAGTCTATACTACACCAAAAAGTGATTTAAGCGCCTTTGATGATATTGTTGCGCGTTTCACCCTAGCTGAGCAATCCTCATCTATTGAAGTTCAGCCTTACCAAGCACCAGAAAACGTTGAAGTCGCGGACGATGAAATTGCCGTGGCTGATTTTCAACAAGCCTGGGCTGATTTGCAAGATGTACATCATTTTCCGGCGATGTTAAAAAAGTTTAATGTTTCAAGAACACAAGCGCTTAGACTTGCTGGCAGCAAATGGGTAACGCCGGTTAGTAGCCAATGTTTACCGACTATTTTAGAAAATGCTCGTGACCACAAGGTTGAGCTGATGGCCTTTGTGGGTAACGACGGCATGATTCAAATTTTCTCTGGGCAAGTGAACAAGTTAAAGCAAATGGGCGAGTGGTATAACGTACTCGACAGCGACTTTAATTTACATGCCAAACTCGATGAATTCGACAGTGCTTACATTGTTAGAAAACCAACCGATAAAGGCACGGTAGTAGTGAGCTCTGTTGAGTTTTTCAACAAGCAAGGTGAAACAATATTGACCCTATTTGGTTACCGCCAAGAAGGTAATGCTTCAGCTGCTGATTGGGACAATTTACTCACTAAAATAAGCTAAAGTGATTTAACTCACTACATTAGTGATAAATAGTTCAGCAGTGTTTTAAGATAAACAGGCCGATAATGATGTGCTCAATCAAGTAGCTAACTTCATTATCGGCCTTTTTGCTTTAGTTAACCTACATTAACTATGCTCATTCACTTAAGCCGTTTTGAGCTGACTAATATGCACCTTTTCACGCTTAAAAATAATCCGCATCGCTCTGCGATTTAATAAACATAATCAGCATGTTGTGATTAACATCGCCAACACTATCGCTAAAGCGCTTATGTATAAAAGCATAGCTTGTTATACTAGCTATTGTCATAGCTTTTATCAGTAATAAGGTTTTTTGTGGTTACAACAGATGTATTAGTCATAGGTGCTGGCGCAGCCGGTTTAATGTGCGCTGCTACTGCAGGGTATCGAGGTAAATCAGTTACCGTGCTCGATATGGGCAAACGCCCGGGCAGAAAAATTCTTATCTCTGGTGGTGGTCGCTGTAATTTTACCAACGAAAATGCCGGCCCTGAGCACTATATTTGTCAAAACCCGCACTTTACTAAATCGGCACTTAGCCGATACACAGCCCAAGACTTCATTGAATTGGTTGAACGCCACGGCGTTGATTATCATCATAAAACCCTAGGGCAATTATTTTGTGATAACAGCGCGCAAGATATTGTTGATATGTTGCTTACCGAATGCGAATGGGCAGGGGTTAAGGTTGCTTTAAGAACCGAAGTACTCTCTGTTGAAAAAATAACCACCAACGAAGGCGAGCGCTTTGTGGTAAACACCACAGATAACCGTTATCAGTGTGAATCTGTGGTGGTAGCATCGGGCGGATTAACCATGCCAAAACTTGGTGCTACGCCTATCGGCTATAAAATTGCTGAACAGTTTGCATTAAATGTATTACCTACCACGGCGGCGCTAGTGCCGTTTACCTTGCATGATCACGACAAACAACGTTTTGACGGCTTATCAGGCGTTAGCCTATTTACCGAAGTAAGCAGTGACTCAGGTGATAGCTTTCAAGAAAATATTTTATTTACCCATCGTGGCTTATCAGGCCCCGCCATCTTACAAATATCGTCTTATTGGCAAGCAGGGCAGGCGGTTACCATAAACCTGTTACCAGAAACTAACCTCAATGAAATGCTGCCGCACTGGCAAAATAGCCAAGCAGACAAATCAGTAAAAAACTTACTGGCGACACTATTGCCTAAACGCTTTATCGAGGTATTGGTTAAAGAGGGCGTCATCGCCGATAAACCAGTGAAACAACTCAACCATGCTGATATTCAGACCATTAGTGATTATATTCACGCGTGGCAGCTTAAGCCCAATGGCACTGAGGGCTATCGCACGGCAGAAGTGACCTTAGGTGGCGTTGATACCGATGAACTCTCAAGTAAAACCTTTGCCAGTAAAAAGCAGCCAGGGCTATTTTTTATTGGTGAAGTGATTGATGTCACCGGTTGGCTTGGTGGCTATAACTTCCAGTTTTGCTGGGCCAGTGGTTATGCCTGTGGGCAAGCGGTTTAGATTGATTCGAAAGTGCATAAATAATGACAAGCATCGAACTAAATAGTGATAAATTGCAGCAGCTTGCTTATGTCTGTCGAATATTAGTACTTTAGTTATCGTGCTAGAATAGAGCGATCGATCTTCCATAAATGTAATCTATAATTGCCATTAACAATGCCACTCATGAAAATTTGTTTAATGAATGAAAAATATGAAATTATTATGGGTGGCCTGATAAGTTCAATCAAATCCTTTATGATCTTTGATTGGTAATAACCAAGTCTTCATATTTCTCAATAATATCATTGGCAATATCACTTAATTTACCCTGTGTATCTCCGGCAACTAGGTTCGTCACAATAAATATGCCGAGGTCTTGCTCTGGGTAAAGAGCCAACCAACTCGATGTGCCAATTGAGCCACCACTTTGATAAAACACAGGGTTCGCTGATTCATACTTATACGTATTCCAATAAAGTGCCTTGCCGTACATTGTTTTGCTTCCATCTATTAGCGAACGCGATAACAAGATTTCTTCAGCCGATGAGCTTAGTAAATACTGCATATACTGAGAAATTGAGCCTGAAGTAGATGTTATCCCGCCATCGGCAAACGAATAAGGGCTCAATAGAGGTTGGATATTCCCTTCACTATCAGTTCCCATGGTTATGCTGTAGTTTTTTGTGCTTTTTTCGCTTAATCGAGTGTATTTTTCGCCAGAATTATCAGTAATAAATTGAGTTATTAATGAAGATAAAGGTTTGTTGTACACTTTTTCTAAAATATAACCATTCAGATTTGTTCCAATATTTGAATATTGATAATTCTCACCTGGCTTCGAATCAAGTTTATATTGAGCCAAGTCCTCAAAAAATTGTGCTTTTGAGTACTTAGCGGCTAATGCCAATGCAGTCCCTTTCTTGATATCGTCCTGAGTAAAGGCAAACTCCTGAGGCAAGGCACTTCGATGGGCTACTAAATCACGGATTGTGATCGGCGTATTGGCATATTGTAAATTTGCGAACTTCCTAGTCCCGAGGTGTATTCTAATATCATCATCTAGAGTCAACTTATTATCCAAAATAGCTTTTGCCAGGAGCAGTCCGGTATAGGTTTTGGTAATCGATGCCAATTCATAAACCGTTTCGTTATTGGGTTTAGAGCCGTCTGAAAATTGACCGAAATGCCTTTGATAGGTGCGATCTGAGGTAACCATAACAAAAGACGCTGCTTGTGCATTTTCATCAACTAAAAACTTCGTGATTTCTTTCTCTACAAACTCATCAAAGTTCAATTTACTATCACTGTTGCATGATGTTAAACCTAAAACGCAAAAAACAAGTGGCAGAGCGGTGAACAACCTTGTCTTACCAGTATTAATATTTTCTTTGTGAGCGCTTAGCTTTGGTAATAAAGATTTCATAAAATTCCCTTTTTTATTATTTGAATACAGCGATTAATTTCAGTTCAAAAATAATTATGCCACCCATGATAATTACAAGCAATAATCGAAGCCTCATTCTTGCTTGTGAAGGTTATAAAAAATGAATTTAATGCCCTTTGAACAATAAATGGCTGGGAGGGCAGTTTTTTACAACTTATATTGGCCGATATATCGAATTTCAGCCAAGTTAGTTCTGATACGCTATAGAAGTTTTTATGGGTGGCCTAATAAGCTCTAATTAATCAATTCAAACCCATTAATATTAATAATCTCAGCTAATTGCGGTTCTTGATGCATTTTGTAGTCGCAAATAACTAAATTGTGGCTGGGCAGGTTGGCATCAAGGTAGTAACGTTCAGACAGCTCGGCGTAGCGTGAAACTAGCTCCTTTAATTCTTGATACATCTTCTCGCGCAGGTTTTCGTCTAGCATCATCGGCTTAGCGATGATGAAGGGTTCATTGTCATTTGGCGTAATTAAATTGTCGCTAACTTGCTTTAAGCTTTCTTGAATTGACTCAATAACACAAAGGCTTTCGGGGCCAAAGCCGATTGGGTCGGCGAGTAAAATAGTCGGTTTACCCTGTTCAGATAACGAGATTAATTTTAACTGCTCTAATTTTCTTAAATATAAATGATTAGACGCTGCTGTTAGTTGCCACTGCTGCCGAATACTCTCTGGTGTCTTGTTATTGGCTAGCTCAATAAAGAAATGAAACAGGTGTGGGAAGTGGTAGAAGGCAAAATCTTGTTCTTTACTAAATACCGTGTGTTCTACCACGCGATTTTCTACTTTCTGCCATAACTCAGAAAAGTTCACTTGGTTTGCATCACATAAAGCTAATAGCTTACCCATGGAAATTTCTTCGCCATTAAGCTGGCGTTTAATGGTTAAAACCGACACGGCTAGTTTATCGGCTAGTTGCTGATAGTTGATGGCGCTGTTTTTTATGTGTTCTTTTAACAGTTGCAAGCAATGCCTGACTTTATTTTGATACTCCATATGTATCCTTGGTATCAACTGTTGATACCCTGAGAATATACAGTATTTTTACTTTCATGACAGCGTTGAAACCAGTAGTTTAATAATATTTTTGTTAATTGGGGTATTCGTGGGTAATGGCTTTCACAGAATCTGAGCAAGATAAAATCACACAAGTGGCAGAAAAATTTCCTTTGGCAACTGAGTTAGCCGTAGCCAAGATAGTTAATGGCGTTCCTTATTTTTTTGGGGTAAAAAAGTCACCTCAAGGAGTAGTGGTACGTGAAAACCGCCATGCGGTATTTGAAGTTGGCAGCATCTCCAAAGTACTTACTTCAAGCTTGTTAGCTTACTTAGTTAAAGAACAAGAGTTAACGATAAAAGAGCCAATTAATTCGTTGTTTGATTTTGAGTTTAATCAGCAGCATGAAATTAGCTATCAATCGCTAGCTACTCATACATCAGGCTTGCCGCGTTTACCACCTGGCATAATTTGGAAGGCGCTATTTAAGCGTAAACAAGATCCCTATGCACACTGTAACGACGAGCACTTAGCCCGCTATTTGCAGCACGAGCTAAAACTAAATTCGAACAAAGCTATTAACTATTCTAATCTAGGTGTTGGCCTGTTAGGTGTTGCATTGGCTAAATATACTGGCACGCCATTTCATCAGCTAATAAAAGAAAAAATTTTTCAGCCTTTTGTCATGAAAAATACCTATGTCGCGGTAGATGAAGTGAATGATGTTATTGAACGTGGAAACTGTATTCAGGGTTTAGATGTTAAAGGAAAGCCAATAAAGAGCTGGTGCTTGGGTTATATAGCCGCGGCTGGAGCTGTTATGTCAACCGTGCATGATCTAGCGCAGTTTGTACTAAAAAACTTTGCTAGCCAAGATGGCTTTCTAGCCTATCAACGCCAAGGTGTAGTCGATGAAAAGCACCAATCGATGGCGCTTGGTTGGTTTATTGTTGAAAAACAACAAAAGGGTGAGCGCTTCTATTTTCATAACGGCGGCACGGCGGGCTTTAGTTCAGCAATGCTAATGGATATAGAAAAACAGAATGCCTTTATTGTCTTATCTAATATTTCTGGCTTACATAAAATCAAAGGTCATCAAGTTGATAAGCTCGTTTCAGATCTCTCTTATGATTTAAGTCAGTAAGCGTTGCCTTATTTTGCAAAACCTATAACTAAGTTGTCTATGGTAAAACGATACCAACTAGGTTACCCATGATAACTTCATACAGTTATTACAAGACTCATTCTTGCTTGTGAAAGTTATAAAAAATGAATTTAATGCCTTTTGAACAATAAATTGCTGGGAGGGCAGTTTTTTACAACTTATATTGGCCGATATATCGAATTTCAGCCAAGTTAGTTCTGATACGCTATAGAAGTTTTTATGGGTGGTCTAATAAGCTTAAGAAAATTCCAGCCATTAAATATTGTGAAGAGCAGGAAGAAGCTTAAGCACTGCGACTAAAGCACAGTGCTGGGGCTTTTGTGAATTAATGCTGTTCAATGATCACCTTGAGCGCACCGGAATTATTGCCGTAATAACCATCTAAATCATTGGCAAATAAACATAACTCACCTGTCTTTGTGGCTGTATAGGCCTCTATTCTATTGCCAATTCTAAAGCTGTGTTCATCATCTGTGTTATCAAAGCAGGCACACAGTGCAAACCAATCAGCGTCGGCTATTCTTCGAGCCGACTCTTTCTGCTTGATAAATAAATTTTTAAAAAAGTTTGATAAGCTTGATGTATCCCTTTTCCAGCCCTCACCATCTAAGCTATGAATACCTGCATCATTCCAGCGTAAGTTATCTGCCAGGTCAACGTAAATAGTATATTGCTTACCTTCTTCCAACCACACAGTGGTGTTATTAAACTTTCTATGAGCCAAGGCTTTGACGGTATAAGACGGGCATTCGTCAGAAAGTATTAATTGTCTGCGCTGTGATTTGAGCTTATGAGCACTTCGATGAGAAAACACTTCCGTCATGCCATCATCATAGAGGATACGATGTAGCCCCTGTAAAGAAGCGGGCTTATAATCAACACGGGGATTAAAAATTCTTTCCGCAACGCTCCAATGCACAAGAGGGCAGTCTTGCTCGGTAGCCGAAATGATTCTTTCTTGTTTTATTCGGCATAACAGTCTATCGGATAAAATGATATCTTCGATTAAGCTGAAACGCTCTTGCTCATGCGACGGCGCAAATGCAGATGGGTCAATTTGCATATCATCAAAACTGATGTTGATTTTGGGGTTGGAGGTCAGCTCTTTATAGTTAATGGTATAAGGCGTTTTAAATACGATGGCGAGTTCGCTTTGCTCTTCAAACCAATCTAACATAAAACGTAAAACTAAATCAGAAAGCCCATCATACCAATAGCCGCCACCCACATCAGAATGTGCACCGGCAAACCATAGCTCTAAGACCCTACCGTCTTGATTCATCAAAGTAGGCTGAAATACATTCCTTTTTTCATCTAAAGAAACGCAGTGCAAAGCCTTTATGACATTGCTGGGTAAGGTATGGCCTTTTTCAAAAACGACTGCATTTTTAGGCCTATCGGTTTTACTCAAATTCGGTTTACCAATTGATGCCACCGTATCACAAACAGCCTCTATAATAATCTTACGCCCTACTTTATCATTAATAATGCTTGCAAAGCGCCGCGCTAAAGCCGCACCACGGCTAAAGCCAGTAAGGACAATATAATCCACCGACTCATTAAAATTCGCCTTAAAGCTCTCTTTTGCCATGTTTAAGATATTAGCAACATCACACTTCTCCGGTGCCAAAGCTGAATTGATCAACCTAGCAGGAAAGCTACCATAGGTGCCAACACCTTGATAATAAAAACTCTTAGAGCCGTTGGGGTGGATAGTCGTTTCATGATCATTAACGGTTTTTAGTTGGCCACCTAAGAGCAAATGAAATTTTAAAACATTAGAGATATTTTCATTCTCTATAGTGCTTTTAATAGTACTCAGCTTTTGTATTGCGTCTTCGGGTTGGTTGGACGTACCATCAAAATTAAAATATAAAACTTTAGCCATATTCAATAATTCCGTTTAGTATAATTTTTATTTTATTCTAAAATTTAATGTAACAATAAAAGATAACTATATTTAGTATAAAGTTAGTAGTTCAAAAACCTAAGTATAAAATATCGGCTTAACGCTGATTATTATGTAATAGCCAAGCGACTATGCCTCCCCGATCATCACAAATAATAACAGACGACTTATTCTTGCTTTTTAATGTTATAAAAATTGAATACCTGATTCTTTAAAATGTATGGGCACAGCTTTTAAATTGTAGAACCAAATTTTTCTCGCTTCACATCGATTTCACACACTTACTGATACCTTGCTGTTATTCAAATAATAGAGGTATTTACAATGACAATCATCAAGAAGAAAATCACCTACGCCCTGTTAATTATCATAGGCATCTTAACGCTTGCGGGTAGTGTTTGGTATTTCAAATTTGCGTTAAGTCCTTATCAGGTGACAGAAGAGCAACTCAATAGCTATTACGTTTATCAGCCTCAAAATTCCCTTAATTGGCAGCAAACAGAATTAGATGAGACAAACTATGAGTTCACTTATCGAAGTTTTGATGGCGAGATCGTTAATGGTCGAATTCGTTATCCTAGTGCGTTGGTTGACATTTCACAGCCAATTCCAGTGCTCATTGGCGCTCATGGCATGGGGCGCAGTCAAATTCGCTGGTTTCAAGATGATTTCAAAGGACGTCCAACCGTAGAAAGCGTTGATAAACTTACAGAGCAGGCGTTGCAGCATGGCTATGCGGTGATTTCAATTGATGCGCGTAATCATGGTCAACGCAAAGAGCTTGATTATACAATTGCTGATGTCATGGGGGATTTACATTATTGGGGTAAACGTGCGCCTTATGAGACGATGATTCGCGACACAGTGCGTGATCATCGAGTGTTACTTGATTGGATAACTAAGCAGCCTCAATTTGACCGTGAGCAGATTGATATTGCAGGCTATAGCATGGGGGCTCAAGTAAGTTTATTATTGGCTAGTGTTGATAGTCGAATTGCTGATGTAGCCGCCATAGTCCCGCCACATTCAGATAATAAAACGGCTTTGGTGTCGCCAAGCAACTTTATTGCTGGTTTGAGCGATAATAAGGTATGGCTAGTGACTGGTGATGATGATGAGTATGCTTCAATGGAAGAAAATGACTCGTTTTTTAATGGCATCCCTAGCAAGAATAAAAAGCATTTACGCTTTGACAGCGGTCATATCTTACCTGCACACTATGTCGCTCAATTATCCGTTTGGTTTTAAATGTGCAGCACCGTAAATTAAAGATATTAGTGGTTGAAGATAACCACAACATTAGTCTCAATATTGCCGATTATTTTCAACAACAAGGCGCCATATTAGATTTTGCTGATAATGGTGAGCTGGGGCTTGCTCTGGCTATCACTGAAAATTATGATTGTATTATTCTTGATTTAATGCTGCCAAAACTCGATGGACTTGCTGTGTGCCAGCAAGTTCGTCAAAAAGCACAACGGCCAATTCCCATCATTATGATGACGGCTCGCGATACACTCGATGATAAACGCTGTGGTTTCGGCGTTGGCGCTGATGATTATTTAACGAAACCATTTGATTTAGAAGAGCTGTGGTTGCGTTGTAATGCATTGACTACTCGTTATCAACAACCGCAAGAGAACGTATTAGCGATTGGACCCTTGCGCCTTAATCAACAAACGCTTCAGGCAGAGCGAGATGGCAAACTGTTGCAACTGCAACCCATTCCTTGGCAAATACTCTCAACCTTAATGCAGGCGCATCCTAGGGTGGTTAGCCGAAGTGAGTTGTGCGATAAGATTTGGGGTGAGGAATATACCGAGTCCGATGCATTGCGCTCGCATCTATATCAATTGCGAAAAACCATAGATAAGCCTTTTGAACATCCTATTATTAAAACCATTCACGGCATTGGTTTTTCACTCGATATAATTTAAGGCTGATAGAGAACGATGAAAATTACTCAACTGCGAGTTCGTATTATCAGTTATTTTGTAGGGGCAGCATTGCTTATTAGTGCCTTGTATGGCGCGACAGCTTTTATCTTTGCTTATCATGTTGAAGATAACTTCTTCAAAGCGCTGCTTAATGGTGAAGCTCAAGCCATTGAGCAGCAAGTGAAGAGGGGGCAATCGCCGAGTCCTAAGCTTGAATTTGTCAGGTTTTATGAAACCGCTAATGAATTACCCGCATTGATTAGCGATGTATTGGTGTCGCAACCAAAGCGTCGCGAGTTTGCTGCACAAGATGGTAAACACTATCATTTGCTAAAAATTGAACCGGGTTATTTATTAGCTGATGTAAGTGATTATTTGGTTGTGCGAGAAGCAAAACAGGTCATGTTGAATTACTTATCTGTTTTGTTGGCCATTGTTACTGTTATTGCTATCTTGGTGGGATTTGCTGCTTATCGTATTGCTAAACGTTTATTGAGTCCGCTTGACGAGTTGATGGGCATCGTTGAAAAAGCGCCTGTTGAGCAATTACCGCAAGGGTTTGCTGAGCGTTTTCAAAAGGATGAAATAGGCACTTTTGCCACGGCACTAGAGCAGGCTTTAGCTAGGATAAAGGCATTTGTGCAGCGGGAACAACATTTTACCCGTGATGTGTCCCATGAATTACGTACGCCAACAGCGATTAGTCTCGGTGCTATTACTTTATTAAAAAAAACATCGTTGAGCCCTGAACAACAACCTTTGGTATCACGTATTGAGCAAGCTCAAATACAAATAGAACAAAGTTTAAGTACTTTGCTTGCTTTAGCGCGTGAAGACAAAAGTGCCTCAACTAAGACTCGGCTGTTACCTGTTGTTGAGCAAAGTATTATTCAGCAGCATCCATTCTCTAGCGATAAAGACATCGACTTGAATATTGACATTAAACCGCAACAAGAAGTCCCCATGGCAGAGGCGCCATTACTTATATTGCTCAATAATTTAATTGGCAATGCGTTTAAATACACAGTGTCAGGCACTGTTAGTATTCGATATGAAAAGTATAAATTAATTGTTTCAGACAGTGGAAACGGTATCGAAGCAGCCTTACAACCTTATATTTTTGATGCTGGAATTAAGGGAGAAACTAGCCAAGGGCTTGGTATGGGGTTGAGTATTGTTAAACGGTTATGTGAGCAATTCTCTATTGAATATGAAGTGAATAGTTCAAAGCAGGGCACTGAGTTTTCGTTTAATTTTGGGCTATAAAACAATGATACTCTATAAGTGCAACTAGCGGTTGTAAATTCCAACACTTCACCAGGGTTAAATAACTATGAGAAAAGAGAGGTTTATCATGTCCCAAGTACTCAGCCAACAAGTTTCCCGGCAAGGTGCTTGTTACTAGTATTTAATCTCGCGTTGTTTTAATCGTGCCTACCTTTATGGCCAAGATTAGTTGACTACTACATGAAGCGCATTAAATACAAATAAACGAGGAAATCTACAAAATTTAATCACAAACAGTGCAGATAGAAGGTAGTGAAATCTTTATGGGTGTGTCTTTTTTAAATTAATCAAGCTTTGTTTTAAGAAACCTATCATCATTTTCTTTAGTGGGTATTAAACAACTATCGTATTTACCAAATAATGAATACCGGTTTAGGGCGATACGATCATAAAGCCAATTTCTGATGCCCGTTGGTATTATTTTGAATACGTATAATATGCGCCACGGGAATCCGAGTTTATTCACAACGGTTAAAAAGGCATCACTTTTATCAAAAGAACGGTTACCTTCAACATACAGCATGGTATCGAAATTATCCGTTGGCATATTAAAATACTCGAGTATTTGCTGGCCCTCAGGGGATTGAACACTACATAACTTAAAACGCTTGTGGTTATCATATTTAATAATGAACTGGCTCCAAGCATTACAAAGTTTGCAGACACCATCAAATAAAATTACGCAGTCATTTACCTCAACGTTGGGAGGATACTTTTCTAAAGTCATCACTTCTCCTTTATAAGCTTATCTGTTGGTTCATTTGTTAACTTGCTTGTTAGCTCGGTATTTAATGCTGGTTTTACTTTGGCCTTTAGTTCGGCCTTTAGTTCGGCCTTTAATTCGATAAGTAAAACCAAGCTAAGCGCGATTAAGGCAATGTTAGTAGTTACAGGGTTAAATGCTTCAATAAGCAGTTGAGGTTGAAAGAATGCTACAAAACATAATAAGCCAGAAAGTCCGATAATATTTACTAAAACTATCGTTTTATTGCGATAAAAAATGAAGAATACAACGCCAAAAATAACCTCCCCAATACCCGCTGATTTAGTCACTAAATATGAAAGCTCGTTCGATAAACCAAGGCTGGCGGTAATAATTTTTTCTAAAGGGGCAACATGAACCAACTTTGGAAAAATGCCATGATATAACCAACTAAAAGAAATGATATATCTTGCAATTTGTAGTGATGACAAGGTTTACCTCAATCAGTAATAAATTTAATTAAGTGAACTGCAAATGATAAATGTCTAACTTTAAATGAGAACAATAACGTTTAAAGAATATTTTTAGGCACTATACGTCTTAGTTTAACCCCTAGGCGTTTTGTTAAGCTCTCTTCGCCGTCAGGGTTCCAATCTAGGGTTGTTTGCCAAGCATTATCAGCTTGCATTTCAACTAACATGGCAGCTTTAACCTGCTTTGATAATGCGGGCGATGGAATAATAGTAATACTTTCTGTATTCAAATTTGCACTGCGCGGGTCTAGGTTAAACGTACCGATAACGGTGATATCATCGTCAATAACCATAGATTTGGCGTGTAAACCAAAAATAGGCATGTTTTTTAACTTACCTTGCATGACGTCAGCCATCACTTTTTGCCGTACCTTAGCATTGGGTTTAAATTCAAAAATATCTACGCCGGTCTTAAGTAAAGCGGCTCTGTCTCGTTGGTAGCCGCTAAAAGCCTCTAAGTTGTCATTTGATGATAAGCTATTGGTTAAAATTTTTACGGTAACACCTCTGTCTACTAGCTGTTTAAACAGGGTGCGGCTTAACTCAGTAGTAACTAAATAAGGGGTTTGAATAGTCACTGTGCTTTTGGCAGTTTTTATTAACGATATTAATTTTTCAGTAGAGAGCCCGCCGCCCCCTAAAAAGTCATTGCCGTTATTTTTACCGGGCTCATCAGACAGGTATTGAACGTCTTTAATCCAATGCAAATCACCCGATTGTGCAATATTTTTAAAAATAGCCGGTAGGTTTGTAATTTTTTCGCGTATTTCGGGTAAGTAATTTAAGGGGTTACAGGCGTATTGGTGTAAGGCGTCATAATTGATATTAGGGGTATTTTTGGTTTCAACCAGCTCATTAACGGCGACACTTAACGGGTGATGCCAGAATTGATTAAACGATGATTGAATGTTACGTGTTGTTTGTCCTAATAACAGCACATCACGATCTCTGAAATTATAAGTATGATCATAACCAAAGTATTCATCAGCAACATTTCGTCCCCCAGTAATAGCAACCTTGCTGTCAACGGTGAAGGTTTTATTGTGCATGCGTTGGTTAAAACCATGAAAATCGGTTGCTAGGTTTACCAGTTTATCAACAAAGTTTTTACCCATATTAGCCATAGGATTGTATATTTTAATTGAAAAATTAGGATGGGCCGCTAGCTTTAATAACTCATTTCCTGTGGCATCAATCATAATATCATCAACGAGTAGCCTCACTTTTACGCCTCTTTGTGCTGCTCGCACTAGATAATCCATGGCGATTAAACCAATATTATCAGGAGAGAATATAAAGTATTGTACATCAATGGTTTGCTGTGCCTGTTCACTGAGCCAAGCCCGAGAAAATATGGCTTCAGTGCCTTGTTCTAATACATATACCCCAGTGCTGTGTTGCATTTTATCTTGAAATGGCACGAGGTAATCAGATAAGTCCCCCTGATTTTTATGGTTTACCATGGCACAATAATCGTGTTGAGATGCTGCTATGCGATCCTCTTCTTCTGAGCAGGCTGGCAGTAATAACACAAGCAAGATTATTACGGTTTTATTGATGACGTTAAACAATTTGAGGTACTGATTTTTACTCATTCTTTTCAATCTAACACCACTTGGTTTCCGCTATTTTTTTTGTCTTTGCTTAATTCACGGCTAATTTTTTGAATAGGATTTTCAGCACTCGCCATTGGTTTATCACCATTTAATGAAATATTTTGCAGAGTGTTCACCAGAGAAGAAACAACCGTTTTGTTGCCTTGCAGTACGGTGGTAAGTGGTGCTAAGTAACTTTCAAGATGTTCGGTAAATACCGACAGGGTATTTTCTAATGAACTGTTATCAGGCTTTTCAACATTCACTTGCAGTTTAAGGCTGGAAAGTGTGTCGTTTAAACGGTTTAACCCATCAGATTGCGGGTGTTCTAATACTTGCCCTATTTGCGTTAAGCCTTTTTGCAATAACGATATTTGGCTAGCAATGTTGGCCATTGGGTTATCGTTGTTTCCTAAATTTTGATGCCGAACAAAATCAGCTTTAATTTGTTGCCAGCGTTTAGTTTGCTCGGAGGTTTGTGTTTGCCTCAGCTCAGCCAACTTTAATAGATTTTCTTCAGCCCCTACAGTTAAGGTTTGTGCTTCTCCACGGTAGTGGTCAACAATTAACTGTTCAACTTCTTCATCTGTCATTACCGGTACAATTTTTTCAGCCATTTTGTTCATGTTACGGTAACTACCTTGTAATTTAAACGGTGGCTCTATTCGGTATTTATCGTCTTGTGCGGCAGAAGCTATATACTGTTCATTGGCCTTTAATACGGTGCGTTGAACTTTACGGATACGCTTTATTACCGCTACAATTTCATTGACTTCAGCTTGCGAATAATTATGCTTTAGTTCGGTTGTGGTTGAGGTATTATTTTTGTCATCGTCGGCAATCCCTACCAGGGTATAAAGATCGTTCATGTCACGGGTAGCCAGTGGTGCTATATATCGGTTGCTGGTTAAGCTATTTTCAATAAAGCTTAGTGAGAATTCATGTTCGCGACCACTCAAGGTGTCACCTAAATTATAAATATCTGCCCGGTTTGCTAACATATCTGGGATGGTGAATGCCTCTCCCGATTCTGTATATGGATTACCAGCCATAACTACGGCAAATTTTTTACCACGCATGTCATAGGTTTTACTTTCGCCATTCCATACACCGTCAACCTTTCTAGAACCATCGCATAGTGATATAAATTTTTGTAAAAATTCTGGGTTGGTATGCTGAATATCATCAAGGTAGAGCATTACATTGTTACCCATTTCAAACGCTAGGTTAATCTTTTCAACTTCATTTTTAGCGGTTGAATTATTTGCTTGGGCAGGATCTAGCGATAATTGTTCATGGCCAATAGAAGGGCAATTGATTTTAACAAAGGTCATCCCTAGTTTGCTGGCAACATATTCAATAAGCGTGGTTTTACCGTAACCTGGTGGAGAAATAAGCAGTAATAGGCCCATTAAGTCTGAACGCTTGCTATTTCCTGCGGCGCCAATTTGTTTCGCTAAATTAGTACCAATAATAGGGAAGTAAACATCATTAATTAATTTGTTTCTAACAAACGACGACAGCGCATTGGGTTTAAATTCAGCTAGTTTTAGACGCTGACGCTGGTCTGCCAATACACGCTGCTTCTTTTGTTGAAAAGCGGTAAAGGCGGGAACATCTTCATTACTAAATTGGCGTAGTTTAGTGATAAATTCTTGATAGTTTATTGTTATTGTACGATCAGTAATTAAGGGGTGTTGTCCTAGTAAGCCATTAATTTCAGCGCTTGTTTCTGCGTTAGAGGTATAAAACTTACATTGTGTGTCCATGGTTAACAATATGGCTGCTTCCATAAGCACATCTTGATGCACCGACTCCTTTTGATGATTAACATAAGAAGTTAACCAGGCTAAGTGCAGGTGGTATTTTTGTTCAAGTGTTGTGCAGCCATTTAATGCATCAGATACTTGTGTAGTTAAACTTTTATGTTTAAGTTGAGTTGTTAAAGCCGTTGTTAAGGTGAGACTCTGTTCTTTTACAACAAAATTCTGCTCTGCCAACGCTAACTCTTCTAAAATATAAGCTGCGGCTAAAGCTGTGTCACAGGTTAACCATGTGTGATCTTGTATAAAATGACTAAGGAGGTTGGCCAGCTCTACCAGCAGTTGCTGACGAAGCTCACTATGACCAAAAGTTTGCTCAATTAAATGTAAATTATGGCAACGGTTAAGTAAGTCTTGTTGTCTTTCAGTGTTTAAGGCTGTTGAAAAATACACCAGTGCTAATCTTCTTTCTGGGGCAGGATAAGCCAGTAACCCAATCGTTGCTTTTAGCGATAAAAGTTGCGTTAAAATTAAGGTCGCATCTACATCATGTACGCCTTTGTCGTAGCCTTCTTGATATTTTGGCTCAGCGGCTTTGCTTATTACACTTAAAAGTTGCTCGGTTTTTACTGCATTTTGCAGGGCTTCTAGTTCACTTTTACCAGCAAGTTCAGCTTTAAAAAGTACGGTCGCTGCCAAGTATTCACTGCGGTATACCTTGGTTGATTCAGAAATAAGTGCTTGTTGCCAAAGGTACTCTGTACCAGAAAATAATGCTTTAGGTAAGGTTTCAAAATAATCACTACCGCTAATATGCAATACCATATTCTCTTCACGCGGTAATATGGTTAATTCTAGTTTTTGTTTATTAACCGAAAATTGGTGTTCACCTATTTTAACTAGGCTTCCATCAGCAGAGTAAATATCGGTTTTATCACGCAGTGCTCTGATACCTTGTTCTTTAGCATTTTTCAGTTGTGCGCTAACGTCGTCTGCTCTAACATTATCATCAAGCTCCCGTAGTTGCTCGCTTAGCTGCCTTAATTTAGCTACCATAGGATCACCGGCAAAGTAGCTGTTTAATTTATCAATATCAGTAAATGATTGGCTTCGGCGAATGACGCCATCAATAATACGGGTGGCAGCGGTCATTAAGTTCAAACAACGACGCTGTTGGGCGTCCATAAGTTGTTGTTTATGTTGTTCAAAGTTGTCGTATATTTCATCTCTTTTAGTGATGATCTCATTATAAAACTCGTCGTAATCGCTAAATTGACCCTCTAGATCTTCTAATTGAATAAGTATTTGTGATAGTTGCTGATCACAAGCCTGTGGGCTATCACTGGCATTTAAACCACTGGTTACACTTTGCCCTAGTAATTTAAAGCGCGCGCCAAATTCAGCGCGGGCTTCTTCACTGCCAACACTTTTTGCGGCTAGATCGGCACTGGCTTTAACTTGATTGATTTGACTAAAAACGGCAGAAATATCTTCTAATATCCGAGTTCTTTGTCTACTGTCCTCAATGTCTAGGGAAAGCATTGTTCGATTGAGTAAATCTAACCCTTGCACTAATTCTTCGATAGAGGCACGAATGGGTTTTAACGCGGTAATTGATGTACTTTCTTCTACAGCCTTGTTGAGCTCATTAATAGTTTTTTGATAAGGGCCTAGTGCTTTATCTTGCTGCAAAAAATCAGCAGTTGTTTGGCTCAAGTGTTTTGTTAGTTCATCTAAGCTGCTTTCCATGTTTTCTATATGATTTACATCAACATAGCGCAGTGCTTTATGAGAAATTAGCTCACCTTTAAATTGTGCTAACTCAGCTAAACTATCAACAAATTGTTTCGCATTATCAAAACCTGAGACATTAATTTGTTTGGTGAATTCATCAAGCTTATGTTTTGCCTGAGACATAATAACATCAGAATTTTCTTTGATGCTGGTGACTTTTTCAAATTCATCTAAGACTAGTTCAGAGGTAGTGGTTACCTGCTTTAATAAACCATTAAGGGTAGATAATGATGGGTCGCTTAGCCAATGATATTTATCAAAGAGCTGTTTAGATTCTTTGACTAAATCATTAAAATGCTGTGAACTAGGGGTTTTAACAGTAATTAGTTTGACGACGCTGTATAAATCAGAAACACCACGGACTAACTCAGGGTTTCCTATTTTACCAAAAAAACTGATATCTGCTGGTTGGTTACTGGCATGTTCTTCACTGCAAAATGGCGTTTGCCATATTTGCATGGCATGAACACGTGAGGGTTCAGATTCAGCACTAAACACAACCGCTCTGCCGTTGTTGTATAAACTTTGGCCATGACCATAAATAGGGTTTTGTAGAGTACGAGTAATTAGGTTGTAACTAAAAAGGGCGTATTGTCCTTCGTTTGGCTCATAAAAAATATACAGGAAGTCTTCACCGTTAGGTGATTTAATAATGCGGTGTAGCTGCAAGTCTTCAGCACTGTCATCAAAACTTTTATGCTCACCATTTTGTAAATAATAACCGCCAGGAAAAATAATACCGTGGTCTTCTGGTAACTGAATACAGGCATGAGCTATAGCGTCTTGCCTAAGTACTTGTTGGGTTTTAACGTTAAAAATTAAGTGTCGAGTTTGTGTTTCACGGTAAGGCTTTATTTTTAATAAAATAAGTTCACCCACTTTAGCGAAGTGGATGTCAGCATCGTCAAGTGATTGGTGTTCATCATCAACAGGCTCTGAATAAATGCCTTGCCCTGCTTCAGTATTATTTTCAACTTTTAGGGTAATTGAGCCACCAATTGCTTCAACAAAAAGCGTATCAAACAGGTTAAAATGAGGGTGCTTGCCTTGTTCTTGTTGCTCACGAGATACTTTTTGCCAAGTAAAATCAAAGTTGTCTGGTTGTTTGATATCTCGCTCACCACGATTATCGATATAGCTAACTTGTTGGTTAGCATCGATACCCCAGCGAAACACTCTAATATCATCGAGGCGCTCACCAATACGAAATACGGCAAACACTTTACTGCCTTGGCGATAGACGTGTGCTAAAAACGTTTTTTTATAGTAAGTATAAAGTTCATCAAAATCACGGACAAAATCGGGGTGGTTAAGAAAGCTGTCTTGCCAAGGAAGGTCAACAATTTCAACGGCATCACCTTCGCCTTTAAGTTGATGTAAACTAAAAACATCAGCCACAGTAATGTTACGTTTTAAGCCTAAAAAAACGTTGTAACCAAACAGTAAAGTATTGCCAATAGCCGCTATATCTCTAGCAACACAATTATGTTCAGTTCTCACTCGAATACGTGCATCGACTTTCATATCAGTAGCACCAAAAGTGCTAACGCGGTTATCGTTGAGCTGTTTGATTTCGCTGTTTAAATCATTACCTAAGGCTGCTAACCGTCGTTGGATAAGTTCATACGAACCACCCTCAGCAACGGCTTGATTAGTGACACTTTCCTTATTTGTCATGTAATACTCCATAACGCTATTGTGCAGTTAGCCATTACAAAGAATAGCAAGCTGCACATTGCGATTTATCTGGTTAATAGTGAACTACTTTACGCTTGAGGTCTGTTTGTCACCTAAATTTAATAAACTTGCCAGTACGCCTTTTTGACTGTCATCAGCATTATTTAAGGTTGACAATAATTTGGCCATATTCACATTTTTGAGTGTTTCACTGGTTTGTGAGGCTCCTGCTAATACGCCACCTAAATCATCCATGATATTACGATCGCCGTTTAAGTGGTCTTTAAAAAGGGCTTTTACCGTATCACTTTCAGCAACGAGGCCATCAATTGATTTACCTACAGTAATAGATTTCATGAATTGACGTAGGAAGTCGCCGTCGCCACCCATAATATTTATGTTGGCTTCACTCAGTGCTGTAGCTAAAACACCTGCTTGTTTTTCAGCAAGGTCAACACTATTGTCTAATTTAGCTAGTGTTAATTCTCGCTCTTGATTTAAGCGTAAACCAAAGGTTTCAAACTCACGGGCTTGTTCTGACATGGCATTAAGTACTTCTTGTTTTTCTCGAAGGCCAGTTGCTTCAGCCAATGATTTTTCTTCAATACCTTTTGCTTCGGCGGTTAATTTAAGCTCTAGTGCTTTCGCTTCGGCTTCCCCTTGTCGTTCATGGGCATCTGCTTGAGCTAAGGTTATTTGCGCTTCGGCTAAGCCTTTTGAAGCAGCTTCCGCCTGAAAACCTTCCGCTAAAATTTTCTTTGACTCGGCTTGTTTACTGGCCGCTTTTAACTCAGCTTCAGCAATTGTTTGCATTTTTTTGGCGGTGTGCTCTGCTGCTTGTTCTTGCGCTTTTGCTGATTCAATATCTTTTACTAGGCCCTCTTCAGCTTCAGCTTTTGCTCTGATGACTTGCTCATCTTTTTGCCGATTTGCTTCAGACACGACCCGTAAATCTTTAATCCGCTCTTCTTCTTCTGCAACATTCTTTTCAACCGCAATACGCTCTCGTTGAACTTCTGCGATATTTTTACGTTCCACCTCTAACGCTTTTTCTTTGTCTATGCGCAGGGTTTCAACCTCTTTTTGGCGGTCAATTTCTTCAACTTGACGAGCGCGAGTAACTTTTTCTTCTTCAATAGCAACCGCTCTAAAGCGATTTTGTTCAGCAATATCGGCTTCACGTTGCTTATTTTCTTCTGCTACAGCAACGACTTGCTCCGTATCAATGCGTGCTTGTTCCGATTTACAGCGCTCTTCTTCAACAATTTTAGCGGTTTCTGCTTCTTCACGCGCTTTAACTGTGGCGATTTCACGCTCTTGTTTGGCTTGTGCATCGGCTAATTGTCGTTCAAGTTCTAAGTTTTTTTCTTCTGCTTCAATATCTTGACGCTTAATACGTACTTCTTCCTGTCTTTTCAGATCATTGGTTTCAACACTTTGTTGAGCCGTTAATTCGGTAATACGTCTAATACCTTCAGCATCCATAATATTGTTAGGATCTAAATCATTAATTGAGGTTTGCTCAAGAAAATCGATAGCGACATCTTCTAATACATACCCCGATAAATCTTGACCAATAACTTCTTTAATTTTATCTCTAAAAATATCGCGTTGAGTAAACAGTTCAGTAAAGTTTAATTGCTTACCCACAGTTTTTAAGGCTTCTGAAAATTTTGCTTCAAATAATTCTTGTAACGTTTCTGGGTAAGAAGAACGATCGCAGCCTACTTGTTTAGCAACCCGTAAAATATCTTCTTTGGTTTCATTCACCCGAATATAAAAGGTAATAATAATATCTGCGCGGATGTTGTCTTGACAGATAAGACCAGAGCGTCCCTTTCGCTCTAACATCATTCTTTTGGTTGAAATATCCATGACTTCTTTTTTATGAATAACAGGTATTACCATCCCACCAGTGGTACTTATTTCTGGCTCTGATCTTAATTTATTGATGATTAATGCCTGACCTTGTTCAACCTTGTTATAAAATTTAGCGATCATGATTAATAGTGAAAAGACAAAAAGTGCGCCAATTCCAATTGCTAGATAAAGTGGTTCCATTACCATATTTTTTTCCTCTTATTTAAAACTTAGGTCACTTATCAGCGACCAAATAAATTACAATTTTTTAATGATATTAAGCTGTGTACGGTGCAACAATGTAGGCATGATTTGCTTTTAGGTATTTTATAACCAATACATTATCACCTTGCGTTAATGTGTGCTCTGGATCGCAGCGCACATCAACCAAAATTTCAGCTCCGTTATTAAATAGCCGCGCTTGCCCAAAGGAGCCACTGACTTTGTTTGTGGCAATTGTTGCCTCTTTACCAACAAGTTGGTCACTTTCTGAGGTTTCGACGCTAACAAACATCCCTTTAAGCGGGCGAATAGCTATAGCGGTTATGGGCAGTGAAATTATAAAAACAACTAGGCTAGTTAAGGTGCCAAATAGATAGTAAAGCCAGCCTTGAGGCAGAAGGGTGAGAAGATAGTGCTGTAAATAAACACTTAATAACCAGCATAGAAGGAGAATAATACTGATAACTAAGGTAAATGGTACGCCAGTTAAGCCAAATGTTAAGAGAAATCCAGTGATACCGCCGATAGAAATATCAGCGTCTGTATCAATGTCAATATCACCAGAGAAATCTAAATCGATTATGCCAAGTAAACCCACTAACCAATAAACCACAACAACACCCAGTAAGACGGAATAAATTAGGGTAGGGAATTGAGTAGAGGTTAAAAAAAGTTGTTCCATATTTCATCCTTAAAATCTTCAGATACGCTAATGAGATTCTTGTTTCTTTATCACTATACTGTTATGACATAATATGTCAAAGGTTTTAAAAAGATTACTTCAAGAATACTCGTGATTGATGACCATACTACTTTATTTAGCTGAGTGAATAGGAATTGTTTAAGAATAATATATATTTATTGGCGAATTCATTGCTGTTATCTGTTGACTTGGCGGCTACAATTTCGAGTTTTGCTGGGCTAGTGATTATGCCTGTGGGCATGCGGTTTAGTTAGTGAATATCAGAGTATAGTCTTTAGGCTTCATTCAACTTATACTCTACAGCATGTTTTTA
>JBELHN010000009.1:0-29718 GCA_042091395.1 Colwellia sp.
ATGCGAGGTAAAGAGGTTAACTCAATTACTCAAATATAAAAGCTCCTGATATAAAAGCCCCAGATATTAAAACCTAGAATGTTAAAGCCTAAAATATGAAAGCCTACCCTTTCGCTTAATTTGTCGAATCAGTAATAACGAGTTGTTTGTAATATTTGATAATAGGTCGGCTATTTTCTTTTAATTGTTTACTCAAATCGGTGTCGCATTTTGCACTGTTAACTGATGCAAACGGCCCCGATAAAATAACGGTATACTTGTTATTTTGATGAGCAACTTCTGCAAGAAAAACATCCTTATGTGCCTTTAGTACTTGAGTATTAATGAAGTTACGGTTTTTATAAGCCCCATATTGGCAGTAATAATGTTGAGCACTTGTGGAGTTAACGGGCTTGGTATCAGGAATCAAGGTATCATCTAGGCGTTGCCAGTTGTCTGACTGATATTTTCGCGCATCAATTAACGAGCTGCCCACTAACTCAGGGGCCGTGTAGGCTTTGTTAATAATAGATTGAGCCTGGTCTCTAGTTGCGTAAGGGCCAGCCACAAGGTAGTACTTACCATGGTTAACGTTTTGGTAAAGTTGCAGTGGAAAGTTAAACGCTCTGTGTTTTTTTGCTACAACTTTAGCCGAATCAAAGTATTTAAATACCCCAAGTTGAACGAAGTAATTTTGTGCTATAGCTGAAGACGTTGTTAATATATTTTGTTTTTCTTGCAAAATAATATCGTTGATAATAACGGCATCACCATAATCTGGGGCGATAATTTTATCGGGTACGTTCAAGGTGACGAGCTTGTTAGCTTCAATTTTATTTTGCCTAAATTGCAATGAATACTCGCCCACAGCGACCTTTGGGAAATAATAATAGCCGTCATATTCGCTGGTGGTTTCGTATTGTTCATTGCCTTGTTTATCAATTAATACTACCGTCACATTTGAAGCCGGTTGAGATTTATTATTTATCGCGTAATAAAGGCTACCTTCCACTTCACTGATTATTTGGATAGGATAGTTAACTTTGGTGACACCACCGCGATGTGAAATAGCTCTAATTGTGTTATGCACAGGATGATAATAGGGGTTTGACAAGGTTCGCACATCAACGCTTAACATTTGTCCACCGCTACTACTCGGCAGCATTAATTGCCCCTGTTCATTAGTTCTCAACTCTTTCCAGAGATAATTACCCGTAAAACCGGCATCAGTAATGTGTTCATCGCCAGAATCAAACAGGCCATTATTATTGATGTCAACAAAGGATTCTAACGCCAACTGCCCTGAATTTAATGAGCGCGGCGGTAAAAAATTGATATCATTATTAAATGAGTCAAAGCTTACCGTACCGCTAAAGCCAACAGTTACTTGCCACTCATTTTCATTGTCAACTTGGCCAGAAAAATTAAAATTTAAGTGATTTCCTCGGTAAGTATACTGGTGGCTTAACATCATTTTAGCATCGGTATTTTCATCATAAGATAGCCTGGTTTGATTAAAGGTGTTCTTACTTTGAGGCCACCTCAAAGTGGTTTGGTATCTTAAACGTCGATTACTTTCAAGGGGCTTCCAACTCAAAGAATTGGTCCACCGCCAGGCATCAATATCCATTGCCCAATAACTTTGGTTGGTGATTTCTTGTTGCAAATTATCGTATTGAAAACGAGTCGACCAATTACCACCTAGGTAATTTGAGCTCAGACCAAGCTGACTAATTTGCCGTGTTTGTGTTTTTTCTCTTTGCTCATTTGAAAACCTAAAATTCCAATTCATATTAGCAAAGCTGCTCATGCGACTACTCAAGCTTATTGAGGCAAGAGATTTTAACGGAGAATTTTGTGGAATAAATACAGCACTATTGAAGTTATTAACTTGACTATACTCAAGGTTCATACTGATGTTCTGATCATCAAACAAAGCAGCTTCGCCACGATAACCAGCAAATAATGCTGTCCCCCTATCTACTTGTTTAGCACCTGCAAATTTAAAACTGCCAAATTCAGAGTTACTCTGCAAGCTAGTTGATAGGTACTGGTTGTCTTCAACACCTGTTAAATAATTTAAGCCAATGCCATAAGTAAGGGTGTCTGATAGACCATAGGAGACATTGCCAGTGACCGATTGCCTAAAATTTGTAGCGCTATTAAATTGCGTATTTAACACATTTCGGGTGCTATCTAATACTTCAAACTGGTAACCCAGTTGGCCTGGCGCTAGCGCCTCGTTACCCACAGATATTTTTTTTGTTCTGGTGACTTGTTCACCCTCAGGACCATAAAGCCTTACTTCAAAGACATTACTGCCGTAAAATGTTTCAACGTTTTCAAAGCGCACAATATTCTCATCAGTCGATTCAACAGCAGTAACAAATTGACCATTTCGGTAAAGCTCAGCAAACCAACCAGGCAAGGTTGGCTCCTCAATAGTTATGTTTGCAAAGCTTTGCGAGGTATTAGAGTTCATATTGGACAGAAAAACCCCACGCCCCTGGCTAAAATTCATGATAAGGGGGTCACGCTGTGATTGAATATCGCCTAATTCATAATGTACTTCAGACAAAACGCCCTCTTGATCTAGATTCTCGAGCGACTTACTCAGCTTAATAAATTGGTTAGTACCACTATCTGTATGGTTGAATCTGTATTCAGTTTTATGTTTAAACAGATCAAAATAACTGTTTAAGGTAACTTTATTTTTCAGCTGTGTCTGGTCAGATGAATAGGTTGAGGAGGCGGCGTAATCGGTGACCGGATAGGTAATATGTTGATATTGATCTTCAATGTCGCGTTCAAATGTAGGCCCCAATTTTTGTTTAGATTTAAATACTTTTTTAGTATCTTTAGGCGACTCAAGTAACTTAGTCATAAAGCTTACTTGCATTCGCCCATAATCAAAAGCCACCTCTAAATTAAGTACAGAGTTAAGCACCGCTAGGTCTATGTAATGGTCAAAATCATCTTCAGCCCACAAAAAATCTTCGGGTGTTCGGTAGGTTGTTGGCTGCATTGAACTTGAAAATAACAAATCACTTTTAGAGATATAGCCGTTAAGAATTTTATCATCAATAGTGAAGTCAATGCCCAAGGCAGCATTTAAGGGTGATATAGATAAAAGCAACTTTTTATTGGCGGTATAATAGCCAGTTAGATCAGATATTACCGAGCGACCGTTAAGTCTAACATCCACAATAACAAAGTCGTCTTCAATAATGGGCCAGTTGTAAAGAATATAATTAGGATCATCGGCAAGAAGTTTAGCGCTAAAAACCGTCAATCCTAACAACAATACCAACAATAAATGAAAGCGCCACCTCAAAGCTTCATGTTACTCGGTATTAATTGTTTCAGTGAGCGCTAACTTGCCGCCGTAACGCTTGTTTTCTTGGTATTCTATAGTTAGTGGACCTTCGACCTGTTGAGTCAGAGGTATGTATACTTTGCGACGAGTGAGCGGCGTATAAACAGCCAAATTATTTACTTCCCCTACAATGGCTCTATCGCTATTCATGACTTGAAAATTGCCATATAACGAGCGATTACCCTCAAGGGTTTGCCAAAACATAACTGTCGGCTGACCATTTTGAGTAATTAGCTGAGGATTAACAATACTCGACTCCGCCTCTAACTTGCCATGACGAACAATCACTGGAATACTGTAAGCGAGCTTGGATTTAACACTTTCGGCTTCATTTTGCTCTGACACTTTTGATGTAATAATTTTAAGTACAGCACGATATTCACCAACGGGTAAATCTGCTTTTTTACGCACTGTCATTCTAATAGCTTGTACTTCTTGTGAGTTGATTACACCGCGTCTTGGCGAATAACGTAGTAATGGTTTGGCTGAACGGCCTATCACTTCAGCGTCACTGACTTCAACAAAATTACCCTCTTCTGTCATGTCTTTATGTATTAACAACACCCTGTAATCAAGATTATTATCAGAAGTATTTCTTATCATTAAGGCATTTTGCTTGGTTCGACCATCGAAATAAAGACGATATTCGGAGAGTGCAATACTGGCGTTAGCTATAGGACTAAAAAAGAAAACATTGAGTAAAAAAAAGATAGTTAAGCGGTAATTCATATGACAACTATAGAAATTAATGAGAAAGTGTGGGGGCCCACACTTTCTATGGGTTACTGATTAATGTATATTTTATTGAAATGTTACATCAACAGTATAATCTGCGGTAGCTGCAGCACCTGAAGTTAATGTAGAACCAACCGTTAATGCGCCGTATACACTCAACGTGACATCATCTGAACTTGCAGTTGTAGTAAAATTACCTTGAACACCATCAGTAAGATTCACGGGTGCAGCACCACCCGTTGCTGTAGCAGCAGGGACAAAAGCAAGCGTGCCATCGTCACTACCAGTTACCGTGATATTCATTACTGAGCTTGGAGATAGATTAGAAATTAAAATATCGCCTAATGCATTACCATCTTCAACACATGCACCCGTTAATGAACCGGCATTGTCCATAGTACATACAGAACCTACTGCAGGATTAATTTTACCGAAATTGAGCTGAGTTGACTGAACTATAGTTGGTTCTTGAAAAGCCTCGACGGTGGCTTGAAAGGTTTCAGTTGCTGCAAAGATTGTGCTTGAGGTGGCAGCAAGAACTGCTGCACTTAGTAGAATTTTATTTTTCATTAATAGTACCACTTTTAATTAATTTAGACTACCGTGTGCTTTAAGGCTGACCAGATTCCTAGTAATGCCACAATCCGTTAAAAATTATATAAACATACTTTTTCTTTAATTCAAAACTTTTTTTTACTGTTTTGGGTAAATTAAGTAGCTGTTATTTTTTTGAATCGCCTCATTGCAAATATGTTAACAGGATACAAAAAAATCAAAACATCATCGATGATTAAATTTAAATTAATACATTTTTTCAAGAAGATACCCAAACTATTTAGGAAACTTTTTTTGAAGGTTTATAGGTCAATTATCAGGCGAAACTTTGCCCTAAAACTTGACGTTTTAGCAATTAAAAATATTTAATATTATTTAAAAGTGGACTTTTTTTTAAGCAGAAATGTAAATTTTTTGTTTCAAAAAAAGAAAAACCAAGCATTTTATCACTGTTTTTGTGACATGCTTTTTAGCCAAAATTTTTATTTTTTTGTGGTTTTTTCGCATTAAATAGTCATAAAATATTCATTAAATTTTCATTAAAAAAAACACCAAACACTGACTAAATTTTAAACAGTAATTCATGGTTTTAATCGCTGGAATTAAAGAGCTGATAGCTTTTATTAATTAATTCATTTACAACACAAAATTTAAACGCAATAACAATCAACATATTACCTAAAGCTGACCGAACCCTAGTTGCACACATAGCCAATGTGCCTAATCTTCTTCAAGTACATGTGGACCAGCATAATTATCAAATCGCGAAAATTGTCCTTGGAAGGTCAGTGGCACTCGGCCAATAGGACCATTACGTTGTTTACCTATGATTATTTCAGCCATGCCTTTAAATTCACTGTCGTCATGGTAAACCTCATCACGATAGATAAACATAATCAAATCAGCATCTTGCTCGATTGAGCCTGACTCACGTAAATCTGAGTTAATAGGACGTTTGTCACTGCGTTGCTCTAGACCACGATTTAGCTGTGACAAGGCTACCACAGGTACTTGTAATTCTTTGGCAAGGGCTTTAAGTGAACGTGATATTTCGGCAATTTCTAAAGTACGGTTATCTGAAAATTGTGGAGCACGCATCAGTTGCAGGTAATCAATCATAATTAAACTAATACCGCCATGATCACGGTGAATACGTCGTGCTCGCGAGCGAACTTCTGTGGGGGTTAAACCTGCGGCATCATCAATAAACATTTTGCCTTTGTCCATTAATAAACCCATGGTAGAAGAGAGACGTGCCCAATCTTCGTCTTCTAATTGGCCCGTTCTAATCTTGGTTTGATCAATACGCCCAAGTGAAGCTAACATCCGCATCATGATTTGGTCTGATGGCATCTCTAAGCTAAAGATTAAAGCTGGGTATTCCTCAGTCATCGCGGCATGCTCAGCCAAGTTCATGGCAAACGTCGTTTTACCCATTGAAGGCCGCGCAGCAACAATAATTAAATCTGATTTTTGTAAACCTGCGGTCATTTTGTCTAAGTCTGCATAACCGCTTGATACGCCAGTAACCCCTCCAGTTGGCGCTGAACAGAGTTTTTCAATTCGATCCACGGTTTTTTCTAACACTGAATCTAAGCTTTCTGGCCCTTCTGATTTATTGGCACGTTTTTCTGCAATGGCAAACACCTTAGTTTCAGCAAAGTCGAGCAGATCAGCACTGGTTCTTCCCTGAGTATCATAACCAGCCTCGGCAATTTCATTAGCAACGCTTATCATTTCACGAGTAACCGCCCGTTCTCTGACTATATCGGCGTATGCTGTAATATTGGCAGCACTTGGGGTGTTTTTCATCATTTCAGCGAGGTAAACAAACCCGCCAGCATCATCGAGTTTTTGATCGTTCTCTAACGCTTCAGAAAGGGTAATTAAATCAACTGGCTCACCAAGCTCAATAAGTGCCCCAATGGTTTCAAAAATCAGGCGATGAGAACGAGAATAAAAGTCGTCTGCAACCGTTCTCTCAGAGACTCTATCCCAGGTTTCATTATCCAGTAATAAACCACCAAGTACCGATTGTTCTGCTTCTAAGGAATGGGGAGGAACTTTCAATTCATCAATTTGCTTGTCTTTGATAAATGTTTGTTTTTCAAATTTGCGTGGCTTATTATCGGCCATTTTTACCCCTATTCTGCCCAATTAACGTCCCCATATTAAGTCTATTGCACGCTGCCTTTTGGTATGTGACAGTCACGTGATTAGTGCTCATATACTTGGGTATTTAAAAATGAATGCTAATGTAGCAGAATTTGATTAAAGCGAATATAAAATATTTGCTGTTACACCTATATGTGAAGATATAAGACATTTATGTGGTATTCGAGATAATCATTTTTTAATGGTAACAAGTGATTTTTTTGCTCAGTTACTTTAATCACAAAACCTTTAAAAAAACACTTCCTTTAAACAAGGGCTTCTCATTAATTGTTTGAAGGTGATTAAAACAATATTACTTTAATATACAAACACCTAGATAAGCCCCTGCAAAAAAACCACTCAAAAAGCAACGACTAATGACTGCTGCCATGAACAACTGGCAGGTATAACTGCTCTTAATTGCTTACATTATTTACGCACATTAATGTTACCACTCACGGTGGTGACATTAACCACCGCACTGCCATTACCAGTTTGAAAGCTTAATTGTGCGCCTGGGCCAAAATCATCCTCTTGTGCTTTTGCTTTTGTCAGTTGATTATTAATATCACCACCAACACTTGACTTAAGAGTAAAATCGGCATCAATGCCCCATTGAAAATCAAAGCTTAGATCACCGCTAACCGTACTTGCCTTCAACAGGCCTTTATCAGTTAAATCAAGCGCTGCTTTTAAATTACCGCTCACCGTTCTGATTCGTAACTCAACGATTTCATCCAGCTCTAACTTGCAACCACCGGAGACGTTGTTAAAAAACACCTCTTTGGCTTCACTGTCAATATCAACATCACCACTGACTGAGTTCACTTCCAAGCGGCCAGAAGAATCGTTATCGGTGATGTCACCACTAACCGCAGAAATAGCAATTTTACCTGTTAAATCATCACTATTTATATCACCACTAACACTATTTAATTCAACACTTTGGCTGATATTTTTCGCCGTAATGTCACCACTCACTGTTTTTACTGCAACACCGCCATGTACATTAGAAACATCAATATCACTGGAGACACTTGAAGCTTTCATACGAATACTTTTAGGCATAAATACGGTTAAATGTGAGCCGTCTGCACTCCAACTTTCCATACTGGGGTATTCGACCTTAATGATAACCTGAGCTCCTTGTTGCTCAAATATGAGTTTCTCTACGTCATCATCTAAGGTAGCTGTTATCGATATTTTGTCTTTATTCCACCCTATTACATTGATAGAACCACTGTGATTACTAATAGCAATGTTAGTCACATTTTCACTGGGTAAACTTTGCGCAATTTCTGCCTTAGCAAACGCCTGGGCACAAAGTAAAATACTTATCAATGCAAGCGTAATCTGCTGAATTCTTTTGCTGTAATAACTCATAAAACCTCTTTATTAATCGTCAAATCACTTATCTAGTGTGTTAGGTTAAATTGCCGCATATGTTGCTTTGATATTTGTTGGCAAACACATGAACACACAACCTAAGGTTCATCAAATAACTTGATATTGTCGATATAGTTGCTGTAATAACTTTAATTCTTGTTGCTGAGTAAAATCTAATAAATTCAGCAAGTCCACATTGTTTTCATCATTGTCTAAAGCGTTGCTTATGGCAACTCTAGCCTTGGCTAATTGACTTAATTCTGTTTGCATAGCAATGGGTAATAATTCTATTTTAGGATTACCGTAACTACTGCGTAACGAGACTTTTTGCTGATTGAAGCTCTGTTGCATCATGGCAACAAGTTGGGCTTGATTGGCTTTAACCTCAGTGCTATGAGTGACTAATCTGTTTTCCTTAAAGGGATTATGCTGGGGTGCCAAGGTTAACCATGAAACGAGCGTAATCATCGCTACAGAAGCTGCCCAAACGCTAGGCACAAACAGAGCACGTGGTTTAAACACTGAAGATTGTTGCCCTTGGTGGTTAATAGCCCGTTCTATGCCTGGCCATAAATCACGCTGCGGCGTAATTTCAGGCACTAATTCTGCGGTTTTTTTATCAAGTAAGGCATCACTCATTTGTTCAATATTTTGTTTGTTGTTATCAATCATCAGCTCTTTCAGGTTATCATTATTCATGTTCAAACTCCTGCGTTATTGATGAATAGCCAACGGCAGTTAAAGACTCTTTCAATAGTTGTCGTGCTCGATGGTACTGAGATTTACTTGAGCCAACCGCCATTTTTAGGAGTTGCGCAATTTCTTCGTGGCGATAGCCTTCAACAGCAAATAATACAAAAACTAAACGGGCTCGCTCTGGCAATTCGACAATATGTTGGTCTAACAAACTCAAGGTTGAATCGTCAACCAATGCCGCCTTTGGTTCAGCGATGTTAACCTCTGCTTGCTCTATACTAAAAACACGCTGTAACCAATTTTTATGTTTACGTAAGTGACCCAAAATGACATTAGTGGCAACACTGTGTAACCAAGTGCTAAATTTACTCTCCCCGTGAAATTGAGCTATTTTTTGCCACAACACCACAAAAACTTCTTGGCAAACATCTTCAGCACTATCTTTATCGGCAAGCATTCGCCAGCAAAGCGCATAGATTCGCTTATGATGTAGTTGATACAGGCTATGAAAGGCAGTTTGTGAGCCTTGTTTCACTTGTGCAATGCAACGTTGTTCATCATCAATACTAGCCAACACCTGAAATTGCTGATTTCCATGGCAAGCAACTTTTGGCCTGACAATATCTATGCTTTTATCCTGTAATTTTCGATTATCCAAGCCAAAGGCCTCTGCCAAGTAAAGTAGTAGTGAAAGTAAAATTATTTACCAAGGTCTCTGCAATGACCAACGCTGTTAAAACGATGATTAAAGTCATGGCACCCAATTAAGCTAACAATAGTTAACGATGCGATTTGCTTCAAACGCTTTAATTTAATAATACCTAGTTAGATACCTAGATGTAGAAAAAGGTTTAAGGCGTTACGAAAAAAGTTAAAAAACTTACTAATAATTACCTACCTATTTATAACATAATAAAATCAGTGGTTTATTTTATACATTGCTACTGTAACATGTTTTACAAGGCATAAAAAAAGCGCCACAGGCGCTTTTTTTATTGTAATAAATAAGCTTAACTTATTTTTTACCCATTGCAGCGAAACGCTTGTTGAATTTATCAACACGACCACCGGTTTCAGCAGCTTTTTGCTTACCAGTGTAGAATGGGTGACAAGAAGAACATACGTCTAGGTGAATATCTTTACCTAAGGTAGAGCGTGTTTTTACAACATTACCACAAGAACAATGTGCATTGATCTCAACGTATTTAGGGTGAATATCTTTTTTCATGGGGGACCTCTATCTCATAAATGAGAAATTAGGCGTATCGCCACTTAGCCGTTTACTTACTATTACCCAATGCGGTAATGGAAACGCTAAGCACCATACGAAGTTAAAAATTAATGGACGCGCATGATAATAGATAGTCCAGATAACTGCAACATAAATTGCGGTAAATAGCTCAAAAAAACAGCTTCAGTGCTTTATTTAAATAGAATAACATTTTGTACTTGGCAGCTCACCTTTCACAGGGCAAAATGTTGGTAATTCTCACTCGTCTTGGTTTAGCTGTTGATCGTGCCTGAACACTATATTGAAGTCGCTATTCCGGTGCCAATGCGACAACTATTTACCTACGCTGTACCTGATGAATTGTTGAGGCCGACACTATCCATTGGTGAGCGAGTCGTTGTGCCATTTGGTCCAAGAAAAGTCATTGGAATTGTGACCAATAATCAGGCCAAATGTAATTTTGATCCAGCCAAAGTAAAAAAAATTAGTGACCGCTTGCATGATCATTTTAATTTAAATCAAAGCTTAGTTAATTTTTTAGTGCTTTGCAGCCATTACTATCACCACCCGATTGGTGATGTATTCCATCAAGCCCTGCCTGTATTGATGAGGAAAATAGAAAAGGTTACTTTAAGTCCGCCTTTGGTATGGCATGCAGTGCACGTAACTGATGTACAAAAACCACCTCTTAATGATGAACTGATCAAACAGTTAGCCCAGCTAGAAAAAAAAGCCTATAAGCAATTTGCTTTGTATCAAATGATTGCAAGCCGTCAGGGAATTAGCTGGGTAGAGTTACGGGCACTGGGTTATAGCAGGCCACAGTTAACCGCGTTAAAAAACAAAAAACTTATTATCGAGCAAGAACAAAAAACCACGCTGTTTACTTGGCAATCGCACCTACTTGAGAAAGGCAATAAGCTAACACTTTCCAGTGAACAGGCCATTATTGTTAGTGCTATTAATCATTCGCTATCTCAGTTTTCTTGTCACCTGGTTGACGGTATTACAGGCAGTGGCAAAACAGAAGTGTATTTACAAGCCATGGAGGCGGTATTAGCCAATAATCAACAAGTATTAGTGATTGTCCCTGAGATAGGCTTAACACCGCAAACATTAAATCGATTTGAACAGCGTTTTAAGGTACCTATTGCCCTGCACCACTCAGGCTTAAACGATAAAGAAAGACTTTCTACTTGGTTAGCGGCGCAGCAAGGCAGTGCTGCCATTGTGATAGGTACTCGTTCAGCAATATTTTCCCCCTTACATCAACTTGGTTTAATTATTATTGATGAAGAACACGACGCTTCTTTGAAACAACAAGATAGTTTTCGCTACCATGCAAGGGACATGGCAATACTTCGAGCCAGACAGTTAAATATTCCAATCGTATTGGGTTCAGCAACCCCAAGTTTTGAGAGCTTGCAGAATGCCTTTACACACAAATACAGTTATCATCAACTTAACAAGCGTGCTGGCGCAAGTCATAAGGCAAAAATTGCGCTAATTGACATGAATCAGCAGCAAGTTGAATTTGGCTTGTCTACTTCCTTAAAGCAAGCCATTGAGAAAACATTGGCCCGTGACGAACAGGTGTTATTGTTTTTAAACAGGCGCGGTTATGCTCCGGCAATAAACTGTCAAGAATGCCATTGGTTAGCTGAATGTCCACGTTGTAACAAACCTTACACTTTGCACCAAAAACAAGGGATTTTAATTTGTCATCACTGCGGTAATCAACAACAAATACCTAGGCAGTGCCCAAGTTGTGGTAGCGTTCGTATTGTGCCGCTTGGCCAAGGTACAGAGCAACTTGAATCAAGATTAACCGAATTATTCCCCAGCACTTCGATTGTCCGTATTGACCGCGATAGTACTCGAAAAAAAGGTGAGTTAGCTAAACTACTACAAGAAGTCACTGACAAAAAACATCAATTGTTAGTCGGCACACAAATGCTGGCTAAAGGCCACCATTTTCCCGATGTAACTCTCGTGGCAGTATTAGATGTTGATGGTGCATTATTTAGCTATGATTTTCGTGCCAGTGAACACATGGCGCAACTACTAATTCAAGTCGCTGGCCGAGCTGGTAGAGCCAGTAAACCAGGTGAGGTGTTGGTGCAAAGTCGCTATGTTGACCACCCCTTGTTACAAGATTTAATTCACAATGGCTATCATCATTTTGCTCAGCAAGCACTAACAGAGCGACAACAGGCTATGTTGCCACCTTTTACCTATCAAGCATTACTGCGCGCAGAGGCGAATTATCCTAGTTACCCAGAAAAATTTTTACAAATGTTAACCCAGCATCCCATTGAGGGCTGTCAATTCGCGGGCCCTATTCCTGCAGCTATGGAGAAAAAAGCGGGTAAGTACAGATTTCACCTTATTGTCCAGGCTAAATCACGAAAACAATTGCATACAGCTATTTTACAGCTGTTAACACAAATAACCGAGAATGAATGGCTTCCCAAGGTGCGCTGGAGCATTGACATAGATCCCATTGATTTGACCTGGTAACTCAAAGTAAAGTTTTTTTAACTTACTCTCTAGTATTGCAATAATTCATTATGAAAAGGGTTTGCTGGTACTATTACTAAATTAGACAAAGCAACCAAAATATAACTTATTGGGAAAAGTAAACACCAGACAAAAGCTGTGCCCAGAAAAATCTATATTAAGATCAGATAAAACGGCAGGAAAACAAGGTTAAAACGTCAAAAACCAAGTTAACTAGGCTGTTATTGGTTGCTATGGCCACTTCATTTGTTGTGAATGTTTTATACGTGTTTTTTTTAGCTAGCTCAGTTACACTAGCTAAAATTTTTACAGTGACTTTCAGTTTCCATGGCTAACCAAGATTACGTCTCTCGCCCCCCGGCTAAAAAACCCAAGTATAAACGTGCAGCTAAAAAAACGGCATCACAAAACAACGCGTTAACGTTTAAAGCAAAAATAATCAGTATATTATTCGTGTTGTTAATTTCAGCATTTGCATATGGCTTGTGGGTATTAAAAACGGATCCGATGACTAAAACGCCACTGCCTCTTGCTGTTGACGAAGTCAACAAGAACAAAACTAGTAATCACAATAAAACATTACCGACTCCACCTAAGGAGAAATGGACTTATGTTGAAGACTTAACCACCAAAGAGGTTGAAGTTGGTCATTATGAGGTAAAAGCAAAAGGCCCTTATAAATTACAATGTTCTTCACTTCGATCACAAAAGCAAGCAGAGACTTTGAAGGCGCAAATTGCCTTTGCTGGTTTAGAAGCACAAATAAAAGCGGTTAAAGGCGACAGTGGTGTCTGGTACAAGGTGTTTTTGGGTCCCTACCCAAATAAACGACTGGCCGAAGAAGATAAAAATAAATTGAAGCGCAACAATATTAATTATTGCCAAATTTGGTTATGGCAATAATTAATATATTCATTGCAGCTTGAAAACTTAGCAATGATCCCAATTACATTAACATTATAGTAATGAGTTAAAATGAGGTTAATGTGACTACTATCGTTTCTGTTAGACGCAATGGCAAAGTGGCTATTGGTGGAGATGGGCAAGTTTCTCTTGGCAATACGGTTATGAAAGGTAACGCCCGAAAAGTTAGGCGCTTGTACAACAATAAAGTATTAGCTGGCTTTGCCGGTGGTACAGCGGATGCTTTTACATTGTTTGAGCGTTTTGAAAGTAAACTTGAGCAACATCAAGGGCACTTGACCAAAGCAGCAGTTGAACTCGCGAAAGATTGGCGCAGTGATAGAGCCTTAAGAAAGCTTGAGGCTTTGCTTGCGGTAGCCGATGAAACAGCCTCTCTTATCATTACCGGTAATGGTGATGTTGTGCAACCTGAGCATGATCTTATTGCCATAGGTAGCGGTGGTAATTTTGCACAATCTGCCGCTACTGCACTATTAGAAAACACCGAATTGTCTGCCAAAGAAATAGTTGAAAAATCATTGACTATTGCAGGCAATATTTGTGTTTTTACTAATCAAGACCATACCATAGACGAACTTTAAGATTCTGTTCAAAGCTTTTACACTGCTTGCTTATACTCAAAAGGTTGAGCAAGTAATGAGGAAAAAATAATGTCAAATATGACCCCACGCGAAATAGTCCATGAATTAGACAGTCACATTGTTGGCCAGAGTGATGCTAAACGTGCCGTTGCCATTGCCCTAAGAAACCGTTGGCGTAGAATGCAGTTACCTCAAGATTTACGCAATGAAGTGACTCCAAAAAATATTTTAATGATAGGTCCAACTGGGGTGGGGAAAACAGAAATAGCTCGTCGCCTGGCAAAACTTGCAAACGCGCCTTTTATCAAGGTAGAAGCCACTAAATTTACAGAAGTTGGCTATGTCGGTAAAGAAGTTGAAACCATTATTCGTGATCTGGCTGATATGGCTATAAAAATGATTAAAGAGCACGAAATGGAACGGGTGAAACACCTTGCTGAAGAAGCAGCAGAAGAGAGAATTCTCAATGTACTTTTACCACCTGCTCGCGATGGGTTTGGTAATGATGAGGCCAGTGAAAATAGTAATACTCGTCAAATTTTTAGAAAGAAATTGCGTGAAGGTAAACTAGATGACAAAGAAGTTGAACTTGATTTAGCGGCCCCACAAGTTGGTGTTGAAATAATGGCACCACCTGGCATGGAAGATATGACGTCGCAATTACAAAGCATGTTCCAAAATATGTCTGGAGATAAAACCAGTAAACGCAAACTGAAAATTAAAGATGCGTTGAAAGCATTGCAAGAAGAAGAAGCCGCTAAGATTGTTAATCAAGACGACATAAAGCAAAAAGCCATTGAAGCCGTTGAGCAAAATGGTATTGTGTTTATAGATGAAATTGACAAAATATGTAAACGTGCTGATAGCTCTGGCGGTGGTGATGTCTCTCGTGAGGGGGTGCAACGCGATTTACTACCCTTAGTTGAAGGGTCGACGGTAAGTACTAAACACGGCATGATTAAAACTGATCATATCTTATTTATTGCCTCGGGTGCCTTCCAAATGGCCAAGCCTTCCGATCTAATTCCTGAGTTACAAGGTCGTTTACCTATTCGCGTAGAATTACAGGCTTTAAGTTCTGATGATTTTGTACGTATTCTTACCGAACCGTTCGCATCACTAACCGAACAGTATATTGCCATGCTCAATACCGAAGGGGTCTCGGTTAAGTTCACTGATGATGGAATAAAAGCCATCGCCAACTCGGCTTGGCAAGTTAATGAATCAACTGAAAATATTGGTGCTAGACGCCTGCATACTATGATGGAGCGGTTAGTTGAAGAGTTGTCATTTAATGCTGATCAACGCAGCGGTGAGACTATCAATATTGATGAAAGTTACGTAAATAACACCCTGAGTGAAGTGGTTAAGGATGAAGATTTAAGTCGATTTATTCTTTAGCAGAAATACATACAAGGTAATGCAAAGCTAGGTAATGCATGTTATGAAAATAAGTCACTTTCTACTTGATAATACTGAAAAGATGCTCACAATTGAGTTTATTGACGATACTTCAGGCAACGATGTAAAGCTTAGCTTTGAATTTCTCCGCGTATGTGGTCAAAGCCTCCATTTGGCCAACAAAAAAAACAACAATCAGCAAACCGTCAGCCACAAAAAGAATGTACTATTAACTACTATCGAGTGTGTAGGCAAACACGGGTACAGGTTAACTTTTAATGACGGCTATTCTGCTGTTTTTAACGATGAACATCTTCACCTTTTATTCATTGAACAAGAACAACGCTGGCAAGATTATTTACAAGCCTTAAAAGCCAGTGGTCACTCTCGTGAGGCAATGATTAACATTAAGCAATTATAACGCTTTACCAACGACCTCATTAACACAAGCCAATTTTTGAAGTGAATATACTTACCACGGCTAATGAAGCAAATACCCATAGTTGAGGATATTTGTTTGCTAGTATTTTCTTAAAACATGAAGTATTCTTTTTATAACAGCATGATTTAATTAACATTAAATATAAAAACGGCTTTATTTAAACGCTAAAGCGACTCACTTCGCGAGTTAATGATTGGGCTTGCGTTGTAAGTGACTCGCTCATTTGCTCGCTTTTTTTAGCCGCATGTCCCGATTGTATAGTAACATCCTTGATCATAACTACGTGTTGATTAACCTCAGAAGCCACGGTACTTTGCTCTTGAATAGCAGTAGCAATAGTACTATTCATATCCATGATTAACGCTACATCTTGCGTAATTTCATCAAGCATTGTGCCGGCAGAACTTGCTTGCTCAACACTTTCTTGGCCTTGATTTCGACATTCAGCCATTAGACTAACTATTTCTTGGGTACGTTTTTGCAACAAACTGGTAATTGTTTCAATTTCTTGTGTCGACTCCTGAGTTCGACTGGCAAGAGTTCTTACTTCATCGGCAACAACAGCAAAACCACGACCTTGTTCACCAGCTCTAGCGGCTTCAATAGCGGCATTTAAAGCCAATAAATTAGTTTGTTCGGCAATACCTCGAATAACCCCCAAAACAGAGGCGATAGTCACGCTTTCTTTTTCTAGCTCTTTCACGACACTTTCAGAATCGAGTAATTTATCCGACAGTTGAGTGATTTGGGTAATCGTTTGTTCTACCCCTAACTTACCTTTGCCAGCATTGCTGTTAGTCACTTCTGCTTTATGCGCTGCTTCGCGAGTATTGGTGGCAATTTCATCAACTGTTGCAACCATTTCAGTCACCGCCGTTGCGACTAGGTCAGTTTGCTGCATTTGTGTTTCAACACCGTCATTAGTAGTGTAAATATTCTCTGCTAAATCCCCTGTTGCACTGTTTAGGGTATTAACAGAGTGATGTACTTCAACAATAAGTGAACGAAAACTTAATAACATCTGGTTAAATGCAGTGGCCATATCTGCTAATTCATCACTACCATTAACTTTTACTGCATTGTTTAAATTGTTTGTTTGAGCAATATCTTGCATCGTGTGTTGCAGGTAATAAATACGCTCTAAAATACTTCGTCCAATCAACCATGCGCTAACCAAAGCGATAACTAGCACTAAAGTAAAAAGGCTAAACGCCAAGGTATTTACAAATGTGACATCTTCTTCAACAAGAGTATCACTTCTGGTAACCACATTGTTGAGCTGCTCATCAACGTGGTGGACAACATTACGCATTATACTTAATTCACCCATTGTTGCTTTGTAACCCAGTGATTTTTGTGTGGATGCTAATTCCTTGAATGCCTCTTCATAGGTTTGTAATAAATTGGTAAGCTTCTGTTTTTTTGTTGACGAAAGACTGCTAGTTTTTATGCTACTGTCTAGCTTGGCAACATTTTTTACTAAACGCTCAACATACTTATCATCGAGACGTAACATGAAATCTTTTTCGTTACGTCTTACTTGTAACATCTCACTACGTAATTTATATTCGTTATCTCCCAGCAAAGTTTCAACGGCATGAACAGCGGTACGTAATTTGCCATACAAACCATCCTCAGGGTTTAAACCAATAGCTTTTTGTAACCTCACAACTTCAACAAAACTGGTTTGGTAATCCTCTAAGATATTACGCATAGTTACCAACTCAGGTAACCTAATACCTATATTTATAAAATTTTCTGCCAATGAGTTTATTTGCGTTTGAGTCAGGTTGAGGTATTGTTGAAATTGTTGTGAGTACTTAATGTCTTTTCTTGACAAAAAGTCTTTTTCATTTCGCCTCAACTCTAGTACCGACACCTTAATATCTCCAATATTTTTAGCGATGGCAATATCATGTTGCAATGATGAGTTAGCGTAATTAATCAGCCCTAACATCATGGCCATAGCGACGACTAATATTGTAGTATTAACAATTAACTTTTGTTTTATAAGCATAAAGGCTTGCCTTGAATTTTAAGGTAAATTAGAGAACAAAAAAACTCAAGTAATCCGCTTATTCATAGCAACGTTGAGTGATTATATTGTAGCACTAAAGGGGCGGTAAATAGAGGGTTACTGGATATATGCAATAAAAGCATATCTTAAATTATTTTTTTTCAAGGTACTTGACCAGTTTATCCTCTGGTAACGGGTGATTGATATAATAGCCTTGTACAGCATCACACCCCAACTTGCGTAAAACATTTAGTTGCTCGATTGTTTCAACACCTTCAGCGAGAACACGCTTACCTAGTCCATGAGATAGGTCAATCATCGACTTCACAATAGTTAAGTCTGAGTCGTTACTAGCAACCTCAGCAATGAAGCTACGATCTATTTTGATCTTATCAATTGGTAAATCTCTTAAATAAGCAAGAGATGAATAGCCAGTTCCAAAGTCGTCTATCGAAACTTTAATGCCCATAGTTTGCAATTTAACGATACTGTCCATCGCGATGCCAATATCAGTCATCACCACATTTTCGGTAATTTCTAACTCTATATATTTGGATGGTAAGTTGTACTGGTGTAATAATGATTGAATAGTGGGCACTAAGCTTTCATTTTGAAATTCAACTGCCGTAATATTTACCGCAATAGCAACACGCCTTTTATACATTTTATACCAACGCTCGGATGCTTGACAAGCCTTTACTAGAATATAATTATCAAACTGACTGTGCATACCTAAAGCTTCTAGTTCAGGTAAAAATTCACTTGGTGCAAGCAAGCCTTTTTCGGGATGTTGCCAACGAACCAGTGCTTCAACCCCTTCAAGCTTATTATTAAAAAGGTTAAGTTGCGGTTGATAATATAAAACAAACTCATCATTTTTCATGGCTGATTTGAGCTTCTTCTTCATTAATTGTAAATGTCGCCCTTGTACTTGCATGCCCTCTTGAAAAGCCACTGAAGCCAGGTTATTAGTTTCAGCATGATGTAAAGCAAGATTAGACTTTTGCAGTAAATCTTCTGCATTGTCAGCGTCTGCCGGATAAAAACAATAGCCAACACTGCATTGAATTGTTATTTCTTGGCGTTCGTAAATAAACCGTCGCTCAATTAATTCATGTATATGCTCCGACGCACTACTAATATGTGATAGATCTTCAAACTCAATGACATACATAAAAGAGTCACCACTTAATCGGCCTACAGCTTGAGGAATGAAGACACTATCACTAAGACGCCTAGCTATTTCTCCCAGTACGTAATCACCTACTTTTAAACCATACGTATCGTTAATAAATTTAAACTGTTTTATATCGATTAAAAAAACAGCGAGTTTGGTATTAATATTATTTTCATTCGATACTTGCTCAATTTCTTTAATGTGACTAGCGAGCTTAGCCATGACTTGCTCGCGATTTAGGGCACCGGTTAACGAGTCGTGTTTACCCAAATATTTGGCACGATTTATAGCGCTTAAGGCGGCAAATCTTTCTGCGCCTTGCATCCAAATGAGTAATACAAACCCCAAAATAACATGTGCTGCAGCATCAAAATAAATAAGAAATAGCTCTAATTGTCGAAACCAATGTTCAGTGAGTGCAACAATAGAAACAAAAGAATGAATTAAGAAGCGAAAACCAAAAACAGCACTAAAAAACATTAACATTCGACTAGAGAAATAACGCCCTTTATCAATCAGAAGGAAGCTTGCCAAAGCAAGAAGAGCACAGCCGGAGATAAAACTAGGTAAGCTAACCGATAAATAAAAATGATTGAATGCTTGTTTACTGTCAAACGAAAACAGCAGCGTTGATAACAATGAAAGTGCCAATATTAATAAAGCGCTGGCCCATTTTAACTTTCTCTTCACAACTTTATTTTTAGCGTGTAATACACCGAATATAAGGAATACAACAAACAGGTATTGGCTTAAATGTAAACAAAATTCAGCGGCAATATACCAAGGCTCTACTGAGAGTTTTGTACTAGGGTAAATCGCAAAAGCTTTAATTAAGTAGCTTAACGTTAAGGCACTAAAACTAACTAACCAATATTTGACATATTGTCGAGAAAAGGTTTGGTAATAAATAAAAAAAATAAACAGCAGCGATGAAAATACTAGGACTTGTGTTGAAAATAAAAAGACTCTTGGGGTTATATATTCGATCATAAAAAACAATACATCATAGCGATTAAGTTACGGAGTGTTATTTGGTGCGAATGTTCGTTTATTTACTGTTATTAAAAAGCCTTTCATCGTAAAACTCAAGTATTTGTCTAAAATATATAATAGTTTTATTTTTATCATAACACGATATACTAAACCTAAGTTGTTACTAATCCACGGGCGCAAAAATGCAATATAACACATCAGAATTATGTGACTTTTATGCCGATTTAATTGACGTTGTAGACCCTATATTTTGTAATTACGGTGGTCGTCATTCTTTTGCTGGTAAGGTTGTTACCTTAAAGTGTTTTGAGCAGTTAGGTTTAATCAATGAACTAGTTAACACCAACGGACTTGGTAAAGTCTTGGTTATTGATGGTGGTGGCTCTTCAAGACGAGCATTGATTAATGAGACCATTGCTCAATGTGCAGCTGATAATGGTTGGGAGGGGATTGTTTGTTTTGGTAGTGTCCGTCATGTTGATGCATTAGAAGAAATTGATATAGGTATACAAGCCTTGGTTGCAATACCCGTGGGGGCAAGTGACCAAAATATAGGAGAAGTTGACGTAGCCATTAACTTTGCTGGCGTGACAATGTTACCCGATGACCACATCTATGCCGATAACACAGGCATTATATTATCACCTGAAGCCCTTGATATAGAATAACTAAATGCTATTCATTGCTAGCCAAAGGGGGTTCACTTTGCTTTACTATACATCTGCTTATGACTTATTTTCACAGGCAGTGCAATAAAAATCCAGCCACCTTCCTGAAAAGACCATAACCTTGAAAAGTCATTATCAAGCAAGCTTTTAATTCACCTCATTAGTGTATTTTTGCAAATAGTTATTATTATTTTCAAAATATAAGGTCCAATAGGTTTGTTCCTAGTATATCGAAGGCCTTGCTTCTAAAGGTACTGATTTAGGGTGCTGCAGGTACCATTGTTCTAACCATGACTCAATATTATTTGGCATCAAACCAGCATGAATAATCTCACCTTGAATCAACTCTCCTCCCATTGCAGTAAACGCTTGTGATGCTTCATGGCGATTAATTTCAGTGCCAATCAGTGGTACCTTCATACTTCGCGTTAACGTAACAAGTGCATTGGTCATTGCTTTATCAACTCTGTTTTCTCCATCATTAGTTAACTCTTGGCATCTTACCTTTAATTCATGAACTGCCATTTTTCGAATGTAACGCAATGATTCATAACTTCCAGAAAAATTATCAATTGATATATTAACGTCTAATGATTTAAGTTGGTCTATGATACTTTTAACCCGCTCACTTGCGTTGAGCATAATATGTTCATTAAATTCAATCATTAAATATTTTCCTGCAATATCATGAAAGCTTAACTGCTGCTCAATAAAATCAACTAAATCAGTTTCAAATGAGCTCTCACTAGCAAAAGTCACTGATAAGCGCTGATAAACGCCAATACTATGAAGTTTTTCTAGAGTAATAAAGGCTTGTTTAAGCATGTTTTTAGTTAGCTTATGGACACTACCACTTTTTTCAGCAAGCGCGCTAAAATCAAAAAGCTCCTGTGGTTTATTCACTCCTATTTCATGCCAGTGGACTCTTAATTGAAAACCAATAATATGGTAATTGTTAATATTTACTTGTGGCTGCAAATAAAATGAAAGTTTCTCGTTGTTTATGTCCTGACATAGCGATTCCATCCTGTTTAACTGGTCTTGATTATACAAAATACTATCAGTGTTAAAGTAATTTATATTCTTTTGCGTTTTAACCCCGGCGAGCATTGCATCTCGGGCGTTAGCAACAACCTCGGAAGCACTGTTACCGTGTGTCCCAGATATGGCTAAGCCAAAAGATAATTCAAAGTTAAGTGCAAAATTTTGAAAGCTGATTCCTTGAGGGGTGGCGGTATTAAGTTGCTGGCATAAATCATTTAAAACACTTTCGTCATCAAAATGATTTGTGGTTAAATTGTACACCACTAAAAACTGCAAGCCTTGCAGGCGAGCAACTCGCACTGGATTTGGAGTAATATCAAAAGATAAAAGATTAATGTTATTCATTACTTGTTGTTGCAAGCAATAGGCTAGCTGTAATAATAATAAATCAGAATTTCGAGAACCTAATAACTTATTAACTTGCTGAAAATTAATGGGTTTAAAAACGATGGCAGCATAACGCTGCCCAGTAACAGACGTCATAGCATGCGTGAATTTTTTTAACGCCTGCTGGGCTGTTGGCAAGCAGGTAATCGAGTCATGAGTATATGAAAACAAATCGTCAAATTGAACGATATCACTGCTATGAGCATTAGGAGGATCAATATATTTTTTGTTGATGTAAATATATATTGTAATTGCCAATGCTATATTGACTGACATAAAGATTGCCATACCCCATAGATTGAAAGGTAAGTCGTACCCCAAAAAGTCGAAGGCTAGCTTAGTCATGGCTATTGCGCAAACGGTGACTAAAAAAGTGATTAGGGTTGAATATAAAAATTTCATTTTACAATATCTCTTGCTTAAACTTACTTTAAAACGGCTGTCTAATGGTAATGATGACTCTCGGGTTTACTTTAACTTTATAAATTAGTTAGCTTAATTTTGTTGTATTCAGAATTAAAGTCTAAAATAGGCTAGGTACAATTTACAATGTTATTTTTTTGTAAAAAAGTTCATTATGTCAAATTGTGATGTTAGGAACAGCAACAATGCGGCATAAAATTCACATAACCTTAAATACTAAATAGTAAATATAGAAATGAGTATCAAACATTGATATCACCTTAAATATTACTCAACCACAGCTCTACTCCAATGAATATCATCAATCATTTCAATGGTACTCGCTAAAAAAAGATATGGGTCAATATCCTTATAATCTGGTACGTTAAGAGAATATTTAATCATTAGTGAAAAGTTCCCTAAATTTGCAAATGACCGGGTATTAATTGCTTGTACTAATTTAGTTAACTTTACCTCTACTTCCTCAAGTGTTTGGTGCTCAAAGAGTAATAAATATTCACCCTCATTTAATTGCCCTGCAAAATCAAATTCAGCTATTTGAGAGTTGAATAGACTTGCTATCTCATTTTTAACTTCTGCAATATTTTTTTTATTAAAATGAAAGGTTAATGTTTGCCAATTTTCTACAGTAAGGTAGACAACATTTAAAGGATAATGAAATTTTTTAGCTTTATTAAAAACCAGCTGATAATGCTGTTTAGTTTGCATTGACGTAGCAAAGTATTGTTTATTTTTATTTAAACCCTCATTACCAATAGTTTTTTTATTATGTTTAGGTTTTAACAAGAAAATACCTGTTATAACTATCAATATAAACAAGATTAGTGACAGAACAAAAATAATAATGCCTTGCTGCTTATATTTTTTAGAAAGGGTTTTAGACAGCTCACTCTGTTCAGCGAGATTTATTGCCAATGCTTTAGAACTATCAAGTAAACTTTGAGCTTCACCGCTTTCAATAAATAATTCCGATAAACCCGCAGCAATTGTACCTGTTTTATTTTTGTTATTTACTTTTTTTAACAATATACGGCTATGTTTTTCTTGCCATTGGTAAGCCATTTGGTAATGCGTTTCGGCAAAGTGCATTTCGGCAACCATTCGATAAAAACCAGTAAAGTCAGTAGAGACATTCTCGCCATTAAGTAAATCTGTAGCCTTGTTTAATAAATTATAACCTTCTGCCGTTTGCTTAAACTCTAACCTGGCTTTTGCCATAGCAATAATTGCCTCAACCTGGCCCATTCGTAAATTATGTTTTTCATAACTATCAATGGCTAGCGATAACGGTAAAAAGGCATCTTGAAACTGTTTTTGCTTTACTAATACAATACCTAACCATTTATTGGCATGGGCAACAAGTATGCTAGCTTGCTGCTTCTGTGCATAGTTTTTAGACTCCCAAAAAGCGTTATAAGCATCATCAAAACGCTGTAAATGAAAATAAGCAAAACCTAAATACAAATGTGTTTGCGCAAGCTTCTGATTTTTATTGATTTGTATACTTAACTTTAAGACTTTTAATAGCATTATCCGTGAGGTTTGATAATCTTCTAATTGGTGATACGCTTTGGCTAAAATAGTGAGAAGATCAATATGCTCTATAAGCACACTATCACTTAAACCTCGCTCAACTTGCTGCAAGTCCTTCAAGGCATTACGATGTTTACCTTGCATGGCATATGCAACACTCCGATAGCTTAACGCCAGAAGTTGATATTTTAAGCTAGTGCTTAATTGGCTTTCTTTAACCGCTAGCTCAGTTAAAGATAATAATTTCTGTGGTTGCTGATTATCAATATATACTTCAGCTAATTTCAATTGCAGTGCAAGGTTAACCCTTTTATCGACGCCATTAGCTGATAACCCCTGTTGAACATAGTCTGCAACCTTATCAATATCACCTTGGTTAAGAGCAGCCCTCGCTAATAATAAATACACTTTGGCAATAACATCATTAGCGTAATATTGACGGTTAGGAAGGATTTTTTTAGCAAAGTAATCAACAGTCTCTGTGTTCACGGTTTGATTGGTATTAATTAATAACTGTTGCACTTGATTACTGAGTAAGGTCTCCTCTGAATACTGCTGAGCATATAAAAAGGGTATGCTTGTTAGTAAAATTAAATTAGCGCTAAAAGTAAATAAACTCGATGATATGAATAGGCGTTTTAGCATGTAATGGCCATTATTTACGAGAAGATAAGATTTTTCGATGTTAACATAATATAAACATCGATGATGTACTTAAAATGTAATAAACATAAGCCCTTTTTATTTACATTTTTATAATTGACTCTATAATAACCTTATCAAGCTTCTTGTTTGATAAGGGCAAATCTAGCGAAAGTTAGAGACGCAAAGTTACCGGTCTAAAGGGAAACCAATGACAGCGGGACTGCTAATTAAGATATAGTGGGGGCTTGTCTTCATTTAACATTCCTTGCTCTGTTTCTTTCCGGTTAACTTTGCGTGCTTCTTTAGTTAACATTTCAAGCAAGACTCTTATCCGATCAATTTTTTACAATTAATTCCCTAACGTTAACCGCTATTTCTTTCAATTCGCGCCAACTTTAGCGAGTTGAACATTAATGTAGTCTTTAATAACTTGTTCAAGCATCGGCAACGGCATTGAACCATGTTTTAATAATTGGTCATGAAATTCACGTAAATCAAAGCGCTTACCTAATGTAGATTCAGCGTTTTTTCTTAAACGCTTAATCGTTAACTCACCCATTTTATAAGACAGTGCTTGACCTGGCCAAGAAATATACCTGTCTATTTCGGTAGTGACGTTGTGCATAGATAATGCTGTATTTTCAGCTAAAAATGCTATGGCTTTAGCTCTAGACCAACCTTGAGTGTGCATTCCTGTATCAACAACTAATCGGCAAGCTCGCCACATTTCATAGGTTAATCGACCAAAGTTCTGATAAGGGGTTTCATATATTCCAGCCTCAACACCCAAGTATTCTGCATATAAGCCCCAACCTTCACCAAACGCAGAAATATAAGTTCTATTTCTAAATTGCGCAACATTCTTCATTTCTTTAGCCAGAGATATTTGTAAATGGTGGCCAGGCACCGCTTCGTGCAATGTTAAAGCAGGTAATACATATAAAGGCCTTCGATCTAATCGATAAGTATTTACCCAATAATTTCCTGGTTGATCATCACGTGTCGAACCTGCATACCTACCTGTCGTATATTTAGGTGCTATATTGGCAGGAACTGCCATGACACCATAAGGAGTTCTTGGGAGTGTTTTAAATAAGCTAGGTAATTTAGCATCCATTTTTTTGGCTATAAAAGAAGCCTCTTTTAATAACTCAGAGGCTGTCTTGGCATAGAACGACGGTTCGGTCCTTAAAAATTCAATAAACTCACTAAAACTGCCCTTAAATTGTAATTTTTTGATAATTTCATCCATTTCCGTCCTAATTCTTTCAACTTCTTCGATACCTTGTTGGTGAATTTGTTCCGCACTTAGAGCTAAAGTAGTGTAATGTTTAATTCTATTTTGATAAAACGCTTCACCATTTGGTAAAGATGCTGCAGCAATCTTTTTGCGGGCGTTAGGCTGATATTCATTTACCATGAAGTCATAATAAGTTTGATAAGCTGGCATAACTTGGTTGCTTAAACTTTTTTTTGCTTTTTTTTGTAATAGTTTTTGTTGTTTTGTTTCTATCCATTCAGGAAAGTTAGTGAAAGGTTGGTAATAGACGCTCTCTGTTACGTCAGTTTTGATGAATGCTGCTATAGACTTTTCAAAACCATCAAGTACAATTTTGGGCTGACTATAACCTTCTGCCAAACCTTTTTTCATCCACCCAATCTGTTGTGAAAAATAATCGGGTAACCTTGCCAAACGACTAAGGTAATCTTCATAATCAGCGACGGTTGTAAAATCAATTTTTGAGGCTATGCTGCTAATATTGACATGAAACCCTGATTCTGCAGTAAGAGGTGTGTAATGCGCTTTAAACCTGTATTCATCAATTTTATTTTGTAAACTGTATAAGAGTACAGAACGATTAATTTGGTTTTCAAGCGTTAAGCCTTGAGCGTCAACACTTCTTAGCCTATTGGCTAATTCGAGTCTGTGTTGGTAATCTGCTAGTAGTTTGGTTGCTGAGAGATCAGGTAATTTTTGATTATTACCTAACGCTTCAACCTGATTAAAAGGGCTTGAGGTAAGATAAAATGCTTCAAAATCGTTAATAATAGAAGTCAATTTGTGATCTTCTTTACTCAGTTCACTGGCATTAGCCAAAGTAACCACAAATATAACGTTAACAAAAAATAATATTGAGGTATTAACTAGCTTCATTGCTGATACTCACAAATAAAAAAGGTGTGTTTAATATTGAAAAACGGACAAAACATAGGTTTTTTTAAATTACTTAATAAAAAAGTGTTTTCTGTAGACTTTTAATTCAGCAATCGATTCCTTAATATCATCAAGCGCTAAATGGGCACCTGTCTTGACGACCTGTTCTAATATCTCAGGCTTCCATCGCCTAGCTAACTCTTTAATCGTACTTACATCCAAATTGCGGTAGTGAAAGTGAGACTCAAAATCGGGCATATATTTGTTAATGAAACGTCTATCTTGGCCTATGCTATTTCCACACATTGGTGATTTACCCTCGGGAACCCATTTTTTGACGAAGTCTAAGCTTTGTTGTGTAGCTTGCAATAAAGTAATATTACTGTCCCGACAGCGCTGCGTTAAACCAGACTTCCCATGATGTTCAACGCACCAGGGGTTCATATTATCAAGCGTTTCATCACTTTGATTAATGGCCAAAACTGGGCCTTGGGCTATTATGTTAAGGTCACTGTCGGTAATAATAATAGCAATTTCTAAAATAACATCGGTCATTGGCTCTAAACCTGTCATCTCTAAATCAAGCCATATTAAGTTACTGTCGTTATTTGTCATCAAAGTACCCTAGTAAAAATGCACAAGCATTCAATTGTAATTATTAGTATAATACGTTAGAAATCAGCTGAATCAAATACTATGAACGAATTACATGGCTAAAATAAAAAAACTGACAAGAGGCCAGCAACGGCGTATTAAAGCCAATCACGACAAGAAATTAGCTGCCAGACACTCAGGTTTATCGGATAAAATTCACTGGCATGATGGTGAGCTAGGTCCTGCCGAACATGGGGTTATTATTAGTCGCTTTGGCCAGCATGCTGATGTAGAAAACTCACACGGGCAAGTTTTTCGTTGTAATTTGAGACGTTCTATTACTTCACTTGTTTGTGGCGATAAAGTTCAATGGCGTTTAGGTAAAGAGACAAAGCACGCTATAACGGGCATTATTGAGGCGGTGCATGAGCGGGAGTCGGTGCTAAGCAGACCTGACGTTTATGATGGCATCAAACCAATCGCTGCGAATATTAGCCAAATACTTATCATAGCCTCGGTTTTACCTGCCTTCAACAGTGATATTATTGACAGGTATCTGGTTGCTGCCGAACAAACGGGCATTACCCCAGTGATTGTCTTAAATAAGACTGATTTGCTCGACAATCTTGATGTTAACGAGCAAGAAAAAATAGCTAAGCAATTGGACATATATGCGGATATTGGTTACCAAGTCATGTTCGCAAGTAGCCAGACACAAGAGGGGATTCCTGCACTAAAATGCCAACTTGCCGCGCATACTAGTATTTTTGTTGGGCAATCGGGTGTGGGTAAATCGACCTTAGTCAACGCCTTAATGCCTAACTTAGGGTTATTAACACAAGAGGTCTCAGAAAACTCAGGCCTGGGGCAACACACAACGACAGTTGCTCGCCTCTACCATTTCGATGAGGGGGGGGATTTAATTGATTCACCTGGCATCAGAGAATTCGGTTTGTGGCACTTAACACCAGATCAAGTTTTCCGTGGTTTCATTGAATTCTCGAGCTTTATGGGTTTATGTAAATTTAGAGATTGTAAACACCTTAATGATCCAGGCTGTGCTCTAGTTTCAGCAATGGATAATAACCAAATTAACCCTGCTCGATTAGCTAGTTTTCAACGTATTTTAGCCAGTTTAAATGATAACAAATTAACCTCACGTTTTAATGATTAAGGAATAACACGTGCCTTCAACTAATAGCTTCACTGATAAACTTAAAATCACTCTGCAATATATTATGCCAAAACACTTAATTTCTCGTTTAGTAGGCAGAATGGCGTCAGCAAGAATGGGTTGGTTAACCACTCAATTAATTAGCCTGTTCATAAAAGCATTCAGGATTAATATGGCTGAAGCTAAATTAAAAAACGCTAGTGACTTTGATACTTTTAATAATTTTTTTACTCGTGAATTAGAGCCTGGCGCTCGGCTAATTAATGACACTGAAAATACTATCTGTTTTCCTGTTGATGGTGCCATCAGTCAACAAGGTGACATTGTCGATGGTCGTCTTATTCAAGCAAAAGGGTTTAATTACAGCTTAACAACATTATTGGGCGGTGACCAAAAAACGGCAGCAGCTTTTCAAGGGGGTAAATTTTCATGTATTTACTTGGCACCCAAAGATTACCATCGTATTCATATGCCAATGTCAGCGACACTGCGTGCAATGATTTATGTACCTGGTGAATTGTTTTCAGTTAACCCACTAACCGCTAGAAATGTTCCTGACTTATTTGCCAGAAATGAGCGGGTTGTGACTATTTTTGATACTCAATTTGGTGTATTTGCCATGGTCTTAGTTGGTGCAACTATCGTTGCAAGTATTGAGACAACCTGGGCAGGTACCATTACACCACCGGCTGGCACTGACATTTTTAGATGGCAGTACCCCGCTGACGGTGATGATGCTATACGATTTGAAAAAGGTGATGAAATGGGGCGATTTAAACTTGGCTCAACAGTCATAAGTACTTTTTCACCGCAAATGCTAGATAATTTTGCTGAAGGTTACGGTCCCGGCTCAATCACTCGTTTAGGTGATATTTACGCAGAATTGAGACAAACAAAAAGTCATAATGCTCAAAAATAAAACAAAAAT
>JBELHN010000009.1:29818-92517 GCA_042091395.1 Colwellia sp.
CAAAAATAAAACAAAAATGACACAAAACAGTTGCTCATTATGTGTACTCATTATAAGCTGGTGTAATAATACGATTGAATTCGTATCTTTTTTTGATTACAAAAAATTATGTAATACAGATATTATTAATTAAAGGATAAGGTAAATGCCGCACGAAAATTCTGCAGTTAAACCCACAGAGGCTGAGCTAACATTACTCAACGTACTCTGGAGTATGGGACCTGCTACAGTTAGACAAATCCATGATGTCGTAAGTCAAACACAAAAAACGGGCTACACTACCGTCTTAAAAATATTGCAAATTATGCATGAAAAGTCATTAGTTATTCGTGATGAAAGTAATCGTGCTCACGTTTATGCTGCTGCAAATAGCCAGACACAAACGCAATCATCTCTCATAAAGGATTTGATAGGTAAAGCTTTTGGTGGGTCAACATCTAAACTTGTAATGAGAGCGATTGATGAATCGACCAGCGAAGAAGAAATAGATGATATTCGCCAACTTTTAAACTCCTTGGAAAAATAAACTGCTAACAAAATTATGTTTGAGCAATTAATCAATAATCCTTTTTTATACAGCTTATCACTAACTTTGCTTCATTTTTTATGGCAAGGTTTATTGGTGGCTTTAATACTAAAGTCTTTATTGTCTATCGTTGCTAATAACAAATCAAAGCTTCGCTATATGCTAGCGACTTTGGCCATGCTGACTAATGTGATTTTAGCAATCTTAACTTTTGCTATGGTTTACCCAGATACAAGTTCTGGAGCCAATAGTAATTTAAGCCCAATCCCGTTAACTAGCTTGGTAAATGAGTTAACTCAACAAAACCCTTTATTTAGTTATCAAGAGCTTTTACCTTCAATACTTGCTTACTCTCTCCCTTATTTATCACTCTTGTGGTTGGCTTCTATCGCATTTTTAGCTGGTAAATTGCTCATTGAAGTCCGCAACGTCAATATCTTACCCGTTCGCTCCAGTGTGGAGCCTTCTCCTGAGTTGTTACTTAGATTTAATCAATTGGTTAAGCAGATACAATTAACCAAAACACCAAAGTTACTTATTTCTTTGAAGGCAGAAGTTCCAATGGCAATAGGCTGGTTAAAGCCAGTAGTGTTATTACCTATTGCAATGGTTACTAATTTAAATTCAGTGCAATTAGAGATGTTGATTTTACATGAACTAGCGCACATTCGCCGCCATGACTACTTAGTCAATTTTTTACAAACCTTAGTAGAGCTATTATTTTTCTTCCACCCCTGCGTGCACTGGGTTGGTAAGCAGATGCGTAATGAACGAGAGTATTGCAGTGATGATATTGCTGTTCAACATTGTGGTGATGCTATTGCTTATGCACATACATTAACTGATACTGCATCACTGTGCTCCAAAAAGCATTGTCAAACTATTCCCCAAATGGCAATGGCTGCCTCAGGTGGTGATTTAAAAGCCAGAATCATAAGGTTGGTAGATCACCACTGTGCACCGACAAATTACTCAAGTAAATGGCTTGCCGCTTCAAGTTTATTAATTGCGCTTAGCTTATTAAGCATTAATCAACTTTTAACAATGCCTTTCTCACAACAAGTCAATAATCAATTTCCCTGGCAGAAATTGGGTTCTTCAACTAAGCCTGATATAAGCGACGTAAGCAAGATTACAACAGTCAGCGAGGGTACTGTTCCTCAGATAGACTCTATTGCCAGAGGTTCAATTGCTAAGCAACTTGTGAGCGACAGTTTAGTTAGCTCAAGCAATAGCACAGAGATAACACAAATGAACGACTCGCTGAGTGATTCAACTGCTGACGTTATTCCATCCGACGAAGAAAAATTATCACCTAACAATAACCAAATTGCCTTAGGCTCAAGCCCTAAAGAAACCATAGTTAATAAAGACGATGATATTATCGATGATGTCGTTTTGATAAAACTTGATACCCCAAACAAGCCGGTTGATAGCCAAAACTCTGTAAAACATCAAGTCAATCAACTCTTGGTTAAGCAAAAGCCTGAACAACAAGCTCTCAGTTTAGAAAAGATGCAGGATAAAAAAACGTATCCACAACTTACTGTAGAAGTCGCAAAGACAGTCTCAGCCATTACGTCATCATTGCCAACTCAGTTGACCTCTAACACATTAGAAAATAACAAACCATTACCTGTAAACTCTGCCCCAGTGAACGTGACTTATGAAGCAGAAAATAAATCAATTAATGCGTCATTGACTGCAAATCAAACACATAGAGAAAGTCCTTATAAGCAACTGTCATACATCGATGAGATCAAGAAGTTATCGAGTGAAAGTATGAGTTATCGAGCCTCATCAAATACCATTGAAACAATGACCCCATCGCTAAGCATTGATGATATTGCTCCTATTAAAAGAGAAGTGATAGAGAGCTTCAATAGCTTTGAAGCAAAACTACTGAATTCTGTTAGCCCTGTATACCCCAACCTTGCAAAGCGCCGCGGCATTGAAATGGAAGTTAAAGTTGATTTTGTTATTGATAGAGACGGCAGGGTCAAAGATCTTAAATTTGACCAGCAAAGCAAGCTTATTTATTTTAAATCCGCTATTCGTTCAGCCATGCGCAAATGGCGGTTCAGCCCGGCAACCAAAAATAATAATAAAGTTGAGAGTAGCATGACTAAGATTTTTTCATTTAGTCTTCATACATAACCATTAATCCCTTCAGCTTTTAATTTTTCGAATAGAAATACTTCTCAACTATAAGGTTAAACTTAATATGTTAACCCTTAGATTCAATTTACTATGATTGCAAATAAGATTGATCGTTTTTGGAAAACCGCAAAGTTTGGCCAATTTAACGGTGTTGATGGCGTTGTTGTTGCGTTTGCATACTGTAAACAAATAAAAAAAGACAGTGAGAGCATTCTTTTAGTTCCTGGACGTGGTGAGAGCTATTTAAAATATCAAGTTCTTGCCTTTAATTTTTTTAACAGGGGCTTTAACGTGTTTATTATTGACCACAGAGGCCAAGGTTACTCACAACGGTTATTAAAGAATAAACACAAAGGGTACGTGAAAAAATTTCAAGATTATGTGACCGATTTAGCCTTTTTTGTTGACAGCATTGTGATCAAAGATAACCAGAAAAAACCCTATTTAATAGCTCATTCAATGGGCGGAGCAATTGCTGCTCGGTACATGCAAGATCACCCTAACGCAATTAAATCTGCGGTTTTATCATGTCCAATGCTTGGTTTTAATACGGGCCTTTTACCACAAAAGTTTGCTGAGTTATTAGTGCGTTCTTTATCTACCCTGAATAACTGCTTAGGCACAACACCATGGTATTTCTTAGGACAACAAAACTACAAAGTAAAGGAGTTTACTGATAACAACTTAACCCACAGCTTTTCTCGATATAATGACTTTGTCACACTCTATAAAGATAATCATGCTATTCAGCTTGGCGGGGTAACGAGTCACTGGCTACTTGAGAGTGTTAAGGCCCAAAAAGTAATTTTTGCAAACTTAGACAAATTAAAAACACCGATAATCGTATTTAATGCCAGTGCCGACAAAATAGTTTGTAAAAGGGCACAACAAAAATTTTGTCAGGTACTGCATGGTAAAAATCCTGAAAAATACTCATTAGCAAACCCCGTTATATTTAAAGGTGCTTACCATGAATTATTTTTTGAAGTTGATGAGTACAGAGAACAAGCCATTTCACTGAGTCTTGATTGGTTTCAACAACACCAGCAAGATACACTAGCTAGCTAATAACACTACCCTTTACATCTAACACGTATATAATAAACAAAATTTTATATTGTGGTGATGACTATGTTAGATGTTGTTCTTTTTGAACCCAAAATTCCCCCAAATACAGGCAACATAATCCGCTTATGTGCTAACTCTGGCTTTAGGTTGCACCTAATTGAGCCACTTGGTTTTGATTTAGAGGATAAAAAGCTTCGAAGAGCTGGCCTAGATTATCATGAATTTGCAGCGGTAAAACGCCATAAAAACTTTTCAGATTTTATGGCTAATGAGCAGCCTAAACGCGTATTAGCAATAACCACTAAAACGGAAAATTTCTATGGTGACACCCGCTTTCAAGCAGGTGATTATTTATTATTTGGCTCTGAAACAGCTGGCTTACCAGAAGTCGTCAGACAACAAATACCTGAGCAAGATAAAATTAGAATTCCTATGCTAGCTGGAAGTCGCAGTATGAATTTATCTAATGCAGCAGCAGTCATTGTGTATGATGCGTGGCGACAATTAGGTTTCCCAGATGGAGTATAAGTATAGGAAAAGACATTATTTTAATAATGATAAACTATATCGGCGCTGTTATTGTGCGACCGTTAATTAGGTTTTAGACAGAGATATCTGATGCTAGTAGCCAGTGCAAAATTTATTTTTTACACAAAATTTTTTGGTTAAAAAGCCTGTAACTGAACTTTAAATAAAACAGTGGTTTGTATTTTTACGCTCATATCAGCATTTATTTGCCATCACGTCATTTGAAATAACTTTCCTTTTCTAAAAACCAACAACCTGGTCTTAACATAATCTCGAAAGTAAAAATCAGCTAAAACAAATTATTCGAATTTGCGATCACGAGAGAGTAAATCTGCGGCTGCACGTTTGGCATCTTTACCCGAATAAAGTACCTCATATACCTGCTCAACTATAGGCATTTCAACATTATAACGCTGTGCTAATGTATGTACTTCTTTAGTGTTTCGATACCCCTCAACTACCTGACCTATGTTTGAAATAGCTTGTTCGACCTCACTACCTTGTCCCAAAGCCAAGCCAAAGCGACGATTACGCGATTGATTATCTGTACAGGTTAAAACCAGATCGCCCAAACCAGCCATGCCCATAAATGTTGAAGGCTCAGCTTTTAGCGCCAAACCTAAGCGTGTCATTTCAGCCAAGCCACGAGTGATAAGAGCTATTCTAGCATTTGCTCCAAAACCAATGCCATCAGCAATACCTGCGGCTATAGCCACCACATTCTTTACTGCCCCACCTAACTGAACGCCGATAAAATCTTTATTGGAATACACCCTAAAAAGCTTTTCACAGTGCAATAAATCAGACAATTCATCAACAAAATTATCATCTTCAGAGGAGAGTGATATGGCTGTAGGTAATCCTGAAGCCATTTCTTTGGCAAACGTAGGTCCTGAAAGAACAGCTAAGGAAATGTTTTCACCCACAACTTTAACCGCAACATTTTGCAATAAATCACCCGTTTCAGGGTCAAGCCCTTTAGTCGCCCAGGCAATTTTCACATTGTCTGATAACATGGGTTTTATTTGCTTTAACATATCAGCAAAAGCATGGCTTGGCACTACGACTAAGAGGTTATCACTTGCTTGTACGGCCTTTGCCAAGCTTTCTTCAACCAATAAGGTTTCAGGAAAAGGACAGCCTGCAAGATATTTTGTATTTTGTCGTTCTGACTGCATTAACGCGCAATGTTTACCATCTCGCCCCCAAAGGATAGTTTTATGGCCATTACGAGCGAAGCAAATGGCTAGTGCCGTGCCATATGACCCTGCGCCAAGAATTGTAATTTTCGCTTTAGAGGACATGAACTAACCTATCAGAAGTAATAAACAATACAGTTATGCTTAATGTGTTTCTGTGCTTTGTGGTGTTGCTTCTTGTGCAGCACGTTGCTGCAAATAAGAGGCATACAAGGATTCAAAGTTAACAGGAGTAAGATTAAATTGCGGGAAAGAACCTCTATTAACAAGACTTGCAACAGTTTCACGCGCATAAGGAAATAATGTAGTAGGACAAAAAGCACCAATAGTATGGGCAATTTGAGCTTCTGAAAGATTACCAATAGTAAAGATTCCTGCTTGTTGAACTTCAGCAAGGAAAGCAGTTTTACCTTCAACCGTAGCAGTAACTGTAACCGACAAAACGACTTCATAAGTATTATCAGCTAGCTTAGTTGAACGAGTATCTAAATCGAGTTTGATTTCTGGTTTCCAGTCTAACTGAAAAATACTAGGTGAATTTGGTGTTTCAAAAGATACATCTTTAATGTAAATACGTTGAATAGCAAATTCTGGTGATTTTTGTTCTGCTGCATTATTAGCAACTTGGTTTTCTTCAGCCATGGAAGGCTCCTATTTATAATTGTTATAAAATGAATATCATAAATTATGATGCGTTTAACAATGCATCTAGCTTGTTGCTACGCTGTAATGCAACTAAATCATCACAGCCACCAATGTGCTTATCATTGATAAAAATTTGAGGGACTGTATAACTGCCATTGGCACGTTCAATCATTGCTTCTCTCATTGCCATATCGCCATCAATTTTGATTTCATTGAAATCAACAGATTTGCTCTTAAGCAAGTTTAATGCATGAGTACAATAAGGGCAGAATACTTTGGTATAGATGTCAACGTTAGGCATTTTGTGTCTCTATTGATAATTTAATACAAGTTTTATTAGTAACATCTTGTTAACTAGACCACTGGTAAGCCAGCGCCAGTCCAGCTGTTCATCCCACCTTTTAGTACACTGACTTTAGAAAACCCTGATTTGAAGAGTTTATTGGCGACAGGAACTGCACTCATCCCAGCAGCGCATACTACAATAATGGGTTTGTCTTTATATTTTTCAAGACTATTAAAGCCATTTTCAGTAATTTTTTCATTAGGTAAACTCAATGCGTCAAGTATGTGCGCTGTTTTATACTCTTTTTCTTTGCGGATATCTAAGGTAACACCTTGCTCTTTGTTCATTAAAAAAGTTAACTCTTGCGGGCTAATTTGTTTAATGGGTGACATTTTCATTTTAATGGTAGTGACAATAATCATCACAACAAGAGCAACCCAAATCGCACTAAGCATGCCATTATTGCCCGCAAACGTAATTAACTGTTCCATAAGTAAAGACCGTAATTATCAAATTTAGAATCGGCATATTATACGCAAACATCCTTAAATTGCGAGCATATCAAGTCGCAACATATTTAGTAACTGACCTTAAAACATTTCTAAGTTAAATCCCTAGTGAATAAGACTATCTGAGCGTGTACAATACTTGTTTATAAGACATTATAAACTTTAACGTAACGGGAAAGACAATGGCTCACAAGAAATCAACGGTACTGATGATACTAGATGGTTGGGGATATAGAGAAGACAGCAGTTCAAATGCAATCCAACACGCACAAACTCCAGTATTAGATGACTTAAAAGCTAATTACCCTAATATGCTCATTGATACCTCAGGCATGGCGGTAGGCCTACCTGAAGGGCAAATGGGTAATTCCGAAGTAGGTCATGTAAATCTTGGTGCAGGACGCGTCGTATATCAAGATTTTACCCGCATAACTAAAGCAATAAGTGACGGTGAATTTGTGAGCAACCCCGTCCTTTGTGATGCAGTAGATACCGCTGTACAAGAAAGCAAAGCCGTTCATATTTTTGGCTTGCTCTCTCCAGGTGGTGTTCATAGTCATGAAGATCACATTTTTGCCATGCTTGAATTAGCTCATCAACGTGGTATAAAAAAACTTTACTTGCATGCCTTTCTCGACGGTAGGGATACACCTCCACGCAGTGCGAAGGCTTCATTAGAAAAAGCACAACAAAAATTTGCGCAATTATTTACCGATAATGATGATGGTGAAGGGCAAATAGCTTCCATCATTGGGCGTTACTATGCCATGGACAGAGATCAGCGCTGGGAAAGAGTTGAGGCAGCCTACAATCTAATGGTTTCTGGGCGAGGTTTACATCAACATGGTAACGCTATTGATGCATTAGAGGCCGCTTACCAACGTGATGAAAATGATGAATTTGTTGGTGCTACTGCAATCACATCTGCATCAGGTGAGACAATTAAAATAAATGATGGTGACGCACTCATTTTTATGAATTTTAGAGCAGATCGTGCACGTCAATTTAGTCGCTGTTTCAGTGAACAAAACTTTGATGGATTTGATCGGAAAAGCACTCCAGCAATCAGTCGCTTTGTTATGCTGACGCAATACTCTGCAGATATTGAAGCACCGACGGCATTTGCTCCCGCCCCATTACAAAATGTTATGGGTGAATGGTTAGCCAAACATAACAAAACTCAATTACGTATTTCTGAAACTGAAAAGTATGCGCATGTTACGTTTTTCTTTAGTGGTGGCAAAGAGGAGAGTTTTGCTGGTGAAGAGCGCATATTAATTCCTTCTCCAGATGTAGCTACCTATGATTTGCAACCTGAAATGAATTCCAGTTTGCTTACCGACAAATTGGTAGCTGCTATTGAAAGTGGTAAATATGACTTTATCGTCTGTAATTACCCTAATGGCGACATGGTTGGTCATACAGGTAGTTTTAATGCCGCCGTTAAAGCCTGTGAGGCAGTTGACAGCTGTATTGGCCGCGTTGTTAAAGCCTTGCAAGAAAATGACGGGGAATGTTTTATTACCGCAGATCATGGTAATGCTGAACAAATGCAAGATCCTATTTCTGGGCAAGCACATACTGCACATACCTGTGAACCGGTTCCTCTTATTTACGTTGGAAGACAAGCTGAGCCTGCAAAATCAGGTACTTTAAGCGATATTTCTCCGAGCCTCCTACATTTAATGGGAATTGCACAACCTACCGAGATGACAGGCTCTGTACTGATGAAATTGACTGAATAAAAATGCACAGGCTAGACGAGCTAATATTAAACCAATAGACTAGGTGATATACCGCTTTTTAAAATGATACGCTTTAATGTTGAGACTTTTTATTCCTTCCTTAAGTATTAATATATGCTATGCAAAACGCTTAACAGCAAGCCTATTGGTTATAAGCTTGCTTTTTCCTTTTGTTTTGACGGCTCAAGAAAATGATAATAGCTTAAGTGTTCAGCAACAAAATCGAGACAAACTTGAAGATATTCAACTAGCCATTGCCGAACAAGAATCAAACATTTTTGACACCAATAAACAACGCAGTGCGATAGAGCAACAGCTAAAGGCCGATGATTTAGCTATTGCCAATGTTACTAAAAGAATAAATAACATCGAAAGAGATTTAATAGTCACTCAGGCAGAAATCTTATCGTTACAGGCTGAAAAAGACCGTTTAACACAAGCAAAAAACCGCCAAGAACAGTTACTGGCTAAACAACTTAGATCTGCTTATACAGCAGGCCAACACGATTACCTTAAGCTTTTATTAAACCAAGATAAAACTGACAAGATACAACGCACACTCAGCTATTATCAGTATTTAAATCAAGCAAGAATCAAAGAGATAACTGATTTTAATCAAACAATTGCACAGTTACTTGAAGTGAGTACCCAGCATCAGACAAAAATTGAAACCCTAGACACTCTCAAAAACCAACAAATACTCGAAAGTAAATCCCTCAATGCTAATAAAAAACAGCGAAGCAAAACACTAAACACATTAAGTAAGCAGTTATTATCTAGCCAACAATTGTTAGATAAACTCAAGGCTGAAGAGAACAACTTAAATCAAGCCTTAAATAAATTGGCCGCCATCATAAAAGCTGAAATTGATTTAACTGGCTTAAGTAAATTAAAAAACAGATTATCTTGGCCTGTTAAAGGTAAGCTATTGCACAGTTTTGGATCGAAAAAACAAGGTTACCTTACATGGAAAGGGGTATTAATCTCAGCACCTATTAGTCGGCAAGTAAATACCATCCATAATGGTACCGTGCTATTTTCAGATTGGTTAAAAGGTTATGGCTTATTAACGGTGATTGACCATGGTAGTGGTTATATGAGTCTTTATGCTCATAACCAAACCTTATTAAAATCTATCGGTGATCGAGTCGAAACTGGCGAGCCAATTGCCTTAGTTGGTCAAAGTGGTGGACAAACAAGCTCAGGTTTATATTTTGAAATAAGGCATCAAGGTAAAGCCCTTAACCCTAAACTTTGGTGTCGATAAGGTTACCAATAAAAAGTTAATTTAGCACTATATTTCAGACTGTTAATAATGTTATCTTTTCAACAGGTAAAAGCCTTACATATGCCGATTTGAAAAAGTCGCTTGTTTAACAGCCCTAAGAGACAAATTTACCAACGTGCATTTTTCATTACTCAGCTCCATCCGCTGCTCGATATGTTCACTGATCATAGCCTTCTTTATTTTTGTTATTTTCACCACTCACCAAAGGGCTTTCGCCTCACAAGTTGCAATTGTCATTGACGACATGGGATATCGTTACTCAGATCAACAAGCCTTGGCATTACCGGGTAACGTCACCTATGCTTTTTTACCTCAAACCACCTATGCAAAAGCCTTAGCGGTGCGAGCTAATAATAACAATCGTGATGTATTGATTCATATACCAATGGAGTCTCAAAGAAGAAACCGGTTGGGCCCAGGAGCTTTAACTAGCAGCATGAATGAACAAGCGTTTAAGCAAAGTTTAGCTAAATCTTTTGCCGAATTCCCTTTTGCTGTGGGTATAAATAACCACATGGGGAGTTATCTAACAGAGCTGTATAAACCCATGTCTTGGACTATGGATTTTTTACAAGAAAATAATTTGTTGTTTTTAGACAGCAAAACCAGCCCCAACTCAAAAGCTGAGCAAGCTGCTCTCGATTACGGAGTACCTATAAAAACGCGTCATATTTTCTTAGATAACCAACTCAATAAGAGTTATATAAAAAAGCAATTTAATCAACTTATGCATGTGTCAAAAAAAAACCATAACGCTATTGCTATTGCTCACCCCCACCCTGAAACTGTGGCGGTATTAATGACACTTATTCCTACATTAAAAGAGCATGGTATTGATTTAGTTCCCTTGTCGACTTTATATCCAAGAAAGAAAATAACAGACTTACAGCTAACCGCCAATTAATTGCCTGTTAATTAACTACCTGATAACTCCTGATAACTCCTGATAACTAATATATCAGTGACACTGAATAATGTGACTATCTTAGCCTTTAATGCACACCAGTTATTTACTTTGTATTCTTGAATGTAGAGTGACTAGAGTAGTTAGATTGCAACTTCTTTCAACAGCATAAATTACGAATACAACCTTGAAAAACTGTTTTTTAAATACATCCTTATTTTACCCTTAATAGTCTTAACTGTTCATGAGTTTATGTTGATGTTGTTTTCTTGTAAGATCTGATATAAAAATTTCACCGGAATGGCATAAGTTATACCGCTTGGGTTACTGATAACTGCCTCTTTTGTTGATTGCACAAAAACTTTATTAATAATGCCAACAACTTTACCTGTACTCATATCATACATAGCACTACCACTATTACCCGGATATGCGGTAGCATCGAGTTGATAGACTAAATAAGGGTTTTTCATACGTTTGAGCATAGTTAAATTAATTTTTTCTGCTGAGGCTGCTGGTACCACTGAAGGTGTAATACTCGCAATGATGCCTCTATGAGTTACTGGATATAAACCTAACACACCACCTATAGGGAAGCCTGTAAACGCAATAGCACTGCCATCTGGGTATAAATTTTTATTCGCTAGTGTCATTGCAGGTAAGGCACTACCTGAAATTTTTAATATAGCTAAATCATAAAGGGCTGACGTTGTAATAATTTCTGCCTCTCTGACTTTAGCATTTTTACCAGAGCCAATAAAAACCGCCATTTTTTGTAATAATTGGTCATCTAAGATTGTCGGTAATACGTGAGCATTGGTGACGATATAATGGCCGTTGCCTATTACAAAGCCCGTTCCACGAAGTATGTTTTGAGGCTGACTTGTGGGGGTATGAATGCCAATACCAACAACAGATGGCTTAATCTTAGCGACAACTTCAACAAAATTAGCATTTGCTGGAGTATTACAAAAAAACAGAATAACAGATAATAACTTTATTTTTTTTAACATAAACTTTCCTAGCTAGAACAATCCATAATCTAATACTTAGCTATAATTTAAACCCTAAACTGATTAAAAGCATTATAATATTCAACATTTCATTATGGGGATCCAAAACTGTGAACCTATTAGCCGTTCAAATGTTACTAAATTTACATAATATCAGTAGGTTACTAACTTCTTAGATAAATCAATCTGCAAGCTTACAAGCATAAAATCTTGTTGAGAATACAACCTGCTTTCTGGATAACGCCATGAAAAAATAGAGTGCGCTAAAAAAATGTACCTATGCCGAGCACTTGAAAGAAGCTTGAGTACGAGAAATGATAAACTAAAACACCGTTTTACTTGCCTATCATCTACTTAAAGCGCCATAATAACTCAGTTGCCATAAGCCATATTGCGCCAAAATATGTTTTCAGGATGAAAAATGACTGTCTTTGTTCATGAGTTAATAAGTGCTAAGGCTAATACCTCGCCACATAAAACCGCTCTGCAGATCAAAAACGATAAAATTAGCTATCAACAACTTAATAATGACATCAATGAAGTAGCCAGCAGTTTTAGTGGACTGTGTGTTAATCATGGTGACCGAGTTGGCCTTTACTTAGCTAAAAATAAAGAAAACGTGCAAACTATGTTTGCTTGTTCTGTAATAGGTGCTGTTTTCGTACCAATTAATCCCGTCTTAAAAGCTCAGCAAGCTTCCTACATTGCCAAAAATTGCCAATTAAAAGTGCTATTAACCAATAAAACTAGGTTAATTTCCTTATTATCTTTTTTACCTGAATTACCCCATTTAGAAACCATAATTGTCGTCGATGCTGATAAACATTCACTGTCTGATATTGGGCACCCATTAACTAAGAAAGTAATCACTTGGAAAACCTTTAAAGCCCAAGGGCTGCCAAGCGACAAAAGTATTCAAGGGCCTGAACATAGTCAACAACTTGCTGCCATTTTATACACTTCAGGCAGCACAGGTCAGCCAAAAGGTATTATGCTCAGCCATCATAATATCGTGCTGGGTGCCCAAGCCGTAAGCCAATACCTTGAGCTTTCAGCTAATGATAAAATTTTAGCGATATTACCACTCAGCTTTGATTACGGCTTAAATCAACTGACCAGCTGTTTTTTTGTTGGTGCAAAATGCGTGTTACTTGATTATTTACTGGCAAATGATGTGATTAAGGCCATTACTGCTTATCAAATTACGGGGATAGCAGCAGTGCCGGCGCTTTGGGTACAGTTAAATAAGGTTAACTGGCCAACAGGTGGTGCTCAATCAGTACGCTATTTCACTAATTCAGGCGGGGTATTACCCGCAAAGACTTTAGCGCAGTTGCGGCAAAAAATGCCCTGTGCATCGCCTTTTTTGATGTACGGGTTAACAGAGGCTTTTCGCTCTAGTTACCTAAAACCCTCAGAAATCGACAATAAATTAGGATCAATAGGGCAAGCTATTCCCTTTACAGAGCTATTAGTCGTTGATGAAAACGGCAACAATTGTCTCGCTAATGAAGTTGGCGAATTAGTGCATGTTGGTCCCTTAGTAACCTTAGGCTATTGGCAAAATAATTCGGCCACGAGAGAGCGATATAGAGCAGTGCCAAAACAAGCAACCAACTCCTACAATACCTCATTAGCTGTTTACTCTGGAGACTACGTAAAATGTGACGATGAAGGATTCATGTATTTTGTTGGTCGCAAAGACAGTATGATCAAAACTTCGGGCTATCGAGTCAGCCCTCATGAAATAGAATCTATATTATTACAAATAAAAAATGTGCAAGAGGCTGTAATCGTTTCAGCTCCTTGTAAGGATATAGGTCAAGCAATTATCGCCATTATTGTGTTAACAAAGGCTAGCCAAACCATGACAACTCAACGTATTATCGACCATTGTCAACAATACTTAGCTAACTATATGCTGCCTAAACAGGTTATTTTTTTAACCGAACTACCACGTAATGCGAATGGTAAAGTCGATATAGCACTTCTTCAGGAGCGTTATGGCGCAGAATCTTTGTAGTTTAAAGTTATGTTAATAGCAATAACGGGCTAATATATGAAAATAACCACTGATGTTTACCCTACCTCTTTGCGAGAGTCTTTACCTGCAAGTAATGAACTATTGGTAGGAAAATTAACACTGACTCAATTAACTCAATTAGTTGGCGGTACTCCTTTTTATGCTTACGATCGTCAACTTATTACCAATAAAGTACGCTACTTGAAGCAAATTTTACCTGAAAAAATATCACTCAGTTACGCTATTAAAGCCAACCCTTTGGTTGACCTAGTACACATGCTAGCTCACCAAGTTGAGGGATTTGATGTTGCTTCAAAAAAAGAAATGCTATTAGCGCTTCAAACTGGCATACCTGCCAACAAGATCAGTTTTGCTGGCCCGGGTAAAAGTAGTGATGATATCAAAGCCGCAATTATTGCTGGTGTTATCTTACATGTTGAATCAATTGGTGAAATTACTAAGGTAGTTAATGCCGCAAAAGAATTGCAATTAAAAGCCGACATTGCTATCAGAGTCAATCCATCATTTGAACTTAAACTCTCTGGCATGAAAATGTCGGGCGGCGCAAAACCATTTGGCATCGACGAAGAGCAAATCGCACAGGTATTAGCAAAGCTGCCTTTAGATGATATAAATTTACGCGGTTTTCATATTTATTCAGGCTCTCAAAACTTGAGTACCGATGCAATTATTGTATCTCAACAACAAACATTTGCCCTTGCTCAAAAATTAGCTGATGAAAGCCAAAAAATAACTCAAATAAGCATTGATTACCTCAATATAGGCGGTGGATTTGGTGTCCCTTATTTTGCTAACCAACAGCCGTTAGATATCAAGCCTATTGCCAACAACCTCGAAAAACTTTTGCAACAATATCAATCTCTGGTGGCCTGCACTGAAATAATCTTAGAGCTAGGTCGCTATTTAGTAGCCGAAGCTGGGGTTTATGTGTGTCAGGTTATTGATAAAAAAGTTTCCCGAGGTAGCACTTATTTAGTGTGTAACGGAGGTTTGCATCATCATTTGGCTAATTCGGGTAATTTTGGCCAAGTGATTCGTAAGAATTACCCTGTGCTCATTGGTAATAAATTACACAATAGTGATGAAGAACTAGTCAATATTGTCGGCCCGTTATGCACACCTCTAGATATTATTGCTGATAAAATAGTATTACCAAAAGCAGACATTGATGATTATGTCGTGGTTTTTCAATCAGGGGCATATGGTGCATCTGCCAGCCCTAAAGACTTTTTAAGTCAACCGAGCTTAACAGAAATACTCATTTGAGGTAGCCATAAATAGGGCATTTTTATGAAAATGAAGCTTAGGTTATTAATTTTAGGTAAACTAGTTTTAAGGTCTATACTCTAATAAAGCACGTTAATTATAATTTCATTTTGGAATAACAATGAACTGGAATAAGCGCTTGTTAGACGCCCCAATTATTGGTGGTATTACCAAGAAAGTCGCCTCGGCAAAAGTCAGTAAAGAGGCACATAATATTTCAAAACACTTTCATCAATTTCTGCAACCTCATGTTGCCGTAAATCAGTCATTGAAAGAGGAAGTATTTAAAATAAGACATAAAGTTTATTGTGAAGAGCTCGCTCTTGAAGAAATCAGAGAAAACGGTCAAGAAACTGATGAATTTGATAAACAATCCATATTTTCTTTAATTCAGCACATTCCAACAAAAACTTTCACAAGCTGCGTTCGGCTTGTCACTTCAAATAATGACAATGAATTATTACCCATTGAGAAATATTGCTTAAATTCAATTACTGACAATAGCCTAACGCCAGATTGCTTTGAACGTTCTGAAATAGCGGAAATTTCTAGACTTGCAGTAAAGCCCGATTTTCGGCGCCGTAAAACAGACAAGTTTAAGGGCTCTGAGACAGGCGCCATCAATGAAGGTAATTATTCGCAAGTAGAGTTGCGCTGTTTTCCTTTTATCGCGGTAGGCTTATATATGGCTGCTGCAACAATGGGCATGAATACCGGGATCAGGCATGTTTATGTGATGATGGAGCCCCGATTAGCACGGAGTATGAAATTTATTGGTATTACTTTCAAGCAACTTGGCAGCCCTGTTGAATATCATGGTTTGAGAGCTCCTTATTACATTAACGCCGATATTTTTATGAAAAACTTGGCGCCAGGATTTGGTGCATTGTATAAAACCATCGAGCGAGAGGTTTGTTCTCAACTCAAACAACTAAATTAGTAAAGCTAACTCAACTTACAACCTAAACTAAGTAAAGTCACACTGATTTAACACCTTACAAATCCAATTAAGACGCTTTGGTACCTATGTCACACAAAATATCTGAACTAATAAGTAATGTTTTGTCTCTTCATTCAACCTTAACTTTTGACAGTAAACAAGTTCAAGCGGCAATTAACGGTACCGAAGGTCTTGATAATTTCACACATAAAAAACGTACGTTTCTTGCTGTAGTAAAACTTACTGAATCACAAGAAATTAAAGCGATGATTGATTTAGCAAATCTTTGTGCTAGGGATCCAGAGCTAGCTTTTACACTCTACCCTATCAGTACCGGGAAAAATTGGGGCTACGGAAGTAGTCAACCTAGTGGTCTCGAAAAAAATATCGTTTTATTAGACCTAGGGCGGTTAAATAACATTAAACACTTTGACCCTGAACTTGGATTAGTCACCATTGAACCTGGAGTAACCCAACAACAGTTAAGCGATTTTTTACATCACCATGATTACCCCTATATGGTACCTGTAACAGGGGCAGGTCCCGAATGTTCAATATTAGCCAATGCTTTAGAGCGTGGATATGGCATAACACCTCACACAGATCATTTTGCTGCTGTTACCTCTATTCAAGGTTATTGGGCAAACGGCACACCTTATCATTCAGCAATTGAAGAATTAGACCAAAGCTCTGAAAAACATGTTAATAAAACTTATAAGTGGGGGTTAGGCCCCTATTTAGAGGGACTTTTTACGCAATCAAACTTCGGTATTGTTTGCCAAGTAACCTTGAGATTAGCCATTAGAAAGCCTGGGTTTTCTTCCTTTTTTATTCAATTAAATAGTGATAACAGCCTTGAGCAAGTTGTTCCCATCGTTAAGAAAATATTACAAGATTATGAAGGTATTGTGGGTGCAATAAATATAATGGATCAACGTCGGTTATTATCAATGCTTAGTAACAATCCTGATCAATATAGCCATAAAGTGATGTCTGAAGATAAAATTCAAGCATTAGCATCAAGCTTGAAACTGCCATGCTGGACTGTTGTTGGCAGTATTTATGGCAGCAAAGGTGTGGTTAAAAGTGTCAAAAAAGAAATTAGCAAGCTTTTTAACGTTATACCTTGTCGACAAGTTTATTCTGATAGTTTTCCTATCGTCGCCGCCAATAAAATAATGGCGGCCTTGCCCTCTTGGCTAGTTAATAATATCAACCTATTTTCAAAGCTATCGAAACAATTAATTGCCTTTGAACAAGGCAAAGACATTATGCTAGGTATACCCAATAAAGTGGCCTTGAAATTGGCTTACTGGCGCCATCAAGACGCTCAAAAATTTACGTCTAATTCGCGCTCTCCTGGCTCTGATCAGTGCGGCTTACTTTGGTATGCACCGCTCATTCGTATGAAAGTAGAGGTCATTAGAGAATTTGTAAGCTTTGTTAGAACCACTTGCCCACAATATAATATAGAGCCTTTTATTACCTTAACTAATTTAAAACATGATTGTATTGATAGTACTATACCTATCGTTTTTAACAGCAAAAACCCTGAAGCCATTACCGACGCTCATCGATGCTTAGAAGAATTAACCAAAGAAGGATTAAAACGAGGTTTTGTCCCCTACCGCATTAATATCGATCAGCAACAATGGCTGCTAGATAAAGACACTGATTTTTGGCAAACCGTTAACTTACTTAAAAAAAGTTTAGATCCCAACAATATCCTCAGTATTTCTAGGTATAACCCTACGTAAAATAATGCGTTAAAATAAATACACTATATAAACAATTATTAGAAGGTAATTGAAGCATTAGGGTTCAAAATAGCAAGCAAACCCAAGCGCTCTAAATTACAGTAGTTAACTGCGTTATCTAACACATCTTTTTCAAGATAAAGTAACTCCAGTTGCTTTTTTGAAATTAAATCGGTGTAATCAAGATCATCATCAATAAAAGTATGGTTTTTAGCCATTACACGCTTAACAATATAAAGCAATTGTGTTTCAGGGTGATGCTGGCTTATATCTTCTGCATCTTGATCACCAATAGGAGAAAATACGCTGTATGGTAATTGCCAGAGTTTAAGAAGTGCTGCTGAACACTGACCATAAGTAAAACCTAGTAGATTTTTTTGCTTTTCCCATGGTAACTCATTGATATCTTGGCTTTCACAGGCTTTTTGTTGATCACTATCAATTTGGTGAACAATGAGCTCACCTAAATTGTGCAACAAGCCAAAAATAAACAAACGTTCAGCATGGGCGATGCCTAAATGTGTGCCTAAAAATTTCATTAATAAAGCGCAATCAACATTCTTCACCCAGAAGTGATCCAAATACTCTTTATTAGCACTGATTTTTTTAAACGCTTCTTTAGTAAAATAAGCAATAACTAAATTATAAACTTCAGTAATCCCTAATACCAAAACTGCTTTCGAGATGGTATCGATTTTGCCTGGGTAGTTAAAAAAAGCACTGTTAGCTAACTTTAATATGGTCGCGGTTAAGGTAGGATCGAGTAAAATAACTGCTGAAATATCATCAATTGTTGATGTTTCATCATCTATTAACTCTCTTATACGTACAAAAGATTCTGATAATACAAAAATATCACCTGCTTGTTTTACGTAATCATCAGCATTCATTTTACTTTACTACCTTACTACTAAACTACTTTAATCAATTATTTTACTATTACTCTCATGAAGGCATTTAAAAAAACGCTTTGACAATGTATTTCCTCACAATATCTAACAGAATTCTACTATGCACATTTTCAAGTTCAAGCCACTAATAGTCAATACTTATTTGATATGAGCTAAATTTTCTCATATTGATAACACCTTTATCAAAAATAAGGTATTGACCTTTAATACCTAATAAAACGCCTGAAACCGTATCAGTTTTATCAAAGTTAAAGGAGCTAATCTTAGTCAAATATTGACTCACAGGGTAGTGAATTTCTTGTACTTGTGCATCGAGCCGTTCAACAGCACCTTCACCAAACTGTATTTTAATTTCACCTAAACGGTCACTGATTGCAGGCAGCAATTCGTTAGCTTTAGTCTTTAAATCTAAGGTTTCTGGCTTACCTTTCAACATGGCACGCCAATTAGTTTTATCACTAATAAATTCGCCTAATGCAGTTTCAACCAAACCTGATTGCAAGCGAGTACTTACTTTGAATATAGGTAAAGCCTGACATGCTCCTTGGTCAATCCAACGAGTTGGTAATTGCGTATGGCGTGTTATCCCTACCTTTAAACCAGAGCTATTAGCAAGATAAACATAATGGTCAACCATACAATACTTTTCACCCCAATCAGGTTCTCGACAGGTACCTAAATGAAAATGACATTTTTCAGGTTTCATTATACATAAATCACACTGAGCTAATTTAGTCATACATGGATAACAAAAACCTTGCGAGTAACTTTTTTTTGTTGGCTTACCGCAATGTTTACAAGCAATAGTACCATTGAAATACAAACTTATAGACTTACCAATTAGCGGGTTTAAATCAATTAATTGTTCAGTGCCAGTAGGGTCAAGACTGAGCAGGGGTAGTTGGTATTGCACTAAATTATTATCATCAAGTTGGGCAGTTAGCTTTGCTACTGCACCGACATTACTTCTCGTCATAGTTGCTCTCTTGTTGAATGTTAACAGTGTACTCTGCCATTAAGGTTGATAACTCTATAGCACTCTTTAACTTTACGTTATGCTCCAGACATAACATAAAATTGAACAGCTATAGGTGATTAAAACTGAATTTTTTTTCGTGATTCCTTTAAATTTTTTCGATTAGCTTTACTAGCTAAACGACGTTGAACGGAACCCTTAGTTGGTTTCGTAGGCCGTCTTTTTTTCTGCTCTGCCATTACGGATAAAATAAAGGTTTTTAGGCGAGACAATGCATCTTCTTTGTTCATTTCTTGGGTTCTAAAACCCTGTGCTTTAATAATGACAACCCCCTCCTTACTGACTCGACTATCTTGTGAAGTTAGCAACCGCTGTTTATAGACATCGGGCAAAGAAGAGCGGTTTATGTCAAAACGTAAATGAATGGCCGTTGCCACTTTATTGACACGTTGTCCGCCATTCCCCATGGCTCTAATTGCATGCAACTCTATTTCCCAGTCAGCTAAGCTGACATTATTTGAAATATATAACACTATTATTTACCATGAATGACAATCCACTTCGACATTAGCAATAAATCATGACAGTACAGAGCTCAACAAACACCTGGTGGGTTTACTTAGTTCGCTGCAACGACAACAGTTTATACGCCGGCGTCACTACAGATCTAGAAAGGCGCATAAAAGAGCATAATACCAGTAAACTTGGCGCAAAATATACCCGTGCGAGGCGACCGGTCTCTTTAGCATACCAAGAAGCCGCAAAAAACAAGAGTTTAGCCTGTAAACGAGAATATCAAATACGTAAACTTAGCAAGATTAAAAAAGAAAGTTTAGTTACAGGTCTAGTTAATCAGTAAACTGCACATCAAGTTAGTGGTCTGCTTAGTATCATTTAACGTATTTTTTTTCGATTTAGTTTACAACTACTGGTAAAATATTCCTCTTATATAAGTTTAGTCATATTAAAAATTGTACGGATGTCTATTAAACACATGTTTATTGAAAATTATAGCCCTATTGATAACGATCAAATAAGCTTTACACGCGAGCAGGGTAGTGAGTTTGCCAAACAAGTCGCTAATGATTTTAACCCTTTGCATGACATTGACGCTAAACGTTTTTGTGTGCCAGGTGATTTGCTGTTCTCGATAATTATTGCTAAATCAGGACTGCACAAACAAATGACGTTTAATTTCTCTGGCATGGTCTCTGAAAATAATATCTTAACCTTTCCTAAATCAATTAATGAACATGCTGACATTAAAGATGAAAAAGGTAAAACTTGTTTAAGTGTTTGTGCATTGGGAGAAAAAACTCATGACGCTGGCATAATTGATGCACTCACTCAAGCCTATGTTGATTTTTCGGGCTTAACGTTTCCTGATATTTTGGTCAAATTAATGTTTGAGAATAACGTGATGATTAACCCCGCACGGCCTATGATTATGTATCAATCCATGTCTATTGATTTGCAGACTTTAGCAGCTAAATCGGTCACCTTAAAATTAGCTAAAACAAGCTTAACAATAGAAGGGAAGCGCGGTGATGCTTGGCTTGAATTTGATTTATTATCAAACGGAGAGGTCATTGGTCATGGTAAAAAACATATGTTATTAAGTGGCTTAAGAGCCTATGAGCAAGCAAGTATTGATATCATGGTGAATCAACATAGGCAAAGTAAAGAGAAATATCACGCTGCCGTTGCCTTTTAATTTAACGACCATAATCCTGCTCAAATAATGCCTGTTGTTGTAATTTATTTTCAGTGCAATAAGTAAAAACTGTTAATGTTTTAGGTTGTTGGCACTGGGCAGGTTGCTGATAAAACTTTCGCCAAGCTGCTCTTTTATCTCCTTGATATTTTGCCTTAATCACAATGGCACTGTGCTGATTAATAGGAGTTAGCTTTACATTAAGCAGATCTGCATGCTTGTTGTAACTTCTAGACTTAATACTAGATGATTTTTTGTTTTTTTTAGGTCTTTTTTTTAGCTTTCGAGTAGATAAGGTGCCTTGCTCACATTGCCACCACTTTGCTCTCGCTTTATTCTCTTTTCGCGTTAACGATTGCCCTTGTTTTAATGAATAACCTTTGCGCTGCAATGCTTGTATATTGTGCAGCTTTAGTAGTAGGGGTTTACATCTAGCTTTAGCTTCAACATGAAAACTAAACAAGCTTAAATGACTGACAATCATCATGACACTCAGGCATGACAATGGTGTTGACGAAAATTTAATCATAGCAATCCTTGCTAATAACGTGATAAATCATAAAAAATGATCATCACCAAAAAGTCACTTTATAAAGCCTGCTTCACTAAAACCGCTAGGTAAAGCAGCTAGATAAAATCACAAGAGAGCGATCTAAACGAAGTAAGCACTGCACTCAGTATACAAATATAGTCTAGACTTAAGTTTTTATCAGTATAAAAAGTAACAAGGATGTTATTACCATGAAAATTTTATTGTGCTTATTATTACCGCAAATAATGAGTTATCAGGCAAGCGTACATAGTATTAATCACCTAATTGAACAGACTCCTTTATTAAGCTTTAATAACTTCTAACAACAAACCTCAACAAAAACACAACCGCTAACAGGTAAACCAACGAGACCTCAACTACAACACGGCGTCAATTATAGCGCGGTAGCAGACATAACAAATTATTTAGTTTCAGAAAAATTAGATGGTGTTCGCGGTTACTGGGATGGAAGCCAACTATTTAGTCGTCAAGGCAAGCCAATTATGAGTCCTGGGTGGTTTACTCGCCATTGGCCATCGCAAGCCTTGGACGGAGAGTTGTGGATGGCAAGAGGAAAATTTCAATCTTTACTGTCTTGTGTCAGCAAACATAAACCCGATGAGATTAAACGTTCGAGTTGCTGGCGTCATGTCTCTTTTAAGGTCTTTGATCTAACAAACGGTAGCGGAACTTTTGCGCAACGATTTAAACGCATAAAGCAACTAGTCACCACCAATCAATCACCCTATCTAAGTTTCATTAAACAACAAAAAGTCACCACACTCTTTGCATTAGATAATATCTTATCGGAAGTCATCAAAAATGGTGGCGAGGGGTTAATGCTTCACCATGTGAACGCTCAATATACAATCGGTCGTAATTCTGACTTAATGAAGTTGAAGAAACATCAAGATGCTGAAGCAACTATCATTGGCTTTAGTAAGGGTAAGGGGAAATATCAAGGTAAAATAGGTGCCTTCGTTGTAGAAACTTTATCAGGAGTTAAGTTTAAAATAGGCTCAGGCTTGACCGATTATGTACGTAACAATCCGCCCCCTATAGGTACTTTAATTACGTTTAAATATAATGGATTAACACAGGCTGGCATTCCAAGGTTTGCACGATTTTGGCGGATTAAGAAACTCGATAAAGCTCAAGGTTTATAAGTAAAAATAAGTACTTTAAGCCCTTTACCGGGATACGCTTCTTTAAATACAGCAGGGTTAGCAAGACGTTTTTCAAAATGACAGCTAGGGCACTCCCTAGCAACTTCAGCCTTTAAAAATTCGTCGTCAAGATCAGGAGAATTTAAGCATAACATAAGTTTAGCTCCCGGGTTCATCCACTGAGGTATTCGGCGAATAATCTTAGCGTAATCTCGGCCAATATTTACACTACCTTTTTGAAATGAGGGCGGATCGCATACCAAAATATCATAAGGGCCGTGTTTTTTAATACGACTGTTAGATTTAAAAATATCAACACCCTCAAAGATTATCTGCTTACCTTGCTTTTTGGCGAGGTGGTTTAGTTGATGATTTTCACGACCTTTACTCAGTGACGCCTTACTTAAATCAATATTCACAGCTTTAGTAGCCCCGCCAGCGATAGCATTTACGGAGAATGCGCAAGTGTAGGCAAACAGGTTTAAAACACTCTTACCATCGGCATGCTGTTTCAACCATGCTCGACCTATGGCCATATCTAAAAATAAACCAGTATTTTGTGCTTGACCAAATTCGACATGATAATTCAGCCCCTGCTCACTTACTACTGTTTTAGCTATGGGTTCTCCAAGTAACAATTCGGTAGGGGCAAGCTTTTGATATCTGTGCTGTACTAAAACCGAAAGACAACCCTTCACTCTTCGCTTTAATTGCACTGCTTGATCATTTAACCATTGAACATCAACCGCTTCATGGAGTGTAATCAATACTACAGGTGACAGCCAATCAACATTAATGTGAGATAACTCTGGATAAGCATGACCACGCCCATGAAAAAGGCGTTGTGCATCAGTCAAGTTTTGCTCTGCAATATGCTCTATCATGGAAAATTTACCTAGTAACAAAAATAAAAAACGGTTAATTAAGATTAACCGCTTAAATAGTTAACAGCTCTTTTTTATGACCTATAATCGCTAAAAACCAAATAAATTCATTTCAAAAAATTTAGTCGCGACAGTATTGATAAAAATAAGTAATACAATAAGAGGAATAAATGTACCTAATGAAAAGTTAATATAACGCTCTACCCAAGATCCCTTATAGTTTATATTTCCTATGCTCAACTCTTCTGATAACTGTTTCTTTTTCCATCGGTAGCTCACAAATACGCATACTAAAAAGCCATTGAGCGGTAAAATAGTTTCATAAAATACATCAATTATAACGTCAAACAAAGACTTAGTACTACCTGCATAAGCAGTAAATTCGGTGAAAAATGCCACCATACCAAATGACGCAGTGGCGAAAATTGTCAATAAACCGGCAGTAATTGTAAGGTAACCCAGTGCTTTTTTACGACTTTGTTTTTTCTCAGTGACCAGATAAGAAACAGGCACTTCAATTATAGAGACCAGTGAGGTAATCGCTGCAAAAAATACTAATAAGAAAAAGAACGTGGCGACAGCACTTGCTCCAACATAGCCCAAAGATGTTTGTAGTGCTAAAAATATTTTTGGTAAGAATGTGAAAATTAAAGAGACTGAACTATCACTTAATTCGCTAGGAATCACATTAGGGTTAAATGAAAAAACTGCTGGCAAAATCATTAAACCTGCAATAAAAGCCACACTGGTATCAGTAATTGCCACTAATTTAGCAGAATTAGGAATGTTTGTTTGTTTGTTAATATATGAGCCATAAGTCAGTAAAATCCCCATTCCCAAAGACAGTGAGAAAAACGCTTGTGATAATGCACCATTAACAACACTCGGTGTTATTTTACTGATGTCAGGAACGATAAAAAAACTAACGCCAGCCATTGCATTATCAAGTGTTAACACAAATATAACCATAATAATTAACATAATTAATAATGAAGGCATCAAAATTTTCGCTGCTTTTTCAATACCATCTCTAACACCCGCTGCTAAAATAAAGCTTACAATGCCTGATACCGCAATCAATCCAACATACAAGTAAGGACTATTGATAAATTCACCAAAACCCTGAGCACTGGCTAAATAATCTAAATTACCTGTTACTGTAAGCGTGATATAACCAAAAATCCACACCGTAATAACCATGTAAAAAACAGCTATCATAAACGGTGTTAACACCCCTAAAAACCCAGCCGCTCCCCAAAGTTTATTACCATGACTTAGCGTTTTAAATGCTCCCACTGGCTCTTTTGCAGTACTTCGGCCTACTGCCATTTCAGCTATCATAATCGGCAAACAGATTAAAAAAACAAATAATGCATACATAAGTAGAAATGCACCACCACCATTTTTTGCCGCATTAACCGGAAAGCCAACTAAATTACCAATCCCCACAGCAGAGCCGGCAGCTGCTAAAATAAAACCAATACGTGAGCTAAAGTGCTCTCTTGAAATAGACATACCTACCCTTTGTTATAATTATTAGATACCGTAATAAAATTCACTAACAGATGCTAACAAGCTTTCATAGCTTTGTCTTGTTTTAGCAAGTCTTTATAACCGTTAACCTTAAACCCTATAGTTGTTGCAAAGATGAAGTGATTTATATAGCTCTCATAAAGCAAAGTCGTTGATGTGTTTTTCAGGTCGTTTATTAATTGTTAATGAAAGCTAACAGTAAAGGTTTTGCTTTTTAACAGTGTTAATATGTTTATTTTGGTGAGCCCTAAGTTAGTTAACTTATTTAGTGAAATAATAGAGCAAGTTAACAAGCTTAAGTCAAAATGATTAAAATAATGACAGGTCACTTTATGCCGAGTTCAACATTATTTTTTATTCATTAATGCCTGAGCTCAAGTGTTTAATATTATCGTCAACAAACTTTTACAAATCAGCCTGTTTTAGTCGATATTTACGTTATTTTTTGCGTTTAAAAGAGTTTATGCTTTGTTGCAAGCCTAGGTTAAAAAAACTTATTAAGCGCAAAAGCTTAGATACTGTTGTCATTAATTAAGTAATGCATTGCAAATACATTAAATCGCCAAAAATCTCCTCTGCAACACAAATTAATTTTAAAAAAGTTAACCTACATACTAAGTAATTAAGTACGTTTTAATCAAAAGGAACACCGCTATCCTCTTTAATGTGCTCGGTAACCATATACGTACTGGTTTGCGCAATATCCGGCAAGCCACCGATTTTTTCAAGAACTAATCGATAACTTTCCATGTTGGCAAAGCGAATTTTTAATAAATAGTCATAACCTCCAGCAATTAAGTGACATTCAACCACTTCTTTAATGGTAACCACTTCTCTCTTAAACACTTTAAAGGTATCAGAAGTGGTTCTATTTAATGTCACTTGTACAAATGCGGTCATATCAAAGCCAAGTTTACTGGCATCTAAAAAAGCACCATAACGCTTAATAAAACCCTCTTTTTCAAGGCGTTTAACTCTATCTAAGCAAGGGCTCGCGCTTAAATTCACCGCTTTTGCCAAATCAACGTTAGATATACGGCCATGTGCTTGTAGCGTAGATAAAATGATTTTATCTATTCTATCAAGAGGTTTTATCTTGTTTATATTCATAATAACGCTACTAAATAGTTTGATTTGCTAATTTTGCCATAGATAACTAAGGTAACAAATTATTGGGGAATGATTCACCCGTTAAAAGTTAATCTCTTCCCTTTTCAAGTAAATTGTCAAATGATCTGGTCACTTAACTTTAAATCGAGTTTAATCCTCCTCGACCATTGTCATTAAAGAGGTATTGCCCCCTGAAGCCGTAGTATCGGTGCTAATGGTTTTTTCAGTCACCAAGCGTTGAATTAAATTATCAAAATACTCAGAGCTTATAACAGGTAAAATTGCCCCATGGCGCTGAGCTAATTGTTCGCTAATATAATGTTTACTCTCACAGCTACTATCAACAACAACCCCTGATAATGACGGGTGAGCTAACATAGTTTGTAAATGACAAAGTTTTGCAACTTGAAAAACATCTTTTCCTGCACCCGTCGCTACAAACTTTTCTCGAAACGCCAGCGCTTCTTGATAAAATAAATCAGAGACTACAGAGATCACGGTATTGCCAGTCGCTAGCGCAGTTACAACGGACTGAACCCAGAAGTGGAAACTCACATTCTTATCAGCATAACAAATAACAGTTCCGCGGTTTTCCAAATATATGGTATTTGATTCACCTGTTGGCCCCGGTAATTGTTTGGGGTTTTTTAACTGCTTTTCAATGTCAATCAACTGCGAACGTGCCAGTGTTAGGGTATAGTTTAAATCGTCAGCCAGATCATCAACAATTTCAACATGTGCTATTTTCGCTAAGAGTTGCCTAACACATGAAATTCGAGTGTTTAAATCGGTTAAACGCCATGCTTTTTCAGCCCAATTAGCTTTGTCCATTAACCTTATAGCTTCATGGTTTTGTGTTGCGTCGCCGATTAATGTTGCCTTGCTTTCGTGTGGGAAATTAAATGATTTAGCATCTGGCGTTGCTTTTTCTTTTACTAAACGCGTTAAATAATTTGGTCCACCTGCTTTAGGGCCCGTACCAGACAAGCCTCGACCACCGAAGGGTTGAACACCAACAATTGCACCAATCATATTTCGGTTAATATATATATTACCGGCACGAGATAGTTTAGCTAAGTCCATTGCCCTATGCTCTATACGAGTATGAATCCCCATAGTCAATCCAAAACCAGTGCCATTAATACTGTCAATGACTTGTTCAATAGCCTCTCCTTTAAAACGGATAACGTGCACACAAGGCCCAAAAACTTCTTTAGTTAATACATTAATATTATCAATTTCATATAAACGAGGAGCAAAGAAAAAATGACCATCAGTAGTATCTACCTCTTCAGAAAATTGGCATTGATACAGTAACTTTCCATGCTTTTGCATATACTCAGCGTGTTCATTAAGGGCAGTTAACGCCTTGTTATCAATAACAGGACCGATATCAGTGGTTAGGTATGCAGGATCACCAATGTGTAATTCAGCCAGTGCACCTTGCAACATAGCAATAACCTGATCGGCTATATCCTCTTGTAAAAATAATACTCTTAAAGCCGAGCAACGCTGTCCTGCACTTTGGAAACCAGAAGAAATAACATCATCCACAACTTGCTCTGGCAACGCGGTAGAGTCAACAATCATACAATTCTGGCCACCGGTTTCAGCAATGAACGGCACCTGATCACCACCTCGTTGCGCTAGGGTTTGCGAAATACGAGTACCGGTTTCTGTGGAACCAGTAAACATGACCGTTTGAATTCTTTCATCAGGAATAATGGTTTGGCCAACTAAACTCCCTTGTGCAATTACTGCCTGTACTACATTCACCGGTAAACCAACGGATTGCATCATTTCAATAGTTCTCACTGCAATTAAACTGGTTTGCTCAGCAGGTTTTGCTAGGACAGTATTACCGGTAACTATTGCCGCCGCAACCTGACCAAGAAAAATAGCTAATGGAAAATTCCATGGACTGATACATAAAACAATACCTCGCGGCGCTAACCGATCATCGGCACTTAATTCCAGTGCGCGAGCAGCGTAATAACGGCAAAAATCAACTGCTTCACGCACTTCATCAATACCATCTTTAGTTACTTTACCTGCTTCTTTAATACACAAAGCAATAAGCTCATCCATATGCCGCTCTAGAATATCAGCAATACGACATAATAATTCTGCTCGCTCAGTTACGGGTGTTTGAGACCAGGAAGAAAAAGCCTGTTCAGCGTTATCAATCATACTTCGCATCTCATTTGCAGAAACATGTTGATGAAAGCCAATAATTTCTTGATGGTTGGCAGGATTGACTACTGTTTTAGCACCTTCAGGAATTTGCTTGTTATCGCGCTGTTTATCTTTGAACCAAGCATCCAACGTTGTTTTTAGCGGTGCTATATCGTTAATATCAGTTAAATCAAGACCTTTTGAATTATCTCGGCCTTTAGCACACTCGTTTCGATACAAATCAAGTGGTAGAATAATTTGAGAGTTATATTTGACCGCTAAGCGTTGAGTTTTTTCGACGGGGTCTTCTAATAAAGATTCAATGGGTTTAGTTTCATCAACAATGGCGTTAACAAACGAAGAATTAGCACCATTTTCTAATAAACGCCTTACCAGATATGCAAGCAGATCCTCATGATAACCAACAGGTGCATAAATGCGGCATTGAATACTTTCTTGTTGTACAATTTGATCATATAACGAGTCCCCCATACCGTGTAAGCACTGAAATTCAAAACCCGCTTTATCATGACCAGCTAATTCTATAATGGTCGCGGCTGTGTATGCGTTGTGAGTAGCAAATTGCGGATAAATAGTATCTCTGTAATCTAATAATTTATTGGCACAGGCATGATACGACACGTCCGTAGACGACTTTCGAGTAAACACCGGAAAATGACTCAAGCCTTCCTTTTGCGCATTTTTAATTTCAGTATCCCAATAAGCGCCTTTGACAAGGCGAACCATCATCGTTCTGCCCGTTCTAAGTGTTAAATCACGGATCCAGTCAACAACAAAAATGGCACGTTTTTGATAGGCTTGTAAAGCCATACCAAATCCTTGCCACTCACCTAATGCAGTATCACTAAAAACAGCCTCAATAACATCTAATGAAATATCTAAGCGTTCAGACTCCTCTGCATCGACAGTTAAACTAATATTGTATTGTTTTGCTTGCAAGCATAACGCTTTTAATTTGGGTACTAATTCTGTCATGACACGCTCTTGTTGCGCGAACTCATATCTTGGATGGATAGCTGACAGTTTAATTGAAATACCAGGCACTTTACGTGCATTGTTTAGTCCAGAAGCAAGAGCCACATGACCAATGGCGGTAATTGCCTCTTGGTAAGCCAACAAGTACTTGTCAGCATCAGCCATTGTTCGAGCACCTTCGCCAAGCATGTCATAAGAATACACGTAGCCTTGTTGCTCTTTTGCTGCGGCTCTATCCGTGGCAGCATGAATGGTTTCACCCATAACAAATTGCTTACCCATCACTTTCATCGCGTAATTCATGGCTTTTCGAATGACAGGCTCACCTAAGCGACCCACGGTTTTTTTAAGTAAACCAAAATGATCTTTTTTTCGTTTATCAGCAAAATTTACCATGGAACCGGTTAACAAAAGCCCCCAAGATGAAGCATTCACAAAAAGTGAATCACTGGCCCCTAAATGATTGGTCCATTGGCCCTTAGATATTTTGTCACGAATAAGGGCATCTTGTGTATGCTTGTCAGGCACACGTAATAATGCCTCTGCCAAACACATTAAGACAACTCCCTCTTCTGTTGAAAGTGAGTACTCATTTAATAAAGCATCTATAGCACCGTTGCCAGCTTGATCTTCACGAATTTGTAAAACCATTTTCCTGGCACGTTCCCAGGCTCGACTACGCGCACTAACATTTACCTCAGCAGCGGGTAAAATGTGGTCTACTGCAATATTTTCATCGATTCGGTAAAATTCGCGAATTTTCTGTCTAATGGCACAATCATTAATTAATGAACCAGAATAAAGCATAACATTCCCTCAAATAAAGACAGGTTACCCCTGTATAGTTATAGTCTTATTTCACCAATGAAAACATTCTTAGTGAGTAACAATATCAAATTAATGAGTGAATTTTAGAATATCAATAGCAGGATGTGTGGGTTATTTTGCAGGTTTTAAAAAATAAAATACGGTTTAAAGTAACTTAACCAGTATAAAGTACTGTTAACTACTCATTTGTTTTTTATTCGACGGTCATGATGACTTATTTGATAGCTCAATAATATAGTCGAGTGTCTTTTCTGCAGACATTGGCCTAGCAAAATAAAAACCTTGCCCATAAACACAGTCCATTTGTTCTAACAACTGCGCATCGGCTAAATTTTCAATGCCCTCTCCGACGGTACCCATGTTGAGGTTATTGGCTAAATCGATGATGGTTTTTATGATCGCTCTGTGTTTGGGATGTTCATGTACATTACTAATAAAAGAACGGTCAATTTTAAGCACATCGATAGGAAATCGATGTAAGTAACTTAAACTAGAATAGCCTGTGCCAAAGTCATCCAGTAAAATTTTAACGCCCATACTATTTAAGGCTTGCATATTAGTTAGCACGACTTCTGAGTTTTCAAGTAATGCCCGTTCTGTTAATTCAACCCGTAAATTATCAGGAGCAAGACCAGTTTTATAAAGTATGCGCTTAATATCCTTGGGTAAACTAGTACTAAAAAATTGTTTGGCAAACAAATTACAACTAACATAAAGGTCAGTGCGATTAAGTTTTTCCTGCCATTTTTTTAACTCTTGACAAGATTTTTCAATGATCTGTAAATCAATTTCTTGAATTAACTCAGTTTCTTCTGCCAAGCCAATAAAATCATTAGGGTAAACAAAACCACGCTTGGTACTTTGCCAACGAGCTAGTGCTTCAAAGCCTTCTAAACTATGATTATCTAATTGCAAAATAGGTTGAAAGTAAGGAATAAACTCTTGCCAAGCAATCGCCTCTCTTATGTCAGCTTCAAGAGCCATAGCATGTTGTACTTTTTTATGCATGCTATCATCAAATACTTCAAAACGCCCTCTACCATTATCTTTGGCATGATACATCGCCGTGTCAGCATCTCGTAACATGGTATTGGCATCTTGATAGCGATCATTGCTAAAAGCAATCCCTATACTAGTGCCAATGTAAACAAGTTGGTTTTCAATAGTGAAAGGTTGTTGCAAAAAATCAGTAATACGTTGAGCTACTTCGAACGCTTCTTCTCGGGCCGATAAATTTTCAATCAGAATAACAAACTCATCACCACCTAGCCGAGCGACAGTGTCTTTACCACCTATTATTTTTACCAATTCAGTAGCAATAATTTTCAACAGTAAATCGCCAGCATGGTGCCCTAAACTGTCATTAACCACTTTAAAGCGGTCTAGATCTAAAAATAATACGGCAAAACCAGTTGTGGCTGATGTTGAAGACATGGCCTGCTTGAGTAATGCAAGAAAGACATTTCTATTCGCCAACCCAGTTAAAATGTCATGTTCAGCAGTATGTTTAAGCTGTTTTTCAGCTTGTTTACGTTGGGTTATTTCATCTTCGAGGGCAAGTGTTCGAAGCTTTACTTGTTGCTCAAGTAAAACGTGACTACGACGTTCAAAATCAGCTGATTCACGGCGCTTAATGGCCGCTGACACGTGATTGGAAACAAAATTCAGTAATTCTGCATCTTGTTGATTGTAAGTTGTTTTATAATGGTAACTTTTTAAAACCATCACCCCTAACAATTGCCCAGAGTAGATAAGAGGTACACCCAACCAAGAATGAATGTCATCCTGAGGCTTTTGTGTTTCACCCTCATAATACAAACCCATCATGTCATGGTAGCTAAGTAACATGGTTTCACGACGTCTTAAGACTAACTCTGAATAAAGATTAGTTAACTTTCTTGACTGAAAATCTCTGTCTAAATTTGTAGATTTTTCGTCAACATAATAACAAAAATCTAAAGTATCATTCGCCTGATCTAATTTTGCGATATAAAAATTTTGAGCACTAATTAACTGACCAATAATATTATGAACTTTACTGTAAAAGGTATCTATATTGATCTCAATATTGGTAGTGAGTTCAGATATTTTATAAAGTGACTCTTGCAGTAATTCAGATTTTTCTCGTTCACGAATTTGTGTCATTAACTCTTTAGTACGAGCATTTACTGCATTTTTAAGACGCTGCTGATCTTGCAAACGAACCATAGCACCTACAATATGCTGCGCAGCAAAAGTTAATAGATTTAAATCATTATCATTATAACGAACTTTTTCATCATAACTCTGAATGGTAATGGTACCTATAACTAAACCATTTTGAAGCAAAGGCACGCCCAACCAATCAGTCCCCCGAGCACCAAATTGTTTAATTTTATAGTTATTTAACAATTGTTCCTCTAAATCAGGACTCAATAGCAAGGGTTGTTTTGATTCAATCACTAAATTGGTAAAAGACCCTTGATAATCTTGGTAATCGATAATTCCTTCAGGTTTTTCATCCTTCTCATCGATGTAGTAGACAAACTCTAAGGTATCAAATGTTTGATCGTACAACACAATGAAGAAATTTTCAGCGGTAATCAAGGAGGCAATGATGCTGTGAACTTGTGGGTAAAAACTATCAAGGTCATGACAATCTTGTGATAATTGGTTTAGCCTAAATAAAGCTGTGTATCTGGCTTGTAAATCTGCATTTTTTTGCTCTAAGAAATCAATTTCACCTGATAATTGCTCAACCGTTGGTTGTTTTACATTTATTATGTTTTCAAATTTTGCCAGGGAAAGTTGTGTATCTTCTGTTTTCAAAATATGTATACCATTAAATTTCGCATTCAAACACGTTTGCTATCCTTGGCAAGGTTTTACCAACTATCACTGCTGCTCTTCAGTAATAGCTGTTTGTCTAATTTCTTGAGTTTTGTGTTTGTTACCACAAATAGCCGCTTGTTTTTCATCTCGGTAGTAGCGTATATCAATACAATCTTGTTGATAACGACGATCAAGCTCAGTTCTAACCAATACACTTTTAGCCATCACTATTTGTTTGTGTAATGACTGGCATTGCTGTATTTGCTCACTTGCTAAAGTGACATCTTCACAGGCATCATCAACACTTGAACAACTTGTCAATACAAACAAAACAGAGAAAGCTAATAACAACGATTCTTTCATTAAATTATCCATAACAAGACTAAAAAAATTTCATCAAAGCACTCCATTATACCCAAGCAAGACTAAATTGCGAGTACAGATATTGTTATGTTCTATATCAATTACTTAGTTTTTAACTTATTCAATTTTGATGGTTTTTTAACCACTTACTTAAAGGGTTGTATTATTTTTAACTCAACCTCAGTTAACCGTCTACTTTGCCCTAATGGCAACTGACCATCTAACTGTAAACCACCAATAGAACGTCGATGCAAGGCAATCACTTTATTGCGAAAACGACCGAACATACGTTTGATCTGATGGTATCTGCCTTCAGTTAGGATAACCTCTGCACGATGCGATGATAGTATTCGTAATTGTGCTGGTTGCGTGGTTATGTCTTCATACGAAAAAAACATACCTTGTGCAAAAGCATCAATATATTCATGTGTTACCGGGTTTTCTAACAAGACTTCATAGCATTTAGGGATTTTAGACAAGGGCGAAGTTAACCACTTAGACCATTGGCTATCATTAGTTAATAACACCATACCTGAGGTGTTTAAATCAAGTCGGCCAACAATATGTAATTGATCAATCATATTTTTTTCATACTCATCAGTAAGCAGGTCGATCACTGTTTTATGTTGTTTGTCCTTAGTTGCGCAAACCACACCTGAGGGTTTGTTTAACATAATGTAGTGAGCACATTGTTGCTGAACAACAACGCCATCAAGTACAATAACTGAAAATTGGTTAACAAGCTGAGCCGTTTCTTTTGCAAGGTAACCGTCTACGTAAACACGATTTTGCGCCAGTAAAAGACGGACATTTTTGCGATTTATTTGTATATGTTCACTGATAAAACGATCTAAACGTTGGGTATTTAACGCCATATGAGTTTCTTGTATCGATGTTTATGCTAACGCGCTCATGCATATAACCATTAACTTTATACTGCCATTAAAAGCAGGGGAATTGATGTTGCGCAGCTATTAAATTTAGAACTTTATGGAGCTTTGTTTTGGTAAAGTTCATTAATATTTGGGGTTGCTTATCAAGTAACTGTATTTCCTTTTCTGTAATAGCGACATAACATATAATTTCTTGATCAACTTGACTAGAACAACTAACTACATCGTCTGAAAATTTGTTCACTGACATACTTTGCTTGCTTAACTCCGGCAATTTACACAGCATTTGTGTATAGCTTAAAGGTGACTCTAGTAGCAATGTTATGGCTAAAATATGTTCTTCATCGCCATACCAGCCTGCAGTCAATGTATGGAAGTTAAACTGTGCCTCAAGCCGATTAGTTATTGCGCGTAGTTTTGGGAAGTGTTCGTTAATAGATTTTTCCAGTTGAATTGTTATGGGCAGTATATCACTCATGTTTCACTCTTTAATTGGCTTTATTACTAGATATTTTACACAGCAAATAAATTTAATTGATCAGTTAACACGTAAAATCTCTAACATTCTTAATTCCATACCCAGATAACTTACTTTTAGGCTTTTACGGCTATCACAATAAATATTGGCATTGATATTTACATATTACAAGCCAAAAAAAACGGGCTAAATTGCCCGTTTTATGGTTCCTAAGCCGTTTAACGCTTTTAGTTAATATCAACCTGAAGCGCCACGTCACTTCCAGTATTGATTACTGAAATATAAAACCATCCAGTATTAGGGGTGTTAACCGTAATACTTTGTTGAGTTGTACCTGATGTTACTGATTTATCACCATAGTTGTTAGCACTTGGCCAGCTTGTTCCGGTATAAAGCTCAACTTGTCCGTTACCATGGGCAGTTTTTACATCAACACGAGATACACTACTATCTAAATATATGTAGTAACTGTTTGAGCCATTACCTGTACAAATAGCCTTACCTGACTCTATTACACCATAATCATAAGGTGCTAATGATGAACAAGCATTAACAATATCACCGTTAACTGGCGGCTCTACTGGAGGTACAATATCCCCATATTCACTAATCTTTAAAGTTACATCACTGAAACTACTGGTGCTCTCTAGTGTAATGTAACGCCAACCTCTATTTGCTGTTACACGCAAAGACTGAGTGGTACCAACTGAGCCAGATGCAAACTGAGCGTTACTAGCATTTGCCCAAGTATTGGCATTAAAGTAAATACCAAGATCTCCACTTCCACCAGCTGTGGTTAAAAATAATTCAGTATTATCTTCTTCAACCCAGACATAAAAAGATCCTCGACCTCCTGCCACACATTCAGTGTTTTCTAGGGTTAATCTACCGCTAGATATTGTTGCTTCACCACAATCAGGTACGATAACATCACCGCCATTAGTTGGATCGTTTGGATAAGGATCTGAGTTATCACCCATGCCATCATCATCGCTATCTAACCATTCAGTGGCATCATTTGGAAAAACGTCGCTGTTATCACCATAGCCATCACTATCCGAGTCTAACCACTCGGTGGCGTCGTTGGGGAAAGCATCGCTGTTGTTACCATAACCATCTGAGTCACTGTCAGCCCATTCGGTTGGATCTGCTGGGAAAGCATCACTATTGTCACCAAAACTATCGCTATCACTATCTGCCCATTCAGTTGCATCATTAGGGAAGGCATCAACATCATCTAAATAACCATCACCGTCAGAGTCTACTTCACCATTTGGTGTACTATCGGCATTATCGCCAATGCCATCACCATCAGTATCTTTAGTTTCTGTGCTATCAAATGGGAAGGCATCAGCGTTATCACCAACACCATCGCCATCACTATCTAACGTTTCAGTTGGGTCGAATGGAAAGGCATCTTGGCTGTCAATGACACCGTCGCCATCAGAATCTACCGGCGTTGGCGTACCATCAGTCAGATCATTGGTAATAATATAATCATTACTAGTATCTTCTTCTGTCATAACAGCAACACCTAAACACTGATTATTTTCATCAGTTATTGCAGCGCGGCGGTTACCAAACCACTTCCACGTAGAGGCACTATCATAAGTTTCACCATTCGCAAGAGTCTTATAACCAAAGTCTACATTTAACTCACCCGTTTCATTATCAACACGATGAACACGAACTGGTTCATCACTGTTATTGATAAAAGAGAAGTCTGCTTCAAAAGGACCTGTTAAATGCTTTTGCATTAACGCACAACTACCAATAGTATTTGCCGCAGGAATAACTTCTGCAGGTGCGGCATTAGCAACCATAGCTTGATCAATAGTAAAGCTTGCAATAGGGTTATTTAAAACACCCACACTTAAACAATTTAAACTGTTATCAGTAACCATCAAGCGACGATCGCCATACCAAACATCATTACTATAACTTGCGCCAGGCGCTAAAACACCATAACCGTGAGTGAAGTCTGTGCCGCCGCTCGTAGTAATAATGCTACCTTTAGTGTTATCAATTCTAAATAAGCGAACAGGCGTATCTGAATTATTAGTAATGGTAAACTCGTGAGACTCATCCATAATTAGATGAGGTTTAGCCAGGGCACAACTGCCCATTTGATTAATCTCAGGAATAACCTCAGTAACAACATCTTTGACAAGATCTGCTGTGATAGTGAAGGTGTTATTATTTTCAGCCATGACTGCCACACCAACACAATTCATATTGTTATCGGAGAGCATCATACGGTCGCCTACAGTCCAAGTACTAGACGTGTAGCTATCACCTTGGTTAAGTGTTTTATAGTTCTTAGCAAAGTTTGCTTCACCCTTAGTGCTATCTACCCAGAATAATGAGATTGGTGTGTCGGTTGTATTAGTAAAGGTAAAGTTAGTTTTTTCCGCATCAATATAACGAGCGTATTCTTGCACTAAATTACAACTGCCAATTATATCTTGATTAGGTATTTCAGCTGGAGTTGGAGCTACAGCTTCTGAATTTGCTAACATATAGGCTTCAAAGCCCGACTCTGTTCGTTGCGCAATGCCTGCTAATACCTGGATATAAGCATCATTGTTCCCTGCTTGAAGTGCAGCGGTTAATAACGCTACTTCATTTCTATGCTGCTCTGATAAATAGCGTATAGCAAAATAACTCCATTGATATAAATTAGTGTATTCATAACTCATAAACAAAATATTATAAAGTGGCGGAATAGTTTCACCCTTTATAGTATTTAATGTGCGAGTATGATCTACGCCCATGGACATGTACTCAGCCAAGCCTTCAGCCCATGAAACACTGTAGTCAAAAGTACCGAAATTGCCGGCCTTAATATAGCGGCCATCTAGATAATGAACAAATTCATGTTTAAGGTTATAAATTTGGTCCTCATATTGGCAAGAGTTACCAATCCACTCTTCTGGACATTGCATAGCAATAAATCGAGCTTGGTTTCCGGGCACTGTTGGTGAGCCTTCTAGGTACATACCACCATTGTCAGTAGAAATACCGAAGAATTCTCCTGCATATTTTTCATAATCTTCAGGTGAAGCAAAGGCTACAACTTCAATGTGTTCATTTATATCGCCAGCTACAGGTTTACCTGCAGTGTTGAAGAAAGCATGAAACTCACTTTCTTGTGCTGCCATATCAGCACAAGATTGATCGAGTGTTGCTTGACTAATACTGCTTTGCGCGCGAATAGTTATATTTTCGGTACAGTCATAGTTTACTGATAAAATATCAGACTCTTTAGGCGGCACCACACAACTGCCAAATAATGGATCACCAGCTTCACAAGCCCGGCCCGCATTGTCTAAATAATTCTTAGTAATAATGGTTTCTGCCGTTTCTACAGAAATGTTTTCAATTACCTTTTCACGTGCCTCAAGAATCATGCTGTCAAAACGAAGTTTCGCTTCATCAGAAACGATTGAGGCTATTTTACCGGCGGCAATGAAAGAGTGAGGCATTATCCACTTTCGATCAACTTCTGCAGTCCAGCGCATATCCAGAGATGTTTCCCCTAAAAATATAAAGGATCGCATCACTGACAATACATCGAGCACAATATCGTTATAAGCTGATTTAACAGCACCATCACCATAATATGCAGCATCAGCAATAGCGCCCATCAAGGCCATTGCCGTATCACCACCATTGTTTATTGAAAATGGATTGGATTGTTCTGAATAAAATTGAATAAGTGCCAACAAATGAGGAAGGTGTTGCTCAAAGTACTGACTAGCCTCACCTCGGCGAAAGTTAGTTAATGCCGCAGCATAACCTTCTTGAATGATGCTCCCCTCTGGCGCAACAAAGTTTGTCATTTGCGTTACAGCCAATAAAGCAGTGCTTAACGACAACGCCTCTTCTGCTGAGAGTGCATCAGCGTAATAACCATAAGAGGCGAGGAAATATAATAATTGATTTAAATCAGGATCAGTTAAATCATCTGCTTTGGCAAGGAAATGAATAGCTTCAGAAATATCGTTTATAGGGTCTTCACTGGCACCAGCAAGTTCAGAGAAGTCGTTAAAATTTGCAACCAAAATTGCCGCAATCTTACTTCCGTATTCAGCTTTTGATGAGATATTTGCAGCAGCAACCTCAACAGTTATACTAGTATCGTAAACGATATAGTCACCTAATGGAGGAGGTATATCGCCACCACTGACAGTAACATTAAGACTTGTTTCATCAATATCACCATCAATTTTAAAATACCTTGTACCAGCTCTGGAGACAAAGGCAATGCTTTCATCATTTGTACCTGAAGTCAGGCTACTTAACTCAATAACCCCACTCCAATCGTTCCCTTCATATAATTTAATACCCGCATCAGAACCTTGGAATGTTCCCCCAGATGTACTTATTGTCACGTTAGAATTTTCGTAAGGCACAGTAATGTAGAAATAATGCCCGTAGTCACTGATGCAATGGGTTTGATTTACCGGAACTTCGCCTTGTCGATCTAATGTTTTAACACCGCACATTTCACTCGCTGCTAAACTGTGCATATTTAATGATAAAAAAATCGCACTGGCGATCAATGTTTTTTTGCTTGTTAATTTCATAGTGGTTGCGCCTATTTTTATTTTTTTTGGTTAGGTAATCCATCTTGGCAATCATGTTAGTTTTCTCGATGAAATAACTAACACTAACGAATGCTGCTCCCTTGAGCCGAAATCGCGTAACATACTCGCCTTATTATTTATACGATATTTTGTATACAATATTCAAGAGGTAAATTTATAAGAATTATTTCGTAGTTTGTAAAAATAAAGTTTATTCATTTTTATCATAATGTTACAAAATGTAATTTTTTAATTCGAAATAGAAGATCTTGTTCATCAATAGAAGCAATCATTTAACCTGAACTAGCACTATAAAGTGCAGCCAGCATATGGATTGGTTTACTGTTTTGAGCTAGCGAACAAGATCGTTAGATAGTAGAATTTTTCTAGGTTCACCAGGCGGTGTTAATTTATCTTTGTGTGGGTGCTTTATGTGTTCATGTCCATGCTGCCTTGGCAGATAAGTGCCATAATGATCAGCGGGCAATTGCTCAGAAGACTCCGTAATTACAATATTATCTTGCTGATTTTGCGCAGCAATTACAGCAGCTCTATCTGTATTTACTTGATTCTCGTTCTCTACCACAGACAATTGTGGTCGAAGCAATTGCTCTTTTATGGGGCTATTTACGATTTCTGTTACTGTACCTTTATCTGTATCTGTATCCGGGAAAGTGGATTGCAATTGCCAAAAACTTAACACGATTAAAAGTGAGAGGCTAAATACTAATTTTTTAATCATGATAATAATTCTATGCTAGCTTATTGTATACTGAATACAATAAGCTAACATAGAATTTGTTGTTACTGCAATATGCAATAAAGTTAGTCAGTTAGTAAAACCTTAAAACAAATCATATTTTTGTTAATAGAATTAACTTTTTACTTCATTTAATCTCAAACTCACAACACATATCAATATAATTAAAAAAAGAGTGTTTATTTTTTAAACAAAAGTGAACTTTTCCCATTCATCACCGTATAATTTTTGTACAATGTAGCCAAGGGTAATATTATGAAACGTTATTACTATTTATCTAATTCAATTAATGATACTGACAAAATACATCAAAATTTAATGAAACAGGGAATCACTGCCGATCATATACATGTTTACGGTGTTGATGACAAAATCGCACAGGCGCACAATTTTAATGCAGTATTGTCTATTTTTAAAACTGACATTGTTCACTACATATTAAGAGGATTGTTAATAGGTTTGAGTTTAACCATTATAGCCTCACTCAGCTTGACCTATTTCGTCGACGATGTTGTGACCATATTACCCTTTATGGTGTTATTTGGCGCATTGTTTACTGGCTTCGTTTCTTGGGAAGCTGGCTTAATTGGACTGCACAAATTAAATTACAAGTTTGTGCCACTAATTAAAATGCTTGGTAAATCGAAACATTTAGTGCTAATTGATGTGACTCCTGCACAGTTCCCAGTGCTTGTCGCTACACTGAAAGATTTTAAAAATATAGAGGCGGTTGCTGTTGGTTCAAATTTTGTAAATCCTTTTGAAGAACAAGAAACTTTGCTGCCGAGACATTAAATCTACTTAAAAAATCCCAATGTATGTGGTGTTATTTTGATCTACTTTGCTTTGTTTCTGAATAATACCACCATTAACTTTTAACTAAATCTTTAGACTACAGTCTTTATCATTTATATTCTCAATGATGAAACCTTCCTCAAGCACCTCTTATTTATACATACATTATTAACAACATAAATCACATGTATATGTTCCCCCCATAATTAGGTATACATAGTACATTTATAACTACAGTTAAATTATCAACACTAATCGTTTGCAAAGATTTACTTCACCAACACTCTTGTTATATTATAACAATCACAGGGTTTATGAATAATTAGTAATGCCATTAATTGATATTTTTGTTGTCATTCTTTCCCATCAAATATTTAACACGAGACATTACTTGTCAAATTCAAATGAGTATATACAACGTAACTTATTGAATTAGCTTTAGAGTTTTCGTTGTTAGTCTTGTTTTTTATACTCTGCGGCAGTATTGATGAGTATTTAACAACCCATAAAATTGATATCAATAAGGTAAATATAATGAAAACGTTACCAATTTCAACGGATAAAATAGCAATAAGCTTGTCAACATTATGTGTTATCCATTGCTTAAGCTTACCACTCTTAGTCGCGTTACTGCCCAGTTTCACTGTATTATCACTTCATGGCGAAGCATTTCATTTTTGGATGGTCGTTGCGGTAATACCTATTAGCCTATTTGCCTTACAAATGGGCTGTAAAAAACACAAAAAACTGTCTATAGCCATGTTGGGGATAACTGGCTTAGTGATGCTATTGCTCGCTGTACTTTTTGGTGAAAGTCACCTCGGCGAAATAGGTGAAAAAGCATTAACCACCCTTGGTGCTGTCATGATTGCTATTAGCCATGTTAAAAACTTCCGTCTGTGTCGTACCCTAGAGAACTGCCCTTGCCCCGAAGATAAATAATTTCTTTATGACAGCTAATAAACAAATTTTAGCGGTACCAACCAATATTATTACTGGCTTTTTAGGGGTTGGTAAAACCTCTGCAATATTACATTTACTGCAACAAAAGCCCAGTAATGAACGCTGGGCAGTGTTAGTTAATGAGTTTGGCGAAATAGGTGTTGATGGTAGTATCATTACCGCCCAATCACCACAAAAGTCAGATTTATTTATACAAGAAGTACCGGGCGGTTGTATGTGTTGTGCTTCAGGTGTTCCGATGCAAGTGGCACTTAACAAACTATTAAAACAAGCACAACCGGATCGTTTACTTATTGAACCAACTGGCCTAGGTCATCCCAAAGAAGTTATTGGTGTACTCAGCAGTCAACACTATCAAAAATCATTGGCGTTGCAAAAAATAATTACCCTAGTAGACGCAAGGAATTTAGATGATAAACGCTACACAAACCATGACTCATTTAATCAACAATTGGCGATTGCCGATGTAATCATTGGCAATAAACACGACCTCTATACCACAAAAAATAGTGAACGATTGATTAGCTACATAAAATCGTTAACCAACAAAAAATGTCAACTTTATTTTAGTGAGCATGGCAAACTACCACTTAATTGGCTAGAGGGTGCAACGCAACACCTCGAGCAAAAAAATAAACCACACCATCATCATCATCATCATGACGAGAATAAATCAGTAAGTGCTGAGATCATGCCAATACCAAACACAGGCTATATTGAAGCAATAAATCAAGGCGAAGGTTTTTTTAGTATTGGTTGGCGTTTTTCATCGGATAAGATATTTGATCGTGAAAAACTATTCACTTTTTTCAAAACATTAAAAGTAGTTCGAGTTAAAGCAGTGGTTATTACTGATGCAGGCAGTTTGAGTGTCAATGTTGTCAATAATGACCTTTTCGAGACCCCTTTAACTTCTTGTTTAGAAAGTAAAATAGAAATTATCTGTTTGTCTTTAGATAAATCATGGCGACAACAACTTTTACAAAACTTGACGTCTTTGAAAACTGCTTAATTGTGTCTAATTATATTGAAAACTAAAACAGCCAACAATTAGACACCAGGTTAACATGATTTAATAGCGCCGTTTTCCAAACGTTTCCCAACATTGTTACCGACAAGCACTATTCATCGTCGACTTCCTCATAACTGTTTATGGCTTCAATATGCATCACATAGGCCGCCGTAGCCATGTCATTTTCAATCACAGATGTTTTCAGCTCGCCAGCCACCCATACAGGATCAGAAATATTATCAAGCTTAACCCCTTGAGTAATATCTACATAAATCATTTGGTTAGGTGGTGGTGGTGGTAAATGAATACAAGCGCCAAAATAAGGCACGACAAAAAAACTGATTACTCGTTGTTGCTCATCAACCTCCAGAGGTACTATAAAACCAGGAATGCGAATTCTAACACCATCCAGAATTGCAATAGTGTTGGTCGATGAAAGGGCTTTTTCATAATCTGACACTGTTTCATCGATAGAGTTTACAGACTTTTCATTGTTCTTTGACATGCTATCTTCAACTGAACCATCTTCAATTTCATTTAAATAGGCGGGTGGATTGAGTAATAAAAAAAGCTCATTTTCTGGTATTAAGTCTGTCCATTCTGCGGTTAAGAAATCGGTTGTATTATATTTTGCATTTAAAATTAACGGCTCTTCATCACCTGTCTCAGCTGGCAAAAATATTGTTGGCTCTTGAGTTGGCTCTGTAAAAAAAATATTACTGATGTAATCGCGAATCGAATGATTAAATAAACTTAATGAGCTAATAATACATACAAATAGCCCCCAAAATATTTTATTTTTCATTACTTAAATCTCTAAAATACAGTTCGTTAATTATGATTATCGCCATTACAAAACAGCTGAAAATTAGTGCGTCATTGACTCAGCAAAGAATGAACAGATAAATGCAGAAAATTATTGCCATCATTTTACAACAAAATAACAATGTTATAGTATAACAATTTAGTCACTTTTAAAACGCAACAAATGTCGATCACATTTCAATCAGTTACATTCAGTTACCCTTCATCACCTTCAAAACAAATCATAGACATTGACTCATGGTCTGTTGCTGATTCAGAAAAAGTGTTTCTTCACGGTCCATCAGGGTGCGGTAAATCGACCTTACTTAATTTAATTAGTGGTTTGTTAAAACCACAATCAGGTGATGTTAAGTTATTAGGTAAATCGCTTAATTTATTAAGTCGCAGCCAAAAAGATGCTTTTAGAGCGAATAATGTAGGTTATGTTTTTCAACAGTTTAACCTAATTCCATTTTTAGACGTTATTGAAAATATTTCTCTTGCTAGCCATTTTGCCACAAAAAAATCTAAACAATTATTGATAAAACAAAGTCATGAGTTACTAAACACCCTTGATATAAAGGAAGCTCTTTGGTACAAACCAGTAAATCAACTGAGTATCGGCCAACAACAACGCATTGCCATTGCCCGTGCACTCATTAATAAACCAAAAATCCTGATTGCTGATGAGCCAACCTCTGCCCTCGACCAAGCAAACAGATCTCGATTTATGTCATTACTCATAGCACTGTGTGCGCAACATAGGATGACACTTATTTTTGTGAGTCATGACATGTCGTTGAGCCAACACTTCGATCGTGTACAAGCACTACCTGCAATTAACGCAGCGTTAAAAACAAATTAATGTTTCTCAAACTTGCATTAAAGAGCTTACTCAATCGCAAAGGCTCTGTTTTATTAACCCTATGTGCTATGACCATAAGTATTGTCATTATGTTGGGTATAGATCACATAGGTAAGCAGGCTAAACACAGCTTTAACACCACGATTTCTGGCGTTGATCTCATTGTCGGTAGTCGTTCAAGTAGTTTAAATTTATTACTCTATTCCATCTTCAGAATGGGTTCAGCAACGGCAAATATTGATTGGCAAACGTTTGAAAATATTACTTCAGACAACAAGGTGAAGTGGAGCATACCTATTTCTTTGGGTGATTCTCACAAAGGCTTTCGCGTGTTAGGCACCAACAATAACTACTTCAAACACTATAAACATGGTGCTAGCCAAGCACTGGTTTTTGCCCAAGGAAAAGAATTACAACATGTTTTTGATTTGATTATTGGTGCTGATGTGGCACGAACTTTAGGCTATCAATTAGGTGACTCCTTAACACTAGCCCATGGCTTAGTTTCTACTCATTTTAACCAGCACAATAAACAGTTTATGGTGACAGGTATTTTAAAACCTACAGGTACTCCAGTTGATAAAACATTACATGTGAGTTTGCAAGGCTTAGACGCATTACACCTTCCACCTGCTGAACAGCCCTTAATAAACAAGGCTAATACGCACTTGTACCAATCTCAACAAGATCAGCAATCCTCCCCTAAAAAACACGATGAACAACAATTAAATCCCTCGTATAAAGGGCAAAGTATTACTGCAGTGTTATTGGGTTTAAAGTCAAAACTTATGATTTTCTCAATGCAACGTCAACTAAATACTAACAGTAGTGAACCTTTACTGGCGATTATACCCGGTGTTGTGTTGTCGGATTTTTGGCAGACACTGGCAGTGGTAGAAAAGGCCATGCAGTTAATTATTGCCTTAGTTTTTGTGTCAACCACGCTAGGTTTATCTGCAATGCTGATTTCTTGCATAAAAGAACGCTATCGTGAAATGCAACTTCTACGTATCATTGGTGCGTCGCCACTGTTTATCTTCGCTATCATTAAAATCGAAGCTATTTTAATCAGTATATTGAGTATCGGCCTAGCCATTCTCATACTCTATGTAGGGTTCATACCGGCACAAAGCTATTTTCTCAATAAATATGGCATATACACTCAGACCAATGTAATGTCCCTTATTGATGTGCACTGGCTGGGCTTGATCTTTGCTTGTACTTTAATCGCTGCAATACCTGCGGCATGGGTTGCTGTAAAAAGGAGTTTACTCAGTGGTCAACCTTAATACATGGCTAATACTAGCCGCAAAATGTGTTTATACGTTAACATACCTCCGTTCATTAACCCTTAAGCTTTGCTAGTGCAAATGATAGGGTTAATGGTTTCTTATACTACAACTTGAAAAAAGAGCCATGAATTTAAAACAACTTATTAGTTCAGCGTTAATCATGTCATTAGCATTTGCGGCTAATGTGCACGCTTCTGCCATTAAGCAAACCAAAGGCAATTTTGAAGACAAATTTCGTCAACTTGACGAAGTGCTGCCCACCCCTAATGTTTATCGAAATGCGGCGGGTGAACCAGGTGAAAAGTACTGGCAACAAAAAGTCGATTATAAAATTAAGGTGTCACTTGATGAAGAAAAGCGCCGCCTTAGTGCTACTGAAGAAATTACATACCAAAATAATTCACCTTATCGATTAAAGTACCTTTGGGTGCAACTCGATCAAAACATATTTAAAGATAACTCTATCGCTAATGCTGCTAATAATTTTGGTGGTATTGGTAGACGTGGGCCATTTACTCAAACAGGTAACGAAAATACGCCTGCCAAAATAAGCTTAGGTGAACTAAGACGCCAACAATTCATGGCAGATAACGAGCTCGGTTATGAAATTAGTGCGGTTAAAGACTCACGTGGTAAGAAATTAAACTTTACCATTGTTGGTACGCAAATGCGTATTGATTTATCAAAACCTCTTAAGCCAGGTAAATCAACCGAGTTTTCAATTGATTTTGCATTTAATATTGTTGAAGAGGATGCGGTATCAGCTCGCTCTGGTTATGAACACTTCCCTGAAGATGCAAGAGAAGGCGGCAATGATATTTTCTTATTTGCACAGTGGTTTCCTCGCCTACATGCCTTTACCGATTATGAAGCATGGACTAACAAAGAGTTTTTAGGCCGTGGTGAGTTTACGCTAGAATTTGGTAATTATGAGGTAGAAATTGACGTACCTGCCGACCACATTGTTAGTGCCACAGGTGAGCTTAGCAATACCAGAAGCGTACTTACTTCAACCCAGCGTAAACGTTTAAAACAAGCTGAAACAGCTAAGCGACCAGTTTTTATTGTCACTGAAGAAGAAGCCTTAGAAAACGAAAAAGCTGGCACCAACAAGCGTAAAACGTGGAAGTTTAGTGCCGAAAACGTGCGTGACTTTGCATGGGCATCATCACGTAAATTTATGTGGGATGCTAAGGGTTACAAACAAAATTCAGCTGATATGCCATTGGTTATGGCCATGTCTTTCTACCCTAAAGAGGGTGGTGACTTATGGAAGAAGTATTCAACAGAGTCTGTTGTCCATACCATGGAAGTATATTCTCGCTTTTCTTTTGATTACCCCTACCCAACTTCGCAATCAGTTAATGGCCCTGTTGGCGGCATGGAATACCCCATGATCACCTTTAATGGCCCAAGAACGACACTACAAGATGATGGTACAAGAACCTATTCGCAAGCTGAAAAGCGCTTCCTCATTGGTGTTGTTATTCATGAAATTGGCCATATTTATTTCCCCATGATTGTAAATTCTGATGAGCGCCAATGGACATGGATGGATGAAGGCTTAAATAGTTTCCTTGATGGTGTTGCTGGTCGTGAGTGGGATCCAACTATCCCTTGGGGAGTTGAACCACGAGATATCACAGGTTACATGAAATCAGAGCAACAAGTACCAATCATGACACAATCTGACAGTGTATTACGATTGGGGCCTAACGCTTATACTAAACCTGCTGCTGCATTAAACATATTACGCGAAGTCATTTTAGGCCGAGAGTTATTTGATTTCGCCTTTAAAGAATACTCTCAACGTTGGAAGTTTAAACGACCAACACCGTCAGACTTTTTCAGAACTATGGAAGAAGCGTCTGGTGTCGATCTTGACTGGTTCTGGCGTGGCTGGTTCTACAGTACTGATCATGTCGATATTTCAATCGATAAAGTCTATCAAATGCGTTTAGATACCCACAACCCTGATATAGATTTTGCTCGCTTACGCGATATTGAATTAAACAAACCTACGTCATTATTTGTAGAGCGTAACAAAGCCTTAAACACTGAGCTTTGGATAGATCGCAATAAAGACATAACTGACTTTTACGATGATAATGATCGCTTTACAGTTACCAATAAAGAGCGTAATGCCTATCAGAAATTCTTAAAAGGATTGAAGCCTTGGGAGCGTAAAGTATTAGATCGTGCCGTTGAAGAAGACAACAACTACTACGTACTGGAGTTTTCTAACCTGGGTGGCCTTGTTATGCCCATCCTACTTGAGCTAACTTATGCTGACGGTTCAACTGACTCTCAATATGTACCAGCTGAAATTTGGCGTCGTACACCAAACAAAGTCAGTAAACTTATCGTAACAGAGAAAAGCAAGCAACTTGTTTCGGTGGCAGTTGATCCTGGCTGGGAAACAGCAGATGTTGATGTAGAAAATAATTACTACCCACGTCGTATCATCCCATCTCGTGTAGAAGCATACAAAAGCAAAAAACGCACAGGTAAAGTGTATCGCGATATTATGCACGATAGCACCACTGAGCTGAAAAAAGACGACGACAAAGACAATACAGAAGACAGTAAAAAAGTCGACGAAAAAACTGAAAAAAAGAGTGATTAACGGTGATTAAAGTACTGCATACATTACTGTTATTCATGCTGTCGTTAATGCTGTTGTGGGCAAATTCATCATTTGCCCATCAACAAAAAGCAGCAGAAACAACCCTATTAATGAACAAAGACTTAACGCGCTTAGAAGTATCGCACCGTTTCTATATTCATGATACCGAACATGCCGTGCAACACTTGTTTGATAAACACGCTGATATTCTTGATTCAACAACAACTCAGCAGAAGTTTGCTGATTATGTTGCCGATCAATTCAGTGCTAAAACTCTTAACGATACTGCACTTAACTTAGAAAACGTAGGTTATGAGGTGGAAGGTAAGTTTTTTTGGGTGTACCAAGAAGCAAGGTTACCTGCAAAAGTTCGTGGCCTGAAAGTATTCAATGGTACTTTACGCGAGCTATGGCCTACGCAAGTCAATATGGTCAATATCGAAGGCAATGGTGGTGTACGCACTCTGTACTTCAATGAAGGAAAAACCTGGTTAACTGTTAAATTTTAGTTCTGATTTATAACCAGTCTATTGACATTACTTCAAAGGCATTGATTAAAAAGCCTCTAGCTAAAGTTAGAGGCTTTTTTGTTTGTCACTGTGTTGCCCGTCAATATTCAAAAGGTTTAAGTAAACTGTGATTGCGATCTTCGCTCTAATAAAAAGAATAATACTTAAAAAAACAAAATCCGAATATTTGCAACATGGGTGAATATTCAAAACACCCTTCCCCTCGTAAAAAAAACAATTAATTTAAATTTTTAAAATAAAAAAGTATTAACCCGTTGTTAAATTAACCAGCGACTTATCTCGGCTAAACAACATGCTATTTCAGCATACTCTTATTTTTGACGTATTTCTGTCAAAAAGCTGTAAAAACACTTTAATTTTTAAGTCAATAAATTGTCATGATTGCCGCACACAATTGCACGCAGTTTTTGAGCGAACTGAACATGGCACTTGCCATGTTAAAAAATAATAAAGGAAATATCATGTCAAAAGTTAAGTCGAATTTTAAATTATCTGCAATGGCGTTATCAATGTTATTGGCCTTATCAGCCTGTAACGACGGCGATGACGGTATTGATGGTGTTCAAGGTCAAATAGGTGCCGATGGTACTAACGGTGTAGATGGTACTGACGGTGTAGATGGCGCTAATGGCGTAGATGGTGCTGACGGTATAGATGGTGCTAATGGCGCAGATGGTGCTAATGGCGCTGACGGTGCTGATGGTGCTGATGGTGCTGATGGTGCTTCGGGCGATCGTGGTATTATGCAGCCAGACGGTTTAGTACGCTTGGCCACAGTTCCTACGGGTGCTGAAGTCACTGGTGCATTTGTTACTAACGCGGGTGATTTGTTCTTTAACTTTCAGCATCCTGATGAAGTTAATGATGAACAAGATGCTGACGGTAAAATGCATAATCGCGGCGGTGTTGGTGTAGTACAAGGGGTTAATATCAACAGATTGCCTAAAAATGCTATTTCTACGCCTATTCCAGTTTCTGATGCCGAAAAAGAAACCGTGCAAGTTGCTTACGGTGAATATAAGTTATTGGGTCAATATGGTGATGACTTTGCCGGTAACTTAAGTGAAGGCTTGGGCGCAATTATTGGCGCAAGTGGTAAACAAGAGCCCGGCACGGTAACTGAAGGCTGGCCTGATTTTAATGGTTTTATTGAAACTGGTGCTAATGAAGGCTATTTGTTTACTAACTGGGAATACTTCCCGGGTGGTATGAGCCGCATGAAGTTAAGTAAAGATGCCCAAACCGGTGTTTGGTCTGTTGATAACACAGACGTATCAATGCTTGATTTTGGTACCTATGGCACAGTTGCTAACTGTTTTGGCTCAGTTACACCGTGGAATACGCCATTAACCTCAGAAGAGTGGGGTAACAATGGTGATGCAAGTTGGTCATGGAATGATCCCGCTGACGCTACCAACTATTCTCGTGATGAATTAGCTAAATACATCAATGCTGGTATTAGTAATGCGACGGAAGCAACATTATTTCCTAATACCTACCGTTATCACTACATTGTTGAAATTACTGACCCAGCAGGCGCCGCTACACCAGTGAAACGTTATGCGCTAGGCCGTTTTGAACATGAAAATGCAGTAGTTATGCCGGATCAAAAAACCGTGTACCTATCACAAGATAGTACTAACGGCGTTTTTTATAAATTTGTTGCAGATACTGCCGGTGATTTAAGTGCTGGTACTTTATATGGTGCAAAATTAACCCAAGATGCAGGCAGCACTGAACCAGCGGTAACTGGTTTTGACATTACTTGGATAGCTTTAGCCAGCGGTGATGAGGCGACAATTGAAAGTTGGATTGCCGAATATGACGCTATCGACACCGATAGTTATGTTGAAGGTCGCAGTAATTACCTAACTGACGCCGATGCCATTGCTTGGGCTGCAGGTCAGGCAACTTATGGTGTAGCCGATACGCAATCTACTGCAGCAGTAACAGACGGTTATGAAGGGCCCGAAACTTACCCAAGTACTGTGACTGCCGGTAAAGCCATGGACGATCGTATTGCTTTCCTTGAGTCGAGAAAAGCGGCTCGAGCTAAGGGCGCAACAGCAGAGTGGCGTAAATTTGAAGGTATCAACATCAACACCACACGTGCGCAAACACTTGTTGAAGATGGTGATGCCAATACCACTGCTTATGTGTATTTTGCCATTGCTGATATGGACAGAGGTATGATTGATGGTGAAGGCGATATTGCCCTAAATGCTCGCGTTAAAGACTGTGGCGGTGTATACCGCATGCCATTGATGGATGACTACAATGTTAGCCGTATAGAGCCGGTATTAATGGGTTCAACCGAACGTAATGTTGAAGGCATTGAAGAATGTGATGCCAACGGATTATCTCAACCTGATAATGTTGTTGTTATGGAAGACGGTCGCATTCTCATTGGTGAAGATGGTGGTCAAGCGAATAATACTTTATGGATGTATGATCCTTCTGTAAATGACTAAGAGTCAGTTCCTGGCTAGGTGCTCAAGTTTCGCTTGAGCACCTTTTTTCGTTTATCAGCAAAAGAGAGCAAATCATGCAAACATCTACAATCAGCGTTTTATTAATGCTATTAACTTCTATTTTAATTATTGGCTGTAATAGTGAGCAGTTACAAACCTCACAAATACAACAAGTCGGCACCGTCATAGATGACGTTTATCAAAGCTCTGAGCGCACAGCAGACTATGCACCAGCCAAAAAGTGGCTTGCTGCCGATCAAGTTTATAATAAAGAGGCACCTATTCCGCCGCAATGTTATACCAAAACAGATCAGGTGAATAATCCCTGTTATGTCTGTCATCAAAGCTATCAACAGCAGACTGATCGCCCTAATAAATTGAATGATGGTTTTCAGCAAGGCAGTTATGCTTTTTCTGATATTGGCGTGAGTAATAGCTGGCGTAATTTGTTTGTTGATAGAAGACGAGCGATTGAAAAAATATCTGATAATGACATTCTTACCTACATCAACCAAGATAATTACTCAGATTTTATCAGTAAGTTAAAAGCCTCTGATTGGCAAGGCGTTATTCCTGAGGTAAAAAATTTACATTTAGGTAGCCAAGCGTTTGACCAGCATGGCCTGGCAAAAGATGGCTCTGGCTGGGTTGCCTTTAACTATAAACCGATGCCAAGTACTTTTTGGCCAACCAATGGCTCAACTGATGATGTGATGATAAGGCTTCCTGAAGCATTCAGACAAATAAACGGTCAATACTCTCGCGATGTGTACTATGCCAATTTAGCCCTGCTTGAAATGGCGATTACCGATACGCAACAAACCTCAACCATTACCTTGGATGAAACAGTACTTGCCACTGATTTAAACGGCAACAATATTTTAGAGAAAGCCATCAATCAGATAAAAAGGCGCAAGCACTACCTAGGTGATGCAACAAAGCATCAACTCGATCATATGCTTTATCCGCAAGGTACGGCTTTTTTACATACGGTGCGCTATGTCAATGTGGATAAACAAGGCGAAATCAGTGCATCGCCGCGGATGAAAGAAGTCCGTTATATGGAGAAAAAAACCTTATTAACGCCGGGACAGTTAAAAGGTCGCTACTATTTAGAACGTAAAGAAAAGCACTTTGAAAACCTGCCTTATTACAATGAATTTGGTGATGATGGTTTAAGTAATAAACATGGCTGGACACTACTGGCATTTATTGAAAATGAACAGGGAGAACTGCGCAAACAAAACAATGAAGAGCAGTTCTTTTGTACCGGCTGTCATAAAAGTGTTGGCGCAACCATTGATGATACTTTTAGCTTCCCACGTAAAGTTGCTGGCGCACAAGGTTGGGGTTATTTAAACCTTAAGACTATCAGTGATGTGCCTAATATTGGTGAACAAAAAGGTGAGATTTTAACTTATCTAGAGCGTGTTGGTGGTGGTGATGAATTTAGACAAAACCAAGAGATGATAACCCGCTGGTTTAATAAAGATGGCTCAGTAAATAGCGCAAAAGTTGTTGCCCAACCCAGTATTTATGAGCTGATTACCCCGTCAAGACGCAGAGCACTTGATCTTAATAAAGCCTATAAAACCATTGTTGATGAGCAAAGTTTTATTTATGGTCGCGACGCCACCTTGGTAGAAGCAAGTAATGTGTTGTCTGAAGTCAATGAAGAGCAAGCGCCCTTGACCCCTGACAATATTCATCAGTGGGACATTCGCTTAGATTGGAGTAAGGGTGAAACGGTATCTGTTGTTAAAGTAGAGGACAAGTAATGGACTTTCCTTTAGTAGACTTTATTTTAGCTAGCCTATTAATGGGCCTCGGTATTGGCTTAGATGTTGCTATTGCCACCGTTGCCCGCGCAGGCCAATTACAAACCTTTAAAACCGCTGCCCTTTGGGTAGCGGGGGTGTCGTTAACCCATACCTTGTTTCCTATGTTTGGGTACTTGTTAACCCATTTGAGTGTGCAAGTGAATCCACAAATTACGCCATTGATTGGCATTTTGGCATTTGTCTGTATCTTTCTTTATTTAAAGGCAGAATTAAGCGAGTTAGCCCAGCCAACGTCAGAGCAAAATCATTCACAAATTTTAATTACCTTGGGATTGATATTAGCGGTCAGTTGGGACGCACTCTGGTCTGGGCCAGCAAAATCGGCGCAAGTCATAGGTTGGCCAGAGTTATTGGTGTGGGGCTCATTTATTTTTGTTGGCGCTATGGTATCAACGCTAGCAATAATGAGCCTAAAGTTATCGCGACTCTTTATCCGTGTCGCTGAAAAAAATCACCACTTAAGCTGGTTAAGCAGCTGGGTACAATATGGGGTAATTGGTTACTTTGGCTTGCTAGCCTTGTTTAGGTATACGCTAGGGATCAATTTATTTTGGTGGCAAATACTGTTGTTGTCATTTATTACCATCGGCGGGTTAATGTACCTGTGCTTAAACCATAACAGGGCTGCGCTGAGCCTGAATAATTGATTTGCGTACTCCTTTATTAACACAATACTTTACTAGAAAAAGCATAAAAAATGAGCCCTAAATACTAATTACCCTGGGTCTTTAAGGCTTGATTATCTATCATAAAATTTCGCAAAGCCTTGGAAAAATATGGGCTTTGCGAAATGTAATAAGATCTATATACAAAAACTACAAGCCATTTTACGCATCATAACATGGTAATGTCTTGCATCAGTGCTGCACAATACTTTCAGGAGCATTTACTACGCCATAAATTGCTATATCAATTTTTTCATGAATAGCTGGTGAAGCTAACATGGCATCAATTAATGCGTGATAACTTGAATTATCAGCTACCAATTTCAACTTGCCAGCATTTAAATAAAAGTCTAAATAATCAATAACAGTCTTGGCTTTATTTTCGTCAGCACCTAATGCCTGCTGCCAAATATTAGTGAGTACTTGCTTATCTAGTTTTACCAGTAAGTCCTCTTTTTCGTACTCAGAAAAACGATAACTTGGCCTCGCCAATCCCTGAGAAATAAATAGCCCAAATGCATTCATAGTGCTTACTAGGTTGCTTTCTGTCATTAGCTGTAATTCAGGTGCCACTAGGGATTGACTAGCAAGTGCCCCTGAGGGCGAGAAATCAGGAGAGAAGAAATTAAACACTGATGCCGAGCCCAAGTTTCGTTGGCCAATAGGTAATTCACCTAGCCTTAACAAGGTAGCTTTTGCTGCGTAGCTGGTTTTCTCTGGAAAATCCATACCGTCAGCACTAAAATCAATACTCGAATATGCATTGAGTAATCGCATTAATGCACTAAACCTTAAGATTGGCTCCTTTACTTTGCCAAAACTGGCTGATGTAGTAACCGCGGGGTTTCTTGCTTCAGGGTCTAACAAAATCGCTTTAATGGTTTTAGTCAAATCTCCCGTTTGGCCAAACACCAAACTTACTCTTTGCACATAATTACTGCTTGGGTTAGATGTCACGAGACGTTGAATTAACCGATAACTGATAAAAGGCGCTGTTGTTGGGTGGGCCGCAATAGCATTCATAACTTGGCTAAGTTCGTTGTCAGCGTTAAGTAAACTGGCTTCTGTCGCTGCAATTTTAACCACTTGATTACCGTCATTAAACAAGGTTTTGGCAGCAAAATCATGCTCATCAACAAAAAACTTCATCGGCTCTGTCCACCGAAACTGATCAGTATTAGCTTTATTACCAAGCTTAAATTTAACGTTATCAACCATGCTTCCGTCATTACTGACTTTAGAGAAGCTCAAACCAGTGAACACTCTGGCTAATGCTTTAATTACTGCATTATCATAAGTAGCCTGCGGTAAATTGTTATCACCGAGTTTTACACTACCATCAGCTTGTTGGTGAACTAAGCCAAAACTAAATAGTTGCATAATCTCCCTAGCAAAATTTTCATCGGGGTAGATCCCCAGAACTTCATCTGCTTGAGCATTTTTTAAATGGCTAAGCCAACTTCCCATAATGGCGTGCCGCGAAACTTGCTCTAACAAAAGGTTATAGTGACTAAAAGCATTGTCAGCCAAGGTATCCCAATAATCTGCAGTACCTCTGAAAGCTCTTCGAATGGTAGTAGTACCATCACCAATAACTAAAATTTCACTCAATGCAAAGGCAATACGTTGTCTTAATTGATCATTGGCATAAACAGCGATAGGCCAAAATGCATCTCTCCTGGCAAACCAACCATCTTCATCAGGGAAAAAGTCATTCGTTTTATCAGTTAAAGCTAACATACTGCTTGTTGGTAGTGCCATTTGTTGTTCAATCCATGATTCATAGACCTGAATTCGGTTACTACCGTCAGCATTGATTTGACTTTTAATGTGCTCATAATCATCAGGTGTTGCTCCAAAAGTCGCTTGCGTTAAAAAACGAACAATGTCGCGTTCTATGTCGTCTGCTGTTAATAATGAATCTTCAGGAGGGGCAATATTCTCATCATAATTGAAGGTGGCAGATATCTCGCCATTGGGATAATTTGCAGTATGAATATTAAGATAGAATGTGCCTGAAAATAAATTATCAAGCATTTGCTGCTTACTGGTAAATGGACCGCCTGGAGCTAAATCCCAGAGGTAATTACTTACAGAGCCGGTCTCCTCAATATCTTTGATCATAGTCCCTGATGGCGCTAAATGAATATGTTGATCGGTTTGTTGTGAGCTTAAGCCACTAAATTCATAAGATATTGTCGCCTGTGCGTTATCACCCTGTAATACTAGTGACAATACTCCACTGCCGGTGGTTGAGGCGCCATCTTGGGCAGAAAAATAACCAATAAAAACCTTACTATTTTCACTGCTATTATCTGCGTCGGCAATATGTAAGCTAACACTATTAGCATCGGTTATTTGGTAATTATCATTTTCAAGCAAGGTTATGGTGGTCACTTCAATCACTTCATGAATATTGTCTTGGGTAGGGTGTAATTCAATGACGCGACTATTTTGATTTTCTGCTAGCACAATTGAAGCCCCAACATCCCCACCATCACTGTAAACCAAGGTGAAGTCATCAGTACTTGCTAAGACTTGGCTTTCGTCGTTATTACCGAGTCTGTATTGCACCGCTAGTGCCGATGAGTCACCTGTTCGCTCAACCTTAAACTTCGCCAACACATTGCTCTTTTCTATGGCTAATTCGGTTATTATTGATACACTAACTTTTGCTTTTTCTTCTGGGTTAGGAGGCTCTATGGGTGGCGTCACGGGAGGATTAACCGGTGGGTTAACTGGAGGGGTCACTGGTGGCGTAATTGGCGCAACCGTCTGTTCACTGTCACCTCCCCCACCACATGCTGATAACATTGATATACTTGTGGTTAAGCTAATCAATAACAGGGCTTGAAACACATTATTATAAAGGGAGCTCATAGTGACTCCTCCTTAAAGAGATTTAAGTTTGCACTCGCGGCAAAAGGGTCATCAAAATTATTTAGTGATGGAAATATCTCTGACAATTGCCCTTGTTCAACGCCAAACCAATGGGCAATCAACGCACTAACCTGACATGTTGGGGTTGTTGGGATCCACCTGCCACGTTGATTATCAGCATCTAAACCCTGCCCTACTTGTAAATCTGGATGGGTACCAAATAAATGCCCACCATTAACCATGCCACCCATTAAAATGGCATGCCCGCCCCAAGCATGATCAGTACCTGCTGTTTCATCATTGCCATTCGGTGTTAATGTGCGGCCAAATTCCGAACCACAAAAAGTTAATACCTTGTCAAAATCACCTTGCGCTTTCAAGGCTTCGTTTAACGCTAACAGGGCATTGTTTAAATCTTGCATTAACATAGCATGATCAACTAATAAGTTTTCATGTGTGTCAAAGCCACGCATGTTTACAAAAAATATCGGCCGTTTATTTTGGCTACTGCCTCTACCAGCAATAAACTTCACTATGGTTTGCAAATCGTTGCCGATGGCAGAGCTGGCGGCCCCCGCATCGGTAAATAGTTGCATATAATCAATGTCATTATTATCAGCAGAGGCAAAGGCACTGTCTACCACAGTTTTAGCTTGTTGCATGCTGTTAAACGTATCCTTGTATTTACCTGACATCAAATGATCTTGTTCAGTTGCCGTAAAAAATTTTGCAAACATTGATTCCGTAATGCTATTACTAAAAGTCAGATCGGCAATACCTGCGTCAGTAAAAACAAACGGATTAATCTCAGCAAATTTACTGACTTGAAAGGCATTTAAACCAGACAATGAAATTAATGGTGATACTGAATTATCACTGTTTTTATTCGCAACTAACTCAGCTAAGCGTCCACCCCAACCATATTGAAATGGGTTCGAGGGTTCACTTTGATATTGTTTTTGCTGATCTGCATGTGAAAATAATTGTGGCGGTAGACTAACCACTTTATCAATATACTGCTGCCTTGTGGTAGGCATTAACAAATTACCGGTATTGCAAACGATAGACAGCTCTTGTTGATTAAATAAGTCTGCCATTGCTGCACAATTGCCATGTAAGCCAAATTCATTATGACTATCGCCACTATATATCTGAGCCGGTTTTGACAGAGTTAAATTATGCAAACTACTTTGCGCTAACGCTAAACTGCCACGATAGAGCTCGTAGCGTGACCTTAAAGCGCTATTACCCTTAGGTACCAACATATTATTGGCATCGTTGCCACCCTCTAAAAATATATAAATTAAGGCTTTGTAGTCATCACTATCATTGGCAAATGCTTGGGAGACATTGAAGAGATTAAATAAACCCGAAGAGTACATAGCAGCAGAGCCAGCACTCGCTAATAAAGCTTGTAAAAAACGCCTTCTGCTGTGCTTGTTAGTATTATAATTCACTGGCAGTCATCCTGTAATTTTACGTACACTCATATAAACACTAATTGTTATTGAGTGTGATAAAATTTACACTTCTTTACTTTTTGTTCAATAAACATACAAAAAATAACTTGAAAATGTTACCGGTAAATAGGATTGGTATCGGTTTATTTTTAACTTTGTTAGCCTTAGTTGGGCTTAATTAGGCTTAATTGGGCTTAGTTTTGCTTAGTTAAGGTGAATTAACTTAATACAATAAACCGAGTCGTATAGGAATAAAGTGTGCATTGGCTCGGTTTTATTAGAGATATGAAAGGTAATTTTGCCGCTCACCCCAGTATTAGGTTAAACGGCAAAAATAATTAACGGTACACAATTACTCAATACTTTAGATCAAGCAAAGTGCTATTTTGACATGGGCTTTAGCGATTTACGCTTTTTCTAGAGCCTGTTCTATATCAGCAATAATGTCATCAATATGCTCAATGCCCACCGAAATTCTAACTAGATCTTCAGAAACACCGGCAGATTTAAGTTCTTCTGGATTTAATTGGCGATGCGTAGTGGAAGCCGGATGGCAGGCCAATGATTTGGCGTCACCTATATTTACTAAGCGTAAAATCATTTGCAAAGCATCGATAAATTTACCGCCTGCTGCACTACCACCTTTAATACCAAAACTTAAAATGCCCGAGGCTTTACCTTGGGTTATTTTTTGACACACTTGATAATAAGGGCTTTCCGGTAACCCCGCATAATTCACCCAGCTAATTTTTTCATGACTATTAAGGTATTGCGCTACTTTTAAGGCATTGTCACAGTGGCGCTCCATGCGTAAACACAAGGTTTCTAGACCTTGCATAATCAAAAAGGCACTGTGTGGCGCTAACGCAGCGCCGGTATTACGAAGTGGTACTACACGACAGCGCCCTATATAAGCTGCTGCGCCAAGGGCTTCGGTATACACAACATCGTGATAAGAAGGATCAGGTTCATTTAACATAGGGAATCTATTTTTGTTTTCAACCCAATCAAATTTACCTGAATCGACGATCATACCGCCAATACTGGTACCGTGACCACCAATATACTTCGTTAGCGAGTGCACCACAATGTCAGCACCGTGCTCAAAAGGGCGACACAAAGCAGGGCTAGCCACAGTGTTATCAACAATCAGTGGTACACCATGTTTATGGGCAATGTTAGCTAGCCCTTCAAGATCAATAACATTACCTGCTGGGTTGCCAATAGACTCACAAAAAACCGCTTTAGTGTTCTCATCAATGAGCTTGTCAAAAGAAGAGAGATCATCACCTGAGGCGAATTTTACCGTAACACCTTGTTTAGGTAAGGTGTGGGCAAATAAGTTATAAGTACCACCATAAAGTTGGCTAGTACTAACAATATTATCACCCACTGCTGTAATAGCTTGTATAGCATAGGTAATTGCCGCCATACCAGAGGCAACCGATAAGCCAGCAAGCCCACCCTCCATTTCAGCCACTCGTTGCTCTAATACATCGGTGGTTGGATTCATAATCCGCGTGTAGATATTACCAGGCACTTTTAAATCAAATAAGTCAGCGCCGTGCTGAGTATTGTCAAACGTATAAGACGTGGTTTGATAAATTGGCGTGGTGGCAGCTTTCGTGGTTGCTTCCGAGTCATACCCGTGATGAAGAGCTAAAGAGGCTAATTTCATAAAAAATTCCTTAAAGAGATAAAAGTCTGGATTAAAGTAGCTGCCAATAACTTAGCCTACTGCGTATAAAATGAACATAAAAAAATACAACAATAGCGAGTTATGAGTACTAAAAATAGTCGTAAGCCTAGCTTAATTGCCAAGACCAGCTTAATTTACCTAAACTTTACTGCTGTTCCTATGATTTATTACTAGGTGAAACTGTAAGTAAGCATGTTGTAGTTCTTAAGGGGTTAAGAAAGTTAAGAAAGAAATCATGTAATTTATTCCTATTTGATATCAACAGCACACGCAAAAAAACTATCTCAACTAGATGTAATTATCGCTTAAGTAAGATGTAACAAATGAATATATAAAATACTATTATTAGTCCTTCTTTTTAAATTGGCAGCTAGCAATTCATAGTGTCAATATAGATTTAATACCAATCTAGCCTAGGGTTTAAGGCACTCACTTACAAAAAACAATGGCAAGAAGGTGAATACAGTTTCTCTGATGCTACCTTAAATTTTAAAGTGGATTATCAATTTTAATCGTCATCATTGGCAATTCAACATCTCCTATGAGCAATAATTAATATTAACTTTGCATGTTTAGCACCACTTGCAATCCCAATCATCGATTTATTGAGGTAATTACCCTGCAAGTAATATTGGTAAAATAGGTAAGCAATTAAAGTCTAGAGTAGAGCTGTATAAATGGCAGCAAAACCGATATGAGTGATAATATCGATTTTACTTCCAAAAATGCGAGCAACATGCTTTATTCAAGCAGAGGGAGTTAAGCTGACTCCGTTCTTACTAACCCTTGGCCTAATATACATGCACTTAAATGAAGGTTATGCTTAAGCTTGTTCCGCTATAACCTTATGCCAAGGACCACGTATGGCTAAGGTTTTAGTTGGCGAATAAACATTGACAAATAGGGTGCTGCCATCTGGCGAAAAACACACTCCAGCTGGTTCGGTTTGTGTGCGTAATAGAGCAAAATTGTACAGCTCTCCCTTTGGAGTCACCCCTCTTAAGTGATTGTTAACCGTATCAGTATAGGCATCTTCACACACTAATAAGTGCCCCTGTGGTGTTACGGTGAGATTGTCACCAAAATTAAACAATGAGTCATCTTCACTTTCTAAAAACAACTGGATACGACCACCTTTATTATCGGTTATGCTTGGTTGATAGCGAAAAATTTGGCCAAATTTTTTATATCCGCCGTTAGTACAGCAAAAATATAATTCCCCGTCAGCCCAATGAATGCCTTCTCCACGAGCAAACAAGGCTGCGCCTTTGTCAAAACCTTGCATACGTAAATCATCATTTGGACTTTCAGGGTTGTTAATATCTACCCACTCAGCATCTAGCCAGTTAAAAAGCTCAGCATCGGCATTTTGCCAATTTCGACTATCGAACTGGGGAATATTTTTAATAACTAGTGCTTGCAACTGGCCGCCCTCGGCTAGCTTTCCATACGTATTGGGTACAAAGCGATAAAATAAGCCATCGCCTTTATCTTCTGTGAGGTAAACGATACCAGTTTTAGGGTCAACCGCTGCCGCCTCATGGTTAAAACGGCCCATGGCCTTTAACGGTATAGCATCGACCAAGCTTGTTGCATTGGCAGGCACTTCAAAAATATAACCATGATCTTTGCTAATTTCACCGTCGGGCTTGGCTAAGGTTTCCTCACACGTTAACCAGGTCCCCCACGGGGTAATACCACCTGAACAATTACGAATAGTGCCAGTAAGACTAATAAACTCACGTTCTACTTTTTGTTGTTTGAGGTTATAAATGATATTGCTGGTGCCGCCAGGTAAGGCAACCCCATTAGCAAAAGTATCATAAGCCTTAGTCGTTTTATGTTGTTGAATTGATTTAGGTTGTTTAGTTAGGTGCTTCGGCTTTAACTCATGGTTACGAACCAGTACAACGCGCTCATCATCAAGCGGCAAACACCCCATACCATCAGCCCTATCAGGCACAGCCATGCCATCACTCATCAACTGATTGAATTGTGAGATGATTTGGTAACTAAAACCTTCGGGTAAATCTAATAAACCATTCACATCTTCAATAAGTTTGCCATAGCCCTTACTGAGCTTGGTTAAATGCTGGCTCGATTTAGTCCCTAAATTACAACCAGTTAAACCGGCAAACGCAAGTGCTGTTAAACCTAAGGTAAATTCTCGTCTTGTGACCATGTTTAATTCTCTACTTT